>JASJPK010000142.1:0-57506 GCA_031426735.1 Hydrogenophilaceae bacterium | reverse complement strand
CGGATGCCGACAACGACGATCCCGAGTTGTCGGAATGCGCCCGCCGCCTGATCGACATGGGTTGCGAATATGTCCTCATCACCGGCGCGCACGAGCAAGGCGCACAGGTTTCCAACACGCTGTACAACACGCGCGGCGTCGTGCATCGCCTGAACTGGGATCGTCTGCCCGGCTCTTACCACGGCTCCGGCTGTACGTTGGCCTCGGCGCTGGCCGCCATGCTCGCCCTGGGCCAGGACGTAGCCGAGGCCGCCAAGGAAGCGCAGGAATACACCTACCAGACGCTGAAGAACGCCTATCGCCCCGGCATGGGCCAATTCATTCCGGACCGCCTGTACTGGGTGCGCGGGGACGATGAAGACTGAATCGACACTGCGTGGCCTGTATGCGATCACGCCGGACTGGAACGACACGCGCCGCCTGTTGACTGCAACCGAGGCCATCCTCGCCGCCGGTTGTCGCATTCTGCAATACCGCAACAAGCAAACTTCGGAATGTCATCGTCAGGAACAGGCGGTCGCCCTGCGCGGCCTCACCCGAAAATACGGCGCCCGCCTGATCGTCAACGACGACCTCGACCTTGCGCTGTTGTGCGAGGCGGATGGCGTGCATCTGGGCGAAGACGACGGCCTGCTTGCCACCGCGCGGGTGCGGCTAAATGCCGCAGGCCCCGGAAAAATTCTCGGTGCCTCCTGTTACCAGAGCTTGCCGCTGGCGCTGGCGGCTGCGAAGGCGGGAGCGGACACCCTCGCCTTCGGCAGTTTTTTCGCCTCGCCGACCAAACCGCAGGCCAAACGCGCCGATCCCGCGCTGATCATGGCGGCGAAACACGCAACCGGCCTGCCTGTCTGCGCCATCGGCGGCATCACGCTCGACAATGCCGCCAGCCTGATCGCCGCCGGCGCCGATCTGCTGGCCGTAATCAGCGCGCTGTATGACGCGCCCGACCCGCATCTGGCTGCCTTAAACTTCATGGAACTGTTCAAAACCTGATTCCGTAGGGTGCGCCGCGCGCAACATTGAACGTCTGATGGTGCGCACGGCGCACCCTACGGCCTTTACAAATCCGAAGACAAGGAACCCGCATGACCTCGCGCAACGACCAACTATTCGAACAATCCCAGAAATTCATTCCCGGCGGCGTCAACTCGCCGGTGCGCGCCTTCCGTTCGGTCGGCGGCACGCCGCGCTTCTTCGCCAAGGGCGCCGGTAGCCGGGTGTGGGATGCGGATGGCAAGTCGTATCTCGATTACGTCGGTTCATGGGGTCCGCTGATCCTCGGCCACGCCGATGCCGACGTGGTGCGCGCGGTATGCGAAACGGCCGCGCTGGGCCTGAGCTTCGGCGCGCCGACCGAAATGGAACTGCGCATGGCGGAGAAACTGGTCGAAATGCTGCCCAGCCTGGAAAAACTGCGTCTGGTTTCCTCCGGCACCGAAGCCACGATGAGCGCGATTCGCGTCGCGCGCGGCTATACCGGCCGCGACACGCTGGTGAAATTCGAGGGCTGCTACCACGGCCACGCCGACAGCCTGCTGGTGAAAGCCGGCTCCGGCCTGCTCACCTTTGGCCAGCCCAGTTCCGCAGGCGTGCCGGCCGACTGCTCCGGCCATACCGTGGTGCTCGATTACAACGACATCGATCAGGTCAACCAGTTGTTTGCAGCAAAAGGCAACGAGATCGCCTGCATCATCGTCGAGGCCGTCGCCGGCAACATGAATTTGATCAAGCCTAAACCCGGCTTCCTGGAATGCCTGCGCGAGAACTGCACGAAACATGGCGCCGTGCTGATCTTCGACGAAGTGATGACCGGCTTCCGCGTCGGCGCCGGCAGTGTGCAAGGTCTGTACGGCATCAAGCCCGACCTGACCACGCTGGGCAAGGTGATCGGCGGCGGCCTGCCGGTCGGCGCTTTCGGCGGCCGCGCCGAGATCATGGACAAGCTGGCGCCGCTCGGCCCGGTGTATCAGGCCGGCACGCTGTCCGGCAACCCGGTGGCGGTAGCCGCCGGTTTGAAAACGCTGGAGAAGATTTCCGCGCCCGGTTTCTATGAAGCGCTCACCGCCAAGACCGAACGCCTGTGCGCCGGCATCAACGCCGCCGCGCGCGACGCCGGCATCCTCGCCTGCGCCGATTCGGTCGGCGGCATGTTCGGCGTCTATTTCCGCGCCACGCCACCGACCTCCTACGCCGAAGTCATGCAGAGCGACAAGGAAGGCTTCAACCGCTTCTACCATCTGATGCTGCACGAAGGAATTTACCTCGCCCCATCCGCGTTCGAGGCAGGTTTCGTCTCCGCCGCGCACAGCGACGCCGACATCGACGCCACGATCGCCGCCGCAGCGCGCTGCTTCGAGAAACTGGGCGAATGACTGGCGTCCCTGTAGGAGGTCCGCTCGCGGACCGAACAACCACGCCAGCGAAGGTCTATCGGCCCGCAAGCGGACCTCCTGCACACGGTTTCTTGTAAACGTATGAGCACGGAACTCTCCCCCGAAGACAGCTTCCGCCTGGAGGTCCTGCTCGCACAGGATCTGAAGGCGGTGCGCATCGACGAAGCGAACCTGACGCTGCATGCGCTGACCGACAAGGGCGAGGCCAGCATTCCGCTGGCGCCGAACTGCCGCGCCGACAAATACCTGCGCCAGGTGCGCGAACTGCTGTCCGGCCACGCGCTCGGCTCGCCCGGCGGTTACCCGGTCTATCTGACGCGCTGGACGCGGCATGGCCAGATGGAAGGGGTCAATCTGGGCAAACTACTGCTCACCGGCGAACCCGAAGCCGTGGTTGCCGTGGTGCATTCGCCCGGCCTCACCGACGAACTGGCGCGCTATGCCTGGTGGACCTTGCCGACCATCGAAAACGCCCGCCTGATGCTCAGCCGCGACGCCGTCGCGCGCGGGCCGATGGGGCGCATCCTGGCCGACTTCCTGGTCGAACACCTGCCGTTCCTGCAGGACGACCACCTCGGCATCATCGATACCGTCGCCGTGCTGATCCATTCCAACGCCGTCGCGGCGGCCGGCCTGGCGACCGTCTGGAAATTCGGCCGGCGCAGCAACACCCACTTCGTCGCCTTCCTGGAAATGGCGGCCGGACGATTGCCGTTGCCGCTGGCGGCGCACGCGCAGCATGACGCGATCTGCGCCGCGCTGGCGGTCCAACTCGCTGCCGGCCACCCGGCCGCCTGCGCGCTCGAACGCGCCTTGTCCAGCCAGGGCCAGACTTTCCTCGACGCCGCCGCCGGCGTGCTGGAACGGCCGGAAACGCAGGAAGTCGTCAGTCGCACGCTGAACGCCATCGGCCGCTATTTTGCCGGCGGCCTCGACTGGAACCAGACCGACCAACCGGTCAACGACGCCTGCCAGGCGTTCGCCCCGAAACTGGAAGCCGCCGCCCGTCTGGCGCGCTGCGACGACAGCGCGGTGCAACCGATCTTCGCCCGCTCCACCGCCATCGGCTCGCTGATGCGCCGCAAGATCGAGCCGGTGACCGCGCCGCTGCTGCGCGACATCGCGGAATTGCGCCAGTCGTGACGGCCGCAGCGTTTGCCGACCTGCTCGTCGACCTGCGCGCCGCGCTGCCGGCCAACGCCCTGCTGATCGAAGCCGAGGCGCTGCGTCCGTACGAGTGCGACGGCCTCGCCGCCTATCGCCAGGTGCCGCTGGCGGTGTGCCTGCCGGAAACGCTGGAACAGGTGCAAACGGTATTGCGCGCTTGTGCCGCGCATCGGGTGCCGGTGGTGGCGCGCGGCGCCGGCACCGGCCTGTCCGGCGGCGCCTTGCCGCTGGCGGATGGCATCGTGCTGTCGCTGGCGCGCCTCAATCGCATCCTCGAACTCGATGTCGAAAATCGCCTGGCGCGGCTGCAACCCGGCGTGCGCAACCTGGCCATTTCCGAAGCCGCCGCCCAATACGGCCTGTATTACGCGCCCGACCCGTCGTCGCAGATCGCCTGTTCCATCGGTGGCAACGTGGCGGAAAACTCCGGCGGCGTGCACTGCCTGAAATATGGGCTGACCGTGCACAACGTGCTGGCGCTGAAGGTGCTGACGATAGACGGCGAATTGCTCGAAATCGGCCTGCCGGCGCTGGACAGTCCCGGCTACGACCTGCTTGCGCTGATGACCGGCTCGGAAGGCCTGCTCGGCATCGTCGTCGAAGTCACCGTCAAGCTGCTGGTCAAACCGGAACGCGCGCAGGTCGTGCTGGCGGCGTTCGCTTCGGTCGAAGCCGCCGGCGCGGCGGTGGCGCAGATCATCGCCGCCGGCATCCTGCCGGCCGGCCTGGAAATGATGGACAACCTGTCGCTCCGCGCCGCCGAGGATTTCGTACACGCCGGCTATCCGGTCGACGCGGCCGCGATTCTGTTGTGTGAACTGGACGGCGCCAACGCCGAGGTGTCCGAGCAGATCCTGACGTTGCGCAAGCTGCTGCTGGATGCCGGTGCGAGCGAGGTGCGCACCGCCGAAGACGACGCGCAGCGCCTGAAATTCTGGGCCGGCCGCAAGGGCGCCTTCCCCGCCGTCGGCCGCATCTCGCCGGATTACTACTGCATGGACGGCACCATCCCGCGCCAGCATCTGGCGCGCGTGCTCGGCCGCATCGGCGAACTTTCGGCGCAATACGGCCTGCGCGTCGCCAACGTATTCCATGCCGGCGACGGCAACCTGCATCCGCTGATCCTGTTCGATGCCAACCAGCCGGATGAACTGCGCCGCGCCGAAGCGCTCGGCACCGATATCCTGAAACTGTGCGTCGAAGTCGGCGGCACGGTGACCGGCGAGCACGGCATCGGCGTCGAGAAACTGGACGCCGCCTGCAGCCAGTTCACGCCGGAAGAACTCGCCCAGTTCCACGCGATCAAGGCCGCGTTCGACCCGGACGGCCTGCTCAATCCCGGTAAGGCCGTGCCGACTTTGCACCGCTGCGCCGAGATGGGTCGCATGCAGGTGCATGGCGGCGCGCTGCCGTTTCCGGAATTGCCGAGGTTCTGACGTGAAAATCCACCTTTCGTGTAGGAGGCCCGCTCGCGGGCCGAATAATTTACGTGGCGATTCGGCCCGCGAGCGGGCCTCCTACGGGCACATTTCGTCATTAGCGGGTGGTGCTGTGCAATGACCGTCGACACGACGCCGAGTGAACTGATCGAACGCGTGCAACAGGCCATCGCCGCGCGCACGCCGCTGTGTATTCGCGGCGGCTGCAGCAAGGCGTTCTACGGCCGCGCTTGCGTGGGCGAAGCGCTGGATGTCTCCGGCCATCGCGGCATCGTCGCTTACGAACCGAGCGAACTGGTCGTCACTGCGCGCGCCGGCACGCCGCTGGCCGAAATCGAGACGCTGCTGGCGCAACACAATCAGATGCTGCCGTTCGAGCCACCGCATTTCGGTCCAGGCGCCACACTCGGCGGCATGGTCGCCGCCGGCCTGTCCGGCCCGCGCCGGCCCTGGGGCGGTTCGGTGCGCGACGCGGTGCTCGGCGTCAAACTGCTGAACGGACGCGGCGAAGTGCTGCGCCTGGGCGGCCAGGTCATGAAGAACGTCGCCGGCTACGACGTGTCGCGCCTCATGGTCGGCGCCCTCGGCACGCTCGGCGTATTGCTGGAGGTGTCGCTGAAGGTGCTGCCGCGCCCGGCCTGCGAACGAACGTTGGTATTCGACGATGTCGCGGGAAAAAGCGCAGAGATTTCCGCCGGATGGGCGCCTCAGATGCCGATCAGCGCCAGCCTGCAAGTCGATGGCAAGCGCTATCTGCGCCTGTCGGCCAGTTTGCGTTGCGTTGAAATGGCGGCTGAACAGCTTGGCGCCGCCGATGCCGATCCGGCAATCTGGACCACCGTGCGCGAGCAGACGTTGCCCTTCTTCCAGTCCGGCTTGCCGCTCTGGCGCATCTCGCTGCCCGCCGCCGCGCCGGCGCTGAGCCTGCCCGGCACGGAACTGATCGAATGGAACGGCGCGCTGCGCTGGTTGAGCACCGCTCTGTCGGCGAAGGCGCTGCGACAACGGGTGTCCGCGCTGGGCGGCCATGCCACGCTGTTCCGTGGACACGATGGCGCGGGCGACCTGTTCCAGCCGTTGCCGCCGGCCCTGCTGGCGCTGCACCGGCGCATCAAGCACGCGCTCGATCCGCATGGCCTGTTCAACCCCGGCCGCCTGTACGAAGGGCTCTGATGCAGACCCGGCTGGCCGACTTCATCCGCGACAGCGCGCAAGGCCGGGAAGCCGAAGCCATTCTGCGCAGTTGTGTGCATTGCGGCTTCTGCAACGCGACTTGTCCGACCTATCAACTGCTCGGCGATGAGCTCGACGGCCCGCGCGGACGCATCTACCTGATCAAACAGATGTTGGAAGGCCAGCCGGTCGGCGCCATCACCCGATTGCATCTGGACCGCTGCCTGACCTGCCGCAATTGCGAGACGACCTGCCCGTCCGGCGTGCAATACGGCCGTCTGGTCGACATCGGCCGCGAAGTGGTCGAACGGCTCAGTCCGCGTCCGGCCGGCGAACGTCTGCTGCGTGCGGGATTACGCAAAGCGCTGAAGTCGACGCTGCTGTTCGGGCCGCTGTTCAAGCTCGGCCAGCGCATGCGCGGTGTGCTGCCGGCGGCGTTGCGCGAGCATGTGCCGCCACGTAGCTCGGATGCAGCGCTAGCGGAATCCGGGGATTCGGAGCGCGCAGGTCCCGGATTCCGCAAGCTCCATCCGGGCTACACGGACTGTAGGAGGTCCGCTTGCGGGCCGAACAACGCAACGGCAAATCGGCCCGCAAGCGGACCTCCTACCCGCCGCATGCTGGTTCTGGCCGGTTGCGTGCAGCCCACTCTGGCGCCGGAAATCAATGCCGCCGCTACACGCGTGCTGGCACGCCTGGGCATCGAACTGATCGCGGCGCCGGCAGCCGGCTGCTGCGGCGCGATTGACCAGCATCTGGCCGCGCCGGACGCAGCGAAATGGGCCATGCGCCGCAACATCGACGCCTGGTGGCCATACCTTGAGACCGGCTGTGAGGCCATCGTGATGACCGCGAGCGGCTGCGGCAGCACGGTCAAGGAATACGGCCACCTGCTGCGCGACGATCCGGCCTACGCCGACAAGGCCGCGCGCGTGTCCGCATTGACACGCGACCTGTCCGAAGTCCTGCGCGACGAAGACCTGACTGCACTGCAGCCGGCGACGCCGCGCCGGGTCGCGTTCCACCCGCCGTGCAGCCTGCAGCATGGCCAGCAAGTGCGCGGCGTCATCGAAGCCATCCTGACCCGCGCCGGCCACGAACTGCTGCCGGTGCAGGAAGCGCATCTGTGTTGCGGCTCCGCCGGTACTTACTCCATGCTGCAAGCGGAACTGTCCGGCCAACTGCGCACGCGCAAATTATCGAACCTGCAAGCGCGCGGACCGGAATTGATCGCCAGTGCCAACGTGGGTTGCCAAACGCATCTTGCCGCCGCCAGCGACGTGCCGGTGGTGCACTGGATATCGCTGCTGGATCGATAGGTAACGGAAGCTGAAAATACCAAACCAGCCGGCGAGACGTCGGCGCTCCTGGTGTGCGGGCTAGAATCCGCGCCATGCCCGATACGTCCTTCCTCGCCGCCTTCCTCACCGGTCTGCTCGGCGGCACGCATTGCATCGGCATGTGCGGCGGCATCGTCGCGGCGATGTCGTTCCACAGTGGCGTGCGCCAGCCGTTCGGCTTCCATCTCGGCTACAGCGCCGGCCGCATCGCCAGCTATGTCCTGCTCGGCGCGCTGGCCGGCCTGCTCGGTTCCGCCGCGTTCCTGTCGGACAGCCTGTTTCCGCTGCAACGCGGCCTCTATGTGCTGGCGCAGGTCGTGCTGATCCTGCTCGGCCTCTATCTGGCCGGCCTCAATCAGTCGATACGGGTGCTGGAAAAAGCCGGCGGCGCGGTCTGGCGGCAGGTGCAGCCACTACTCGCCAGGGTCATGCCGGTGCGCAATCTGGGCCAGGCGGTCGCAGCGGGTGCCCTGTGGGGCTGGCTGCCGTGCGGTCTGGTCTACAGCGTGCTGGTGATGGCGTTGTCCGCCGGCAGTGCGATGGAGGGCGCCGGCCTGTTGCTGGCATTCGGCCTCGGCACGCTACCGAATCTGTTGTTGATGGGCTGGGCGGCGGAAAGCTTGCGCGCCTTCGCGCGTCAAATCTGGGTGAAACGCGGCGCGGGTGCCGCCGTGGCCGCGATGGGCTGCTGGGGCTTGTTGCAGTTAGCGCGCTGAGCGCATTACTGAACGGCGCTGAACGCCCGCGAAAACTCCGCCTTCAACGGTTTACCGAGCACATTGGCGTTGACCAGAAAGCGCAGCGTATCGGGTGCATTGACGCGATATTCGCCCAGGTAATAGACGCCATCCGGCTGGCGCACCTCACGGATCGGGATGGAGAAGAGCTTGTTGTCTTGCGTGACCGCGCCGGCGTAAACCTGGCCGGACACCGATTCGGCCTTGCCGTTGCGCCCTTTCTTGATCAACGTGACGGTGAGTAGGCCGCGACCGGCTGCCGGCGTGATGTTGTAGTCCTTGGCGGCTTCCGGCGTCAGCTCGGTGGAGGGCACGGCGACGCTGTGCATTTCCAGATCGCCGACCTTGGCGACTTCGGCGGCACTTGCGGCGCCGGCCAGCATGAGCGGCAACAGCAGCAGGTGCCGAACTAAGCGGTAAGCCATGATTTCTCCTTGAATTGTCGATTCTGAGCGCCACTATAACGCTATTACCCACGCCGGGAGCCGGAGCGCGAGCGAGTGATAGACTCGCTCGCCTTGTTCCTGCCCGTAATGAAGCTTAGAGCATGTTATGACCCAAATGACACCGCATGAAATCGTGCATGAACTCGATAAACACATCGTCGGCCAGGATGCAGCCAAGCGTGCCTGCGCCATCGCGCTACGCAACCGCTGGCGACGCATGCGCGTGGAAGGTGTCATGCGCCAGGAAATCACGCCGAAGAACATCTTGATGATCGGCCCCACCGGCGTCGGCAAGACCGAGATCGCGCGACGCTTGGCGCGCTTGTCCGGCGCGCCGTTCATCAAGGTGGAGGCGACCAAATTCACCGAGGTCGGTTACGTCGGCAAGGATGTCGACAGCATCATCCGCGATCTGGCCGAAATCGCCGTCAAGCAGGCGCGCGAGGAAGCCACGCGCAAGGTCCGTATGCGCGCCGAGGAAGCCGCCGAAGACCGCATTCTCGATATCCTGCTGCCGGGTGCGCGCGATGCCTGGGAAAGCGACGCCAAACCGGAGGATTCCGCGACCCGCCAGAAATTCCGCAAGATGCTGCGCGAGGGCCAGCTCGACGACAAGGAAATCGAACTCGATCTGGCGATGACCAATGCGCAGATGGAAATCTTCGCGCCGCCCGGCATGGAGGAACTCACCACCCAGTTGCAGGGCATGTTCCAGAACCTGGGCCAGAAGCGTACGCAGAAGCGCAAGTTGAAGATTTCCGAGGCGATGAAGCAACTGGCCGACGAAGAAGCCGGCCGCTTCGTCAACGAAGACGAGATCAAGCTCGCGGCGGTGCGCAATGTCGAATCGAACGGCATCGTGTTTCTCGACGAGATCGACAAGATTGCCGGCCGCGAAGGCACCGGGCCGGACGTCTCGCGCCAGGGCGTGCAGCGCGATCTGCTGCCGCTGGTGGAAGGTTCCACCGTGTCGACCAAGTTCGGCATGATCAAGACCGACCATATCCTGTTCATCGCCAGCGGCGCCTTCCACCTGTCCAGGCCATCCGATCTGATTCCCGAATTGCAGGGCCGTTTCCCGATCCGGGTCGAACTGCAGAGCCTGTCCGTCGCCGATTTCGAGCGCATCCTGACCGGCACCGACGCCTGCCTGACCCGGCAATATCAGGCCTTGATGGAAACCGAAGGGGTCAAGCTCGAATTCAGCGACGACGCGATTCGTCGCCTCGCCGAACTGGCCTGGCAGGTCAACGAGCGCACCGAGAACATCGGCGCGCGCCGGCTCTACACGGTGATGGAACGCCTGCTCGACGAACTTTCGTTCGATGCCGACAAACGCTCGGGCGAGACGCTGCATGTCGATGCCGCTTACGTCGATGCGCGCTTGAAGGAATTGGCGGCGAGCGAAGATCTGTCGCGCTATGTGTTGTAAGGTTTTTTGATGTGTTGTATTTACTGCAGGGTGCTGCGCAATCCCAAAAACAGCGTTTCAAAATCATGATTTAAGTCGTTAACGCAGTGAATCCATTGAACCAATACAACGAAGCCTCCATCCGCGTCCTCAAAGGCCTGGAGCCGGTGCGCGCGCGGCCGGGCATGTACACGCGCACCGACACGCCGACGCACATCGTCCAGGAAGTGATCGACAACGCGGCCGACGAGGCATTGGCCGGTTACGCCAAGACCTTGTCGGTGCGTATCCATCTGGATGGTTCGGTGTCGGTGCAGGACGATGGTCGCGGCATTCCGGTCGGGCCGCATCCGACCGAGAAGGAACCCACCGTCGTCGTGGTGTTCACCCGCCTGCATGCCGGCGGCAAGTTCGACAAGACCAGCGGCGACGGCGCCTACGCCTTCTCCGGCGGCCTGCATGGCGTCGGCGTTTCGGTGACCAATGCGCTGTCCACCCGTTTGGCGGTGACGGTAAAGCGCGACGGCGAGATTTCCGCGCTGGAATTCGCCGATGGCGGCCGCCTCGCGGTGCCGCTGACGGTGACCGGAAAATGCGCGAAGAAGGACACCGGCACGCTGGTTCGCGCCTGGCCGGATGCGACGTTCTTCGATTCGCCGAAGATTTCCCTGCATGAAATGGAACGCCTGCTGCGCGCCAAGGCGGTGCTGCTGCCCGGCGTCACGGTGAAACTCGGCATCGAACGGGAAGGTCAGCCGGATCAGGAAAAAATCTGGACCTATCCGAACGGTTTGCCGCAATACCTGGCCGAGCTTCTAGGTGATGTGGGAACCCTGATTCCGGCCTTCGGCGGCGAACGCTATGCCGATGGAGAGGCAAGCAATGGCGGCTTCGCCAAGGGCGAAGGCGCCGCCTGGGTATTCACCTGGTCGGAAGGCCAGCTTGCCGCCGAAAGCTTCGTCAACCTGATCCACACCGCGCAGGGCGGCACGCACGAAGCCGGCCTGAAAGCCGGCGTGTTCGACGCGGTGAAGAGCTTCGCCGAACATCACGGCCTGCTGCCGCGCGGCGTGCAGTTGCGCCAGGAAGACGTGTGCGGGCGAATGAGTTTCGTGCTCTCGGCGCGCATTCTCGACCCGCAGTTCCAGGGCCAGGTGAAGGAAAAACTCAATTCGCGCGAGGCGGTGAAACTGGTCTCGGCGATGGTGCGCGACCCGTTCGAGGTCTGGCTCAACGGCAACGTCGAGCACGGCAAGGCGCTCGCCGAACTGGCCGGCAAGGCCGCCGCCGCGCGCCTCAAATCGGCGCAGAAAGTCGAGAAGAAAAAGCAGTCTTCCGTCGTCGTGTTGCCCGGCAAGCTGTCCGATGCGTCCGGCTCGAATCCGGAAGAGCTGGAAATCTTCCTGGTCGAGGGCGATTCCGCCGGCGGTTCCGCCAAACAGGCGCGCGACCGCGAAACCCAGGCCATCCTGCCGTTGCGCGGCAAGGTGCTGAACACCTGGGAAGTCGAACCGGAACGGCTCTACGCCAACAACGAAGTACACGACATCGCCGTCGCGCTCGGCGTCGAGCGGCACGGTTTCAATGACCGCCCCGATATGTCCGGCCTGCGCTATGGCAAGGTCGTCGTGATGAGCGACGCCGACGTCGACGGTTCGCACATCCAGACCCTGCTGCTGACCTTGTTTTTCAAGCATTTCCCCCAATTGGTGGAACAGGGCCGCATCCACATCGCGCAGCCGCCGTTGTATCGGGTCGATGTGCCGGCGCGCGGCAAGAAGCCGATGCGACGCTTTTATGCGCTGGACGACGATGAACTCGAAGCGATTCAGGATCGTCTGGTACGCGAGGGCATCAAACAGGACGTGATCGAAGTCGGCCGTTTCAAAGGCCTCGGCGAAATGAACCCGGAGCAATTGCGCGAAACCGCGATGAGCCCGGCGACGCGACGCGTGTTGCCGGTACGGGTGACGCGCGCGGAAATGGAATCCGCCGTGGCGATGTTCGACATGCTAATGGGCAAAGGCGAAGCCAGCGCCCGTCGCGAGTGGATGGAATTGAAAGGTAATACCGTGGAGGCGGATATATGAGCAGTGAAACCAAAAAACCGGCCGAGGTGTCCGCAGCGGACGTCGTAGTCAGCCAACCGGCGGCGGACGAACGCCGCTTCTGTTCCAGTTGCAGCCGCACCAAACCCGTGTTGGGCGGCGTCATGGCGCGTTGCGCCAACGGCACCAAGCGCTGGAAATGCGCCGACTGCCACGCCCGCTCGAAAGCGCATCTGGCCTCGATCAAGAAAAGCCAGTAATGCACGCTGAAGACACGCTGACGCCGGACCTGTTCGACGACACGCCCCCCACCGGACAGGAACCGCCCGCGCCACCGCCAGCCGGCGATTCCGGCCAGCCGGAAGAACCGAAGGATTACCTCTCGCTCGCCGACTACGCCGAGCGCTGCTATCTGGCCTACGCGATGAGCGTGGTGAAGGGCCGCGCGCTGCCCAATGTGGAAGACGGCATGAAGCCGGTGCAGCGCCGCATCCTGTTCTCGATGCGCGAGATGGGGCTGAGTTCCAGCACCAAGCACGTCAAATCCGCGCGCGTGGTCGGCGATGTCATCGGCAAACTGCACCCGCACGGCGACCAGTCGGTGTACGACGCGATGGTGCGCATGGCGCAGAGCTTTACGCTGCGCTATCCGCTGATCGACGGCCAGGGCAATTTCGGCTCGCGCGACGGCGACGGCGCGGCGGCAATGCGCTACACGGAAAGCCGGCTGACGCCGATCGCCGAACTGCTGCTGGCCGAGATCGACGCCGGCACGGTCGATTTCAAACCCAATTACGACGGCGCCTTCCAGGAACCCGCGCTGCTGCCGGCACGTTTGCCGATGCTGCTGGCCAACGGCGCCTCCGGCATCGCGGTCGGCATGGCAACCGAAATGCCGCCGCACAACCTGCGCGAAATCGCCGAAGCCGCAATCCAGGTGCTGAAGCATCCGGCAACGTCGACGCAGGAATTGATGGCGCACATCCCCGGCCCGGACTTCCCCGGCGGCGGCCAGATCATTTCCAGCCCGGCCGACATCCAGTCCGCCTACGAAACCGGACGCGGCAGCCTGCGCGTGCGGGCGCGCTGGGAAGTCGAGCCGCTGGCGCGCGGGCAGTGGCGCATCGTCGTCACGCAGTTGCCGCCGGGCGTCTCCACCGCCCAGATCCTGACCCAGATCGACGCCATCACCAATCCGCAGGTCAAGACCGGCAAGAAGGAACTCAGCCAGGAACAGAAGACGCTGAAGAGCGCGATGCTGGCGGCGCTGGAAACCGTGCGCGACGAATCGGACGAAAAGGCGCCGGTGCGCATCGTGCTGGAACCGCAATCGCGCAACCAGGAGCCGGACGCCTTCATGCGCCTGTTGCTGGCGCAGACCAGCCTGGAAACCACGGCGCCGATGAACCTCACCGTGGTCGGCCGCGACGGCCGCCCCGGGCAGAAGGGCCTGCGCGACCTGTTGCTGGAATGGGTCGATTTCCGCCTCGTCTCGGTGCGCCGGCGCAGCCAGTTCCGCCTCGACGCGGTGAATCGCCGCATGCATATCCTGGAAGGCCGGCAAGCGGTTCTGCTCAACATCGACGAGGTCATCCGCGTCATCCGCGAAGCCGACGATCCGAAAGCCGACCTGATCGCCGCCTTCGGCCTGAGCGAGATTCAGGCGGAGGACATCCTGGAAATCCGCCTGCGCCAGTTGGCGCGGCTGGAAGGCATCAAGATCGAAAAGGAACTCGGCGAGTTGCGCGACGAACGCGACGGCTTGCAGCGCATCCTCGGCGACGAGGTCGAACTGAAGCGCGTCGTCGTCGCCGAAATCCGCGCCGATGCGAAGAAATACGGCGACGACCGCCGCACGCTGATTGAAACCTCGGCGGCGGTGACCGCGTCCAGCGCGGAGGCTGCCATCGCCGATGAGCCGGTGACCGTGATCGTGTCGAAGAACGGCTGGATGCGTGCCAGAAGCGGGCACGGCCTCGACCTCGCCGCGCTGCAGTACAAGGCCGGCGATGCCGCGCTGGCGGTGATCGAAACCCGCACGGTGTGGCCGCTGGTGCTGCTCGATTCCGCCGGCCGCACCTACAGCATCCGCATCGCCGACCTGCCGACCGGACGCGGCGACGGCGTGCCGATGTCGAGCCTGCTCGAAATGGGCCGCGGCGCACGCCTGATGTTCGCGCTCTCCGCCGCGCCGGACACCCGCTTGCTGATCGCCAGCGACAGCGGTTACGGCTTTGTCTGCCAGTTGACCGATCTGCTCTCGCGCCAACGTGCCGGCAAGGCCTTCCTGACCCTGGACGAAGGCGGCTCTCCGCTGCCACCGGTCAAGCTGTCCGGCAGCTGGGTTGCCGCCGCCGCCGACAACGGCAAGCTGCTCGCCTTCCCGCTCGACGAGATGAAAGCACTGGGCGGCGGCAAGGGCGTGCAGATCATGAAACTGGAAGAGCGCGAACACCTCAGCGCGATCACCACGTTTGATGGCGAACGCCTGCTGCTGGAAGGCAAATCGCGCACCGGCAAACCGGTCAGCCTGACGCTCTCCGGCGCCGCCTTGATTCGCTATTTGCTGCACCGGGCGAGAAAGGGGCACGACATGGAGAAAATCAGCGTCGTGACCCGACTGGCGGCGGAGTAATTGGCGGTCGACCTGACTTCGATTCGACGCTTTCTTGCCTTGGGCCGCGCGTGGGTGCGGGCTTTGTTCAGCAAGCAATCGGCGCCCTTGCCAATTGCCCCGGCCAAGGCGCAGCGCGCCGCGCGCTTACCGGAAGAATTTCGTCGCGCGATCAGCCGGGAAGAGATCGCCAGCCTGCCGATCCGGCGCTACGAAGGCGAAGTTTGCGTGGTCAACACCCCGGCGGCGCTGACGGAGGCGATGCGGGACATACGTCATGAACGCATCGTCGGCTTCGATACCGAGACGCGGCCCGCATTCAGCAAAGGCGAAAGTTATCTGCCCTGCCTGGTTCAGATCGCGACTGCGCGCCGGGTGTACCTGCTGCAACTGGAACAACTGGATTGTTCGCGGGCGCTGGCCGAACTGCTTGCCAACCCGCGCATCGTCAAGGCGGGCGTGGCGTTGGCCGGCGATGTCGGCCAACTCAAGCGCCTGTTTCCGTTCGAGGCTGCGGCGGTCGTGGATATCGGCCATATCGCCAGACGGCACGGCAATTCGCAGACCGGCTTGCGTAACCTCACCGCGTTGTTTCTCGGTTGGCGCCTCGCCAAAGGCGCAAAAACCACCAATTGGTCGACGCCGCAGCTGACTCAAACGCAAATCGGCTACGCCGCGACCGATGCCTGGGCCAGCCGCGAGGTTTATCTGTGTTTTGAGCGGCTCGGATTAGCTAACAGGTAGCCACGCATCGCGCCTTGGAAGGCGCTCCTACGAAGTACGGCCGGAGCGCGGGCGACCCGCCCGCAGGTTTAGCAGGCCGTGACCGCTCAGCTGGCAATGCCGCCCATCGCGCTCTGCAGATAGTTCTGCACGCCAACTTGCTCGACCAGACTGATCTGCGTTTCCAGGTAATCGATGTGTTCTTCGGTGTCTTTCTGGATGCCTTCCAGAATCTCGCGGGAAACGTAGTCCTTCACGGATTCGCAATAGTGGATGGCCTCGATGTACAGCGCGTGGCCGTTCTGCTCCAGCTTCAGATCGCAGCCCAGACATTCCGGCACGTTCTCGCCGATCATCAACTTGCCGAGATCCTGCAGATTGGGCAAGCCTTCGAGAAACAGGATGCGCTCGATCAGCTTGTCGGCGTGATGCATTTCCTCGATGGATTCCTCGTACTCGTGCTTGCCGAGGGCTACGAAGCCCCAGTTTTTGTACATGCGGGCGTGCAGAAAATACTGGTTGATGGCGGTCAGTTCGACAGTGAGTGCTTTGTTCAGGTACTGAATGACTTTCTTGTCGCCTTTCATGGAACCTCCTGTTGGTTTTGTTGGCTGCACCCCCGGCTCGGTTCTTCGGTCCGAGCCGCCCCCCAAAGGGGGGAAGTCGTTCTTGGGACATCCCGGCGAACGATTTGAGCGTGGATCGGGGCGTATCCGGCGTGCCGTTGGCTTGCCTGTTGGACTGGCTATAGGGCTGACCGAAAAACGCTTATAGCAATACTAGTCAATCAAGCGGCACAAGCGAGTTCTTCTTCTCGGCGCGGGCAGTTCCTGCATTCCTTCAGGATGCCATGCGCACAACGCGCGCAACGACCGCATTCCGAGGCCACCCCGAGTTCCTGGCGCAGACCGCGCATGGAGGTGACGCCACTTTCCACCGCTTCGCGAACCTGCCGCTCGGTCACTGCCTGACAGACACAGACGTACATGATGAAACCTCATTGACGCGTTGCATTTATTCTCGTTGCAAATGAGAACGCATGTCAACAAATTCATAACACGCTGTTTTATAAGGAAACCACCTTGCGGCGCAGGATCTTGTAGATACGCTGGTATAAAAATACTTGACTTCGATCAAGCGCAATCAAGATACTTATATCTGGTTTAAATCAAGACATAGCCAAATAGTAATAACGAATTAGCCATTGCCGTGACTTGAACCATTCCCCCATCTGCATAAGGAGCTTTCCATGAAATTGCGTAGCCTGGTTATTGCCCTGCTCACCCTGGCCGCCCCCGCCGCCTGGTCCGCCGAACCGATCCAGCCCGTCCCCGCCGCCAAGGTGAAGAATGCGGCCATGGTGGAACTCGGCAAGAAGTTGTATTTCGATCCGCGCCTGTCCAAATCAGGGTTCATTTCCTGCAACTCCTGCCACAACCTGTCGATGGGCGGCACCGACAACCTGAAGACCTCGATCGGCCACAACTGGAATCAGGGTCCGATCAACGCCCCCACCGTGCTCAACTCCAGCATGAACCTGGCGCAGTTCTGGGATGGCCGCGCCAAGGATCTGAAGGCGCAGGCTGGCGGCCCCATCGCCAATCCCGGCGAAATGGCTTTCACGCATGAACTGGCAGTCGACGTGCTGAACTCGATACCCGCCTACAAGGCCGAGTTCAAGAAGGTATTCGGCAAGGATGCGGCCAACATCGACATGGTCACCGACGCCATCGCCGCCTTCGAGGAGACCCTGGTGACGCCGGATTCGCGCTTCGACAAGTGGCTGAAGGGCGACAAGAAGGCGCTGAGTCAGGCCGAGCAGCAAGGCTACACGCTGTTCAAGGACAGCGGCTGCACCGCCTGCCATTACGGCCCGGCCGTCGGCGGCAGTTCGTTCCAGACCATGGGCCTGGTCGCCAAGTACGACACCCCGAACAAGGCGGTTGGTGTGGCTGGCCTGACCGGCAAGGATGCCGACCGGATGAAGTTCAAGGTGCCGACGCTGCGCAACGTGGAAATGACCTACCCGTACTTCCACGACGGCGAAGCCGATAGCCTGGAAAAAGCCGTGGAAATCATGGGCAAACTGCAAGTCGGCCGCGCCTACAACCCGGAAGAAATCGCCAAGATCGTCGCCTTCCTGAAGACCCTGACCGGCAAGCAGCCCGACTTCAAGATGCCGATCCTGCCGCCTTCAACCAACGACACGCCGAAGCCGAAACCGTTCGGCTGAGATTCCCGGCCTGAGCTGTTTTGCGAACACCCGCCTCCGACGGGAGGCGGGTGTTTTTTTGGGACGTGGGTACGGATCGGGTTTTTCAAGCTTCCGATGGCCTCACCGCCGGCAAAGTCCGGCAACCGCACAAAGCCATCGTAACCTCTAGTTCGTCGCGCAGCAAACGGATGGCATGCGCCACGCCCAGCGCGCCGGCGCTGGCCAGCGCCCAGATGTAGGGGCGTCCAAGCAGCACGGCATCGGCGCCGAGCGCGAGTGCCTTGTAGATGTCGCGGCCGTCACGAATACCGCTGTCGAGCAATATCCTGGCGCGACCTTGCAGGCGCTGCACGATTGCGGGCAGCACCGCCAGACTGGCGGGTGCGCCATCCAGCACACGGCCGCCGTGATTGGAGACGACGATGCCTTCACAGCCGAGTTGTACCGCGCGCTCCGCATCCTCGGGATGCAGCAGGCCTTTGACGATCAGGGGTTGGCGAAGGTGGTCGCGCAGCCAGGCGACATCGTCCCAGGTCGGCGCGGGCGCCATCCAGCCATCGAACACCCGGCTTTGCTCCGGCAGGATCGCGGCGGCGGCAAGCGGGCGTTCGAGATTGACCGCCGTGATAACGCCGGGCAGTTCCAGCGTCGCCAGTTTCACCGGGGCATCGACGGTCAACATGAATACGGGATACCCCGCCGCCGCCGCCCGTTGCGCCAGACGCAAGGTACGTTCGCGTTCGCCTTGCCAGTAGAGTTGAAACCAGGGCGTGCCGCCGGCTTGCTGGGCGGCTGTCGCGATGGTTTCAAGCGGTTGGCTGGCCAGGCTGCTGACCCACAGCGCGCTTCCTTGCGCGGCGGCGGCCATCGCGCTGGCGGCTTCACCGTCCGGGTGAAACAGGCGCTGGTAGGCAATGGGCGCCAGCAGGATGGGATGTTCCAGCGCCTGGCCGAACAGCTTGAGGCGAGTGTGGCCGCCACGTACATCGGCCAGCGGGCGCGGCATCAGGCTTTGATCATCGAAGGCGCGGCGATTCGCGGCCAGGGTCAAACCGGCGCCACTCCCATCCTGCAGATAACGCCAGGCGACGGGGTCGAGGCGTGCGCGGGCATGGGCTGCGTAGTCGGCGACGGTGGCGATATCTGGCGGGAGCGTTTCGAGATGCCTGGCGTTCACGTTTCCGCCCAGCGCCGCAACAGGTTGTGATAAGTGCCGGTCAGGCGCACCACCGGGTCGCTGCCGGGGCCGCTCTCGCCCAGCTGCTCGCGCAAAGCCAGCAACGCCATGTCCATGTCGAACAACAGCCGGCGCTGGCCGGGGTCGCGCACCATGCTCTGGATGAACATGAAGCAGGCCAGGCGTTCGCCGGCGGTCACCGGCGAGACCTGATGGATCGAGGAGGACGGGTACACCACCAGACTGCCGGCCTTGAGCCTGACGCCGTGCTCGCCGAAGGTGTCCTCGATGGTGAGGACGCCGCCTTCGTATTCTTCCGGATCGTTGAGCAACAGCGTGGCGGAAACGTCCGCGCGCACATAGCCGCCATCGGGGGCCGCGCGCATGGCGTTGTCGGTGTGATAGCCGTAATGATTGGTGTCGCCGCCATAGCGGTTGAAGAACGGCGGCAGGATTTTCAGCGGCAACGCGGCCGTGAAGAACAGCGCATTGCGGTTGAGGGCGCCCAGCACCAGACGCCGCAATTCCGGCAGGTGCGTGGCATCTTCCGGCAACTGCTGATTGTTCTTCGCCTGTGCCGCCTGCGGGCCTGCAGTAATCAAACCGCTGGCCCAGGTGGAACGCTTGAGCAGATCGCGGGCGGTGCCTAGTTCTTCCGGGGTGAGGACGTCATCGATGGTGATCAGCATGGGGGCCTCGAATAGTGGTTTGTCACCCCGGCACAGGCCGGGGTCCAGCAAACTTCCGGATGCCGGCCTGCGCCGGCATGACTGTTTGAGTTAAAACTTGTACTCGCCCGACAAAATCACTTTGCGGCCGACACCCGGCACGGCAAAGCCGCCGTTGTCGTAGATCGCGTCGTAATAGACCGTGTCGAACAGGTTCTGCACGTTGAGGCGCACGCCCCACTTCTTCTGCTCGTAGGCCACCATCGCATCCCAGCGCGCATAGGCCGGCGCCGTGTTGGGATGGAATTCCGTGCCGCCGGGCAGCGTGGGAATCGCGCCGGCGCCGCTCGGGTTGTAGCCGTAGCGGTCGCCCTTGGCCTCGACGCCGCCGCCGACCTTCCAGCCACCGTTCAGCTTGTAAGTGGTCCATAGGTTGAAGGTGTACTTCGGCGTGTTGCGCGCGCGCTGGCCGATATAGCCCGCGTTGCCGGTGGTGATGACGCCGGTGGTGGCGTTGACGTTTTCCGCCGCTTCCAGAATCGTCGCGTCCATCAAGGCCAGGCCGGAGAAGATTTCCCAGTTGTCGCTGATGCGGCCTGCCAGTTCCAGCTCCAGGCCATCGGTACGCCGTTTCTTGGTCAGGATCGCAGCGATGGATTCCAGGTCGGTATTGCGTTCCCAATCCTTGTTGGCGCGGTAGATCGCGGCGCGCAAGGCGAGATCGCCGTGCAACAGCATCCACTTGGCGCCCAGTTCCAGCACCTGGCTGCGTTCCGCCGGCTGCGGCGTCACGGTGAGCTGATACAGATCGGCGGTCGGGCTGAACGAATCGCTGTAACCCAGGTAGTAGTGGGTTTCATCGGTCGGGTGATAGGACAGCGCGGCGCGCGTGCTCATTTCGCCATACCGCAGCGAGGGCGACGTAGTGCTGGAATAGGTTGCATCCATCTCGTCCTGGCGCAGACCCAGCGTCGCTTTCCATTTCGGCATGAATTCCACGCTGTCCTGCACGTACACGGCGTAGGAATCCGAATCGAAACGCACCGGCGTGCCGGTCGTGCTGGTCACATACGGCTGGAACACGGGCGGATTCAACGCCGTGGTGCCGCCCAGGTTCTGCAGGCCGTGGCGGAAGCTGTCTTCATGCAGGTATTCGGCGCCGAGCAGGAACTCGTGTTGCATGCCGAAGGCCTTGAACGTGTTGTTGAAGTCCGATTGCAGCGTCAGCGTTTCGTAGTCCATCGCCCGCGTCGGGCCGGCGTTGGTGCTGCCGGCATTGAGACCGTTGCTGCCTGGCGCCACCGTCGCGCTCGGTGTGCGCGCCCAATAGCTGCGCGCGTAGTCGGCGTAGCGCAGTTGCGTGCGCCATTCGCTCTTCGGCGAAAAGCGATGCGTGTAGGTGGCGGTAGTGACGCGGGTTTCGCTTTCGTCGAAATTGGCGTCGATGCCCCAGAACGTGGCGGGCGAGAAATTGGTATTGGGGCTGCGCGTCGCGGTGTCGAAGCTGAAACCGTAATCCGGGATGTCGTCGGTCGTGGTGACGATATGGCTCAGCGTGAATTCGTCATCGGTGCTGATGCCAAAGCCGAGACTGGCGGCCAGACCCTCGCGATGGATTTCCGGCTCGGCGCCGGTGGTCGGATTGGCACGCCAACTGCCCTCATCGCGGTGCATGACGTTGACGCGGATCGCCGTGGTTTCGCCCAGACGTTTGTTGAAATCGCCGGTGCCTTCCAGATAGCCGTCCGTGCCGACGCTGCCGGTCACCTTGTGGCGGTCGGTCAGCAACGGCGTCTTGCTGACCTGGTTGATCACGCCGCCGGCCTGGCCGCGTCCGAACAGCATCGCGCCGGCGCCGCGCAGCACATCGACCTGTTCCAGGTTGAACGTCTCGCGGTTGTACTGCGCGGTATCGCGGATGCCGTCCAGATACATGTCGCCGAAGGTATAGAAGCCGCGCAGCATCATGTTGTCGCCGGAACGGCCGCCTTCAGCCGCGTTGAAGGTAAGGCCGGAGACGTTGCGCAGCGCCTCGCGCAGACTGCCGACCTGCTGCTCCTCCATGATCTTGTTGGTCACCGTGGTGACCGCCTGCGGGATGTCATGCGGGTCCTGCAGCGTCTTGCCGACGCGGGTGACGGTGGCGCGCATGCCATCCTGCTGCATTTCGGCGTCGGCCTGCACGGTGACGGTGGACAGCGTCTTCTCGGCAGTGGAATCCGCGCTTGCATTGAACGACACCGCCATCAGGGCAGCACCGAGCGGGAGAAGTTTCGGACGTCGGGATATCGCGGTGGGTGAGGTTTTCTTGGGTTGCACCAGTAGCTCCTTGTTGCGGGGTTTGGGCTGGCTGGCGTAAGGCTGGCTGGCAGGTTTGGAAAACGCGGGGCGCCATGCGCTCCATTCAATCTGGAAACCACAGTTGTTCATGTGTGCTCGAAAGCCGCAGCGTCGACCCAACGTAGGAGCGCCTTCCAAGGCGCGATTGTTCTGACCTTCGCGCCTTGGAAGGCGCTCCTACGACAAATAGGTTCACTCAAGGTACGCGGGGATCGGTGACAAAGCCGATGCGGGTCAAGCCGGCTTTCGAGGCAGCCGACATCACGGCGACGACCTGTTTGTAGGCCAGCTCGCCGTCGGCGCGGATATGCAGTTCCGGCTGCGGGTCGAGGTGGGCGGATTCGGCCATGCGGGTGCGCAAGGCATCGGCCTGGACCGGCTCGCCGTTCCAGTACATCGCGCCGGCGGCGTCGATGGAGAGATGGATGTTCTCCCGCTTCACTTCGTTGAACTGACTGCTGGCCCGGGGCAGGTCGATCTTCACCGCGTGCGTCAGCAGCGGTGCGGTGACGATGAAGATCACCAGCAGCACCAGCATCACGTCGATCAGCGGAATCATGTTGATTTCCGCCACCGGCTGCGCGCCGCGCTGATTGGACATGGAGCCGAACGCCATTACGCCGCCTCCGCGAGCGGGCGCAGCAATACCGGCTTCGACGCATTCGGCGCTTCGTTGCGGTTGCCGGTGGACATGAAGGCGAACAGGTCGTGCGCAAAGCCGTCCAGTTCGGACAGCAGCATGCGGTTGGCGCGGGTGAACGCGTTGTAGGCGAGCACGGCCGGAATCGCCACGGCCAGGCCGAGCGCGGTCATGATCAAGGCCTCGCCGACCGGGCCGGCCACTTTGTCGAGCGTGCCCTGGCCGCTCATGCCGATGGCCAGCAGCGCGTGGTAAATGCCCCAAACCGTGCCGAACAGGCCGACGAAGGGCGCGCTGGACGCCACCGAGGCGAGCACGGTATGGCCGTATTCCAGGCGCGCGGTGTCCTGTTCGATGGCGCGGCGCAGGGCGCGGGTCAGGAAATCGTCGGCGCTGCCCGACTCCACCATGCGGCCGCCTCGCCGGTCGCGGTGCTGCTCGGCGGCGCGCAGGCCGTGATGGGTGACGTGCGAGAACGGATCGCGAATGCCGGTCTGCTTCAGGTAGGCGGCGACCGCCTGCATGTCGGCGGCATCCCAGAACTGCCGCATGAACTCGCGGGCATGACGACGCATGGTCCAGTTGCTCCAGCTTTTGCTGACGATCAGATACCAGGTGGCGACCGACATCAACGCCATGGCCAGCAGCAGGAAATGGCCCACGCCGTCGGCTTGAGTCAGGAAGTGGCCGAAGCCGAGGTTAGCTTGCATGCATCAACTCCGAATCGAGAAAGAAATGGGGACTTGCACCCAGGCGGCGACGCCCTGGCTTCCCTGGCGAGCGGGCACGAAACGCCAGTTCCGCACGGTGTCGCGAGCAGCCTTGTCGAGCCGTTCGTAACCGCTGGATTCGCGCACTTCCACCAGCGCCGCATGGCCGTCCGGGCCGACGAACACGCGCAGCAGCACGCGTCCGTTTTCGCCCAACCGGCGCGACAAGGCGGGATAGACGGGCGCCGGGTTATCCAGGTAATCCGCGTCGAAGCGGGGTGGGGTGATGGGCGCGGGCGGCGGCGCTGCATACGTGGCGATAGCCGCCATGGCCGGCTTTACCGGCTCGGGTGTAGGCGCGGGGAGCACTTCAGGAATCTGCACCGGCTCTGCCGGCGGCTGCACGGCAACCGGGGCGGGCGCTTCTGTCTGTGCAGCCAGAACCGGCGGCGGCAGAGTCTGCACGGGTTGCACCTGCGGCTTCGGCGGCAGCGGCTTCGCCAATTCACGCGGCGGTTCCGGCTCGCTCGCCGCCAGCAGGCTGACCATCAAAGGCTGCGGCAAGCCCACCGCCTCTGCGACCGGTTCCACATTCAGCAATACAAAGGCGACCAGCGCATGCAAGCCGGCCACGCCGCCCAGTGCGCGCCAATCGCGCGTTTGTCCGTAACTTGCGTTCATTTGGTCAAGATCAGCGTGTTCTGGCGCGTCACGCGCAGGCGGTAGTCCTGGCCTGCGTGGCAAATCACGATTTCCTGGCGGCCCTGGAACAGATTGCCGGATGACGTCACCGGCGCGAGCGCAGCGCGGTTCGGGCTGGGCGCAATACCCGGGATGAACAAGGGATTCAAGGCGTGCCACTCCAACGGAAGATCGATATCACGTTGGCTGGCTATCTGGCTGGCTGACGCTGCTGATGTCTATCCAGAACCGTTTCGGAACGATGTAAAACTGTTCATTGGATGACGTTCAAATGATAGCTATTCTTATTTGAGAGCGCAACTGTGTGCGTCATCGGCGCCCTGCGCGTGCCGTGAACTTCGCTGCGTCGCACGAGGTCATTGCAAAAAACCCATCGCGTCGCTCAACCAGCGTGTTGAGCGAAGTCGCAATTGCCCGCCTCGGTTGCGGTGGGCCAATGTGAAACACAAGGAGACAGCCATGGACCAGATGCAGTCGGCAACAGTCGCCGAAACCCACAGCGCGGGGTTCGCGCAACCTTTTCTCAGCGACATCAAGACTCTGCGCGAGCGCGCCCGCAAACACATCGAGGACGGCGCCGTCATTGCCGCCTATCGCGCCGACCGTGCCACGGTGATCAAACTTCTGAACGAAGCGCTGGCCACCGAACTGGTCTGCGTCCTGCGCTACAAGCGCCACTACTTCATGGCCACCGGCATCAATGCCGATGCCATCGCCGCCGAATTCCTCGTGCATGCCAATGAGGAACAGGGCCACGCCGATCTGATCGCCGCACGTATCGTGCAATTGAAAGGCGAACCGAATTTCAGCCCGGAGGGCCTCACCCTGCGCAGCCACGCGGAATACGTCGAAGGCGACAACCTGATCGACATGATCAAGGAAAACCTGGTCGCCGAGCGCATCGCCATCGACAGCTACGGCGAGATGATCCAATACCTCGGCGACAAGGACGTCACCACCCGGCGCATGCTGGAAGGCATCCTGGCGATGGAAGAAGAGCATGCCGACGATCTGTCCAGCATGCTGGAGGATCTGCGCAAAAGCTGAGTGGGCGGCCAGCCTGACAGCATTGTCATCTCCCGGTCATCTTGGCGTGGGTATGCGCCGCCATACTGAAAGCGCATTCAACCAAGGAGCCATGATGAAGATCCGACTGGTTATCGCACTGTTTTCCAGCCTGTGCGCGTCGGCCGCCGTGGCGGCCGATCCGGTGCTCGATGTCTACAAGAGCCCGACCTGCGGATGCTGCAACCTCTGGATCGACCACATGAAGAGCAGCGGCTTCGATGTCCGCGCGCACGACACGGACGACGTGGTCGAGCACAAATACCGCCTCGGCGTGCCGCCCGGTCACGGTTCCTGCCATACCGCCGAAGTGAACGGCTATCTGGTGGAAGGCCACGTGCCGGCGCGCGACGTCAAACGCCTGCTGAAAGAAAAACCGAAGGCGCGCGGCCTGGTGGTTCCCGGCATGCCGCAGGGATCGCCCGGCATGGAACAGGGCGAGCGCAAGGATCGCTACGAAGTACTGCTGGTGAACCTGGATGGCAGCACGCGTACCTACGCCCGTTACTGAAGGGTATCCCCCGTTTTGCGATAGGGATGAAACCAGACGGTGACATCCGCTTCAAAGCAGGGCAGGCGCATGGCGCACAGCGTCGCCGCCTGCAAATTTTCTTAACTCAAGGAGCAGAACATGAAAGCAATGCTGATGACCACCCGAATGCTGGCCCTGGCCGGCGCGATGTCGATGTCCACCGTGGCGCTGGCTGCCGACGCACCCAAGGACGAGCACCACCCCGCCGACCAGGCGCAAACCGCTGCGCCCAGCACTGCCGCGATGGACCGGTCGAAAGCGATGCGCGAACGCATGGCGGAGATACGCGCCAGTAAGGACCCGGACAAGCGCAAGCAGTTGATGGAAGCGCAGATGAAAGACATGGAAGCCATGATGGCGGACGGATCCTGCCCGATGATGGCCGCCGGCAAGCCCGGCATGATGGGTGGTGGAATGATGGGCGGCATGATGGGCGGCGGCATGGGCAAAGCCGGCCAGGACGACATGATGGCCAAGCGCATGGAGATGATGGAAAAGCGCATGGACATGATGCAGATGATGATGCAGCAGAACATGGGCGGCATGATGAAGCCCGCCAAGTAAGCAAGGCGGCGGCGGCATCGCTGCGGCGAACCCAGGGGCTCGGCAAGCCAGTGTGGCCGACTGCAAGCCGGCGATTGCTTCTCGGCCACACCCACACGAAAGGAAACCACGATGACCATTCATCTCGATCACCTAATGGTTCCCTCTCGCGACAAACTGGCGGCGGCAAAGTTGTTGGCCGAACTGCTCGGGGTAGCGTGGTCGGCGACAGGGGTGGGGCCGTTCGTTCCGGTTTACGTGAACGAGGGCCTGACCTTCGATTTCGACGAATGGCCGCCGCCGATTCCGCCGATTCACTACTGTTTTCGCGTCGAGCCGAACGATTTCGACGCGATTCTCGGCCGCATCAAGGCGGCGGGGATACCGTTCCGCAGCAGTGTGCGCGGGCCGGTCGATTACCAGATCGACACGCAGCACGGCGGCAGCATCGTTTACTGGAACGAACCGGATGGCCATCAATGGGAGATGCTGACGCTCAGTTATGCGCGTCGGCCGTCGTGAAAATCGCTGCGGCGTATCCCCAAGCACGCACCGCTCGAACACTTCCTGCATGTGACCGCCCCGAGGCCGGAGCGGGCAATGCGGCTTAACGTTGACTTCAGGCGTTGCCGACCAGCGCCTTGATTTCCTCTTCGGCATCGAGCCAGTCCTGCACTTCGTAGCCGGGGGCAAAGCCGCGTTTTTCGGCGCGATGGTAGGCGGCGGTGGCGACCCAGCGCTGACGTTCTTCCGGCGAGGGCGCGGCGGGTTTCGCTACCAGTTTCTTGGCGGCGGGTGCCTTCTTGGCTTCGGCGGCGGGCTTGGCGGTTGCAGCCTTGCTGCTGGCCGCTGCTTTGGCGGGGGCGACTTTTGCGGCAGAGGCGGCGGGTTTGGTGGCGGTGGCGCTGGCGGCCTTGGGCGCGGCCTTGGCCTTCTCCGGTGCACTCGCTACGGCTTTCGCGGCTGGCTTGGTTGCTGCCGCTTTAGGCGCAGCGACCTTCTTCGGTTTGTCCATCGCTGCGACAACGACGGCTTTCTTGACGGATTTTTTGGTGCTGGCGCTGATTTCTTCGGGCATCACATGACCTCCTGATCGTGAATAGTCGATACAACCGACATTCATACTATGAGAATTATGGGGAAAGCGCTTTCGACTTTTACATCAATGTAGATTTCCGGGAATACAGCGACATACTGAAATTGGTCGGCGCATGAATGCTGTAGGAAACGAAATTGTCCTCTCCGGTTCGGGCGGGAATGCTGTGGAATCAATAACCTGCACCCCGATCTTCGCCGGTGTGACGAATCTGTCGGCGCATCCTTAAGTAATGCACAGTCGCGCCGATATGAGACTTGCATACCGTATCGATTTTTCGCACATAGGAGCACGTCATGTTGTCCATTTCCCGGCTGGTTCTGGCTGTTTCGGTAGCGGTGACTTTCCTGCTGGTGGGAGGCACTTATTTCCTGCTGTCCGGGTTCGGCGACCGGATGCTGCAGCAATCCACCTCACTGCATGCGCAATCCCTCGCGAAAGTGACCTACACGTCCATGTATCAAGTGATGAACCAGGGCTGGAAGCGCGAACAGGTCGTGGCTTTCGCGGATAGCGTGGCGAATTCCGTGGTTGGCGCACCGCTGAAGATCGACTTCCATCGTTCCGAATTGGTCAGCCAGCAATACGGCGCCGTGCGCGCGGCAGCCGCCGATGCAGAAGTCGAACATGCCATGAAGACCGGCCGGCGGCTGGACTCCGCCACGCCGGAAGGCTCTCGCTTCCTGCTGCCGATGAAGGCCAACAAGGAATGCCTGAGTTGCCATACCAATGCGAAGAAGGACGATGTGCTTGGCGTCATCGAAATCCGTGCCAGCTACGGCGAACTGATCGGCGATACCCGCATGCACCTGATGCTGGTTCTGCTGCTCCTGGCCCCGCTGCCGCTGGTCGCCGGCTTCATCATTGCGGTCATGCTGGACAGCCGCATGAATCACTTCGTACGCCAATTGGACGCAGCCATCGATAGCGCCGAACCGGGCAAGGCACCCAACTTCAACGCGGTTGAGGTTCGCTTCGCCGAATTCCGCGAACTGCTCAGCCATTTCAAACGGCTGATCAAGGGCTGAGGTTCAACAGCAACTTGAAGAACGGGGCTGCGGCCCCGTTTTTATGCCCGGACGAACGGCTTGTTGCAGGACTGATCCAGGGTTGTCGAGACGCACGCTGGTAAACACTAGCGCGGGGTGACGGGTGGCAGGGATACGAAATTCATGCGGTCAAAATCAATTTGCCGGCGTTGGTGATGCGCAGCCAGTACTCGCGGCCTTCGTGCAGGATCAGCACGACCTTGCCGCCCTGGAACAGGTCGCTGCTCCGGTAGCTGGGCGGCACTTTGGCGTCGGTGGGCGGGGGAGCGGTCGGGTTCATGTCTGAGTCTGGATGTCGGCGCGGCCTTCGGCCAGGCGGGTGAGTGCGGCGGCAAAGCCGGCGACGCCGGAATTCCGGGTCAGCACGCAGGGTTTGCCGTTCTGTTTGCAGTGTTTCTTGAGCTGGTAATAGGCCAGGTGGCCGACGCAGTCGGTCGGGCAGATCACCGCATCGGAGGCGTTGAGCAGGTCCGGCAGCCGCGCCAGGGCTTCTTCCCTGCCGCCGTCGTGGTGGATCAGACGCACGCCCAGGCGTTCGGCCAGCGCCCGGTATTGCGGCAACAGCGGCGTGCGGCCGCCGACGCAAAGCACGCAACGTCCGCGCAGGCTACCCGGGCAGGTGCCGCAATCGCCGCCGCAGGCTACGGCGGGGGTTTCTTCCGCGGTCCAGAGCTGTTCCAACGCATCGCGTTCGAGCGCGATTTCCTCGCGCTCGCGCAGCAAGCGCGCCTGGTCGGCCCGCAAGCCGCCGACTCGTTCCTCCAATACCCGGATACGGGCTTCCGCTTCGCGCACACGACCAGCTTGCGCTTGCGCCAGCATCAACTGGCGGCCGATGGCGACCATCGCCTGGCCGGATTCGAGTTCGCGCACGCGCGCCAGCAAGGGTTCCAGATGGGTTGTCTGCGCCTGTTCGGCAGCCAGGCCACGCCGCAATTCATCGATCTGGTCGGCCTGCCTGCGCAGTTCCTCGCGCAGGCGACTGTTCTCGCCGGCCAGTTCGCCGCGTTGCCGTTCCAGCCATTCCAGCCGGCGCAGGTCGGCGGCCTGACCGGCGCCGATCTGGTGCGACAGCATGTGGACATCGCCGTACACCGTCTGCCGGGTTTCGTGGCTGGCCGCCTTGTGGGTCAGCACGGCCCACATAGCGCCGGCGACCTCGCCGCGTTCCTGGTGTTGCCGCCACAGCGCCAGCACATCGGCATCCGTTTTGGCGCGGTCGAAGCGGGCGAGGGTCAGCGCGTACTTGCGTTCCAGCAGCTTGTGCATGGCTTCGGCGGCATCGTTGCGCGAGCAGGATAGCGAGACGGCTTCGACATGCAGTCGATACGGCTCGATCTGCGTGCCAGTGAAGCCGCCCTTGCGCGCGATCTTCTTCAGTTCGTCCAGGCCGAGGCAGGAGCCGATCACCGGGCAGTGGTGTTTATCTTCCAATTCCCACAGCTTGCGGCGACGCGGTGCAGCTTGCTTGAGCGGCAACGGCGCGATGCTTGCAGGCAACTGCATTTCCGGCGGCACTGCGGCCACGCCCGCCTTGGCGAACAAGCCCGCCAGCAAGTCTTTCGGTTCGCAGCGATCACACATGGCCGGTTTCCAGCAGCTCGCACATGCGGCCGCACAGGTTGCGGGTCTCGCTGTCCACGTCGGCGCGATCCGACAGGACATCCAGGAGTTGCACGGCATGATGCGCGGCGTGCTCGCAACCGGTGAGGGCGTGGCGCATCAGGTGGTCGAGCGCGCCGGCGAAGAGTGCGGTGTTGCTGTCCATGTGTAGCTCCTGTGATGTGAAGAAATGAAGCCTGTGGGAGCGGCCTACCGGCCGCTCTCACAATGGCGTCTAACGCTCAGTACGCCAGCTTGGCGCGCATGCCCCAGACGCTGACATCGCCGCCGCCGGCGCCGGCGCCGGCGCCGGCCGGGTTGGCGATGCGCTGGTAGCTGGGCGTGAGCTGCAGACTGTCGTTGGCCTGCCAGGCGTAAAACAGTTCGTAGATGCGTTCATTACCGCTGCCGCTGCCGGCGTTGCGATATTCGGCACTGCTATTCAGCACGCCGTAGGCCAGGCCGATGCGGTCGTTCTCACGGCCCCAGCCGGTGCCGGCGAGCTGCGCGCCCAGCGTGTAAGCCTTGTCGAACATCAGCGTGCCCTTGGCGGACTGGCCGTAACGGGCGAACACGGTGGCGTTGGCGCTGACCTGCTGATCCAGCGAAATGCCCCAGCCGCGATGCTTTTCCGGGGTGTCGTCGAACTCGCCGTTGTTATCCAGATCGTTGACCTGATCGAAGGTGTTGGCGTTGTTCCAGGCATAGATCCGATACGCGCCGTCCAGGCCGGGCAGGGTCTTGCCGGCGTATTCGAGCTGGCCGATGGCCATCGGCTTGCTGAACGAGTTGACGTAATCCGCGCCGGTGCCAGCACCGAAGATGCCCAGCGCAGCGGTGACATGGTTGCCGCCGTCGATGTCGCCGACATAGGCCAGGCGCACCCCGGGGCTGGCGCCATGTGTGCCGACGCCGATATCGCCGCCGGCATCGAGCAAAGGGTTGTGCACGAAGGCGAGGTTCATGAAGCCTTCCGATTCGTCGTCGGCGACGGTGTTGCCGTCGAAGAAGCCGAACGGGTCGATCTTGCCGACGGTGACTTCGACCCGACCGGGGTTGCCGCTGGCGCCGCCGACCGGAATATCCAGTTGATACCAGGCCTGCATCAGCACTGGCGCATTGATGTTGCCGAAGGCGGTGGCATTCGATGTCGCGAAAGCGGTATTGGCGACGCCGTCGCCATCGCCGGCGCGGAAATGGCCGAATATTTTTCCTGCCGCATTGCCGATGGAACCGCCCGGCAATTCGACCTCGATATCGGCCCGCGCGGTGAGTTCGCTGTCATCGGCAGCGCCGCCCTTGGCGTGCTGCGCCACCATGGTCAGGCTGGCGCCGACGTGGATGCCCTCGAATTTCGCCAGCGGATCGGGCTGCTTGCGCAAGGCCTGCACGTCGTTCTCGACGACGGCGAGGCGCGCGCCGACCTGCTCGGGCAACTTGGCCGGCTCGGCCAGACGACGCTCCAGTTCGGCATTGCGGGCTTCCAGCCGGGTCAGACGATCCTGCATGGCTTGCAGGAGTAGTGCCACATCGGCGGCGGCGGGTTGGGCAATCTCGGCGGAGATTGCGGGGTTGGCGATCAACGCCGACAACAGCAGGGCGCGGGGAATGCGCATGGGACGACTCCATTCAGTTCGCTAGTCATTTCTGGCTGGCTACTGGGGTCGATGGAATCGCCCGATGGCTGGCTGGTCGAGTGCTACAAAATCTACTTGGTCAGGATCAACTTGCCGTTCTTGGTCAGGCTGAGGCGATAACGCTCGCCGCCATGTTCGATCACCAGTTCGCGCCGGTCGCGCAGCAATGCGGCGGCGCTGATCACTTCCGGTGTCGACGGACGTTGAGTAACGGGTTTGGCGGTGTGGTTTTCAGGCATGGGACGCATCTTATATGCGAACCATTCTCAAATGCAAGCCGTTCTCATTTAAGTCGCAACATTTCCGGCCTCGGCAAGCCGCTTGACAACGTTTACGTTGACGCACGGACTCGGGCACACTGACAGACTTACTGCATTACCCCCTTTATTGAGCCTCCGATGAAATTCAGCCCTGAATCCTTCCGTGCCTGGGAGCACAAGAAAATCACCCTGCTCGGCATGTCCGGCGTCGGCAAGACCTACATCTCCAGCCTGCTGCGCCGCCACGACTGGTTCCATTTCTCCGGCGACTACCGCATCGGCACGCGCTATCTGGACGAGCCGATCCTCGACCTGATCAAGCAGCAGGCGATGGCCGTGCCGTTCCTGCGCGAGCTACTGCGCAACGACTGGATCAACATCCGCAACAACATCAAGATCCAGGATCTGGGTCCGGTGCTGTCCTTCGTCGGCAAGCTCGGCAACCCGGATTTTGCCGGGCTGTCGTTGCCGGAATTCAGCCGGCGGCAATCGATGTACCGCGACGCGGAAATCGCCGCCATGAAGGACGTACCGGAATTCATCCGCAAGGCGCAGGAAATCTACGGCTACGACCATTTCGTCAACGACGTCGGCGGCAGCCTGTGCGAACTGGAAGACGATGGCGTAATCGACTTGCTGGCCGAGCACACGCTGATCCTGTACATCAAGGTCACTACCAAGGACGAGGAAAACACCCTGATCCGACGCGCCCAGAGCGATCCCAAGCCGCTCTATTACCGCCCCGCTTTCCTGGCCGAAAACCTGCCCGTGTACATGGCGGAAAAGGGCCTCGAATTCGTCGCCCAGGTGGAACCGAACGATTTCACCCGCTGGGTCTTTCCGCGCCTGTTCCACTCGCGCGTGCCGCGCTACGAAGCCATCGCCGGTCCGCACGGCTACACGGTCACCTCGCAGGAAGTGGCGCAGGTGAAGAACCAGGCTGATTTCCTGGCGCTGGTCGAAGCCGCCATCGCCCGCACGCCGCGTTAGCCGCAACCGGAGGCAAGAATCATGCGCCAGAACAAGTTCACGCATCACGCGATCACGCTGCTCGGCTTCACCGAGTATCTCGGCCTGGCGGTCATCACCATCGCCACCATCATCGCCGGCGTGCATGAAGTCGGCGTGATGATCAACGCCGGCACCGTTACCCTGGGCGACTTGCTGCTGCTGTTCCTGTACCTGGAAATCCTGGCCATGGTCGGCCTCTATTTCCAGTCCGGCCGCCTGCCGGTGCGCTTTCCGGTCTATATCGCCATCGTCGCCCTGTCCCGCTATCTGGTGCTGGACATGAAGAACCTCGACGAATTCCGCATCCTCGGCGTCACCTTCTCCATCCTGTTGCTGACCCTGGCGGTGCTGGCGATCCGCTACGGCCATAGTCGCTTTTCCTACGGCGAAAACGAGTAATTCCGCGAAGCTGCGCTGCGTTCGCAATGACGCCCTGGCTTGCCGGGGCGTTTTTTTTGCCCATTATTTGTCCACTCCCGAACAGCCTGAATTACTATGCTGCACATATTTCATTTAGTGTTGCTCTTATGACTAATTGGTTAACCCTCATCCTGGCCCTGCCCAGCGAAAACGCCACCGCGCGCACCCGGCATTGGCGGGCGTTGAAAAGCCTCGGCGCCGCCTCTCTGCGCGATGGCGTCTGGCTGTTGCCCGAGCGGCCGCAACTCGACACCGCGCTGGCCGCCCAGATCCAGGCCGCGACCGATGCCGGCGGCCAGGCCTGGTTATTGAAATTCACCGGCACGGACGAGTACGAAGCGCAGTTCGTCGCGCTGTTCGACCGCTCGGCGGAATACGCCGACATCGCGGCCACGCTGGCCGAGTTGAAACTCCAGACCAACGATGCCGTCCTGCGCCGCGGCCTGCGCCTGGCGCGCAAACATTTCGATGCGCTGGTCGCCATCGACTACTTCCACAGCCCCCTGCGCGGCGAAACGGAACGCCGGCTGCACGGCATGGAGGCGGAACTGCGCCAACGCCAACTGGCCAGCGAACCCGGCTTCGCGGAAGGCGAGCCGGAACGCCTGGATGCCGGCGAGTTCCACAACCGGGTCTGGGCGACGCGGCGCAATCTCTGGGTCGACCGGCTGGCTTCGGCCTGGCTGATTCGCCGCTGCATCGACCCGCACGCCCGCTTCCTGTGGCTGGCCGAGCCGCAGGATTGCCCGGTCGACGCGCTCGGCTTCGATTTCGACGGCGCGCGCTTCACCCACATCGGCCGCCGCGTCACCTTCGAAACCCTGCTGGCGAGTTTCGACCTGGAACACGACGCCGCGCTGAAGCGCCTCGGCGCAGTCGTGCATAGCCTCGATGTCGGCGGCACGGCCGCCGAGGCCGCCGGCTTCGAGGCGCTGTTGAAAGGCCTGAAAAGCCGCATCGACGACGATGACCAATTGCTCGCGCAAGGCGGGCAGATGCTGGACGACCTTTATGCGGCGTTCAGCGCAAGCTGATTTTTTGGAGAAATAAATTGAGCGACGACCTGCAACGCCCCGCCCACCCCAGTTTCTGGGAAGCCTTCGTCTACTGGCTGAAACTCGGCTTCATCAGCTTCGGCGGCCCCGCCGGGCAGATCGCCATCATGCATCAGGAACTGGTGGAGAAACGCCGCTGGATCGGCGAGCGCCGTTTCCTGCACGCCCTCAACTACTGCATGGTGCTGCCCGGCCCGGAAGCCCAGCAACTGGCCATCTACATCGGCTGGATGCTGCATCGCACCTGGGGCGGCATCGTCGCCGGCGTCCTGTTCGTGCTGCCGTCGCTGTTCATTCTGGCGGCGCTGACCTACGTCTATCTGGCCTTCGGCGACATCACCTTCGTCCAGGGCATCTTCAACGGCATCAAGCCGGCGGTGGTGGCCATCGTCGTGTTCGCCGCCTGGCGCATCGGCACACGCGCCTTGAAGAACAAGCTGTTGTGGGCGTTGGCGGCGGCGTCGTTCATCGCCATCTTCGCGTTGAAGATACCGTTCCCCTACATCGTGCTGGCGGCGGGCATGCTGGGCTTCATCGGCGGCAAGGTCTGGCCGGACAAATTCAAGGTCGGCGGCGGCCACGGCGCGTCCAACAAGACCTACGGCCCGGCCCTGATCGACGACGACACGCCGCCGCCGGAACACACCCGGTTCAAACCGATGTACCTGGCGGTGCTGCTGGCAGTGGGCCTGGCCCTGTGGGGCGCGGCCATGCTGACGCTGAGCGATCCGGTGCTGAAAGACATGGGCGAGTTCTTCACCAAGGCGGCATTGGTCACCTTCGGCGGCGCCTACGCGGTGTTGCCCTATGTCTATCAGGGCGGCGTCGAGCATTACCAATGGCTCACCGGCACCCAGATGATCGACGGCCTGGCGCTGGGCGAGACGACGCCGGGCCCGCTGATCATGGTGGTGTCCTTCGTCGGCTTCGTCGGCGCCTGGACCAAGCAGATCTTCGGCCCGGATGCACTGTTTCTGGCCGGCTTCGCGGGCGCCTCGGTAGCCACCTTCTTCACCTTCCTGCCCAGCTTCATCTTCATCCTGGCCGGCGCGCCGCTGGTGGAATCGACCCATGGCGATCTCAAGTTCACCGCGCCGTTGACCGGCATCACCGCCGCCGTGGTCGGCGTCATCCTCAATCTGGCGCTGTTCTTCGGCTGGCACGTGATCTGGCCGCGCGCCACGGAAGCCGCGCCGTTCTCCGGCGGCTTCGAGTGGTTCTACGCGCTGATCTCCGTCGCCGCCTTCATCGCCCTGTGGAAGTACAAGCAGGACATCATGAAAGTCATCGCCGCGTGCGCGGCGGTGGGTCTGGTCTACACCTTTGTCATTGGAGCCTGAACATGGATCGCAGCATCAATCCCGACACCCTGAAAACCGAACTGGCCGGCAAGTTCATCCTGGATGTGCGCCGTGCCGACGACCGCGCCGCCTCCAGCGAGCAACTGGCCGGCGCCCACTGGCAAGACCCGACTCAACTCGCCGACTGGGCGGACAGCCTGCCCAAGGATCGGGACATCGTCCTTTACTGCGTGCGCGGCGGCGGCGTTTCCAACAGCGTGGTCGACGCGCTGCAAGCCCAAGGCCTGAAGGCGCGCTTCATCGAGGGCGGCATCGAAGGCTGGAAGGCGGCGGGCGGCGAGGTGGTTGCCAAGTGAAGGTCGCCGAATGAGGATAGCCAAATGAAATGGATCACCCGCGAGCGCCCCAAGATCGACCGCATCGCCTGCCCCTGGCTGATCGCCCGCTGCATCGACGAAGCGCCGGAATTTCTCTATGTGCCGGGCGGCGAAGTGCTGAAAGTGGCGGCGGCAACCGGCGCGACGCCGTATGACATTCCCGGCGTGGAATATGGCCACCACGGCGACCAGTGCAGTTTCGACGCCTTCATCGCCAAGCATGGCCTGACCGATCCGGCGCTGCGCAAGCTGGCGCTGATCGTGCGCGGCGCCGATTGCGGCGCGCCGCATCTGGCCCAGGAAGCCGCCGGCCTGCTGGCGATTTCCAAGGGGCTGTCGCTCAATTTCAAGGATGACCACGAAATGCTCAAACACGGCATGGTGATCTATGACGCGTTGTATGCCTGGTGTGCCGACACCGTGTAGGAGCGCCGCTTGCGGCGCGAACCTTCGGCGCAGGCTGAGATTCGGCCCGCAAGCGGACCTCCTGCGGCCAGCATGAAATCCGTTCTCGCCCGCGAAGCCCGCACCCTACTGATCGGCCGCGGCCTGCGCGCCTTCGTCGATGGTTACGTCGCCGTGCTGTTGCCGGTGTATCTGCTGGCGCTGGGCTTCGGCACCTGGGAAGTCGGCCTGCTCAGCACCGCCACGTTGCTCGGTTCGGCGTTGGCGACGCTGGCGGTGGGCGCCTGGGGGCACCGTTTCCATCACCGCCATCTGCTGCTCGCCGCCGCGGTGTTGATGGCCGCGACCGGCCTCGCGTTCGCCAACCTGGCCGCATTCTGGCCGCTGCTGCTGATCGCCTTCATCGGCACGCTGAACCCGAGCTCCGGCGATGTCAGCGTCTTCCTGCCGCTCGAACACGCGCGTCTGGCCGACGCCGCCGAAGGCGATGCGCGCACCCGTTTGTTCGCCCGTTACAGCCTCACCGGCGCGCTCTGCGCGGCATTCGGTGCGCTCGCCGCCGCTGTGCCGGACTGGCTGGTAACGCTGGAATTCGAACGGCTCACCGCCTTGCGCCTGATGTTCGCGCTGTACGGCCTGACCGGCCTGGCGGTCTGGTGGCTGTATTTACGTTTACCCGGCCGCCTGCCGGAACCGCCGCCGCACCTGCCGCAAGCGCCGGCGCCGCTGACTGAATCGCGCGGCGTGGTCATTCGCCTAGCCGCGTTGTTCTCGGTCGATGCCTTCGCCGGCGGGCTGGTGGTGAATTCGCTGCTGGCGTTGTGGCTGTTCGAGCGCTTCGGGCTGTCGGTCGCCGCCGCCGGCGCGTTCTTCTTCTGGGCCGGGCTGCTTACCGCCGCCTCGCAACTGGCAGCGCCCTGGGTCGCCCGGCGCATCGGCCTGCTCAACACCATGGTGTACACCCACATCCCGGCCAGCCTGTTTCTGATTCTGGCCGCGCTGGCGCCGAGCTTGCCGCTGGCACTCGGCCTGTTGCTGCTGCGCGCCTTCCTGTCACAGATGGATGTGCCGACCCGCGCCGCCTTCGTGATGGCCGTGGTGACGCCGCCGGAACGCGCCGCCGCCGCCAGCTTCACTGCCGTACCGCGCAGTCTGGCCGCCGCGCTGAGTCCGTCGCTCGGCGGCGCGCTGTTCGCCGCCGGCCTGCTCGCCGCCCCGCTCGTCCTGTGCGGCGCCCTCAAGATCGGCTACGACCTGGCGCTGCTGGCGGCATTCAAACGGCATGCGGCAGCAAAGTAACGCGAGATAGCAAAGCCCGGGCCGGGCGCTACGCTTAGATCACACGATCCTCCGGATCGCGGCGGAAGCGGAGTACCGACAATGGCCAAGAAATCCTATCCCCTGTCCAAGGTCTACGGCCTGCTTGAGCCGGGACCGGTGGTGCTGCTCAGCACCGCCGGGCGTGCCGGCCCCAACGTCATGACGCTGTCATGGCACAGCATGATCGAATTCGAACCGCCGCTGGTCGGCTGCGTCGTCAGCAATCGCAACCATTCCTTCGATCTGCTGCAGGCATCCGGCGAATGCGTCATCAATATTCCCACCCTGGACATCGCCGACAAGGTCGCCGGCTGCGGCAATACCTCGGGCGCGGAAATCGACAAGTTCGCGCGCTTCGGACTGACACCAAAGCCGGCCAAACGCGTTGCGGCGCCGTTGATCGAGGAGTGCTATGCGAATCTCGAATGCCGGGTAGCCGACACGACGCTGGTGCCGGCCTATTGCCTGTTCGTGCTCGAAGTCGTCCACGCCTGGATCGATCCCGCTGTAAAAGAGCCGCGCACGCTGCACCACCTCGGACACGGCAATTTCATGGTCGCCGGCGAACGGATCAGGCTGCGCTCGAAGATGAAATAGCGGGGGTTGGTTTCGAATTTCCTTTTTCAAAAGACAAGGAGACACCATATGGATAGTTCAACGCTGCTTGCAGAACTGAACCCCGAGGATCTCATCCTCGAAGCGCCTTCAGTGATCGCGTGGAAACTCGGGATCGTCGACAACGCCGATGACGTCGCCCAGTTCATGTACCAAGGAGGGCCCTATCCCATCGCAGCGGGACAGCCCGGAAAGTTCGACGACAGGCGCCCGGACAAGACCTATTGGCAGGCCGTCAAGAGCGAGATGAATCTCTTTCTTTGCACCGACGACAAGCGTTACCGGGAACTATGGAAACGCATTGAGGAACTCGACAAGAAGTCGACTTCTACCGTTGTCGCGCTGGTCTCGGCGTACCTGGGTTCGATCATTGGGGCAGCCGGCACGGTCATCGCGGGTTTCGTGGCCGTGTGCTTTTATGCAATTCTCAAGCTCGGCAAGGAAGCCTACTGCCGCTACAACAGCGCTGAGGCGGAAGAAGTCTGATAGCCCGTTGTGGAATAGCGGGGTCGGCTGAACAAGCGCCAGTAGGAGCGCCTTCCAAGGCTCCGCGTGTCAAAGCATCGCGCCTTGGAAGGCGCTCCTACGGCGCCCGCTTCATGCAACGGCAATCCGCCCGACTCCCCGCGTAGGCCTGCGCCGGCGACAAACTCACACCGCTTTCGCCACCAGCACCGGGCATTTGGCCTGCACGATGACCTGTTGCGAGACACTGCCCATCAGGATGCGGTCGAGGCCGGTGCGGCCGTGGCTGCCGAGCACGATCAGGTCGCACTCGTTTTCCGCCGCTGCGGCGACGATGGCTTTCGCCGGGTTGCCTTCCTTGACCACGCTGTCGGCGGCGACGCCGTCGCGGCGCAGCAGGTCGCGCACGCGGTCGGCCATGGCCTGGACCAGGTCGCATTTGAGATCGTCGTTGGCGCAGACCGATAGCACCGTGACCGGCAGGCCGCACAGTTTGGCCAGGTTGCCGGCGGCGACGGCGGCGGCATCGGCGAAACGGGAACCGTCCACCGCGAGCAGGATGCCCTGGTCCCACATGCCGGATTCCTTCGGCACCACCAGCACGCTGCAATGCACGTGGCCGACCACGCGCGCGGCGGCTTCGCCCAGCATCAGACGTTCCAGCCAATGTACGCCGCGGCGGCCCATGACCACCAGATCGGCCTGGCTTTCCTCGGCCTGGGCGGCGATTTCGCGTACCGGTTCGTCGCCGTAGCGCAGTACCGGCGCGCAATTGACGCAGGCGGTGCCGGCCTGTTGTTCGACTTCACGCAGCACGGCGCGGCCCTGATCCTCGACCTGCTGCACACCGCCCGGATTGAACATGGCGTAATCAGGCAACGTCTGCGCCATGTGCATCACGGTGAGGTGCGAACCGCAGCGACTGGACATGTGCAAGGCGACACGCACCGCGCCGGTGCTGACGTCGCTGCCGTCGGTGGCGAGCAGCAGGTTGTCGAAGCGTGCCAGGGGGGAAAGCTGGGCCGTCATGAATTTCTCCGGTTATTGGCATTCATCATCAGCATAGTGAATCGTGGGCGTTTCGGCTGGCAATAGCACGCGCTTTCAAGTAGCTGTTACCGGCCCATGCAGCCGGCAGTACGGCGCGGACGATGATCCAGACCGGTCAATCGCGGGGCTGAGGCGCCTCGGGCGGCCCTGCTTGTGCCAATCCGTCGGCTTCGGAAAATACGCGCTGCGCAATATCAGCCAGCTCGCGCGGCGAATCGCCGGAGTAGGTCACACACTTCTCATAGCTTGGCAGGGCGAAGCAGACCCGCGTGCTTGACCTGTCCGACATGCGCAAGACGCTGGTGACGACCGTACCATCCGCCTTGAGGGATACCGAATGGCGCGCGGTGGCGTTCGTCGGCAGATCGAAAAAGTGAATCTTGTAGAGCTCGTTCAACAGCTTTAGCAGGGCTTCCGGGGCATAGCGGAACGGGAGCGTCCGTCCGTCCCGTTCAAGGCTTGCCGACCCTGTACCGCTCAGCGTGGCGTGCCGATTCGGCACGGTGGCGTTGCCTGATTGACGCATCATCTGGATGCTGACTTCATCGAATCGGTATGTCAGCGGCGGTCCGCCCGCGCCGAGGCTTTTCTGTGTAGGCATCGCGCAAGCTCCGGACAGACATGTAATACCGATCAGCAGACCGGCAAGCAGCGTTCTGCGCGGCACGGGCATGGCAGCGCGGCATGGCGATAAAAAAACGGGACCCCGTTTCCGGGATCCCGTCGCACTTGCTTGCGTGGTCATCAAGCCTTGCGGCGACGCGCCATGAAGCCGACCAGGCCCAGGCCCGCGAGCATCAGGGCATAGGTTTCCGGCTCGGGTACGGCGGCGGTGTAGCCGAGGTCAGTCATCATGCCGACTTCGATTGCGCTGTAGTCACGCGGTTCAAAACCATAGTCACGGTTATGTTTCATCATCGACGTAAAAAACAGGGGATTGTCCGTGTCGAGGTGGGAAACGCTGCTGCCGTCCTCCCAGGTGGTTGGGCTGTAGAGGGCGACGAGGTTGCCGCCGTTGGCCGCCACGGCATTGGCGCCATTGAAGTAGATGTCGGAGGTGCTGGTCGCGATCCAGTAATCCCTGTTCAGGTAGCCATCCACATCGATCAAGGAATCGCCGTTTGCATCGGACAGGAAACGGTCGAACTGGCCGTACTCACCCGGATTGCGATCGCCGAACACATCCCTGCCGGTTTCCGTGACGAGGGAGCTGAAGCCAAGGGCGTGAGTCAGCTCGTGATTCATCGCCGCGTAAAAATCGAACTGGCTGTTGGAGGCGGGCGTGTTCGCGTCAAGTTCCCAGTCGTAGAACCAGTTCACGTCGACCGAACCATCCGCTGCGGCACCGTTAGCGTCTTTTGTAGGGGTCCCATTGCGGTAGAGGTGGCAAATACTCTTATCGATTCACTACGAAATAGCGCTTGTGTGGCGTCTGGAAGGCCATCTGGAAGCACCGCAGCAATAAACAGCATTTGTGCCACGACGCATGCGCACCAAGGCAAGCCCCTGTTTTGAACAGGCTTTTTTGTTTCGAGTTCACCGCTGGCCGGCACAGCCGCATCTCGGCTGATATATGCATGTAAAAAATACCGACAACTACTTACCTGAATTACAGCATTAACCCGCTTTACTCGCACACCTGCGCCCGTGCTAAACGCGCGAAACGCGGCAGCAGGCTGGCGGATTCCGGCGTTTCGATCAGACCGGCTCGGATGCTCGCCGCGTCACGGCCGGCGGCTTGCAGGGCGGGCGCGAAGTGGTCCAGGTAGAGCGCCATCCGCGCGGTATCGAATTCCGGATGAAACTGCACGCCCCAGGCGCAGCCGCCGACGCGGAAGGCATGCGTCGGCTCGAATGCGTTGCCGGCCAGCAACGTGGCGCCTTTCGGCAGCTTGCGCACGCTCTGAGCATGCACGACATGGGCATGGAAGCGCGCGGGCATGTCGGCGAACAACGGATCGCTCGCGGCGGCGGCATGCCGCTCGATGGCGACGCTGCCGATTTCGCGGCCGTCCGGGTGGAAATCGACTTTGCCGCCCATCGCCCGCGCCAGCATCTGATGGCCGAAGCAGATGCCGAGAAACGGCACTTGCGCCGCCACCACGCGCGCTGTCCAGTCGGACAGACGCAGCATCCAGGGCAATGCATCGGTGATCATCGCGTGCGCGCCGGTGACCACGACGCCGGCGCATTCGTCCGGCGGCGGCAGGGCATCCGACTGGCTGGCGTCGACCACGCGCACTTGCTCCGGGCGCAGGCCGAGACCGGCGATCAGCCAGTCCTCGAAGTCGCCGCTGGCGGCCACGGTTTCCGGGAAAGTGCTGCCGGCTTTGACGATGCAAATCTGTGCGGTGGGTTTCATCGGTTTCAGTTCTCGTACATGCGGGTGACGGTGACGCCGACATCCAGCCGGTGTATGCCGCCGCCGTAGATGACGCCTTTCAGCGGCGCCACGTCGGCGTAGTCGCGGCCCCAGGCCAGGGTGAGATGGCCGTCGCCGGTCGGCGCGCCATTGGTGGGATCGAAGTCGAACCAGCCATGATTCGGCAGATAGACACCGATCCAGGCGTGCGAAGCATCGGCACCGAGCAGGATCGGCGCGCCCGGCACCGGCGTGGTTTCGAGGTAGCCGCTGACATAGCGCGCGGCCAGGCCGAGTCCGCGCAGGCCGGACAGCGCCAGATGCGCGAAATCCTGGCAAACGCCATGCCGTTCGGCCAGCACCTCGGCGAGCGGCGTGTCGATCTGGGTGGCGTTCGGGCGATAGGCGAATTCGGCCTGGATGCGCGCCGACAGATCGGCGACGGCGTCGAGCAACGGCCGCCCCGGCGTGAAACTGACGCGCGCGTATTCGACGGCGCCCGCTTCCAGCGGCGCGTGCGGCGAGGGCAGGCAGAACTCGCGCGCGGCGACGCATTCCGGCGCCGGGTCGGTATCGCCGTGCAACGGCCGACTCAGCGCTGCGACGACGTCCTCCCAGGCCGGCGAGGTGGCGGGCAGCATCCGCGGCGCGCGTTCGATCAGGCTGCAGGCGGTGACGCTGAGGCTTTGATGCGGCTGGCGCAGGTTGAACCAGACCACGCGATTGCCGAATGCGTCGTCGCGTTCGCGGAAGTCGTCGACGAAGGGATGCATCACCAGGGTGCGCTCCAGCACGCGCTGCCCCGCCGCCGCGCGCGGCAGCAAACGCGCCTCGCCATAGTTGAGGCCAACGCTGTGCGCGTAGTGGTAGGTGTTGACGTGTTCGATGCGGAAGCGGCTCATGTTCGATGTGAACGACGCAAAGCGGTGCTCAAAGTGAGTGACCGTAGGATGGGCGAAGCGCAGCGCGCCCATCAACACGCGGCAAATGATGGGCGCGCTGCACCAGTTCTCGGCGCGCCGGATGCCTAAGCGGCAAAACCCGCCGCCAAGGCATCCGCTGTGCTTGGCCCATCCTACGGTTCCTGCCTGTCTTCGGAAAATTACTCATACGCGTGGCGGCAATGGGCGCAGCGCATACAGCTCCTGCACATGCGTGAACCAGGTATGCGAAATGGCGTCGGAGGCGGCGATGAGCTGCCCCGACACCTCGCCCAGGGTCATGATCAAGGTGTGTCGCGCGTTGCTGTCGAGCTGCCAGGTTTCCAGGTTGGCCTCGGCCGCGTAGAGGCGTTCTTCCGCGCTGAACAAGGCGCGCTCGGCATTGCAGCGCTGGCCGACCTGGGTCAGTTGGGCCAGGTGATTGCGCGCGGTGTGGATCTGGTAGATCAATGCGCGCGGGCTGTCGGCATCCCACAACAGCAGTTCCAGCACGCCGGCCAGGAACGGTTCGGCGCGATACCGGCGGCGGAAGGTGATCAGGCTGTCGGCGCTCTGCAGCACCAGCGACAGGCTTTCGCGCTCCGCCTCGCCGCTCAGGCGCGATTGCAGGGTCTGGCTGAGCAGCGTGGATTGGGTCAGGCCGCGTTCGATGCGGCGGCCCAGGTCGAAATAACGGAAGCCGCTCTCGCGCGGCAGCGTTTCCGAGGCGAGTCCGGCGAGTCCGGCCAGCGCGTCGACCAGACGGCCGAGCCAGAGGTCGATGCGTTCATGGCTGCAGCCGGATTTCCGCGCGAGTTTGCCGCCCCGCTGACCCCAGTCGCGCTCGACCCGGTCGAGCAGCCGCCAGATCGCCACCGACCAGTATTCGCGCGTGCCGTAAGCGCAGCCGAGCAAGCCGCGCACGGTATGGGCGAGATTGCCGGGGCGCTCGCTTTGCGTGGTGAGTTCGCGCACGCAGGTGGCCAGATCGAGGCGATCCGTGCAGCCGCAATCGCCCGGCGTGTAGCCCATCAGCCGCATCAGCGCATGCAGCACTGGCTCCAGTCCCGGCGCGGTTTCCTCTTCCCAGAGTCCGTCCAGCACCGCGCGCAGCAGGCGCGTCACCGCTTCGGCGCGTTCAAGGTAGCGACCGGTCCAGAACAGGTTGTCCGCCGCCCGGCTGGTCAGGATTTCGCTTTCGCGGCGCGGGGCGGTCGTTTGCCGCGCGGCATGGAACGTCTGCTGCTGCGATGTTTGCAACATGGTTTGCGACATCGTTTGTGCCATGTCTTGCGCCATCGTTTGCATCGACTGCTGCTGCGTCATGGGCGCGAGCGGCGGCCGCTCGGGCATCAGCGTGATCCAGGTGTCCTTGTTCAGCGCGCCGCTCTGCGATGACAGTTGATTGCCGCTGGTGCAGCGCGTCAGGCCGCCGGGCAGCGTGGCATAGCCTTCGCCATGACTGACCAGGAATGCGCGCAAGCTGGCCTTGTGCGGCAACAGCCGGCTGCCATGCAAGGCCGGTGTGGTCGACGGCAGCAACGGTTCCTGGCCGACGTAAAGATGCGGGCGCGCCTGGATGCGCTCGCGCCAGGCGGCGAGTTGCTTGCGGTCAAGCTCGGCACCGAACACAGTTTCGCTGGCCTGGCCGCGATGGATCGGCTTCAGCACCAGCCGCGGCAAATTGGCCAGCACATGTTCGCGTTCCTGAGCCTGGCCGCACCACCAGGTAGCGGCGCTGGGCAGCAGCAGTTTTTCGCCGAGCAAAGCCTTGGCCAGTACCGGCAGAAACGGGATCAGCGCCGGGTTCTCCAGCAGGCCGCTGCCGAGTGGGTTGGCCAGCGCGACGTTGCCGCGCCGCACCGCCTCGACCAGGCCGGCCACGCCCAGACGCGAGTCCTGGCGCAGTTCGAGCGGGTCGCACCATTCCTCATCGACGCGGCGCAGGATCACATCGACCGGTTTCAGCCCCTGCACCGATTTCAGCCAGACGCGGCCGTCGCGCACGGTCAGATCGTCGCCCTGCGCCAGGTTGTAGCCCAGGCGCGCCGCCAGATAGGCGTGTTCGAAATAGGTTTCGTTGGCCGGCCCCGGCGTCAGCACGACGACTTGCGGATATTCGCGCCCGGCGCCGCTGCCCAGGCTGCCCAGCGCGGCGCGCACCGACTCCAGCCAGGGATTCAGTTTGGCGACGGCGGCGTCTTCGAGGAATTCCGGAAAGGTACGCGCCATCACGCTGCGGTTTTCCAGCGCGTAGCCGGCACCGGATGGCGCTTGCGTGCGGTCGGCCATGACCCAGATGCGGCCGTCCGGCCCGCGCACCAGATCGGCGGCATAGAAGATCAGTTGCCGTTTATCCGCCGGCAGCGCGCCCAGCAACGGACGCAAGTAGCCGGCATGGGCGTAGATCGGATCGGGCGGCAGCAAGCCGCGCTTGAGCAATGTTTGCGGCCCATACAGATCGCGCAGGATCAGGTCGAGCAGGCGCGCACGCTGTTCCAGGCCGGCTTCGATCTGCTGCCACTCGGCCGCGTCCAGCAACAGCGGAATCGGGTCCAGTTCCCAGGTACGCGAGTAGCCGCGCGGGTCGTTGTAGACGTGATAGGTGACGCCGTTCTCGCGTAGTAGCCGCTTGATCCGCTGCCCGCGCGCCGACCAGTCGCGTGCGCCCAGATCCGCCAACCCGCTAACCAGCTCGCGCCAATGCGGGCGCACGCCGGACGTGGCGTCCCACATCTCGTCCCAGGCGTCGGGCAGCGGCTGGTAGTCGGGTGGGTTTGGAACTTTCAGGCTATGCGTGTCCATGCGCTTTTCATGCTCAGCTACGCCACTCCAGTTCACGCGGCCAAAGCCAGGGGCAGGCGAATATCGATCTCTGCAAATGGAACGAACACGGTTTCATCCTGCGCACGTTCTATCAAACCCAGATCGAGTAAACGGGTAACGTCGCCATGGACATTGGAATAGTTACGGCCGGCCGCTTTGGCCAGTGCGTAAATGCTGCACGAACCCGCCCTGCGCAAGGTATCGAGAAGATCAATACGGGCCGGTGTCAGTTCGGCAAAGAGTGCGCGTGCCGATTCGAACGACAAGCGATAGTCGGCTTCCGCACCGGATGCGATCTGCTCACGTGCTGCGGCGAAGATGCTGTTCTTGCGCCCCAATTCGATGATGGCTTTCATGATTCTCTCCAATCCCTCACATCCCGCTCGAAGTCGGCCAGCAGGGCATCCATGCCGGAAAAATCGTATGGCTCTTCATGCGCGCCGACGTGCCGGTGATCCCCCTTGCCACGCTCATTGTCGTACTTGATGCGGCACTCGCCAGACGTTCCGAAGAACAATCTGTACTTGTAACGATGCGTACAGGGCGGCAGCGGCGTATCCAGTTCCCAGATGACAATTTCGACGATTGAACCGTCGTCACGAATTTCCTTGGCCCTGGCGATACGGCGCGCGCTCATGCCATCCATGATAGCGATATATTGCATTTATGTATTGCGTGCAGGCAATGCATTGGCGCTGCACGACCGTCCATAGCGGATTACCCCGGCATCCTGCGCAAATCCAGCGTGTACGGATACTCGTGCGTCGGCTCTTCCGGCGGCGGCGCCATCGGGCGCAGGCCGCTGCCGTTCGGGATGAATTCCGCCAGCCGCGCCAGATCGGGCGGCACCGGCACCGGGCCGGGAGTGTGGTTCCAGTCCTGGAAGCGGTTGACGCGGCGCGACTCGGCTTCGTTGGCGTTGATCGGGAACACGTCGTAGCTGCGCCCGCCGGGATGGCTGACGTGATAGGCGCAGCCGCCGACGGCCTTGCCGGTCCAGGTGTCGATCAGGTCGATCACCAGCGGCGTGTGCACACCGATGGTGGGATGCAGCGCCGACGGCGGTTGCCAGGCGCGATAACGCACGCCGGCGACGTATTCGCCCTGGCGGCCGGTATTGCGCAGCGGCACGCGGCGGCCGTTGCAGGCGACGACATAGCGGCCGTCGGTCAGGCCGGTCACCCGCACCTGGATGCGTTCCACCGACGAATCGACGAAGCGGGCGGTGCCGACGTTGCTGAGTTCCTCGCCCAGCACGTGCCAGGGTTCGATGGCGGTGCGCAGTTCGATTTCGATGTCGTCGATCTTGACGGTGCCGATGCGCGGGAAGCGGAATTCGATGTACGGATCAAGCCAGTCGGCCTGGAACGGGTAGCCGGCGGCCTGAATGTCGCGCACGACATCGAGCAGGTCGGCGCGGACGTGGTGCGGCAGCATGAAGCGGTCGTGCAGTTCGGTGCCCCAGCGCACCAGCTTGTGCCGGTAAGGCTGCTCCCAGAAACGCGCCACCAGGACGCGCAACAGCAGGATCTGCGCCGCGCTCATCTGCCAGTGCGGCGGCATCTCGAAACCGCGGAATTCGAGCAAGCCCAGGCGGCCGGTCGGACTGTCCGGCGAATACAGCTTGTCGATGGAGAACTCGGAACGGTGCGTGTTGCCGGTCAGATCGACCAGCAGGTTGCGCAGCAGGCGGTCGACCAGCCAGAGCTGGCTGGTTTCACTTCCCGGGCTGAGTTTTGGCATCTGCTGGAAGGCGATCTCCAGTTCGTACAGTTTCTCGTCGCGGCCTTCGTCGACGCGCGGCGCCTGGCTGGTCGGGCCGATGAACATGCCGGAGAACAAATAGGACAGGCCGGGGTGATGCTGCCAGTAGCTGACCAGACTCATGACCAGATCGGGCCGGCGCAGCATCGGGCTGTCGGCCGGCGTCGCGCCGCCGAGGGTGACGTGGTTGCCGCCGCCGGTGCCGGTATGGCGTCCGTCGAGCATGAACTTCTCCGTGGTCAGCCGCGCCAGACGGGCTTCTTCGTACAGCACGCGGATGTTGTCGGTGAGGTCGTCCCAGTTGCCGGCGGGATGGATGTTGACCTCGATGACGCCGGGGTCGGGCGTCACCATCAGGCGTTGCAGACGCCAGTCGCGCGGCGGCTCGTAGCCTTCCAGGATGATCGGCGTATTCATCTCCGTCGCCACAGCTTCGACCGCCCCGGCCAGTTCCAGATAGTGTTCCAGTGCCGACAGCGGCGGCATGAAGATGCGCAGCACGCCGCCACGCGCCTCGACGCACAGCGCGGTGTGGATGACCTTGACCTGAACCGGCGCATCGGCCAGACCTTGCGCCTTGATCTCCGGATGCGCGTTCACCGCCGGTTTGAATTCGGCATAGCGCTGGGCAACTTCGCCATAGTCGTCGGCCAGCTTTTCGCGCGGCGCGAACATGTCGAGCGGAATCGGGGATTCCCGTTCGGCGACGGCCACCCAAGGCAGGCTGTCCAACGGCAGGCGCAGCCCCATCGGCGAGTCGCCCGGCAACAGGTAGAGACGGCCACGGCGGAAGGTCCAGACGCTGCTTTTCCAGTTGTTGGTCACGCCATCCCAAGCGATGGGCAACACATAGCCGACCGGCTCGTCCAGTCCGCGCGCCAGTTTGGCGGCCAGACTGCGCCGCTCCAGCGGGTCTTTCAGATTGATCTTGGCCGGGTCCAGGTTGTCCGGCACTTCCGCCTCTTTCAGCAGGTAATGCAGCGCGTCGTCATAGCCGGCCTGCGCGAAAGTCGCTGACAAGCCCAGCTTGCCGGCCAGTTTGGCGCTGAATTCGGCGGCCATCGCGGTGGTGTGGCCATACGGTTTGCCTTCATCGGCCAACAGCGCCGGGTTCTTCCACAACGCCACGCCGTCGCTGCGCCAGAAAATCCCCAGCGCCCAGCGCGGCAGCGGCTCGCCTGGATACCACTTGCCCTGGCCGGAGAACTTGAGGCCGTTCGGCGCGAAATGTTGGGTCAGCCGGTTCCACAAATCCTGCGCCCGTTCCAGCTTGTGTTGCCCCAACGCGGCGGTGTTCCATTGCGCCGATTCCATGTCGTCGATGGACACGAAAGTCGGCTCGCCGCCCATGGTCAGGCGCACGTCGCATGCGTCCAGCTTCGCGTCGACGGCGCGACCGAGCGCATCGATGGCGAGCCATTGATCGTCGCGATACGGCTTGGTCACGCGCGGGTCTTCGTGGATGCGCACGACGCTGTTGTCGAAGCTGAAGCTGACCTCGCACTTGTCCATCGCGCCGGTCACCGGTGCGGCGCTGACCGGGTCCGGTGTGCAGGCGAGCGGAATATGGTTTTCGCCGGCGAACAGGCCGGAGGTCGGGTCGAGACCGATCCAGCCGGCACCCGGCACGTAGACCTCGGCCCAGGCGTGCAGATCGGTGAAGTCCGCCTCCGGGCCGGACGGGCCATCGAGCGATTTCACATCGGCGCTGAGCTGCACCAGATAGCCGGACACGAAGCGGGCGGCGAAGCCGAGGTGACGCAGGATCTGCACCAGCAGCCAGGCGCTGTCGCGGCAGGAACCGCAGGCCAGTTGCAGCGTTTCCTCGCAGGTCTGCACGCCGGGTTCCATGCGGATGTTGTATTTCAGCGCTTGCCAGACCAGCTGATTGAGCTCGACCAGGAAGTCCTGCGTCGAACGCGGCGTGCAATCCACTTCCTGCAACCAGGCCAGCAGCAGCGGGCCGGATTCCGTCAACTCGCAATACGGCACCAGTTCCTTGGCCAGTTGCGCGTCGTATGCGAACGGATATTTGGTGGCGTATTCCTCCAGGAAGAAGTCGAACGGGTTGATCACGGTCATGTCCGCGATCACCTCCACCTCGATATCGAAATGCGTGGTCTTGTCCGGGAAGACCAGGCGCGCCAGATAGTTGCCGAACGGGTCCTGCTGCCAGTTGATGAAGTGCTTTTCCGGCAGGATGCGCAGCGAATAAGCCAGGATAGGCGTGCGGCTGTGCGCGGCGGGACGCAGGCGCAGGATGTGCGGGCCAAGAGCGACCGACTTGTCGTAGCGGTAATGGGTCTTGTGGCGGATGGCGACGCGAATGCTCATGGCGGGCAAACTCCTGTGGAAAACATGACCTGTTCAGCAAGAAATCAGGCCAGACACTCAAGCCAAACCCGCAGCCGAAAAAACAACGCCACGCAAGGGGGGTGCGTGGCGCAGAAGCAGGAGACCAACCAGTTCTTGTTGTGGAGGAGACACAAGTCCGCTCGATACTGAGCAAGGTTGATGCCAATCGCCATGAATTCCCGCGAACCGGCGCCCCTGCTGGCGAGAGGCAGAATCGTCGCGGATGCCAAACGCATACAACCGCACCACGGCGGTGCGCGCAGCCTCAATCCAGAGCGTGCTGCACCCTGTTCAAATGCCGCCGCTGTAGCTGCAACCCGAGGTCGCCGTCTCCATCACCACGATCTTGCTCAGGCCCGGCAGCGCCGGTTGCAGCCGTTGCCAGAGCCAGACGGCGAGCAGTTCGCTGGTCGGGTTTTCCAGTCCCGCCACTTCGTTCAAATAGCGATGATCGAGATTGGCGTGGATCGGCTGCCAGGCGCGCTGAATGTCGGCGAAATCGACCACCCAGCCCAGTTTCGGGTCTAGCGGCCCGGCGACATGCACCTCGATCTGGAAGGAATGGCCATGCACGCGGGCGCAGGGATGTTCCGGCGGCAAGTGCGGCAGCCGGCGCGCGGCTTCGAGCGAGAATCTATTGAAGATGTCCATCGGGGTTCGCTTTCGTGCGGCTATTCTTGATGCGGCAGTGTATTTCGCGCCAGGCTAATCGCAAACCGCGCCGAGGGACTATCACCGAGATCGCCGCATGACCCAGAAAATGCTGCACGTCACGCTCGAAATCGACGAGCCGGAAGCGCCGCGCGCCGCCTATTTTTTGGCGAAGTACGGTGTCTTCACGCCTGAACACAGCGTGCTGGGCAGCTACAACCCAGCCAACAGCGACGGCCAGCGTTACCACGATGCGACCGCGCAAGCGCGCGCCAAGCTGACGCGTCTGGCCGCCCATTACCAGGGTTTGCCGAAGTCCGCCGCGACGCCGAGCGAACCGCCGACGCTGGCTCAGTTGCATGAGATCGACGCCTGGCTGGACGAGTTGCTGCAAGTCACCGACACCTGTCGCGGCAAACGCGAGCAGTTCGAACGCGAGAAACGCCATGAAGCCGCGCTGCTCGAAGAGCTGACGCCGTTCAAGACGCTGGATCTCGATCTGGCCCAGTTGGCGCGTCCAAAACGCTTCATCCAGACCTTGCTCGGCAGCGTTGCGGAATCCGCGCTGCCCGCCCTGAGCGAAGATCTGGCGCAGGTCGGCGGCATCGTGGAGTTGTTCGGCCGCCAGGCCGGGCGGGCCTATATGGTGGTGGTGTGTCCGCAACTGCGCTGTTTGCTGTCGCGCGCCCTGCTGGAAAAACACGGCTGGCGCGAGATCCATTTGCCGGCGGAATTTTCCGGGCGGCCGCAGGAAGTCGAAAGCGAGCTGAAGAACCTGTGCAAACGCATCACGCAAGGCGTCGATAACCTGGAACAAACGCATCGTCATACTTTCGAGGGCATCGAGGATCGCCTCGCACATGCGGTCAAATCGGTCGAACTGGCGGAGCCTTATGCCCAGCTGATCGGCGAAACCGTGGCCGAAGCCGGCGGCAAACTGCTGATCCGCGGCTGGATTCCGCAGCGCAATCTGCGCCGTCTGGAAACGCAACTGGCCAAAGCGCTCACCCGCGCTTATCGCCTGGAAACACGGCCGCCGCAGACCGGCGAGCGCGAATCGGTGCCCTCCGCCATGCACTACCCGACCTGGCTGGGGCCGTTTGCCGAACTGGTGCGCGGCTACGGCGTGCCGTGCTACGGCGATTTCGATCCGACCCTGTTCTTCATGCTGTCGTTCACCGCCATGTTCGGCATGATGTTCGGCGATGTCGGGCATGGTCTGGTGATTGTGTTCGCCGCATTGTTTCTGCGCGGCACGGCGAAACGATATCGCCCGCTGCTGCTGGCCACCGGTGCCGCCGCCTGCGGCTTCGGCTGGCTCTATGGCAGCGTGTTCGGGATGGAAGGCGTCATCGCACCGCTCTGGATTGCGCCGCTGTCCGACCCCATGCGAATGTTGCACGCCGCACTCTGGTGGGGCGTCGGCTTCCTGGTCGCCACGCAACTGATCATGCTTTACAACCGGGTCGCCGCACGCAACTGGCGCGCGGCACTGTTCGATGCCGGCGGCGTGGCGGGCTTGCTGCTCTATCTCGGCGGCGTCGCTGCGTTCTATCTGGCTTACACGGCTGACACGGGCGTTGAATTCGCGGCGGCAATCGCCGGCAGCGGCTTTCTGCTGGTACTGATCCATCACTGCGCGCAGCAAACCGAGCCATGGCCGGGTCGCTTGTTCCTGAGCCTGATGGCCACGCTGGAAGCGGTATTCAACGATTTCGTCAACACGCTGTCGTTCATGCGCGTCGCCGCTTTCTCGCTCAGCCATGTCGCACTGGCAATGGCGATCGCCACCTTGAGCGCCGAGATGAGCCATGTCGGCCAGATCGTCATGCTGCTATTCGGCAACGCGCTGATCCTGGTGCTGGAAGGCTCCATCGTCGCGATCCAGGTGCTGCGCCTGGAGTATTACGAAGGCTTTGCACGCTACTTCACCTGCTTCGGACGCGAGTTCAAACCGCTGCTCGATGCCGAGGCGTAGCTGTAGGAGCGCCTTCCAAGGCGCGATTGTTCAAGGCATCGAAAAATATCGCGGCGTGGGTACGCCCGAATCCGTAAGCGCTGAAGCGCTAACGGCTTCGCTGTCACGAAAGCTTCACGAAAGCGTCATAACATGCCGACCAACCCCACTCACTGGAGGCTCACATGTCGGCCACCATCCTCATCGTCGAAGACGAACCCGGTATTCAGGAAGTCCTCAAATTCAATCTCGGTCAGCACGGCCATGACGTCATCGTCGCTGGCGACGCTGAAGAAGGCTTGAGCCTGCTGCGCGGCGCCTTGCCCGATCTGATCTTGCTCGACTGGATGTTGCCCGGCATGTCAGGCATCGATTTCGCCCGCCGGGTACGCGCCGACAACCGCCAGAAAAACATTCCGATCATCATGCTGACGGCGCGTTCGGATGAGCGCGACAAGGTGCAAGGCCTCGACATCGGCGCCGACGACTACATCACCAAACCGTTTTCGCCGCGTGAGTTGATGGCCCGCATCAAGGCGGTTCTGCGACGGCGTGCGCCGCAGATGACCGAGGACAGCGTCGAAATCGACGGCCTCAAACTGGATCCGCTGTCGCACCGCGTTTATGGCCAACTCAATGGCAGCTCCATCGCGCTCGACCTGGGTCCGACCGAATTCCGCCTGCTGCATTTCCTGATGACGCACCCGGAGCGGGTTTACTCGCGCTCGCAGTTGCTCGATCAGGTCTGGGGCGATCATGTCTTCGTCGAAGAGCGCACCGTCGACGTGCATATCCGCCGTCTGCGTTCGTCGCTGGAAGCCACCCGCCATGACCGCCTGATCCAGACCGTGCGCGGCTCCGGCTACCGCCTTTCCGCCACCCAGGCCTGAGCCGTCGCAATGATGCGTCGAGTAGAATCCGACCACGCTTTCTTCTAGCTCGCGCCCACGCACATGCCGGCATTCTGGTGGCGTCCCCTGATGTTCGTGCTGGGGATCGCTTTGGTTTCCTTGCTGTTCTCCTCCGACCAACCCGCCGGCACGGCCTGGGCGCTGTTTTCCGGCGGCCTGATCGTCTATCTGGTCTATCACCTGCGCCAGCTGCGCAAGTTTTCCAATTGGCTGTCCGACCCGACGCGGTCGCCGTTGCAGGGTGATGGCGTCTGGGGCGATGCGCTGTACCGGCTGGAGAAATTGTTGCGCGGCCGTCAGGGCGAACAACAGAAAGTCGTCGCCGACCTGGAACAAATGCTGGAGGCGACGCGCAATCTGCCCGATGGTGTCGTCATTCTGGACAACGGCAATCGCATCGTCTGGCTCAACGATGCCGCCGAACGCCTGCTCGGACTCTCGCCTGGCCGCGATGTCGGCCAGTTCGTGCTCTACCTGCTGCGTAATTCCCGCTTTGCCGAGTGGCTGCTGCATGAGAATTTCTCGCAGACGCTGAACCTCGATTCGCCCGGCGCACGTGAGAAGACGCTGGCGTTGCAGCTGATTCCGCTGCCGCGCCAGCAGAAAATGCTGGTGGCGCGCGACATCACCGAAATCGCTCGCGTCGAAGCCATGCGGCGCGATTTCGTCGCCAACGTCTCGCACGAACTGCGCACCCCGATCACCGTCATCGTCGGCTTTCTGGAAGCCTTCGAAGACATGCCGGAACCCGATCCGACGCAATTCCGCAAACACATCCCGCTGATGCGCGAACAATCCGACCGCATCCGCCGTCTGGTCGACGATCTGTTGACGCTGGCGCGGCTGGAAAGCGAACCGGAAACCAAGGACGAGACGGTGGATATGGTTTCCCTCGCACAACGCCTGACCCGCGAAGCGGAAACGATGAGCCAGGGCAAACATCAGATCGAACTGGCGCTGAACAACCAGGCCCGCCTGATCGGCAACACGCAGGAACTGTATAGCGCCCTCGCCAACCTGGTTTCCAATGCCGTGCGCTACACCCCGGCCGGCGGGCGCATCAAGATCGTCTGGGGCATGACGGAAAGTGGCGAGCAGGTCTTCTCGGTGCAGGACAGCGGCGAGGGCATCGAGCCGCAACACATCCCGCGCCTGACCGAACGCTTCTATCGTGTCGATCAGGGCCGCTCACGCGCCAGCGGCGGCACCGGCCTCGGCCTGGCCATCGTCAAGCATGTGCTGCAACGGCATCAGGCCAGACTGCGCATCGAAAGCACCGTCGGCAAAGGCAGCACCTTCTCGGCCAGCTTCCCGGTCGAGCGGGTCATTCCTGAGTCTGTAACAGTGTCTGAAGCCGCCGCGTCAGCCGCTGCCTGAAATCGGCCGGCAGTACGCGCGGAACGGCTGTGCGCCTGGCCGCAGCCCAGATCGCATCGGGGAAATTGACATCGTCCGCCCAGCGCGGAATGACATGCCAGTGCATATGCGGAACCATGTTGCCGAGGCTGGCGAGATTGATCTTGTCGGGTTTGGCGACTTCCCGCACAGCCGCCTCCACCGAAAACACCACTGCCATCAAACGTTGCCGCTGCTCCGGCGGCAGATCGGTCATTTCCTTGATATGGTCGTTGAGGATGACACGGCAAAAACCGGGATATTGGGCGTCATCGACCCAGATCACGCGGCAGAAGGTGTCGGACCAGAGAGCTGGAGCAGGATCCGTTTGGCAGAGCGGGCATGGGTTAGCGGGCATGGGTTAGGCGCTACGAGTTGGGTCAGGTTAAAAATGGCACGCAGGCATGCCGAGAAACCACTACATCGATGTCGGACATCTTTACATTCAAACAAGGCAAGGCAAGCCAAGGCCTTGAATTATAAAATTAAAAAACACATGGTACGGTTATTGCTTTTGCGAAAAGCCTTTAACCTTTCAGGGAAATACATCATGAAACGCACACTCATTGCTCTCGCCTGCCTGCTTGCCGCAGCCTCCGCCAACGCAACGGTCATTGATGGCACGTTGTTCGGCACTGGCGATGTTATTACGGGCAACAACACCGTCGACTTCTACGGCATCACCCTGAACAGTGCAGGCCAGTTGAATATCGACATCCGCTCGTGGGAGCGAACCAATTACAACGGCAACTGGGTTGACCTCAATGGTGACGGGGAAGCCGCGTTCATCGATTCCATGATCTGGTTGTTCAGTGGCAGCATAGCCGCCGCCAACCTGGTTGCTCAGGGCGACGATTCCAACGATCTCGGCTCAGATGGTTCTATTTATGATTTTGACTCCAACCTGACCTTGAATTTGGCTGCGGGCAATTACTGGATTGCAGTGGGTGCGTGCTGTGACTTCGGTGCGACCGATATCGTGGATGGCACTCAGGTTCAAAACGCGATGGTCGATGGCAACCCCACGCTCTACCCCCAAGAACCGTTGTACGGCCACACTCATGGCGATTACCGGATGACGCTCACCGGGGACGTCACCGTCACCAGCCGCCCTCAATACCAAAGCAATACCAACAATGTGCCTGAACCCGCAACCCTGGGTCTACTGGGCCTGGGCTTGCTGGGTTTGGGGGCAGCCCGTTTGCGCAAGGACTGATTTCGGTTGCTTATCTTTTAATACGGCGACTTCGGTCGCCGTTTGTTTTTGTGGACACTTACTCACTGATACGCCCATAAGCTGTGACTACACTTTCGTCCATCATTTAACTCAGGCGTTTCCGGTAGGTCGAGCCGTAGGATGGACCCGCTTCGCTTGGCCCATCCTACGGCTACTCATACCGCGCTACAGCAACACCTTTTCGATGCCGCCATTGTTGGCCTTGGCGACAAACTCCGCCATCCAGTTCGCGCCCAGTTTCAATTTGGCCAGTTCGACGACGATGTAATCGGCTTCGATCTTGCTGTCTTCGCCGTAGCGCATGAGGCCTTGCAGGCAGGACGGGCAGGAGGTGAGCACTTTGACCGCTTCGACCTCCGGCGCGCGCAGGCCGGCAGCGACGCGGTCGATTTCCTCGGCTTTGCGGAAACGCACCTGTGTCGCGATGTCCGGCCGGCTGGCGGCGAAGGTGCCGGCTTCGCCGCAGCAGCGTTCGGACAGCTTCACGTCCGAGCCCATCAGCGTTTTCACGGTGTTGATCGGGTTGTGCAGCTTGATCGGCGTGTGGCAGGGGTCGTGGTACATGTACTTCACGCCACCCACGCCTTCCAGCTTGACGCCCTTTTCCATCATGTATTCATGGATGTCCATGATGCGGCAGCCGGGGAAAATCTTGTCGAACTGGTATGCCATCAACTGGTCCAGGCAGGTGCCGCAGGACACCAGCACGGTCTTGATGTCGAGGTAATTCAGCGTGTTGGCGATGCGGTGGAACAGCACGCGGTTGCTGGTGGTGATCGCATCGCCCTTGGGCCGGTCGCCGGTGGCGGTCTGCGGATAGCCGCAACAGAGATAGGTCGGCGGCAGCACGGTCTGCGCGCCGAGTTCGTACAGCCAAGCCAGCGTCGCCAGGCCGACTTGCGAGAACAGCCGTTCCGAACCGCAGCCGGGGAAATAGAACACTGCGTCGGATTCGTCGGTCACCTTGGCGGTATCGCGCAGCACCGGCACCACTTTCGGATCGTTCAGGCCGAGCAAGGCGCGCGCGGTCTTGTTGGGCAGGTTGCCGGGCAGGGAGCGGTTGAAGAAATGAATGACCTGGGTCACCGCATTCGGCTTGCCGACCGTCGCCGGCGGCTGCCGCATCGCTTCGCGCACGACCGGTAGCGTGCGCATCGCGGCCGCGCCGATGCGCTGGCCGATATAGCCCCACTCGATGGCGCCCTTGCGCAGGATATGGATGGCGTCCTGGTCGGTACTGTTGAGGAAGGCCATGGCCAGTTTGGTGGCCGGCGCTTTCTTCTTCTTGCCGGCAGCGGCGAGGAAGTTGCGCATCGCCACGGTGACATCGCCGAAGTCGATATCGACCGGACACGGATTGACGCATTTGTGGCAGACCGTGC
>JASJPK010000141.1:0-10201 GCA_031426735.1 Hydrogenophilaceae bacterium | reverse complement strand
TTTTCATGACTGACTCCTGAAAGAATCCCGCTTGGCGGTCGCGAAGCAGGTGAATCCAGTCTAGGGAGCCGATGTAAGCCGGATGTTTGTGCTCTGTAGTAGAAATGTAATGAGATATTTCAACCAGAAATACAATCAGCGGCGCTGCACCTACATTGAGCCCAAGCCGGCGGGACGCCGGCGCTCCCGTTGTAGCGCGTCAGCATCCCCACTTGGAGCGCCGGCGTCTCGCCGGCCCTTTGATGTTCATGCAGTTGCATAGAGGGTTTATCCCACGCCCGACCTGGGCAACAATCGCAACCTTCGTGCTTTCGACCGCTAACCGGCCAGGCACATCGACGGGCAACAAGCCCATGCAGAACAAAAGGAATACCGCGTTATGTTGTTGATGATCGATAACTACGACAGCTTCACCTACAACCTCGTGCAGTACTTCGGTGAACTGGGCGAAGACGTGCGGGTACACCGCAACGACGAAATCAGCGTCGACGACATCGAGGCGATGCAGCCGGATCGCATCGTCATTTCGCCCGGTCCGTGCACGCCGAACGAGGCGGGCATTTCGGTCGCGACGATCAAGACCTTCGCCGGCCGCATTCCGCTGCTCGGCGTTTGCCTGGGCCACCAGAGCATCGGCCAGGCGTTCGGCGGCAAGATCGTGCATGCCAAGCAACTGATGCACGGCAAGACTTCGCCGATCCTGCATGCCGACATCGGCGTGTTCCGCGGCCTGCCGAATCCGTTCACGGCGACGCGCTACCACTCGCTGGTAATCGAGCGCGACAGCCTTCCCGACTGCCTGGAAATCACCGCCTGGACCGACGACGGCGAGATCATGGGCGTGCGCCACAAGACGCTGGCGGTGGAAGGTGTGCAGTTCCATCCCGAATCTGTATTGACCGAGCACGGTCACGCCCTGCTGAAAAACTTTTTGACGGAGACCCGCGCATGAAGCCCCAGGAAGCGCTGCTGCGCCTGATCGAACACCGCGAGATCTTCCACGAGGAAATGCTGTCGCTGATGCGGCAGATCATGGCCGGCGAGGTCAGCCCGGTGATGATCGCCGCGCTGATTACCGGTCTGCGCGTGAAGAAGGAAACCATCGGCGAAATCACTGCCGCCGCGATGGTGATGCGCGAGCTCTCGACCAAGGTGCCGGTCGCCGACACCGCGCATCTGGTCGATACCTGCGGCACCGGCGGCGACTCGGCGCATACCTTCAATATCTCCACCGCCGCCACCTTCGTCGCGGCCGGCGCCGGCGCGCGAGTCGCCAAGCACGGCGGCCGTTCGGTGTCGTCCAAATCGGGCAGCGCCGATGTGCTGGAAGCGCTCGGCATCGACATCAACCTGTCGCCGGAACAGGTTGCCAAAGCCATCGCCGAAGTTGGCCTCGGCTTCATGTTCGCGCCCAACTATCACAGCGCGATGAAGCACGCCGCGCCGGTGCGCAAGGAGCTCGGCGTGCGCACGCTGTTCAACATCCTCGGCCCGCTGACCAACCCGGCCGGCGCGCCGAATCAGGTCATGGGCGTATTCCACCCGGATCTGGTCGGCATTCAGGTGCGCGTACTGCAACGCCTGGGCAGCGAACGCGCGCTGACCGTGTTCGGCCGCGAAGGCCTGGACGAAATCTCGATTTCCGGCGAAACCCTGGTCGGCGAACTGCGTGACGGCGAGGTGTGCGAATACGTGGTCAGCCCGGAACAGTTCGGCCTCGGCGTGCACGACATCCGCGCCTTGCAAGTGGCGACGGTGGAAGAGTCGCGCGACCGCATCCTGAAAGTGCTGCGCAACGAGCCCGGCGCGGAACGCGATGTGGTCGCGCTCAACGCCGGCGCCGCGATCTACGCCGCCGGCATCGCCGATAGTCTGGCCGACGGCGTCGAGCAGGCGCGTATTGCGATTGCGTCGGGCGCGGCGATGGCCAAGCTGGAAGCGTTACGGACATTTGGCTGATGCAGCATCTGTAGGTGGGCCACGCGCACCTGGCTCAGCACCCGACTGAAACATCAAACCCGCCCATCCTTTACCCCCAACCGGATCACGCCATGACCACCTACACCCGCGACGACCAACTCGCCGTTCAGCCCGAAACCAACGTCGGCGGCCGCATCGAGACTTCCGGCGCCTACGTCGGCCATTTCACGCTGGCCAAGGAACGCACTGCGAAAACCGGCACCAAGGGCATCGAATTCAACTTCGAGGCGGAAGACGGCCGCGTCGCGCGTTATCTGACGTTGTGGCTGGCGCGCGCCAATGGCGAGAAGATCGAGTATCCCTACAGCCTGCTGTCCGCGCTGATGGCCTGCCTGAACGTGAAGAACATCGAATCCACGCCTGCCACCATCGATGAATGGAACCAGGCCGCGGGCACGATGATGCCGACCGAGGCGCAGACTTTTCCCGATCTGATGAACAAGCAGGTCGGCGTTCTGCTGCAGCGCGAGGAACGCCTGTGGGAAGGCAAAACCTTCGTCAGCATGAAGATCGCGCAGTTCTACGATCCGAGCGACCGCAGCACGCCGGCCGAGATCATGTCCGGCAAGCGCTCGGGCCAGGCGCTGGACAAGCTCGTCGCCAACCTGCGCGAAACCGTGGTGCGCGCCGATGCGCCACCGTCCGGCGCCGCGCCCGCCGGCGACAATGCCGGCAGCTTCTCCGCCATCGATGACGACGACGTGCCGTTCTGAGGTTCATTCCAGAGTGAAGCGAAAACGCAAGCCAATGTGAGTCGGGCTGAAGCCCGACTTTTCGCTGGCGCGCCGGCGCCCACCGGCTCGTTCGTCCGATCGGAATGAAGAAGCCGGCTGGAAGCCGGCGCTCCAGCAGGGCACTCCACCACATTCCTTGCTATGAGTGAGTGCCCCGGCACGCGCGATTCTTTAGCCACATCGGTTGGCCGCATTCCTAAAGAATTCACTCATGGTATTCATTCAGCCCAAGGCTAGATTGAACTTGCCCCGGTGCCATCGCCACCGCACAAGCAGGGAGGTCAGAATGAATACAACCGCCGGAAATCCCCTCGCAGTTCGCGTATCGCGACGGCTCGTTCGAAGCGGCCGACAACGCTGTGCGGCTTTCGTCTTGGCCGCGTGCTTTGCCGCCGGCGCCGACGCAAACCTGATCAATTTCGATACCTCGACCTTGGCCGGCACTTCGGCACGACTCGATTTCACGCTGATCGACGGCGATGGCGACCTGGGCAACAACAACGTCAGCATCGCGGCCATCGCCACCGACGGCACGCTCGGCGGCTTTGATTGCAGTCTTGGCTGCAGCGGCGGCCTGCCTTTCACGATCAACGATGCCTCCGGGCTCGGACAATTCCTGCAAGACCTGACGCTGGGCAACAGCCTCTCTTTCAACCTGACCTTCAGCACCAATTTCTCCGGGATTGGCGCGCCCGACCGGCTGACCCTGTTGCTGCTCGACGCCACCACCAACCTCACACTGGTCGATACCGATCTCGATTTCCTACTCGACCCGGTGCCGACGCAGGATGCCCTGCTGCTGGTCGATCTGGCTCCCGGTGCACAGATCCAGTTGCCGACCGCAACGAGCCCGAACCTGCCGACCGCAGTCATCCCGGAACCCGGCGCGGCCAGTCTGGTCGGGCTGGGGCTCGCGTTGCTGGCCGCGCCCCGCTTCCGCCGGCGGCGCTAGGGTAGTAGCGCACTCATGAGTGAACTTAAGCGCAAGCCAATCAGGGTCGGGCTTCAGCTCGACTTGTCGTTGGAGCGCCGGCTTCCAGCCGGCTTCGTCATGCCGATCAGACGAACGAGCCAGCTGGAAGCCGGCGCTCCCGGAACACCACTAGCCAGCGCGGACGCACCCCAAACAACAATTCGAGGAGAGCGAACAATGAAACCGTCAACCCATACCCGGAATAACCGTCTGACCATCGGCATGGCCCTGCTCGCCGCCGCATGCGTCCTGCCAGCCGCCCCTGCCGTCGCCGCCAACCACCGTGAGGCGCCGTTGACCGCGCTGGACAGCAAGTCCGATATCACCGATGTCTACGCCTTTCGCAGTTACGACGGCGGCGCCACCCCGCGCGTCACCCTGATCATGGGCGTCGATCCGCTGCTGGAGCCGGCGAATGGCCCCAACTGGTTCCCGTTCGACCCGGAAATCCTGTACGAACTCAAGGTGGACAACAACAACGACGCCGTGGCGGACATCGCCTTTCAGTTCCGCTTCACGACCGAGCAGCGTCTGCCCAACCTGTTCCAGGTCTATGCCGGTGCCGGCGGCGGCATAGACACCCCGAGCAACTCACCGCCGCCAGTACCGCCGGGAACGCTGATCGTGCCGCCCCGGATCGACAGCTTCGACGACATCGGCCTGGGCCAGCGCCAGCGCTACAGCGTCACCATGATCAAGGCGGGCATCGCCACGCCGATTGCCGGCAGCGGGCCGTTCTACGCCGTGCCAGCCAACGTGGGACCGCGCACCATGGACTACCCGGCGCTGTTCGCCGCCGGCACCTACACCACCGGCACGCCGAATGTGAAGGTGTTCGCCGGCACCGTCGACGACCCGTTCTGGATCGACCTCGGCGCCGCCTTCGACACCCTGAACCTGCGCGCCGCCATCGCGCCCGGCGTATTGAGTCCGGCGCAGGACGCCGCGCTGGTAAACATCGCCTCGGACACGGTATCGGGCTATGCGGTCAACGCCATCGCCATCGAATTGCCGGTTTCCATGCTCACCAGCACCGGCGCCATCGAGTCGGCCAGTTCAACCGCCGCCACCATCGGCGTCTGGGCCACCACCTCGCGTCCGCGCATCAAGGTGCAGCCGACCACGCCCGGCGGCAAACCGTCGCTGTCCACCAACTTCGTACAGATCCAGCGCATGGGCAACCCGCTGATCAACGAATTGCTGATCGGCACCGCCTTCAAGGACCGCTTCAGCATGGACCAGCCGAAGAACGACGGCCAGTTCGCCAGCTTCTTCCTCGATCCGGCTCTGGCGCGCATCCTGAATGCGGCGACCGGCGGCGTCCTGACCATCCCGACCCCACCGCGCACCGACCTGCTGCCGCTGGTGACCTATGCGCCGCCGATTGCCGCTTCGGGCACGCCGGCCGGTCCGGTGGCCGATCTGCTGCGCCTGAACACCGGCGTGGCGCCAACGCTGCCCGGCAGCAGCAACCGTCTGGGATTGCTCGGCGGCGATGCGGCCGGTTTCCCGAACGGGCGCCGGGTGTTCGACGACGTGGTCGACATCGCGCTGCGCGTAGTCGCAGGCGTGCTCAATCCGGCGTTCGACATCTTCCCCAACAACGCCCTCGGCGACGGCGTCAATGTGAACGATGCGCCCTACCCCGCGACGTTCCCCTACCTGGGTTATTCGCCGAGCGGCCGCGACCGCCGCCACCTCGATCCCGGCGAGCCGGGCTGCACCGCCGGCGCCGGTGCGGATTGCGTGCCCTGAGACGAACGGCTGGATTGCGGAGCCCGCGTAATGCGTGCGCGCATCCGGCTCCGCAGCGCGCTTGTCTGCCTGCAATTGTGCGTGGCGCCGCAACTGCAGGCGGCGGATACGCTGCTTGAAGCCGAAACCTCGCTGCACGGGCAACGCACCCGGCCGGATGCGGCGCAATTCGAACGCGCCAAAGCCATCGTCGCCGAACAGCTACAACGCAAGCCGAGCGAGGCGCGTGCCTGGACCCTGCAAGCCTGGGCATCCATGCTTGAGCACCGCTTCGAGGCGGCGCTCGCTGCAGCCGAAAACGCCGACCGTCTGGCCCCGGACGATCCGCGCACGCTGGCGCTGATGAGCGACGCCCTGGTGGAACTGGGCCGCTACGACGCAGCGGCCTGCGTGACCCAGCGCCTCGCCGACCTGACGCCCGGCATACCCGCCTGGACCCGCGCCGCACATCTGCGATTTCTGTTCAACGACCTCGCCGGCGCCATCCAGATCATGGCCATGGCGGCGCGCGCCGGCGAACCGCGCGGCGAAGCGAGCGCGTGGACCTGGCTGGACCTGGCCCGGCTCTATCTGCACGCCGGCAATCCGGCAGCGGCCGAAGCGGCTATTGCGCGGGCGGAACGCGCCTATCCCGGCCTGCCGGCGACGCTGACGACGCAGGCGCAGGTCAAACTCACCCAGGGCGATGCCGGCGCCGCCCTCGATCTGTATCGCCGCGCCCTGCATGTTCAAGTCACGGCCGAAGCCGCCCTGGCCGCCTGGCAGCTGGCCCGGCAACTCGGTCAGCATGGCGCGGAGAAACATCACGCCGCCCTGCTCGATGGCCTTGCCCGGCTCGATGGCACGGGCGCGTCGCGGCGCGCGCTGGCCGAATACTTCACCGCCAGCGGCCAGAGCAAGCGTGCCGTCGAACTGGCGCGACAAGAACTCGCCAGCCGGCCGGACATCTACAGCCACGCCACGCTGGCGCGCGCGCTGCAACGCGCCGGCAACACGCCGGAGGCGCAGGAACAGGCGCATGCCGCGCTGGCGCTGCACACTCCCGACGCGCAACTGCAGGCCGACATGGCGGCCGTCCTCGCCGTTGCGCCGGGGGCGCAGGCGCGACGATGAATGCCATGCCTGCTGCCGGTGCGGCCCGCTTCGGCTGGGTGCGGCTGTGGGTTCTTCTGTTGCTCTCCGGACTCGCGCACGGCCACCCGCTCGGCAACAACACCGTCAACCGCCAAGCGGTGCTGACGATCACGCGCGCGCACGTCGCGCTGCGCTACGTGCTGGACCTGGCCGAGATACCGACGCTACTCGCCGCCCAGTCCGCGGATGGCGATGGCGATGGCGACGGCGTCACCGCCGCGACGGAGTGGAATGCCTACGCCCGCCGGCGCGGCGACGAGATTCGCGCCGGCATTCTGCTCAGCGCCTCTGGCCGAGCGCTCGCGCCCAGTCTCGTCGCGACGCGCTGGCAACGTCTGCCCGGTGCCGCCGGGCTGGATACGCTACATCTGCAATTCGACCTGGTCGCGCCGCTCCATGCCTACACATCGGCACGCATCGACTATCGCGACCAGCGTCTGCCGGACGAAGCGGGCTGGAAGGAAGTCGTCGCGGTCAGCGGCCGTGGAGCGCGCCTGCTCCAGGCCGACGTGCCGGCGCGCAGCCCGAGCCGAAACCTCACTGCCTACCCGGAAGCCGGCTTGAACATACCGAATGTGCTGGCCGCGCAGGTCGAAGTCGCGGCGCCGCCGCTCGCCCGCGAACCGCAAACCAGCGTGGCCGCCCCGGCCGCGCCCATGCCGGCTCGTCCGGCCGCCGCTTTGACCGCGGCGCCTCCGGTGGCGCCGGCTGCCGCGCCGGTTGCCGGCGTCGCGGCGTTCTTCCGGCTCGGTGTGCATCACATCGCGCTCGGCCTGGATCACCTGGTCTTCCTGCTCGGCCTGATGGCGACGCAGAACTCGTTGCGCCGGCTCGTCTGGGTCGTCACCGCCTTCACCGTCGCGCACAGTCTCACGCTGGGCCTGGCCGCCGGCGGCATCGTGGCGCTGCCGGGGCTCTGGGTGGAATCCGCCATCGGGCTCACCATCGTCTATGTCGGCATCGCCAATCTGCGCGGTGGACTGCGCCACGGCGCCGCCATCGCATTCGCCTTCGGCCTGGTGCATGGCCTGGGTTTTGCCGGCGCCCTGGCCGCAAGCCTGGCGGGAAGCCAGATCGGCGGCAGCGATTGGCTGCTCGATCTGGCCTTGTTCAACCTCGGCGTCGAGGCCGGGCAGTTCGCCTTCGTGCTGTCGCTTCTGCTGCTTGTGGCGGCAGTGCGCAACCTCAAGGCAGAGTGGCCGCGCCAGATGCGGGCGATGCCTGGCGCCGTCGTCGGTCTACTCGGCATGTACTGGACCGTGCAACCCGCCCTGGCGCTCTCCGGCGTTGTGCGCTGAGCAGGACCTGTAGCCGGTCTTCAACTGCTGGACAATCCATGCCGCGCGCCTCGGGGCGTCGCCATAAAGATATCTTGCATGGAAATACCCCTATCAATGGCTATGCTTTGAGTATCCGGAATAGGCATAACTCTTAGGTAACAAAACCCAATAAAAAGCGATGACCAGGGGCTGATATGCCGGCGGATACAGCGGCGAACCGCGCAAAAGCAGGAGGTAGCTTCGTTTTTTCACGAGCTTGCAAACGACCCATTCAGGAGACTTTCATCATGAAATCCAGACGACTCATTTCCCACCTCATCGTCGGCGCGGTCGTGCTGTTGACCGCCACGGCGGCCGGCGCCGCCGGCAACGCCCAGGCGGGTTCGGCCAAGGCGATGTTTTGCGCCGGCTGCCATGGCGTCGACGGCAACGTCGCCTACGTCAGCGCGCGCCTGGCGGGCCAGCCCACCGGCTTGTTCCGCGATGGCATGCTCGCTTTCAAGGTCGGCAAACGCTTCCACCCGGTGATGAACATTCTTTCCATCGGCCTGACCGAACAGGATATCCAGGATCTCGCCATGTTCTACGCCTCGCAGAAACCGCTCGACCTGAAGCTGGCCAGTCTCTACTGGCGGCTGGGTGGCCCGGACGCGATCAACGCGGCGGTAGATGAAACCATCAAGCTTTCCAAAGCCGACCCGCGCCTGGCCGGCCGCATCACCGGCGCTTGCGCAAGCAAGCTAAAGGAACAACTCTGCGCCGCCACCGGCGGGCCGTGCACCTACACCGGCCGCGACATGAAATCGGCCCACACCGGACTGAAGATCACCGAAGCCGAATTCGCCGCCGTGGGTGAAAACCTGGTCAAGGTGCTCGATATCTTCAAGGTGCCCGAGAAAGAGAAAAACGAGTTGGTCGGATTGATCATGCCGATGAAGGCCGACATCGTGGCGCACTGATCGCTCACCGCGCCGCCTCGCCCCGATCCACGGGTTGGGCGGCGGGCGTCAGCTCGGAGAAGTGTGACAACAGCCGTGCCGGCAACCAGCCGTAGCCGCCCGGAAACGGGCCGCTGACGAAACCGACATGACCGCCGGTTTGCGGGTATTCCAGCGTCACCCACGGCGAGACTTCCGCCGCCGTGGGCAGCACCGTGCCGGACATGAACGGATCGTTGCGCGCATTGATGACCAGGGTCGGCACCTGGATCGATTTGAGCAACGGTTTGCTGGCGGCCCGCGCCCAGTAGTCGTCGGCATCGCGGTAGCCATGCAGCGGCGCCGTGACCAGGCTGTCGAATGCCCGGATGCTGACGATCCGCGCCACCGCCTGGCGGTCGAACAGGTCCGGGAAGTGCGCCAGCTTAGCCAGGGCCTTGGGTTTCAGCGTTTTCAGAAAGCGCGCCGTGTAGACCCGGTTGAAGCCCTGATCCAGCGTGGCGCCGGCCACCGGCAGATCGAGCGGCGCCGATACCGCGGCGGCGCTTTGCAGCAGTTTCTGCGCCGCCGCGCCCTCTTCGCCGAGCCATTTCAGCAACGCATTGCCGCCCAGCGAAAACCCCACCGCATGCAATGCGGCATGGCCATTGCCGCGATGCAGGCGAGTCAGGATCAGGCCAATTTCCGCACTGTCGCCGGAGTGATAGGCGCGCGGCAGACGGTTCGATTCGCCGGAGCAGCCGCGAAAATGCGCCACGACGCCACGCCAGCCGCGTTGTTTCAGCGCCGCCATGACGAAGCGCGCATAGTGGCTGTCGGAATCGCCTTCCAGGCCGTGGAACAACACCAGCAGCGGCGCTTCGGCGGGGCCGTCGACCCAGTCCAGGTCGATGAAATCGCCGTCCGGTAGTTCCCAGCGTTCACGCCGGTAATCGACTTTCGGACGTGCCAGCGCCGCTGCCCAGATGGTCTGCAGATCGCCGCCGGGCAGCCATACCGGTGCGCGGTAGGGCGGCACACTCATGACATCAGCCGCTTGCACGGCAGGCAGCCGCCTGACAGCGGGTCGGTTGGGTGAAACTGCGCTTGCATGGTGCCGCCACTCCTTTGCTCAGGGCTGCGTGAATAGCCGGCATGATCGTCGATTTCGCGCGGCGACAGGCCGCACAGCGGTGGGCAAAGCCATCTGTCCGTTGTGGGTTAAATGTAAGATCGCCCGCTTGTCCGAAATGCTGGAGCCCACCGTGCCCCCCCTCAAATTTTTCCTCGCGTGTGCCGTCACGCTCGCCGCCGGCGCGGCAGCGGCCGAAGAACGCCCGGTCCCGGACAAGCCGCCGGCCGATGTCTGGAAACAGGAATGCGCCGCCTGCCACCTGGCCTACCCGCCCTACATGTTGCCGTCCAAGT
>JASJPK010000140.1:0-22463 GCA_031426735.1 Hydrogenophilaceae bacterium | reverse complement strand
GAGCGCGGGCGTCCCGCCCGCGGGTTTGCACTTCACTTACGACCGGTGGGCGGGACGCCCGCGCTCCCAGGTGCAGCCGAACACTTCCACTTCAATCGCGGGGCAATGGAGCGCGGGCGTCCCGCCCGCGGGTTTGCACTTCATTTACGATCGGCGGGCGGGACGCCCGCACTCCCCAGGCGCAGCCCAACACTGCCACTTCAATCGCAGGGCAATGGAGCGCGGGCGTCCCGCCCGCGGGTTTGCACTTCACTTACAACCGGCGGGCGGGACGCCCGCGCTCCCAGGCAGGACTTACGTCCCCGGCTGCAACGTAGCCGTCACCTCGACCTTCTTGCCGTCGCGCAGCAGCGTCAACTTCACGTTGTCGCCGACCTTGAAGTCGTCCAGTCGGGCGAGCAGCTTGCCGACCGTCGCAACCGCCTGGCCTTCGACCGCGACGATGGTGTCGCCCGGCACGATGCCGCCATCGCGGGACACCGTGGCACCCTTCAGGCCGGCCGCTGCCGCCGCCGAACCCGGCGTGACGCGCAGAATCACCACGCCTTCGATGCCGCTCAATTCGGCCAGACGCTGATTCAGCGCCTCGTCCACCTCGATACCCAGAGCCGGCCGAATGTACTTGCCGCCGCGCACGATCTGCGGCACGACGCGATTGACGGTATCCACCGGCACCGCGAAACCGATGCCGGCATACACCCCGCTCGGACTGTAGATGGCGGTGTTGATGCCGATCAGGCGCCCGGCCGAATCGAGCAGCGGCCCGCCCGAATTGCCGGGATTGATGGCGGCATCGATCTGGATCAGATGCTCGATGGTGTTGCCGTTCTCGCCGCCGAGCGAACGGTCCAGCGCCGAGACGATGCCGGTGGTCAGCGTCCAGTCGAGACCGAACGGATTGCCGATGGCGAACACTTTCTGGCCCACTTTGAGGTCGTGGCTGCTGCCCAGCGGCACCGGGCGCGGTTGTTTGACGCCGACGCCGATCTTCAGCACGGCGATATCGTGGGCCGGCGATGCGCCGACCAGGGCAGCCTTGTAAACGCGGCCATCGGCCAGTTTCACCATCGCCTCGCTGGCGTTTTCGATGACGTGGAAGTTGGTCACCACATGCCCGGCATCGTCCCAGATGAAGCCGGAACCGTCGCCGCGCGGCACGGTGAACACGTTGCGCGTCCACAGATCGCGCACTTGCGTCTTGGTCGTGATGAACACCACGGAACCGCGCGCCTGCTCGAACAACTCGATGGTCGCTTTCTCTTCCCCCGCCAGGTCGCCGCGCGCAACCACCGTGCGCGGCGTGGTGTCGGAGGAACTGGCGAACCAGCTTTCGATCTCCGGCAGGCCGCGCCAGAGCAGCATCAACACGGCACCGGCCAGGGTGAGCCAGAACAGGCGAAAAAGAAAACGGTCTTGCTGCGGCATGAATGGGCCCCTTGAATGAATTTTCTATGGATTGAGTTCTGGGTTTAGCGCCAGCGCAGCGTCACCGTGCGGCTATAACCGTTTTCTGCGATGCGCATCTGCACGTTGCCGGCCGACTCGGCCAGCGCGGCGGCAAACTCGGCCGGGCTGCCGACCGGATTGCGATTGACTTCCAGGATCAGCGTGCCGGGGCGCAGACCGGCCAGCGCGGCGAGCGAGCGTGCTTCCACGCCGGTCACCTGCACCGCTTTGTCCAGCCGCAGGCGACGCGCTTCTTCCGGCGTCAGCGCACGCACGGCGAGGCCGATGGCCTGCGCCGCTGCGGCGCCCAACTGCGCCGTTTCGTCGAGCCGGCCCACCTGCACCGCGATGTCCTGGCGATGGCCATTGCGGATCACGCCGAGCGTGACGCCGCTGCCCGGCCGCGCCAGGGCGGCGCGGTTGCGATACTGGTTGCCGTCGCTCAGCTTGATGCCGTCGAAACTGAGCAGCACATCGCCGGCCTTGACGCCGGCACGTTCAGCCGGCGAGGCAGGGTTGACCTGATTCACCAGCACGCCCTGGTTTTCGCGCAGGCCGAGTGCTTCGGCGATCTCGCCGGTGAGCGGCTGCACGGCCAGCCCGATATAACCACGCACGACCTGGCCGCTGGCGACGATCTGCTCGGCAATCGCCCGCACCAGATTGCTCGGGATGGCGAAACCGACACCCATGTTGCCGCCGCTTCTGGAGAAGATCGCGGTATTCATGCCGATGACCTCGGCATCCAGATTCAGCAACGGCCCGCCCGAATTGCCCGGATTGATCGCCGCATCGGTCTGGATGAAATCCTCGTAGTCGTTGATGCCCAGGCTGGATCGGCCCTTGGCGCTGACCACGCCGGTGGTGAGCGTGTGCGACAGGCCGAACGGATTGCCCATGGCAACGACCCACTCGCCCACTTCCAGTTGCGCCGAATCGCCCCACTTCAACACCGGCAAGCCGCGCGCAGCGACTTTCAGCACGGCCACATCGGATTTCGGATCGGTACCTTGCAAGGTCGCGTCGAGTTCGCGTCCATCCTGGAATTTGATGCGGATGCGCTCGGCGTTCTCGACGACATGGCTGTTGGTCAGGACAAAAGCCGCATCGCCCGTTTGCGCGAACACGAAGCCGGAACCTTGCTCGATGCTGCGGCGCTGCTTGCGCGGTTGGCGCGACATGCCTGGCAAGTCGTCGCCGAAAAAGCGGCGCAACAGATCGTCCTGAAACGGCCAGCTGAACCCTTCTGCGGCGATTTCCGGACGCCCTTCCACCTGGATGAAAACCACTGCCGGCGCCACTTGCTTCGCCACCGAGGAAAACGCCTTGCCGGTCTGGCGCAGACTTTCGATGCCGCCGTCCTGCGCCCAAACGGGCAACAGTCCGGACATAACCAGCATCAATACAATAGAAAACTTGCGGATATTCATAAGCTCCCTCTCCATGCTCTTCAGGCTCGCGCAAGGCGTCCACTGCTTGCAGCAGATCGGCGGCCTGGGCAGCAAGTTCCGGCACCGCTTTGAAATCGCAGTTGCAGGTGCGGTCCTCTCTGCCAGTACCGATCCAACGATGGATATAAGGCTTCAGCGTAAGACATCAAGATATTGAACTGCCGCGAAATGGACCTAAGTTGAAGTTGAGAGCACCGCTGAAGATGCTCGTAACCCGTTGAATGGAGGTATGAAATGATCTATCGCTCATTCTTTCCACGCGACATGTTCTCGGAACTGGATCGCCTGCAACGCGAACTGCAACAGTCTCTTGATCTGTCGCCCAACATCCGCGGTCTGACCCACGGTTTCCCGGCGTTGAACGTCGGCGGCACTGAAAAATCGGTGGAAATCTACGCGTTTGCGCCCGGTATCGATCCAGCCAGTCTCGATGTGCAGATCGAGCAAGGCGTGCTGGCCATCTCCGGCGAACGCAAGCTCGATGCCATCCCGGAAAAAGCCACACTGCATATCGATGAACGCTTCACCGGCCGCTTCCGCCGCGTCGTCAGCTTGCCCGACGACATCGACGCCAATGCCGTGGAAGCGAGCTATCGCGACGGGGTGCTGCATATCGGCATCGCCCGCAAGGAAGCCGTGCCGCCGCGCCGCATCGCCATTGAATAAAGGAGGCCACCATGACCGAAAACACCGCTATCGCGAAACCAGCCGAAACCAGCCGCAAGACGGAAGCCATGCTGCCGCCGGTTGACGTCATCGAGGATGCGAGCGGCATCACGTTGTATGCCGACCTGCCTGGCGTGCCGAAAGACAAGCTCAGCCTGAGTGTGGAAGCGGACAACCTCAGCATCGAAGGCGAAGTGGCGCTGGCCTTGCCGGAGGGCATGCAGGCCAGCCACGCTGAAATCGGCCTGCCGCGCTTCCGCCGGGTGTTCACGCTGTCGAAGGAACTCGACCGCGACAAGGTCAGCGCGGAGTTCAACAACGGCGTGCTGAAACTGCGCATCCCGAAGGCCGAACACCTGCAACCGCGTCGCATCGAGGTGAAGGCCGCCTGATCAGTCGTTGATGGGCCCGCTGCGCTTGGCCCATCCTACGGGGCTTAACCGCGACAGTCGGAAGATGACGTCATACCGAAAAAATCGGTCGTAGGATGGGCGAAGCGGAGCGCGCCCATCTTTCGCCGCGTGTCGATGGGCCCGCTGCGCTTGGCCCATCCTACGGGGCTTTACCGCGACAGTCGGAAGATGACGTCATACCGAAAAAATCGGTCGTAGGATGGGCGAAGCGGAGCGCGCCCATCTTTCGCCGCGTGTCGATGGGCCCGCTGCGCTTGGCCCATCCTACGGGGCTTTACCGCGACAGTCGGAAGATGACGTCATACCGAAAAAATCGGTCGTAGGATGGGCGAAGCGGAGCGCGCCCATCTGTTGCCGCGTGTTGATGGGCCCGCTGCGCTTGGCCCATGCTACGGGGCTTAACCGCGACCATCGGGCGACTTACCGAAAAAATCAGTACGGGGCTCCATCGAAAAATCGCAAGGCGTTGCGGCCTGATTCCTTGACCCGATACATGGCCAGATCGGCGCGTCTGAAGATGGCATCGACAGTTTCGCTGTCGTCCAGAAACAGGGTCGCGCCGATGCTGGGTGTGCTGCGATAGACGTGGCTGTCCAGTTGGTACGGCCGATTCAGCGATTCCAGTATCTTTTCGCCGACCAGCCTGGCGTGGCGTTCGCCGGCTTCTGCGACCAGATCCAGTTCGCACAGCATGACGACGAATTCATCGCCGCCGAGGCGGGCTGCGGTGTCGGCATCGCGGATGCATTCGGTGAGCCGTTGCGCCACCTGTACCAGCAGCTTGTCGCCCATTTCATGGCCCAGGCTGTCGTTCAGTTGCTTGAAATTGTCCATGTCGATGAACAACAGCGCGCCGTAGCGCCGGCTGCGGCGTCCCTTCGCCAACTCCTGTTTGAGGCGGTCCATCAATAAACGCCGGTTGGGCAGTTGCGTCAGCGGATCGTGGAACGCCAGCTTGCGGATCGTCTCTTCCGATTTGACGCGCTCCGCTTCCAGTGCCTTCAGTTCGGTCAGGTCGCGAACGAAGACGAACATGTCGCCCAGGGCAGGATTCAGGCTGATGGAGATTTCCGCCGGCCACAAACGGCCGTCCTTGCGTCGATGCAGGGTCTCGAAGCGGTCATAGCCGTCCAGATAGACCTTGGCGATATGTCCCGCCGTCTCCTCCGGTATTTCGATGGCTTCGAGATCGGGCACGGACAACGCCAGCAACTCCGCCTCGCTGTAACCCGACATGCGGCAGTACGCCTCGTTGACGCCAATCAGCCGGCCTTCCCGGTTGACCAGCCAGAAACCGTCGCGGGAGGTCTCCACCACGGCGCGGTAACGCAATTCGCGCTCCTTGATCTCGCTGGCCTGTTGCTTGCGCTGGGTGATGTCGGCACGGATGGCAACGTAGCGCACCGGGTTCCCGGCTTCGTCGAGGAACGGCACGATGGTGGTCGCCACCCAGTACAGGCTGCCATCCTTGGCGCGGTTGCAGATATCGCCTTGCCACACTTTTCCGGCGGTGATGGTGCGATACAGGTCGCCGAAGAATGCCTTCGGATGCGTGCCGGAATTCAGGATGCGGTGGTTCTGGCCGAGCAGTTCCGCGCGTGAATACTGGCTGATTTCACAGAATTTATCGTTGGCATAGGTAATGGTGCCACTCGCATCGGTGAACGCCACGATGGCATGTTGATCCAGCGCGAACTTGTGATATTTCAGCTCGTCTTCATGGCGCGTGCTCTGCTCCAGGGTCGCCTTGAGTTGCTCGATGGTGTTCCGGTAACTGGCGTAATAGCGATGCATCGCGCCGATGGACAGACTCACGATCAGTCCGTCGGCGCAAAACACCAGGATCGACAGGACGGTTTGCGGCTGAAAGTCGAGCGAGAACGCCTGAAACGGTGGGAAATAGAAATACCCGGCCACGAAGGCGCAAATGACCGTGGTGAACAATCCCGGCCCGGTGCCGAAGAACACGGCGGTGAGCGCCACCGCCGGGAAAAACGTGACGAATTGCAGGCCGGCCTCGGTCGGCGCAATCAACATCCGCGCAAGCAACGCAACGATAGGAAACAGGATCGCCAGCAGATACGGACGCCATCCGTTGGCTTCGTTCATGACGAAACCCGCGTGGTAACGCGAAAACAAGCGTGGCCACAGCCCCCAGGATGCATCCGAAAGATGCGGCTGCAAGTCCACCGGTAACGCTTCCTTGCGCCTCATTTCACGTTTCTCCCGAAGATGCACGATCCGGTTTGGCCGCACGCACCGTGCGCAACGTGGCCAAGGCTTCCGGGTAATCGAACGCGGCGACCTGGCGCTCGAACAGCGCGGCGGCGGTGCCCAGCAGCGGGCGCAGCGCAGTGGCGGATTCCCGCACCAGCTGGCCGACCTGGGTGTTGTCCGCCGCCAGCAAGGCTTCGATCCGGTCCAGGTTGGCCTGCACCGCTGGCGGTTCGACCGGCGGCGGCGCCGGCTGCTCGGTTGCCTTGAGCGCCGTGGCGATGGCAGCCTGCTCCGCTGCAATGGCGTCGATCGGTGCTGCCAGGTCCGGCGGCGGCGCCGAATTGAGGGTTGCATCCAGCTTGACGGCCGCATCCAGTTCGGCGGCCAGGCTGTGCAGCCGTTCCAGCCCGAGCATCGCGGCGGAGCCCTTCAGGGTATGCACGATACGCCGCGCCGTGACGATGTCGCCCGCCGCCAGCGCCTGCCGGAAAGCGATCATGTCGTCGGCATGATTCGGCACGAAGGTTTGCAGCAGCCCGATCAGGAACGCGGCGCGGCCGCCCACAGCCCGCAGTCCTTGTTCGACATTCAGCCCCGGAATGGCGGCCAGCCGCCCGGCAGCAGCCAGTTCGGCGTCGGCCGCGCCGGTTCCGCCAAGCGCAGCGGACTGCCCGCTCGCGGCCCGTTTCACGCCCTCGGCGGCGGTTTCCGGCAACCACTTCAGCAAGGTGGTGTACAGCGCCTCCGGATCCACCGGTTTCGCGACGAAATCGTCCATCCCGGCCTGCAGGCAGGCGGCACGATCCTCGTCGAAGGCATTCGCGGTCATCGCGATGATCGGTTTGTCGCCCCAGGCTGGCAGCTTGCGCAGCGCGCGGGTTGCCTCAAGTCCATCCATCAGCGGCATCTGCACATCCATCAGGATCAGGTCGTAGCGGCCGGCCGCGACTTTGTCCAGCACCACCCGGCCATTCACGGCGGTATCCACTTCCAGCCCGGCGCCGTGCAGCAACTCCAGCGCCACCTCGCGGTTGATCGCGTTGTCCTCCGCCAGCAACAGCCGGGCGCCGCTGCGACGCCGACGCAACGCCTCCTCGGCGCGGACCCGGTCGGGCATCTCGCTGGCGATGGCGACGCCGTGCCCGCGCGCCAGGCGGGCGGTAAACCAGAACAGGCTGCCCTTGCCCGCCACGCTGTCCACGCCGACCTCGCCGCCCATCATGCCGGCCAGCCGCTGCGTGATCGCCAGGCCAAGGCCGGTGCCGCCGAATTTGCGCGTGGTCGAAACATCCGCCTGGGTGAACACCTGAAACAAGCGGGCCATTTGTTCCGGCTCGATGCCGATGCCGGTGTCTTCCACCTCGAAGCGGAGCAGCAACTGCTCGGCGTCCTCTTCCAGCAGGCGGGCGCGCAGCGTGATGCCCCCCGCCTCGGTGAACTTGACCGCATTGCCGGCAAAGTTGAGCAAGGCCTGTCGCAACCGGGTGATATCGCCGCGCAGCCAGAGCGGCATCGCTTCGACTTCCACCGCGATGCGCAAGCCTTTCGCGCCGGCCGCCTCGCCGATCAGGGAACGCACATGGTCGAGCACCGCTTCCAGCGAAAAATCCACTTGTTCGAGTTCCAGCCGCCCCGCCTCGATCTTGGACAGGTCGAGGATGTCGTTGATGATCGAGAGCAGATGCCGCGTGGCGCCTTCGATCTTGCTCAGTCGTTCCGACTGTTGCGGACTGGCACCATCGCGGCGGAGCAGATGCGTCAGGCCGAGGATGGCGTTCATCGGGGTGCGGATCTCATGGCTCATGTTGGCCAGAAATGCGCTCTTGGACTGGTTGGCAGCTTCGGCGGCAGCGCGCGCCTGCTCCAGTTGCCGGGTCCGCTCCGCGACCACTTCTTCCAGGTGCAGACGGTAGTGGTCCAGCTCCTGGCCCATGCGCTTTTTCTCGGTGATGTCCTCTTTCACCGCGACGTAATGCGTGATGCGGCCATCCGGCTGGCGAATCGGAGAAATGGTGGAAATCTCGTAAAAGATCTCGCCGTTCTTGCGCCGGTTGATGAACTCGCCGTGCCAGGGACGCCCCTGCGTAATCGTGTCCCACAAATCCCGATACGATTCCGCCGGCGTCAGTCCGGAATGCAACATGCGGGGGTTCTGGCCGATCACTTCGGCACGCGGATAGCCGCTGTTGTGGACGAAGGCATCGTTGACGTATTCGATGTGCCCATCCATGTCGGTGATGACGATGCTTTCCGGACTCTGCTCCACGGCAAGGGCCAGTTTGCGCAACGATTCCTCGGCGATCTTGCGGTCGGTGATGTCGCGGTTGCTGCCGGTGCGGCCGATGTAGCGACCGGCCTCGTCGTGCAAGGGCCGGCAGCGATGGCCGATCCAGCGCAGCGTCCCGTCCCGGTGGGTGATGCGCATATCGAGGGTGGCCTCGTCCTCGTAGTCGGCATGCAGGTGCCCGCGATAATTCGCCAGGTCATCGGCATGCAGGATGCGCTCCATCAAGCCGGCATCCGCCATGAATTCCTCGGCGCGGTAGCCGGAGATGTCGAAACAGGTTTGCGAGACATACTGGAAGTACCCGCGGACGTCATGCCAGAACACCCAGTCGCTGGCGTTCTCGGCAAGCAGACGGTAGCGCGCTTCCGACGCGCGCGATTCCGCATGCGCCGCCTCGGCGCGCGCACGCGCGGCCAGCGCATCTTCCATCAGGTTCAGCGCCGCGAGCCGGGCCTGGCGCTGCGCCTCCGCGCTTGCGGCTTGACTCAGCTGCAACGCCGTCTCGGCGTCCTGGCGGGCGCGGCGGTCCGCCGCCATGCCCAGCGCACGATGGATGGCGCTGGCCAGGCGGGTGAGGTTTTCCTTCAGGATGAAATCGGTCAGGCCCAGATGCAGCAACTCCACCGCCGTCTCGTCGCCGATGCTGCCGGATACCACGATCACCGGCAGATCGGGGCAACAGGTCTGGATCTGGCGCAGGACAGCGCGGAATTCCATGCCCGGCACGGTGTAGTCGGACAGCACCAGATCCCACGTGCGCTGCAATGCAACGGTCAATGCCGCAGTGCTGTCGACCCGCAGAAAGTCGGCGGCCACGCCCTGCTGGCGCAGATACCGTTGCAGCAGCAGGTAATCGGCCTCGGCATCTTCGATGACGAGGATGTTCAACGGCCGTTCCATGTCCACTTCAGGTCTCCGGCGACGGTTCGTTGCTTGTGACCGATTCGGTCGCGGCATTGTTCAGACTGAAACAGAACGTCGCCCCCTGGCCCGGCTCGCCGTGCGCCTGGATGCGGCCGCCGTGGCGCAGGACGATACGTTGTACCGTGGCCAGGCCGATGCCGATGCCGGCAAACTCATCCTGGCGGTGCAGACGCTGGAAAGGTTGAAACAGACGTCCGGCGAGGGCCATATCGAAACCGGCGCCGTTGTCGGCGATGCAGAACCAGCGCCCATCGTCGCGCTCTTCGGCATAGAAGCGGATGCGCGGCGCCGCGGTACGGGCCGTGTATTTCCAGGCGTTGCCGAGCAGATTGGCCAACACCGATTCCAGCATGCGGGCATCGCCGCGCGTTTTGACTGCGCTGGCCACTTCCACCCGCACTTGCCGCTCCGGTTCGTTGCGGGCGAGTTCGTCCAGCAAGCGTTGCGCCATCTCGCTCAAGTCCACCGGATCGCGCCGCAGTTCGCCGCGGGTGCTGCGCGACAGGGCAAGCATGCCGTCGATCAGCTCGCCCATCTTGCGGCTGGCGAGGCCGATCCGATCGAGATAGTTGCGCGCCTCGCCGTCGAGTCGATCGCCGAAATCCTCCAGCAAGGCCAGAGAAAATCCGCTCATCGCGCGCAACGGCGCGCGCAGATCGTGGGAAACGGCATAGGCGAAGCTGTCCAGTTCCCGATTGGCGGCAGCCAGTTCGGCGGTGCGCTCGAACACGCGCCGTTCCAGGTCGGCGTTGAGGCGGCGGATTTCCGCCTCAGCCGCTTCCGCGCGCTCCCGCGCCGTGTTGGCGTCCTGCATCTGGTTGAGGGCGGCCAGGCGCGCGTGCTGCTGCAATGCCAGAGTAACGGCCTGGACTTCCTGTAACTCCTGCTCGGCCCGCTTGCGCTCGGTCAGATCGAAAAAGGTGGCCAGGAAATCCTCGCCCAGGGCAATGCCGGAAATCAGCACGGTGCGCCGGCTGCCATCCAGGCAGGTCACCCGGTATTCGATCGGCTCGATGTCGTTGCCACTTGCAGCGGCGCGCGCCACGGCCGCATTCCAGGTCGCCATCACCCAGGCGCGGTAGTCCGCATCCGGATAAGCGCGCAACCACCATTCGGCCAGCGTTGCCACCTCCGTTTGCGTGTAACCGAACAACTGCACGAAGCGCCTATTGCGATCCTGCAAGACGCCGTCCTTGCTGACGAAACACAGCGGTACCGGCGCTTCCCGGAACAGTCGGCGGAAGCGTTCTTCGCTTGCGCGCAGACCGGCGGCAGCCTGGTCGAGGCGCTGGCGTGCCGCGCTGATTTCCCTGATATGGGTCGCGGCCGCATCCGTGGCGGAGCCTTCGGCCAGCGAAGCCACTGCCCGGCCCAGCCGTCGGCTGGCGGCGCGGCCACCGAGCAAGCCGAGCAAAGTGGCGAGCAACAGCGCCAGACCAAGTGCAAGGCCGTTGCCGAGCAGCGGCGCCCGATGCAGGCTGCGCGGAATCTCCAGCACCACCGACCAGTGCGAGACGGCCGAAGGAACCACGAATCGCGCATCCGGGTCGACCTCGCGTGCCGCGTCGAAACCGGCCGGCGCGCGGCGCGCGATGTCGTCGCCGCGGCCGTCGCGCAGGCTCAGCGCCCAACCGGCAGGTAGCGCAAACAGATCGAGCCGGTCCTGAAACTGGCGTGTTTCAAAGGTCGTCACCAGAACGAAAACCGCCTTGCCGGCGCGCACGGCCGGTACCGCGATGGCGACCAGCGGCGTCTTCGCCACCGGTCCGACGAAGCTGTCTCCCACCGCCGGCTGCAGCGTCGCCACCGCAATCGGCGCGGCAGCGTGGCCCTGGGGACGCGGCAGCGGCGGCAACACGGCGCCGAAGGGTACGCGGGTGTTGAACAGCATGCGCATCGGCGTGCCCACTTCGGTACCCACGTCGGCGAGGATCACGTGACTGCCGAAACTTGCATAAAACCCCCGCCCCTCCTGATACAGATCGCCCCAGCGCGCCGGGTTATCCAACAGCGGCGACACCGCCAGCAGGTTCAGGGCACGCATACGAGCTTCCAGGTGTTGGTCGATGGCAACGGCGACGTTGTGCGCCAGGTTGGCCGCCTGCCGGTCGCGCTGCGCCAGGCTGCTGCGCACGCTGTCATAGGCCAGCCAGAGCGCCAGCAACAGCAACGGCGACACACACAACCAGATCAACCGGGCCAGATAGGACTTGAGCGTGATGCCGGGGTGCAGCGCTGTGGCGGCATTCATGGCGCGGCACTCGCGGCATCCGGCAGCGGCGCATCGACGAAGGACAGATCGAACGGCGGCGCCCGGCCCAGTTCCTGCGCCAGATCGTTGATCTGGCGTTTCAGCGCGATCATCTGCAGTTCCCGCCCGACCGCGACCCGGTCGAAAAGCTCCAGCTCCTCATTGCGGCGTTTCAGTTCGTTTTCGGCGCGCTTGCGTTCCGTGATGTCGGTGCAGATGGCGCCGAGAGCGAACGCAGTGCCGTCGGCGCCAAGTAGCGGAAATTTGGTGGACACGAAGGTATGCGTACCATCGACAAGATGCACCGTTTCCTCGAAATCCAGGGCGCGGCCGAGGGCAATGACCGTGCGGTCGTTGTCCGTGCAGGCATCGGCTTCGGCGGCCGGAAACAGATCGGCCAGGCTACGCCCGAGGATGGCAGTGCGCGGCAGTCCAAGCAGCTGTTCGGTGGTGTGGTTGACGCGTAGAAAACGTCCCGCCAGATCCTTCACCCAGACCAGGCTCTCGGCGTGTTCGAAGAAACTGCTCAGCAGCGCCTCGCCCTTGATCAGGTCGGCCTGCGCCTGTTTGCGCGCCGAGATGTCTTCGACGACCGAAATGAAGTAATCCGGCGAACCGTCCGGCTTGCCGACCAGGGCGACGCTGAGATTGACCCAGACGATGCTGCCGTCTTTGTGCAGATAGCGTTTTTCCAACGTGTAATGGTGGCGAGTGCCGTTCAGCATCTGCCGCACATGGACATGGTCTGCATCCAGGTCGTCCGGGTGGGTGATGTCCTGAAAATTCAAGCCCATCAGTTCTTCCGGCGCGTAGCCGACGATGGCGCACAGCTTGCGGTTCACCCGCAGCCAGCGGCCATCGGTGGCGACCAGCGCGATGCCCACCGCCGCCTGCTCGAAAGTGGCCTCGAAACGGGTTTCGCTGCTGCGCAGCAACTCGCGCCGCTTCAGTTCCTCCAGTTCCAGCGTCTGGCGATACAACTCGCTGATCTTGTCATTGGCGGCGCGCGTTTCGGCCAGCGCCAGGTCGGTACGCTGCATCGCCTGCGTGAGGCGTTCGAACACCCAGGCGAAGAGGCCGCCCATGCCGACGAACAGTACGATCGAGGCGACGGCGGCGGTTTCCTGCAACGCGAAGGAAAACTGCGGCGGGATAAAGACATACCAGGCCAGCAGCGCGCCGAGCACGGTACTGGCGATGCCGCCGCGCAGGCCGCCCAGCCAGGCACTGAAAAATGCCGCCGGGAAGAACAAAAACCAGGCATAAGGCTTGATCCAGGCCTCCCACAACACCCATTGCACAGCGCAAGCAATGAAGGGCAGCAGGATGGCAAGGAGCGGACGCGGCTTCATTACGGCTCCCGCTCATCCAGGAAACTCAGCGAAAACGGCGCCTGCCGCCCGAGTTCCTGCGACAGCGCGTTGACCTGTCGCTTCAACTCGATCATGTCCAGTTCGCGCCCGACCGTGGCGCGGTTGAAGCGTTGCAGCTCCAGGTTGTTGCGGATCAGTTCGTCCTCGGCGGCTTTGCGCGCGGTGATGTCGCGCGACAGCACGATGAATTGCCGGGTCGCGCCCGCCTCCATCGTTTTCCGCGCCACTGAGAGTTCGAAATGGTGTGGCCCCGTCGCCAGCGGCAGGGTGATCGTGCGGCCGTAATCCGAACCGTTGCGGGCAGCACTGGCCAAGGCCTCCATGACGGTGCCGGCGGCATCGGCCGGCAGCATTTCTTGCACCGTATGGCCGAGCAATCGATCGGCCGGGGCGGCCAGCAGATTGTGTTTGCTGGCTTCGACCTTGAGATAGCGACCGCTTTCGTCGAGTTCGAACAGCAGGTCGGGAATCGCCTGCAGTGTTGCGGCAAGGTCGTCGGCGAGTCGCCGCACGGCCGCTTCCGCCTGCTTGCGCTCGGTAATGTCGCGGGCAATGCCGAGTACACCGATGATGCGGCCGCTGCTGTCATGGATCGGGGTCTTGATGGTGTGCAGCAGTTCCTGGTGGCCGTCGCTGGCGAAGGTGACTTCCTCCTCGTTGACGCAGGGACCATTCGCGGCGATGGCCGCCAGATCCTTGGCGCGGAAGAAATCGGCCAGATCCGGCGGCACGAAATCATGGTCGGTCTTGCCGACGATCTCCGCCTCGGATGCACCGAACAGCGTCTCGACGCGCCGGTTGCAGGCCAGGTAAACGCCGTCCGGGTCTTTCAGCCAGACCAGGTCGGGGATGGTGTCCACCAGGGTACGCAGCCGGTCGCTGGTTTCCAGCAGCGCCAGTTGGGCGAGGCGCCGTTCCGAAACATCGTGGTCGAGGCCGCGATAGCCGCGCAAGTTGCCGGCGGCGTCGAGGATCGGCATGCCATTGCTGGAAACGTAGCGCAGGCTGCCGTCCTTGTGCAGGTTGACGTTGTCCAGATCCCGGAACGGCGCGCGCCGCGCCACGATGTCGGCGAACTTCACCTGCAACCGCGCCGCTTCCTCGGGCGGCATCAGGTCGAACGGGGTTTTCCCGAGGATTTCCGCCGGGGTATAGCCCAGCAGGTCGCGCACGCTCTCCGAAACGTAGGTGTAGCGCGCCGCGGCGTCGATTTCCCAAACCCAGTCGGCGGAGGCGTTGACGATATCGTGGAAGCGCAACTCGCTGGCGCGCAACGCGTCTTCTGCCGCCTTGCGGGAGGTGATGTCCAGAATCAGGCCGATCACGGCCGTGCTCCCCTGGTAATTGAAGGCGCGGCCGTGCACCTCGACGTTGATGCGGCTGCCATCCTGGCGCAGGCCGGTGAAGGTGTAGTGGATGTCGCTGAAATCCCCCACCAACCGACTCCGGATGTTCTCGGCTACCCGTTCGCGATCTTCCGGCGCCACCAGTTCCGCGACGGGCAAGCGGTCGACGATCTGTTCCGGCGTGTCGTAGCCGAAGATGCCGGCGAAACCGGGATTGACGTAACGGAAACGTCCGGCCTGGATGATGTAGATGCCGGCCAGGGATTGCTCGACCAGCGCACGGAAGCGGCCTTCGCTTTCGCGCAAAGCTTCCTCCGCCTGTTTCCGCTCGGTGATGTCGCGGGCGATGCCGAGCAGCCCGATGACCTTGCCGTTCGGGTCGCGCAGCGGGCTCTTGTTGGTCAGCAGGGTGCGCATGTCGGCGCCCAGCAGCAGGCTTTCCTCGACCGTCTTGCTGATGCCGTGCTCGATCACCCAACGGTTGTCAGCCTGGAGGGCGGCGGCAACCTCGGCAGAAAACAGCGCGCTTTCGTCGCAGCCCAGAATATCCTGCGCGGCCTGGCCGCTTGCCCGCTCCGCAGCCCGATTGAACAGAATGTAGCGTCCGGACAGATCCATGGCGAAGATGGCGTCGTCGGAACTGTCGGCGATGGCGGCCAGCAATTTGAGGGCGCGCAGACGCTCGTCCTGAGCCTGCCGGGTGGCCTCGGCCAGGCCCAGTTGCTCGCGCTGGCGCAGCGAGACCAGGCCGGTGCCGAGGGCGATCAGCACCAGCAGGCCGGCCATGCCCATCCAGGCGGCATCGGCCAGCCCTTCACCACGCAGCTCGGCCTGGTCCTGCTTGGCCACCAGGAACCAGTCGGTGCCGGGCACCGCGCGCGCCACGCCGACCGTCGCCACCGCGCGGTAGTCGCGGCCGCGCACCACTTCGCCGGGACGGATCGCGCCATTCAGAACCCGGGCGGCAAGCAGCTCCCGCTGCGCCAGCGGCAGGCGCAATTTCAGCGCCGTGTCCTTGCGATGGCGCAGTGCGTTGAGGTACAGCACCTGCGCACCTTCGCGGCGGAACAGCTCGGTTTCGCCACTGGCGCTGGGCACTGGCCAGGTCTGCAAGGTAGCGCCGAACCAGCGGGTCGGATCGGTGTGCAGCACGGCCAGTCCGACCGGGCCGTCGGCAGAGGCCAGCGGCGCGAGGAAGTCCAGGCGCTGGCGCCCCTTGCGGCCGAGATAGGGTCCAACCCGACTGGTGCGGCCGGCGGCCAGCGCGCGCGCCGCCGCCGCGTGCAACGGCGGCGCCAACTCGGCCGGGGCGCCGGCGCTGCCCCACAAGCGCCGGCCGGCGCCGTCCAGCAGGGTCACACCGGAAAAACCGTGATGCTGCGCCAGGGCTTCCAGCCGGGCGCGCAGCAGTTTGCCGCTCGCCGCATCGCCGCGCTCATGCCATTGCCGGTAGTGCTGGGCATACAACGCATCGGCCTGGACGAATTCGGCATCGCGCCCGCGCTCTTGCAGCCAGTCGTCGATCTGCTGCGCCTTCAGTTCGGCAATGACCTGCAGGCGGGCGAGTTTGTGCGCTTCATGTTGATCCATCGTGTAATGAATGGCCGCCGCCGTCAGCGTGGCGACGATCAGGGTCATCGCCAGAAACGGCCAGCCCAGCGCCTTGCCGGAGAACTGGGCCTTGCCGCCACCGTTGGCGCAGACTCGACGCAACAGGCCATACAGCAGCAGCGAGGTGACCGCGACGAACAACAGACCCTTGAGGGTGCTGGCGAGTAGGTGCTGGCTGGGGTCGCTGAACAGCCAGGCCACGGCCTGGTCGGACAACAGAATCCACAGCCCGGCAAAGGCCGCGTAGATCAGCACCACCATCAAACTGTTCGCATGGTAGTCCTGGCCGACCGACTCCGGCTCGGGCGCGGCGGCCGCAGCGGGTTTCATCGCCGCCGTCCTCGCCCGGCTCAAGCGCCTGCCTCCCCCGCTAGACGCCGGGCAGCGTGCGATTGGCTATCGCGATTGTTCATGGCGATGCTGGCGAAATCATCGAAATGCCCCAGGAATACGTCGACCATATCCGGGTCGAAGTGCTGACCGCGTCCGGCCGCGATGATGCCGCGCGCCTGCTGCATGGGCATGGCCGGCTTGTAGACCCGCATCGAGATCAGCGCGTCGAATACATCGGCGAGGGCCATCAGACGCGCAGACACCGGAATGGCGTCGCCGGCGAGGCTGTCCGGGTAGCCGCTGCCATCCCATTTCTCGTGATGCCAATGCGCGATTTCCTTGGCCAGGGCAAGGAATTCCACCGGTTTCATGGCGTCGCGCTCGGCCAGTTCGATGGCGGTGGCGCCCAGTTGGGAATGGGTTTTCATGATTTCCCACTCGGCTGGCGTCAGCTTGCCCGGCTTTTGCAGGATGGTGTCGGGAATGCCCACCTTGCCGATGTCGTGCAGCGGCGCGGAACGGGCGAGCAACTCGATGTAGTGCTCGCTGAACCGGTCGGAAAAACGGGGGTGGCTCCGCAGCAGGTTGGCCAATAGGCGGACATAGCCTTGCGTCCGCAGAATGTGAAAGCCGGTTTCCGGATCGCGAATCTCCGCCAGATGGGCCAGGGCGCGGATGCCGACCACCTGGATCAGGTCGTTCTCCGCCATGCGCCGGTTCACTTCCGCTTCCAGCCAGATGTTCTGGTTCTGCAGCCGGTCCCGCGCCAGCTTCAGCTCGATCTGCAGGTGCACGCGCGCTTCCACTACCGGCGGCAGGATCGGCTTGGTGATGTAATCCACCGCACCGAGGCCGAAGCCGCGCAACTGATCGTCCTGATGATCCAGCGCCGTGATGAAGATGACCGGGATGGAGCGCGTCAGGTCATCCTGCTTCAGTTGTTCGAGCACGGCGAAACCGTTCATCCCCGGCATCATCACATCGAGCAGGATCAGATCCGGCCGCGGATCGCTGCGCGCGAGCAGCAAGGCGCGCTCGCCGGACTTCGCCGCCCGCACGACAAAGTCCCGGCTCAGCAGATCGCTGATGACGGCAAGGTTTTCCGGCGTGTCGTCGACCACAAGAATCGTGGGGCGCTCCGAGGCTTGTTCAAGGTTTGTTATGGCATACGTCCTTTTCACATGCGGCATGCTTGCGTGCAGCGAGCAATACCCAAGGCCAGGTGTAAGCGTATCGACTGTTGGACGCCGTGCAGCAGGGAAAAGTATCCCGACATGAGCGGGATTATTTCCTGTATTCGGCAGCAATCGACGCCAGTGTACCGCTTGGGTGGAGTCGCAGTCTGCGCGCAAAAGCGGCGCCGTGCCGGCTGTCGTACCATGCCCCGCATCAAGCTGATTGGACAGTTACGGAAAGGCTGACGAGATGAACTCGAAACGTGGCCCCGCCAAATCGCGACTGCGCGCCGCAGCCGAAACGCAGCTGATCGATGTCGCACCGATGCGGGCAGCGCCGGCTTCGCCCGAGACACTCCTGCACGAACTCCAGGTGCATCAGATCGAGCTGGAGATGCAGAACGAGAACCTGCGCCAGACCCAGGCGGCCCTGGAGGAATCGCGCGACCGCTACGCCCAACGGTATGCCGAGCTGTATGAGTTCGCGCCGGTAGGCTATTGCACGTTGTCGCAAACCGGTCAGATCCTGGCGGCAAATCTCACCGCCGCAGCCCTGCTCGGCACGGAGCGTCGGCGCCTGCTCAAGCGCAGCTTCAGTCGCCTGGTAAGTGAGCCCGACCGGGATCACTGGCACCGGCTGTTCATGCGCATGCTGGCGCAGGGCGGCGAGCAAACCGGCGAATTGGAACTGCTGCGCGCCGATGCATCGCTGCGTCTGATGCATGTGCACTGCCGGCGTATGGAAACCGGCACCGAAGCGCCGACTTTGCATCTGGCGCTCACCGACATCAGCGAACGCAAACTGATCGAAGCGCGCCTGGCGGCGTTGCTGGACGAGAACACGCGTCTGAGCCGTGAGTTGATCCACTTGCAGGAAAAGGAACGTGCCGACCTGGCGCGCGATCTGCACGACGAATTGAGTCAGCAACTGGTCGCGATCCGCGCTCACGCCGGCGCCATTCGCCGCCGCACGCAGACAGCGGACACGCCAACCCTGGCCGATGCGGTCGCCATCGAAACGTCCGCCAGCCAGATCTACGCGGTGTCGCACCGCCTGATGAACGGCCTGCACCCGCAGATTCTGGACAGCGCCGGCCTCGCCGAAGCACTGCGGGCGCTGCTGGCGGGATGGTCGGCGCAGCACGCCGCCATACGGGCGAATTTGCGCCTGGCCGGGCGGCTCGACGCAATCGACGGGGAAACGCGCATCCACCTGTTCCGCATCGCCCAGGAATGTCTGGCCAATATCGCCCACCATGCCCGCGCCGGCCATGCCCGCCTGTTTCTCGGCGAGACGCGCCGCGGCGGGCGGCGCGTCCTGCGCCTGATAGTCAGCGACGATGGCGTCGGCATGGATCTGGCGCTGTCCCGCCACGGCTTCGGCCTGATCGCGATGCGCGAGCGGGCGCGCATCCTGGGCGGCGACTTCGCGCTGCGCAGTCGGCCCGGCTGCGGGACGCGCGTCGCGGTGGCAGTGCCGCTGGAGGTCTAGCAAGGCATTGAAAAACCCACCGTCACCCCGGCGAAGGCCGGGGTCCAGTGGTTGGATCAATAAAATTAACGGCTTCTGGATACCGGCCTGCGCCGGTATGACGGTTTTTTTGAGGCTTTCACTTCTTTCAACCCTGCCAAGGCTTCAGGCTTCCGCCAACCCCACGCGGATCGCCAGGCGCGTCAGTTCTGCGGTATCGCCGACCTTCAGCTTGGCCTTGATCCGGGTGAGATGGTTGCGCACGGTCTTTTCGCTCAGATTGAGTGCGCGCGCGCACTCGCCGGCCTTGTGGCCTTTCGCGGTCAGCAAGAGAACCTGGAACTCCCGGTCGCCGAGTTGTTCCAGCAAAGGCTGCGCCAGCTCGGTGTGCTTGTGCACCATGGCCGGAATCATGTCGGGGCTGACGAAACCGCGGCGGCACGCCACTTCCCGGATGGCATGGATGAGGACGTCGATATCGCTGGCCTTGGTCACATAGCCGAGTGCCCCGAGGCTCAACGTCCGGTGCAGCATCGCCTCCGAGTCATGCACCGAATAGACCACGACGCGGGCGTGCGGATCGAACTGGCGGATGCGGCGCAGAGCCTCGAAACCGCCGTAGCCGGTCATCGAAATATCGAGCACCACGACATCCGGGTGGTGGGCGCGGTACCAGGCATAGGCCTCCTCGCCGCTCGCCACATCGCCGCTCACGGTGCAGCCGGGCTCGCTGCCGAGCAGGCTGCGCAAGCCCGCGCGCAGGGCCGGATGGTCATCGACCAGAAGCAGGGAAATGGCGGCGGCCGGGGAAACGCTTTGTTGGAGTTTTCGTGTCGGCATGGCAGGAAATGCAGAGGGCAATGGCGGGATTTATAACATCGCCGTCACCCACCGGGTGAGCGGCGACACCACCCGTAGGAGCGCCTTCCAAGGCGCGATTGTTGCCGACTTTCGCGCCTTGGAAGGCGCTCCTACGCTGCTGAAGGTTTCGTGTTCGGATGACAGGATTTATAACATCGCCACACCCCCACCGGGTGAGCAGCGACACCACCCGTAGGAGCGCCTTCCAAGGCGCGATTGTTCCCGACTTTCGCGACTTGGAAGGCGCTCCTACGCTGCGCAGGCGACACCCGGTCAGATCTGCAGGCCTTCCGCAATATGCTGGTAAACCAGGCACTTGAGCCAGAGAGCGGCCTGGCCATCGAGTTCCGCGAATTCCACGCCGTAGGCGACGGCATCCGACGCGCTGTCGAGGCCGCCGGGACGGCCGATGTGGCGGATCAGCGCCGGCAGCGTCAAGCTGGCCTTGAGTTCATCCAGCACGACTTTCAGAACCAGTTCGATGCGGTCGCCGGGTTTGCCCAGGTGCGCCGCGATCTCCAGTTTGGCGCCGCCGAAGCTGAGGTTGACGATGCGGCCGACGTCGCTGACACCGGCCGCATTGGTTGCCACCGTGAGCAGGTTGACCGCGCACCACGGCGAGTTGCGCAACAGCTGCCGGAAAACCCGGGCGGGATAGTCCAGATGCAGGTAATGCAGCGGGCTGATGCAGATCCGCGCGACGACGCTGTCGAACACCAGGATATGGCGGCCGGCCAGGATTCTCGCTTCGACCTGCTCGCCCTCGGCAAGTGCGATGCGCTCGCCGGCGACGACCGGATGCGTGACCAGCAGGCTGGCATTGCGCATATAGCCGATCAGCCTGGCCTGGCAGCCGAGCTGGCGACCGCGCACCTGCAACTGCAGCTTGCCGCCGATCTGTGGCTTGATGCCTTCGGGTGGGAATGTTTCGTGCGGCGGCGGCGTGTCGCCGTCCCAGGATTCCGCTTGCGCAGCGTCGCGATACAGACCCTCGGCCATGGCCGGAACGGTAAGCACCTCGCCGACGCGATACACGATGCCGCCGCCGATATCGTACAAAGGCCACGGCAGCGGCCGGTTGAGCGGGATGTGATCGACAGGGATGGCAAGCAGGTTCATGGTTGCAACGACTGGATGGCTTCGCTTCAATTGAAGACGCTGGCCGGGGAAATGCAACGCAGCGCGACGCGGCCGGTCCTATGCGAATCTCGAAGAAGTCCTGCACATGGCCACATTCCGTTTCTATGAGGAGTTGAACGATTTCCTGCCACCCGCGCGGCGGCGGCAGGAGTTCGACTGCGCTTGCCCGCCGGCGGCCACGCTCAAGCACATGATCGAGGCGCTCGGCGTGCCGCATACCGAGGTCGAACTGGTCCTGGTGAATGGCGAGTCGGCGCGTTTCGAGCAACGCCTGGGCGAGGCGGATCGGGTGGCGGTGTATCCCCGCTTCGAGGCGTTCGACATCACGCCGCTGCTGCGCGTGCGTGCGCAGCCGTTGCGGCTGACCCGTTTCGTCGCCGACGCACATCTCGGCGGCCTCGCCCGACTGCTGCGCATGGCCGGCTTCGATACCCTGTACGACAACCATTTCCAGGACAGCGAGATCGCCGCCATTGCCGTGCGCGAAGGCCGCATCGTGCTGACGCGCGACCGCGAACTGCTGAAGCGGCGCGAGATCACGCACGGCTGCTACGTGCATGTCCTGAAACCGGCCGCGCAATTGCAGGAAATCATCCATCGCCTCGACCTGGCGCGCAGCACGCGGCCGTTCACGTTGTGCATGTACTGCAATGCGCCGCTGCAACGTCTGGCGCCGACCCTGGCGCTGCCCCGCGTGCCGCCGGCAGTGCGCCAACGGCACGAACATTTCAGCACCTGCGCGGTATGCCGGCGCGTGTACTGGGAAGGCTCGCACTGGCAGCGCATGCACATGCTGCTGCAACAGGCGCTGGCGCCGCCGGCGTGATGCTTCAGTTTCTTGCGACCGGATTGCCCTCGCCGATCCAGCGACTGATGCCGCTACGCACGTTGTAAACCTGCGTGTAGCCCAGCTTTTCGACCAGTTCGCGCGCCAGTGCATCGGTACGGTTGCCGGTGCGGCAGATCACGATGACCGGCTGATCGCGGCGCACCTCCTGCGAGAAGGTCGGCAGGAATTCCGGATTCAGCCGCCCGCTCGCGTCCACGAAGGTCAGCTTGCGGCTGCCCGCCACCACACCGGTCTGCCGCCATTCGTCCGGGCGGCGGATGTCGTAGAGCGGCACTCCCTGCGCCAGCAGCGTCTTCAACTGGACGTTATCGACATTGTTGTAGGGCGGTTCGCTACAGCCGCCGAGGGTAACGGCCAGCAAAACCGCCAAAGCAATGCGATACCAAGGGGCAAACAGCATGTTGCTGCCGAAGAAAGTGAGGGTCATGGCAAGTCCGTAGGGGAGGAAAAATGATTGCAACCGCAGCGACATTATGAGTTTGCCCCTGGCGGCCTGGGGCATCTCGCAGCAAGTCGGTTGGGAGCGCGGGCGTCTCGCCCGCTTGTCATCGGTGGCGCGCAAATTCGCGGGCGGGACGCCCGCGCTCCACACGGGCGATAGCCGGCGTAGGGCGGGAATCCTTTCCCGCCGATCCATCGTCCGATGCT
>JASJPK010000139.1:0-4337 GCA_031426735.1 Hydrogenophilaceae bacterium | reverse complement strand
CCATCCGCATGCTGTGCGGCCTGCTGACGCCGGATGCGGGGCAGGGCACCTGCCTCGGCCTCGACGTGATTCGCCAGACCGATGCGATCAAGCGTCAGGTCGGCTACATGACGCAGCGTTTCTCGCTGTACGAAGACCTCACCCTCCGCGAGAACCTGGATTTCATCGCCCGCATGTATGGCATGGCGGACCGGCGCGGCGCGGTGGCCGACGCCATCGAACGGCTCGGCCTGGGCGACCGCCGCGACCAGCTGGCCGGCGCGTTGTCCGGCGGCTGGAAGCAGCGCCTGGCACTGGCCGCCTGCATGTTGCACGCGCCGAAACTGTTGCTGCTCGACGAACCCACCGCCGGCGTCGATCCGAAGGCGCGGCGCGATTTCTGGGAAGAAATCCACAAGCTGGCCGGCGAGGGCATCACGGTGCTGGTGTCGACGCACTACATGGACGAGGCCGAACGTTGCCACCAGCTCGCCTACATCGCCGCCGGCAAGCTGCTCACCACCGGCACGCCGGCCGAAGTGCTGGCTCGCTCCGGCCTGGTCACGCTGCGGGTGGAAGGCGACGACCTGTATCGCCTCGCCGACCTGCTGCGCGGACGGCCGGGCGTGGCGCAGGTGACGCCGTTCGGTAATGTGCTGCACGTTAGCGGCGACGACGCCGAACAGCTTGCCGCCGGCACTGCCGATCTGCGCGCCGACCCGCGCTGGCATTGGGCGGAAGCCGAGCCGGGGCTGGAGGATGTGTTCATCCAGTTGATGGATGGCGCGCGGGACAACTACATATGAACGCCTTCCCGTTCAGCCACGCGTTTACCCGGTTCAGCGCCGTCGTGGTCAAGGAATTCATCCAGATGCGGCGCGACCGGCTCACCTTCGGCATGCTGGTCGGCATCCCGATGATGCAGTTGATGCTGTTCGGCTTCGCCATCAATTCCGATCCCAAACACCTGCCCACGGCCCTGCGCGTCGCCGACGAAAGCGTGTTCGCGCGCAGCCTGGTGACCGCGTTACAGAACAGCGATTACTTCCGTATCGTGCGGCGCGCGCAAAACGAACGCGAGAGCAGCGAACTCCTGCAGCGCGGCGAAGTGCAGTTCGTGGTGACCATCCCGGCCGATTTCTCGCGCCAACTGCAACGCGGCGAACGTCCGGTGCTGCTGGTCGAAGCCGATGCCAGCGATCCGGTGGCGACCGGCAACGCCATCGCCGTGCTGGCCAATCTCAACCTGGCCGGGCTGGACCACGACCTGATCGGCCCGCTGGCGCGCCTGAAAGGGCAGGCGCCGCCGTTCGAGGTGCGCGTGCATCGGCGCTACAACCCGGAAGGCATCACCCAGTACAACATCGTGCCCGGCCTGATGGGCGTGATCCTGACCATGACCATGGTGATGGGCACCGGCCTGGCGATGACCCGCGAGCGCGAGCGCGGCACGCTGGAAAATCTGCTCGCCACGCCGGTGAAGCCGCTGGAAGTCGCGCTCGGCAAGATCGTGCCCAACATCCTGGTCGGTTACATCCAGGTCGGCCTGATCCTGCTCGCCGCGAATTTCGTGTTCGAGGTGCCCATGCTGGGCAGCCTGCCGTTGTTGCTGGCCTGCGTGCTGGCTTTCGTGTTCGCCAACCTGGCGGTGGGCTTCACCTTCTCGACGCTGGCCAAGAACCAGATGCAGGCGATGCAGATGACCATGTTCTTTTTTCTGCCCAACATGCTGTTGTCCGGCTTCATGTTCCCGTTCCGCGGCATGCCCGGCTGGGCGCAGGCCATCGGCGAAGTGCTGCCGCTGACCCATTTTTTGCGCATCGTGCGCGGCATCCTGCTGAAGGGAAACGGTTTCGCGGAAATCCTGCCGGAACTGTGGCCGATGCTGGCCTTCATGATCGTCGCGCTGACCCTGGCACTGCTGCGTTACCGCCGCACGCTGGATTGAACGGGAGCGCCGGCGTCCCGCCGGCTTTTCCTACCTATCCCACCAAACCGCCGGCGCTCCTGCTAGCGCAACAGCTTTTCCAGGATGTCGAGCGGCATCGGGAAAACGATGGTGTTGCTCTTGTCACCGGCGATGTTGCTGAGCGTCTGCAGGTAGCGCAATTGCATGGCCTGCGGCGACTGCGCCAGTACGAGAGCCGCCTGCAGCAGTTTCTCGGAAGCCTGCATTTCGCCCTCGGCGTGGATCACCTTGGCGCGCCGCTCGCGTTCGGCCTCAGCCTGGCGGGCGATGGCGCGGACCATCGATTCGTCGATATCGACGTGCTTGATTTCCACATTCGCCACCTTGATGCCCCAGGCGTCGGTCTGCGCGTCGAGGATCTGCTGGATGTCGATGTTGAGGCGTTCGCGCTCGGCCAGCATGTCGTCCAGTTCATGTTTGCCGAGCACCGAGCGCAACGTGGTCTGCGCCAGTTGCGAGGTGGCATCGAGAAAATTTTCCACCTGGATGATGGCCTTTTCCGGATCGACGACGCGGAAATACACCACGGCGTTGACCTTGACCGAGACGTTGTCGCGCGAGATCACGTCCTGGCTGGGGACGTCCATCACGACCAGGCGCAAGTCCACCCGCACCATCTGTTGCAGGCCCGGCACGACGATGAACAGGCCCGGTCCCTTCACCTTCCAGAAGCGCCCGAGCAGAAAAATCACGCCGCGTTCGTATTCGCGCAGGATGCGTATGCTGGACGCCGCCAGCAGGATCAGCAGCAGCACGGCGCCGCCCAAACCGAAGTCCCCGATCATCATGATTGTTTCTCCTTTGCTTCCGGTTGTATTTCCAGCGTCAACCCATGCACGGCGGTGATCCTGGCGCGCGCACCGCGCCGCATCGGCGTCGTGCTGATCGCCTTCCAGCGTTCGCCAAATGCCCGCACCCAACCCTCATGTTCGAAATCTTCCAGTGCCTCGACCGTCGCGCCCAGCATCGATTCGACCCCGGAAAGCACCGTGCGCCGTCGCGCGCGCAGCGCGAAAGTGCCGATGCCGGCCAGGATGAGCGCGCTGAGAACGGCCAGCGGCACGATGAGGGCGAGGGAAACCTCCAGGCCGGGCACGTCGGCATCGACCAATATCAAGGCGCCGGCGATAAACGCGACGATGCCGCCGATGCCAAACGCGCCGAAACTGGGCACAAAAGCCTCCAACGCCATCAGCGCGATGCCCAGCAGCAACAGCAGCGCGCCGACCGCGTCGAGCGGCAGCATGGCCAGCGCGTACAACCCGAGCAGCAGGCTGATGGCGCCGATGATGCCGGCGACGCCGAAGCTGGGCGCATACAGCTCGAACAGCACGCCGTAGATGCCGAGCATCATCAAAATCAGCGCGATATTGGGATCGGCGATGGCCGCCAGCAGCCTTTCCTGCCAGTTCGGCGCGATGGTTTCGATGCGGGCGTCGGCGAGGGCGAGCGTGGCTTCACCGGAGGCCAGTTTGACGCGGCGCGCATCCGCCTGGCGCAGCAGATCGGCCAGATCGACGGCGACAAAATCGATCACCTTGCGCTGCACCGCCTCCGTGGCGGACAGGCTTTCCGCTTCGCGCACCGCGCGTTCCGCCCATGCCGCATTGCGCCCGCGCAACTGCGCCAGGCCGCGGATGTAGGCGGCGGCGTCCTGCACCGCCTTTTTCTCCATGGCGCCGCCGGTCTGGGCGCCTGCCTTGTCGCTGTCCGGCTTGCTCGGCTTGTCGGGCGGAGCGCCGATGCCGATCGCCACCGGCGTCGCCGCGCCGAGGTTGGTGCCCGGCGCCATCGCCGCGATATGGCTGGCATAAAGCAGATAAGTGCCGGCGCTGGCCGCGCGCGCGCCGGAAGGCGCCACCCAGATCGCCACCGGCACCGGCGAGGCGAGGATTTCCCGGATCATCGCGCGCATCGCCGAATCGAGACCGCCCGGCGTATTCAGTTGCAACACCAGCAGTTGCGCCCCAGCCTGCTGCGTCTCGCGCAGCGCCCGCTGGAAATAGGCGGCGCTGGCCGGGCTGATCGCGCCGTCGATCTGCGCGACCTTCACCGTTGCGGCCAACCCGGATAAAGCCAACCCGGATAGGGGCAGCAACAGCCCACAGGCAAACAGCAACGCCCACACCGAGTTTTCCAGCCAATGCCGGAAGCCATGACGCTTTGAGTTCAGGCGAGATTGCACGCAATCACCTCCTCGCATTTCTTGTCGTCGTCGCTGCGCTGACGGTTTCTTTTTAGACGCTGTACGCGATCAGGTGCTCAGGCGTGATGGCGAAGTGGTAGTTCAATCCAGGATTTCGACCCGGTCGAGAGCGGTTATTCCCTTTGTTTATGGCTGAGTTCGCAAATCATGTTGGTGTCTCACGTAGTGAGCCACTGAGAGTGG
>JASJPK010000138.1:0-21724 GCA_031426735.1 Hydrogenophilaceae bacterium | reverse complement strand
GCGATCACAGCAGACATCAAAAGCATCGCGCCTTGGAAGGCGCTCCTACCGGGTTGGGGGGATTGTCGACCGCACGACGCGCGCTGCCGCTGAATCGCGGCGGAGAAAATCCCGTAGCATGCGCAACAGTTTCCGGGAGACCGTCATGATCAAAGTTGCATCCGCCCACCCCGCTTTTCCCATTGTCGCGTTGGGCGCTTCCGCCGGCGGACTCGAAGCCTTCGAGCAATTTTTCCGCAGCCTGCCGCCGCAGTCCGGTTTCGGCTTTGTGCTGGTGCCGCACCTCGATCCGGACCATGCCAGCCTGCTCACCGAAATCCTGCAACGCAGCACGGTGATGCCGGTGGTGGAAGCGCAGGATCAGACCCGGGTCGCGGCCAACCATGTCTATGTTCTACCGCCCAACCGCGACATGGCGATCTTCCATGGCGTCCTGCAACTCTCCGTGCCGGATGTGCCGCGCGGACAACGCATGCCGATCGATGCATTTTTGCGTTCCCTTGCCGAAGATCAGGGCGAGCGCGCCATCGGCATCGTGCTCTCCGGTACCGGCACCGATGGCACTTTGGGCTTGCGCGCCATCCTCGGTGCCGGCGGCATCGCGCTGGTGCAGGAGCCGACCTCGGCCAAGTACGACGGCATGCCGAGCAGCGCCATACACGCTGGCTATGCCACCAGCGTCCTCGCGCCGGACAAGATGCCGGAGGCACTGGCGCATCTGGTTACGCTGCCGAAAGGGCTGGAGCAGGCCGCCGCCGTGGTGACCCCGGTCGGCGGCATCAACCGCATCCTGATGCTGCTGCGCGCCAGCACCGGGCACGACTTCTCGCTGTACAAGAAGAGCACCATCGGCCGCCGCATCGAACGGCGCATGTCGCAGCACGACCTGACCGACATCGATATCTATGCCCGTTATCTGAAGGAACACCCGGGTGAGGTGATCATCCTGTTCAAGGAACTGTTGATCAATGTCACCAGTTTCTTCCGCGACCCCGAGGCCTTTGTCACGTTGAAACAGGACATCCTGCCGGCGCTGCTTGCCAACAAGCCGGAGGGCTATGTGTTTCGTGCCTGGGTGGCGGGTTGCGCCAGCGGCGAGGAGGCCTATTCCATCGCCATCCTGTTGCGCGAATTGATGGATGACGCGCAGCGGGAATTCAAGGTCCAGCTCTACGCCACCGATCTCGACGAGGACGCCATCGCGCTGGCGCGTGCCGGCCTGTATCCGCCCAACATCGCCGCCGACGTATCTCCCGAACGCTTGCGCCGCTTCTTCGTCAAGGAAGAGGCCGGCTATCGGGTCAAGAAGGAAATCCGTGAAATGGCGGTGTTCGCGTTGCAGAACGTCATCAAAGATCCGCCGTTCACCAAACTCGATCTGCTCAGTTGCCGCAACCTGATGATCTATCTTGAAGCCGAACTGCAAAACCGCCTGCTGCCGACGTTTCATTACGCGCTCAAGCCCGGCGGCGTGCTGTTCCTGTCGCCGTCGGAAAGCATCGGCAATTTTCCGGAGCTGTTTGTCGCGCTGAGCCGCAAATGGAAGTTCTACCGCGCCACGCCTTCGGCCGCCTCGACCCGCGCGGTGATGGCCGGCGGCCTGGCCTGGACCGCTGACAGCAATGCCAAAAGCACGGAGGACGTTGTGAAGAAAGCCAGGGAAACCAATTTCGCCGAGCTGACCCGGCGCGTCCTGCTGCAGTCCTATGCCCCCGCCTCGGTGGTCACCGACCTCAAGGGCAACCTGCTGTTCGTGCATGGCGATACCGGCAAATACCTGCGCCCGGCGCCCGGCCAGGCCAGCCTGAATGTGATCGACATGGCACGCGAGGGGCTGCAACTCGAACTGCGCAACGCGTTGCAGGTGGCTGAACGCGAAGCCACGGTGAACCGCGAGATCCTGGTCAAGACCAACGGCGACTTCCAGCCGGTCAGTCTCAGCGTGCGTCCGTTGCCCGACCCGGATGCCGGCCAGGGCTTGTTGCTGATCAGTTTTCAGGATCTGGCCCATACCGTACCTGCCAAAGCAGCCCGCAAAAAACGCGTGACCACGGCGGGCGCGCCGGTGCGGGTCGAAGAACTGGAGCGCGAACTGGCCTACACCAAGGAAAACCTGCAGGCCACCATCGAGGAACAGCAGGCCTCCAACGAAGAGCTGAAGTCGACCAACGAAGAGATGCAATCGACCAACGAGGAACTGCAGTCCACCAACGAGGAACTGGAGACCTCCAAGGAAGAACTGCAATCGGTCAACGAAGAACTGATCACGGTGAATTCGGAACTGCAGGCCAAGATCGAGCAACTCGCCGGCATGCAGAACGACATGAAGAACCTGCTCGACAACATCAACATCGGCACTGTTTTCCTCGACCCGAATCTGCAGATTCGCCGCTTCACGCGCGAAGCGGCGCGGGTCTACCGCCTGGTCGCCACCGATGTGGGGCGGCCGCTGGCCGACATCAAATCGGACCTCATCGAAGAAGACCTGTTGCACGAAACAAAGACAGTTCTCGACACGCTGGCGCCGTGCGAGCGCGAGGTGCGCACCGTCGAGGGCGCCTGGTACCTGGCGCGCATCCAGCCCTACCGCACGCTCGATAACGTGATCGACGGCGTCGTACTGACCTTCACCGACATCAGCACGCGCTTCGCCGCCGAAGCCGCGGTGCAGGAGGCACGCGACATGGCCGAAGCCATCGTCGATACCGTGCGCGAACCGTTGATGGTGCTCGATGGCGATCTGAATGTGGTCTCCGCCAGCAAGTCGTTCTACCGACGTTTCGAAACGACGCCGCGCGACACGGTCGGTCGGCCGCTGTACGAACTCGGCAACGGCCAGTGGGACCTGCCCGCCTTGCGCGAATTGCTGGAAACCGTGCTGCCGCGCGACCAGAGCTTCGAAGGCTATGTCGTCGAGCAGGCCGATCCGCTTGGCGGCCGCAGCAAGATGCGCCTCAACGCCCGCCGCATCGTCGGCAAAGCCAGCAGCATGCCGTTGATACTGTTGGCGATGGAAACGGCGGGTTAAACAGCACTTTATTGCAGCCTGATCTAAGGGTTTTCCGGTATCTTTTCAAACACTCTCAGCTGAAAGGCATTCATGTCCGGACAAGGTCGACCCTCGGAAAAGACCGCGTCCCAACTACTGCGCGAGCAGGCGGAGGCGCAACTTGTCGATGTGCTGCCGCCGCCGGCTGACCGTCCGGTCGAAGCCATCCTGCATGAACTGCAGGTACACCGGATCGAACTGGAAATGCAGAACGAGACGCTGCGCCAGTCCCAGATCGATCTGGAGGCATCGCGCGACCGTTATGTCGACCTTTACGAATTTGCCCCGGTGGCTTATCTCACTCTGTCGCGGAGCGGCCTGATCGAACAGATCAACCTCACCGGCGCGGAGTTGCTGGGCGAAGATCGCAAGAAACTGCGGCAGCAGCGTTTTGCCAGCCATGTCGCCGCTGAGGACAGGGAACGCTGGCAACGAAAATTCATCAGCATCGCGCAGCAAGAAGAAAAACAGAGTTGCGAACTGATCATGCAGCGCGCCGACGGCAGCCGCTTCCATGCCCATCTCGATTGCCTGCATCTGCTTGGCGAAGCGCCGCAGGTGCGCATCGTGCTCAGCGATGTCAGCCTGCAGAAGCAGGCGGATCAACTGGCCTTGCGCTTCGGGCGCTTGCTGCAGAGTTCATTCAACGAAATTTATCTGTTCGATGCCGCATCGCTGCAATTCCTGGAGGTGAGCGCCGGCGCCATGCAGAACCTGGGCTATTCGGACCGGGAGCTGAAGCAACTGACGCCGCTGGACCTGAAGCCGGCATTCAGCCGGGAGAGTTTCGAGCGCTTGATCGCGCCGTTGCGCGCCGGCGAACAGACGTCTCTGCTGTTCGAGACGTTTCATCGCCGCAAGGATGGCTCCGCTTATCCGGTCGAGGTTCGCCTGCAACTGATGCAGACGCAACCGCCACTGTTTCTCGCCGTCATTCTCGACATCGGCGAGCGTCGCCGCGCCGAGGGCGAGTTGCGCATCGCCGCCATCGCCTTCGAGTCGCAAGAGGGCATGATCGTGACCGACGCGCATGGCGTCATCGTCCGCGTCAACCAGGCCTTTACGCGCCTGACCGGTTTTCGCGGCGAGGAAGCCATCGGCCAGACCCCGGCGCTGCTCAGCTCCGGGCGTCACGACAAGGCGTTCTACGACCGGATGTGGCAGGCCCTGCGCGCCAAGGGGTACTGGCAGGGCGAGATGTGGAACCGGCGCAAGAACGGCAAGATCTACGCCGAATGGCTGACCATTTCCGCTGTCCGGGCGCCGGGTGGGGCAACGACGCATTACGTCGGCGTATTTTCCGAGATCACCCAGAACAAGGAAGCCGAGGCGGAGATTCACCGCCTGGCCTATTACGATCCGCTCACCCACTTGCCCAACCGTCGTCTGCTGCATGACCGCATCGGCCAGGCCTTGGCCAGCAGCACGCGCAGCGGTCGCCACGGCGCCGTGATGTTCCTCGACCTGGACCATTTCAAGAATCTCAACGACACGCGCGGCCACGCGGTCGGCGACCTGTTGCTGGGCGAGGTGGCGCAGCGCCTGCAAAGCGGCGTGCGTGAGGGCGATACCATCTCGCGTCTGGGCGGCGACGAATTCGTCGTGGTGCTGGAAGACCTGGGCGCCGAAGCCAAGGAAGCCGGCACTCAGGCCTGGCTGGTCGGCGAAAAGGTGCGCGAGTTGCTGGCGCGGCCGTATGACCTGGATGGCCTGGAATTCCACTGCTCCGCCAGCCTCGGCATCACGCTGTTCAGCAATCATCAGGAGACGGTCGAGACGCTGCTCAAGCAGGCCGATCTGGCGCTGTACCAGGCCAAGCGGGCTGGCCGCAACTGCCTGCGCTTCTTCGACCCGGCGATGCAGTCGGCACTGGACGAACTCAGCGCGCTGGAGGCCGATCTGCGCAACGCGCTGAAGCATGGGCAGCTGCACTTGTACTACCAGGCACAGTTCGACAATGCCCGCCGCGCGATTGGTGCCGAGGCATTGCTGCGCTGGCAGCATCCGCAACGCGGCCTGGTCGCGCCGAACGATTTCATCCCGCTGGCGGAGGAAACCGGCCTGATTCTGCCGATCGGCCGTTGGGTGCTGAGCACCGCCTGCGCTCAGATCAAGGCCTGGTCCGCGCGTGCCGAGACGCGCAACCTGCGCCTGGCGGTCAATGTCAGCGCACGCCAGTTCCGCCAGGCCGGTTTTGTCGCCGAGGTGCAGCAAGTGCTGGCCGAAACCGGCGCCGACCCGACCCGCCTGAAGATCGAGTTGACCGAGAGTCTGGTCATCGACAACGTCGCCGATACCATCGCCCGCATGCAGGCGCTGAAGGCGCTGGGCATCGCTTTCTCGATGGACGACTTCGGCACCGGCTTTTCCTCGTTGTCCTACCTCAAGCGTTTGCCGCTGGATCAACTCAAGATCGACCGTTCCTTCGTCGCCGATCTGGCCAGCGACCCGCACGATGCCGCGATCGTGCAGACCATCATCACGATGGGCCGCACGCTGGGCCTGCACGTGATTGCCGAAGGCGTCGAGACCGAGGCGCAACTGGAGCGGCTCGACCAGTACGGCTGCGCCGCCTATCAGGGTTTTTTGTTCAGCCGGGCATTGCCGCTGGCGGAGTTCGAACAGTTGCTGGCAGCGCCGAGCGATCCACTGTAGGAGCGCCTTCCAAGGCGCGATAGCAGTCCAATAATCGCGCCTTGGAAGGCGCTCCTACGAGTGCTTTCGCCACTCACCTGGAGGGTGCAACAACAACACCTGATTTCTCTATCCGCGTAGTTTTCGAGCGATATATACATGACCGACTGAGGTTTCCAGGTTCAACTTGCCTCAAGTTTGCCGTGCAGGCGGCCGATAGATGCCGCAGCCGGGCGCCACCCATTTACCAAAAAGTGGTGCATATCCCTTAATAACCGAGTTGTTGCGTTAAGAGACTCGCACTTGAGAATTCTCTACATCGAGGACAATCCGATCGATGCCGCACTGGCGCGGAATGTCCTTGCGCGGGCCGCGCCGGAATATGTCGTCGAGGTGGTCGCCAGCAAGGCTGCAGCCCTGGCGCGCCTGGTCGATGCGAGCGATCTTGATGCGGTGATCTGCGATCTGGCCCTGCCGGATGGTTCCGGGCTGGCGCTGCTGGGCCACATTCGCTCGCGCCGCCTGCCGCTGGCGGTGGTGATTCTGACCGGGACGGGCGATCAGGATGCCGTCTCGGCGGCGCTCAAGGCCGGCGCCGATGCCTACCTGATCAAACACACGCAGCCGCTCGATCTACTGCCGCGCATCCTCTCCCATGCCCTGGCCAACGTGCGTACCGGCGGCGCCTACCGGATTCGGCCGCTGAAGGTGCTCTATGCCGAGGACGACCTCGACGATATCGAGCTGACCCGCCGTCATCTGGCGAAGCATGCGCCGCACATCCAGCTCGATGCGGTGCATGACTTCGCCGCAGCACTGGCGTTGTTGCCGCAGTATGCCGACGCGGCCTGCCAATATGACGCAGTGTTGCTGGATTACCTGCTGCCGGACGGCAATGCGCTGGAAGCGGTCGAGGTATTGCGCCGCCAACGCGGCATCGATCTGCCGATACTTCTGGTCACCGGCGAAGGCAGCGAGGAAGTCGCGGCACAGGCCTTGACGCTGGGTATCGACGATTATCTGGTCAAACAGCCGGGCTATCTGCACAAATTGCCGGCCGCCATCGAGAGCGTCTGCCATCGCAGCGAATTGCTGCATGAACGAGCTTCGCTGCAGGAGAGCGAACAGCGCGTCCGGCTGCTGCTCGATTCTGCCGCCGAGTCGATCTACGGCGTCGATCTGGACGGCCGTTGCACCTTCGTCAACGCGGCCTGCCTGAAGCTGCTGGGTTACCGGCACGCGGATGAACTGATCGGCCGCCGAATACACGAACTGATCCATCACTCGCATGCCGACGGTTCGCACTATCCGAGCCAGGATTGCCGGATTTATCAGGCTTATCTGCGCAACGAGGAAATTCATCTCGACGACGAGGTGTTCTGGCACAAGGACGGCCATCCGGTGCCGGTGGAGTGCTGGTCTTACCCGATGCACCGCGACGGGCGGGTAGTCGGCTCGGTGGCGACGTTCTTCGACATTTCCGCGCGCAAACGCGCCGAGGAGCGCTTGCATCTGGCCTCGCTGGTGTTCGAAAACACACGCGACAGCCTGATGATCACCGACCCGGACGGCCATATCCTCAACGTCAACCGTGCCTTCACCGAAATCACCGGCTATGGCGAAGAAGAAGTGCGCGGGCAGCGTCCCAACCTGCTCCGTTCCGGCCGGCACGACGCCGCGTTCTACCAGGTCATGTGGTCGGAAATCCGCACTGCCGGCATTTGGCAGGGCGAAATCTGGAACCGGCGCAAGAACGGCGAAACCTATCCGGAATGGCTCACCATCAATTGCGTGCGCGACAGCTGGGGCGCGATCAGCCATTACGTCGGCGTTTCCACCGATCTGAGCCAGATCAAGCGCAGCGAGGCGGAGCTCGATCATCTCGCGCACCACGATCCGCTCACCGATCTGCCCAACCGGGCCATGCTGCAAATCCGGCTGGCGCATGCGCTGGAGCGGGCCCGGCGTAACGGCAAACGGATCGGCGTGCTGCACATCGACCTGGATCATTTCAAGAACGTCAACGACAGCCTCGGTCCGGCCACCGGCGATGCGTTGCTGCAGGACGTGGTGCAGCGTTTGCACGCGCGGGTGCGCAAGGAAGACATCCTGGGACGCCTGGGCGGCGACGATTTCCTGCTGGTGGTGGAAGCCATTGTCGAGTCCGGCGAGGTGGCGGAAATCGCGCGCGATCTGCTCGACTTGCTGGCGGCGCCGTTCGCTTGCCGGGATGCGGCGGATGCCGCGCACGACGTGTTCCTGGGCGCCTCCATCGGCATCAGCGTTTTTCCGGACGACGGCGACAGCGTCACCGAACTGCTGCGCGATGCCGAGACCGCCATGTACCGCAGCAAGGAACGCGGCCGCAACCGCTTCTGTTTCTACACCGCCGACATGAATGCCGACGCGCTGGTTCTGCTCGAACTGGAGGTGGACTTACGGCGTGCGCTGGAACGCAACGAGCTGGAACTGCACTACCAGCCCAAGGTGGATTTGCACAGCGGCCACATCGTCGGCGCGGAAGCCCTGCTGCGCTGGCATCGCAACAGTCCGGGCCATGCGCCGGGGGAAATGACCGCGCCGGGGCAGTTCATTCCATTGGCCGAAAAAACCGGCCTGATCGTACCGATCGGCGCCTGGGTCATCGACACCGGTTGCCGGCAGTTGCGGGCCTGGCTGGACCAAGGCCTGAGCGATGTGCGTCTGGCGGTCAACGTGTCGGGCTGCCAACTGCGCGTCGCCGATTTCGACACGCTGCTTGCCGCCACGCTGGCGCGGCACGGCGTGCCGGCCCAGTATCTGGAGCTGGAGCTGACCGAAAGCATCCTGATGCAGGACCCGGATGCCGCCGCCGCCCTGCTCAAGCGGCTCAAGGCCATCGGCGTGAAGCTGTCGCTCGACGATTTCGGCACCGGTTATTCCAGCCTCGCTTATCTGAGCCGCTTCCCGATCGATGTCCTCAAGATCGATCAATCGTTCGTGCGCGATATTGTCACCGACCCCGATGCGGCCGGCATCGTGTCGGCCGTCATCGGCCTGGCTCAGCGTATGGATTTGAGAACGATCGCGGAAGGCGTCGAAACCGAGGCGCAACTGGGCTATCTGAGAAAGCTCGGCTGCGAAGTGATGCAGGGCTATTACTTCAGCCGGCCGGTGCCGGAAGCCGAGTTCACCGCCATGCTGCGCGCCGGCAAATGCCTGCCGGCGCTGGCCGGCGCCGTGCAACAGGAGCGCACGCTGCTGTTGGTGGATGACGAGGCCAGCATCCTGACGGCATTGCGCCGCATGCTGCGCAATGAAGGCTACCGCGTGCTGACCGCCGCCAACGCACGCGAAGGCCTGGAAATCCTGGCCCGCAACGAGGTCCAGGTGATTCTGTCCGATCAACGTATGCCGGAGATGACCGGCACCGAATTCCTCGGCCGGGTCAAGCATCTGCATCCCGATACCGTACGCATCGTGTTGTCCGGTTACGCCGAACTGGAAAGCATCATCGAAGCGGTCAATCAGGGCGCAATCTACAAATTCCTGATCAAACCCTGGGACGACGACTTGTTGCGCGGCCATATTCGCGATGCCTTCCGTTTTTACGACGCGGTGATACGACCGCGCGGCAATGCTTACAACGAGACACACTATGCCGGCTAGCCACCCTAAAACCCTGCTTCTGGTGGATGACGAACCGAATATTCTGTCGGCGCTGCAACGTCTGTTCCGGCGCGACGGTTACACCATTCTGGCCACCGACAAAGCCACCGATGCCTTCGCGCTGCTGGCCCGCCAACCGGTCGACGTGATCCTGTCCGACCAGCGCATGCCCGGCATGAGCGGCGTCGAATTTCTGCGCCGGGTCAAGGAATCGTATCCGGACACGGTGCGCATCGTGCTGTCCGGTTATACCGACCTGCAGTTCATCACCGATGCCATCAACGAAGGTGCGATCTACAAGTTCCTGACCAAGCCGTGGGACGACGATCAATTGCGCGAACAGGTGCGCGAGGCGTTTCGCGGCAAGGAAATCGTCGATGAAAATCTGCAGCTGACCGCAGCGTTGCGCGTCGCCAACGAAGAATTGCAGGCGCTTGTGGAAGACAAGGAGCGTCAGGCGCGGCAGATCGAAACCGTGCTCGATACCTTGCAGGAAGTCTTGCAGTTGATTCCCTGGCCGATCGTCGGTGTCGATGAAGAAGGCATGGTGGCCTTGTCCAACCCGGCGGCCGATGCGCAACTCGGCCCCGCCGGCGGGCCGCTGCTGGGGATGGGGATGAGTGAGGTGTTGCCGGAAATGCTGAGTGTCTGGTTGCGCGACCCGGCAGCCATTCCGGCGCGGATTCAACACGCCGGACAGACTTTCCAGGTCATTTTCAAACCCATGGGACAGCATTCCAGTTCGCGCGGCACGCTTCTGGCCTTGCTGCCGTGCGAGGTGGCAGGATGATTCGAGTGTGCTTCGATTGGCTTGATCGAGAGGTTGTGTATGTCTGAATTGCCTGTGTTGACGCTCGATACCGTGCTGGCCGATATCCGCCAATTGCCGTCTCTGCCGGCTGCGGTCGATGCCCTTGTCGTCGCGCTGGGCAACGACAACATCAGCATCGACGAATTGGCGCAGGGTGTCGCCAAGGATCAAGCTCTGGCCGCGCGTGCGTTGCGGGTGGCGAATTCGGCCTTCTACGGCTTGCAGCACAAGGTGGCGAGCATTCATGAAGCCATCGTCGTGCTCGGTTTTAGCGCCGTGGGCAGTCTGGTGACCGCGGCTTCCGTCACCGGTTTTTTCAAACCGGGCGCAGGCAGCGGTTTCGATCTGCAGCGCTTCTGGTGCCATAGTTTCGGCGCCGCACTCTGCGCCCGAGCGCTGGTGCGCAACCTGCATCCCAACCCGACACGCCTGAATCCGGAAAGCGGCTTTACTGCCGGCTTGCTGCATGACATCGGTGCTTTGATGTTGGCCACGACGCGTCCCCAGCACTACGCCCGCGTCATCGCCGTGAGCAATGAGCAGGGCTGCCGGATTCAGCAGGCCGAGCGGCAGGTGCTCGGTTTCGACCATGCCGCCGTCGGTGCGGCGCTGGCCTCGCGCTGGTGTTTTCCGCCCGCGATCGTGCTCGCGGTGGCGCGCCATCACGAGCCGGAGAGCGCAACCGGCGAGATCCTGGTCGACATTGCGCATGCGGCCAACGCGTTGGCCTACGGACGCGATTGGCGCGGCGATGCCGGCGCCATGACGGAGGCGGTGACCGCCTCGATCGAGCCTGCGGTCTGGCGGCGACTCGGTCTGGACGAGGCCGCCCTGAGCGACTTGCTGGCCGGCATCGCGCCGGAACACGAGGCCTATTGCGCCATGCTGGCGATGGATTGAGGTTGTCACTGTCATGGCCTTGAACGCGACGCTCTCGGAGCAAAAATCCGGTACCCGCGGCCTGCTCGCCGGTTTCCTGCTGGTGATCGGCCTGTTGCTTGCGCTGGCCGGTATCGGCATCGCCTATCTGGGCAGTCTCAACGAAACCATCACGCACATCGTCGAGAACCACAACGAGCGTTCGCGCCTGGCCTCCGAGATGTATATCGCGTCGCGCGAACGTTCGTTGCAACTGCATGCCATCCTGCAGGAGCAGGATCCCTTCGCCCGCGATGAATTGGTGCCACGCTTTTACGAATTGAGCGGCACCTTCCGCCGCGCCCGCGAAAAACTGTTGACGCTGGGCTTGTCCGAACAGGAACGTCGCATTCTGCAGGAACAGGGCCGCATCACCGCGCAAGGCGCTGCCTTGCAGGATCAGGTGCTGGATCTGGCGCTCGCTGAAAAGCGGCGGGAAGCGGAGCATTTATTGGTGACCCAGGCGATACCGAAACAGGGCGAAGTCGCCGTGCAATTGCGCATTTTCCTCGACCGCCAGGTGGCCGATGGCCGCGCCGCCGCAGCCTTGGCACGCGAGGAGTATCTGTTCGCGCGAGCGTTGATGCTGCTCAGCGCACTGGTGGCGACACTGCTGGCCAGCCTGATTGCCGTGCTGGTGATCCGCTGGCAAGCGCGGTTGTTGGCGCGCCTGGAGGTCACCAACCTGGAATTGCAGGCGCAAAAGACGGCGCTGGACGAACACGCCATCGTCAGCATCGCCGACACCCGCGGCATCATTACCTACGTCAACGACAAGTTCTGCGCCATCTCCGGCTATACGCGCGAGGAACTGCTCGGGCAGAACCACCGCCTCGTCAATTCCGGCCAGCATCCGCATGCGTATTTCGCGGGCATGTGGAAAACCATCGCAGCCGGGCAGGTCTGGCACGGCGAAATTTGCAACCGACGCAAGGACGGCGGTTTCTACTGGGTGGATTCCACCGTCGTGCCGTTTATCGGGCTGGACGGGAAGCCGACGCAGTACATCGGCATTCGTACCGATATCAGCACGCGCAAGGAGATGGAAGCGTCGCTGCAGGATATCAACGTGGAACTGCAGAAACGGGTCGATGAACGCACCGAGGCGTTGTCGCGCGCCAAGCGGCAACTGGAAGCGGACATCGAAGAGCGCAACAGTGCGCAAGTCCAGTTGAAACAGCAGTATCAGGAGCTGGAAGGTCTGCATCGGGAATTGCAGGACGCGCAGAGCCAGTTGCTGCAATCGGAAAAGCTGGCTTCCATCGGCCAGCTTGCCGCCGGCGTGGCGCATGAAATCAACAACCCGATCGGCTTCGTGCAATCCAACCTGGGTACGCTGGAAAGCTACATCCGCGATTTGTTGCGCATCATCGAAGCGTACGAAACCTGCGAGGCGGCGCTGCCCCCGGAAATCGCGCCACATGGGGATATCGTCAACCTCAAGCTGCAGCTCGACCTGCCTTATCTGAAGTCGGACATCCCGGCCTTGCTGAGCGAGTCGCGCGACGGTATTTCGCGGGTGCGCAAGATCGTCCAGGATCTGAAAGACTTCTCCCGCCTCGACAGCACGCCGGACTGGCAATACGCTGACCTGCATGCGGGTCTGGACAGCACGCTGAACATCGTCCAGAACGAGATCAAGTACCACGCCGACGTGGTCAAGGAATATGGCGATATCCCGGAAGTCGAATGTCTGCCTTCGCAACTGAACCAGGTCTTCATGAATCTGCTGGTCAACGCGGCACATGCCATCGAGGGCCCACGCGGCACCATTACCTTGCGCAGCGGGCGCGTCGACGGCGAGGTGTGGATCGAGGTGGCGGATACCGGCAAGGGCATTGCGGAAGAGGTGCTCGGCCGCATCTTCGACCCCTTCTTCACCACCAAGGCCGTCGGCAAAGGCACCGGCCTGGGCTTGTCGCTGGCCTACGGCATCATCCAGAAACACAATGGCCGCATCGAAGTGCACAGCGAAGTCGGCCAGGGCGCGACCTTCCGGGTTACCTTGCCGATGACGCATCCGGGGTCCATCGATGCCGCTTGAAAAAAGCGCATTGCATCCTTTGCTGGAACGCCAGTTGCAGCGTCATCTGGACGCTGACGAGCGAGAAAATCAGGCACTGCGGCCTTTCCTGGTGGCGGTCGACAAGGCTTATCGTCATGCCGACGCGAAACGCGATCTGGTCGAACGCACACTCAATCTGATGTCGCAGGAACTGAACGAGCGCAATCTGGAATTGAACGACCGCGTCGTCCGCATGCAGGAAGCCGAAGCGGCGCTGCTGCGCGAAAAGAGCGAGCAAGCCGCGCTGATCAAGAAGCTCGAGGCCGCCCACAACCAGTTGCTGCAATCCGAGAAAATGGCCTCCATCGGCCAACTGGCCGCCGGCGTCGCGCACGAAATCAACAATCCTGTCGGCTTCGTCAATTCCAATCTCGGTGCGTTGCGTGGCTATGTCGAGCAGTTGCTGACGGTGTTGGCGGCGTTCGAGGCGGCCCTTGAATTCGTGCCGGCGGGACCGCTGCACGAACGCATCGACGCCGCCGTGCAGGCGGCCGAACTGGACTATCTGAAGACCGACGTCCTGGCCTTGCTGGAAGAATCCAGCGACGGGCTGGCGCGCGTGCGCCACATCGTGCAGGACCTGAAGGACTTTTCGCACAGCGATCAGGGCGAGTGGGTCTATGCCGATCTACACAAGGGCCTGGACTCCACCCTCAATGTGGTCAACAACGAAATCAAGTACAAGGCCCGCGTCATCAAGGCCTATGGCGACCTGCCGAAGATTCGTTGCCTGCCGTCGCAGCTGAACCAGGTGTTCATGAACCTGCTGGTCAACGCCGCCCACGCCATCCAGGAGCAGGGCGAGATCGGCGTGCGCACCGGGGTCGACGACGCGGCGGAGGCGGGCAACGGCGGCAGCGTCTGGGTCGAAATCACGGATACCGGCGTCGGCATTCCGGAACATCAACTGACCCGGATTTTCGATCCGTTCTTCACCACCAAGCCGGTCGGCAAAGGCACCGGTCTCGGGCTTTCGTTGTCCTATGGCATCGTGCACAAACACGGTGGCCGCATCGACGTGAGCAGCGAAGTCGGCAAGGGTTCCGTATTCCGTGTCACGTTGCCCATCCATCCCATCGAAAGCGAAGCAAACGATCATGGCTGAAACTCCTCCCAGCGCAACGCCTGTGACTTCCCTGCTGTTCGTGGATGACGAACCGTCCATCCTGTCCTCGCTGAAGCGCCTGTTCCGGCCGCACGGCTACCGCATCTTCACGGCCGAAGGCGGCGCGCTCGGACTCGACGTGCTGGCGCAGGAGAAGATCGATCTGGTCATCTCCGACATGCGCATGCCGAACATGGATGGCGCCCATTTCCTGGAGCAGGTGCGTTTGCGCTGGCCGGAAAGCATCCGCATCCTGCTCACCGGCTACGCCGATATCGAATCCACCATCAACGCCATCAACAAGGGCCAGATCTACCGCTACATCAACAAGCCCTGGGACGACAACGAGATTGTCCTGATCGTGCGCGAAGCGCTGGAACGACGCCGCCTGGAACAGGAAAACAGCCGCCTGAATTCGGTAGTCGAGGCGCAGATGGCCGAGTTGCGCGAGCTCAATGCCGGACTGGAACAGAAAGTCGCGGAACGCACCGAGGAACTGAACAAGGCGGTCAAGTATGTGAAATCCGCCCATGCCAGGTTGAAGACCGGCTTCTTCGCCACCGTGCAGGCCTTCTCCAGCCTCACTGAGATGCGCGGCAAGAACCTCTCCGGCCATGCCCGCCGCGTCGCCGACCACGCGCGCAACCTGGCACGCACGCTCAATCTCAGCGATGCCGAGCAGCAAACCGTGCTGTTCGCCGCGCTATTGCACGACATCGGCAAGATCGGCCTAGCCGACGACATTCTCGACAAGCCGGTCAGCGCGCTGACGTCCGAGCAACGCGGCGAAGTCATGCGCCATCCCGAACGTGGCCAGCAGGCGCTGATGCAGATCGAACAGCTGAAGGATGCCGCGCTGCTGATCCGCCACCATCACGAGTTCTATGACGGCAGCGGCTATCCGGATCGGCTGGCCGGCCTGGCCATTCCGATGGGCGCGCGCATCATTTGCGCGGCCAACGAATTCGACGGCCTGATCAGCGGCACCATGCTGCAGCAGCCGATGAAGCCGAAAGATGCGCTGGCCTATCTGATCGAAAACCGCGGCAAGCGCTACGACCCGAGCGTGATCGACAACTTTGTCGATCTGCTCAGCGTGCAGTTGAAAAACGTCATCGACGAACTGCCGGTGCGGGTTGGCAGCCTGCGGCCGGGCATGGTCCTGTCACGCGATCTGATGCATCGCGATGGCTACATGCTGCTGGCCAAAGGCTATGTCATCGACGCGCCGGTGATCACCCAGCTGGTCAAGCTGGAAACCGCCGAACATCAACATCTGATCGCCTATGTGGTGAAGTCGGCGTAGTGAGGGTTGATGGGCACGCTACGCTTTGCCCATCCTACGGCGTTCCGCGTCGATGTTTCGTAGGATGGGCAAAGCGTAGCGTGCCCATCACCATCAACGCACGCATCAACTACGCGGTATAGCGCGGCCCGTTTCGTAGGAACGGCGTCCACGCCGCGATTGAGCCGGACGCCCCCGGGCAGCACACCGCTAAATAAACCACCAACGCGCAGCACGCAGTCATTCCGCCCGCAACGCCTGCACCGGGTCCATGCCGGCCGCGCGCCGGGCCGGGTCGACACCGGCGGCGAGGCCGATGGCCACGGCGACCGCTTCGGCGGCGAGCACGTAATCCCAGGCCAGGCTGACCGGCAACGCCGGAACCAGCGCATGCAGCAGGCCGGCCGCCCCCAGGCCCAGCGCCAGGCCGGCGCCGCCGCCGAGCGTGGCGAGAAAGATCGCTTCGGCGAGAAACAGCGCCATGATCTGGCCGCGGCGTGCACCCAGGGCATTGAGCAAGCCGATTTCGCCGGTGCGTTCCGCCACGGTGATGGTCATCAGGGTCAGGATGCCGACGCCGCCGACCAGCAGCGAGATGCTGCCCAGCGCGGCGACGGCGAAGGTGAGCACGGCCAGGATCGAATCGAGCACCGCCAGCTGCTGTTTCTGCGGCGTCACCGTGAAATCCTCGCTGCTATGGCGTGCCTTCAATACGCGCTTGAGGTCGGCCGCGACGGCGTCCGGGTCGGCGGCGGGATCGTGCGCGACCTGGATTTCCATCAAGCCTTCGCGGTTGAACAACTCCAGCGCGCGCGCTGCCGGGACATAGACCGTGTCGTCCAGATCGAAGCCGAGCACCTGGCCTTTCGCGGCCATCACCCCGATCACCCGGTAACGCTGGCCGCCGACGCGGATGCGCTGGCCGAGCGGGCTGTCAGCGCCGAACAATTCCTGGCGCACCTTCGCGCCCAGCACGGCATAGGCGCGCGGCGCCTCGACCGCGTCCGCCGGCAGGAAGCTGCCGCTGGCGACTTGCATGCTGAACACGCGAGAAAAATCCGGCCCGACGCCATACAAGGTCACCCGCCGGCTGCGGTCCTGGCCTTCGATTTCCGCATTGCCCTGCACGGTTGGGTTGCTGGCGATGACTTGCGGCACGCGGCGCAACGCTTCCGCATCCTGCAGACTGAGCGGCCGCACGCTGCCGAACATGCCGACGCTGCCGCCATGCGTCTTGGTCTTGCCCGGGCTGACGCTGATCAGATTGGTGCCGAACTGGGTGAACTCGTGCAGCACGAACTGGTGCAGGCCTTCGCCCAGCGCGGTAAGCAGAATCACCGCCGCGACGCCGACCGCGATGCCGAGCGCGGACAGCAGGCTGCGGCCGGGATGGTGGGTGAGTGCGCTGAATGACAGGCTGAACAGATCGGCGGCGCGCATGGTATTGAACTTAGCGGCGGTGAATTACTGTCGCAGCCCATAAAACCGTCATTCCCGCGCATGCGGGAATCCAGTTCATAGTCTGACTGCCGTTTAAATCGATCAGATATGTAACCTGGATTCCCGCATGCGCGGGAATGACGGCGGATTTGAAGACTGGATTTGTATTTTTCACAGCCTCACCGCCTAGCCAGCGACAGTGCCGCGTCCAGCCGGGCGGCGCGCCGCGCCGGCAACCAGGCGAACAGCAGGCCGGCCAGAATCGCCGTGGTCACCGCCGCCGCCACCGCCCACAACGGCGGCACGATGGGCAACTGCGGATACACCCGGCCCAATGCGAAGCTGGCGGCCAGGCCAAGGACGACGCCGCCGACCGCGCCGAGCGTGGCGATCAGGCCGGCTTCGGCGAGAAACAAGGCGCGTACGTTGCGGCCGGAGGCCCCCAGCGCTTTCAACAGGCCAATCTCGCCGCGCCGTTGCGCCACCGAGACCAGCATCACATTCATGATCAGCACGCCGGCGACACCCAGGCTGATCGCGGCGATGCCGCCGACCGCCAGGGTCAGCGCGGTCAAAATGCGGTCGAACGTGGCCAGCACCGCATCCTGGGTAATCACCGTGACGTCCGCCTCGCCCTCGTGGCGCGCCTTGAGCAGCGCCAGGGTGGCCTCCTTGACGCGCGGCACGGCGGCGCGGCCGCGCGCCTCGATCAGGATGCGGAACAACGACGGCGTATTGAACAGTTGCTGCGCCGCGGCGACCGGAATCACCACCGTCTCGTCGGTGTTGAAGCCCATCTGCTGGCCTTGCGGCGCCAGCGTGCCGATCACCCGGAAACGGCGCTCGCCGATGCGCACCCAAGCGCCGAGCGGGTTGGCGGTGCCGAACAGTTCGCTGCGGACCTTGTCGCCCAGCACGCACACCGGCGTGGTTTGATCGCTCGGTCCGGGCGGCAAAAAATGGCCGCGGCCCAGATGCATATGGCGAATGGTCAGCAACGGCGCGGTCGAGCCCAGCAATACCGCCTCGCGCCCGAGGCTGCCGCGCGTGACCTGGGCGGTGCCGACATTGAGCGGGGCGACGCCGGCCACCCCGGCGAGGCGGGCCACGGCATCGGCATCGTCGAGGGTCAGGTCGCGCGTGGTTTCACCGGATAGCACGCCGGGTGACGCGCCGGTGGTTTCGGCGCGGCCGGGGATGACGATGACCAGGTTGGTGCCGAGACCGGCGAACTGCTCCAGCACATAGCCGCGCGCGCCTTCACCCAGCGCGGTCAACACCACCACCGCGCCGACGCCGATCGACATGGCCAGGCCGATCAGCGCGGTACGGCGCGGTTGTTGCGCCAGCGTGCCCCAGGCCAGGGCGAAGGTGTCGGCGAGCCTCATGCTGGCGTCGCGCTATCCGAAATGACGCGGCCGTCTTCCATGCCGATCCTGCGCCGCGCGCGGGCGCCGATTTCCTGGTCGTGCGTGATCACGATCAGCGTCGCGCCGCGCTGGTTCAAGCCTTCCAGCACGCCCATGACCTCGCGGCCGGTGGCGCGATCCAGATTGCCGGTGGGTTCGTCGGCCAACAGCAGGCCGGGATGCATCGACATGGCGCGCGCGATGGCGACACGCTGCAACTGGCCGCCGGAAAGCTGCGACGGCAAATGTTCGGCGCGTTCGCTGAGGCCGACGTCGGCGAGCAATTGCGCGACGCGCCGCTTGCGCTCGGCCGGCGCGATGCCCGCCAAGACCATGGGCAATGCCACGTTGGCGGCGGCATCCAGGCGCGGCACCAGATGGAAGAACTGAAACACGAAACCGATCTTCTCGCGCCGTACCCGCGCCGATTCCGCTTCATCGAGGCCGGTGACATCGCGCCCGTCCAGGCTGTAGCGGCCACTGCTCGGGCGGTCGAGCAAGCCGAGCAGATTGAGCAAGGTGGATTTGCCGGAGCCGGACGGCCCCATGATGGCGATGTATTCGCCCGCCGCAATCGACAGGCTGACCTCGCACAATGCCCGCACCTGCTGATCGCCGACCTGGAACGTGCGGCTGACCTGATCGAGCTGGATCATGGTTTCGATTTCGCCACCGCCGCCGCGCCCGCCTTGACGCCTTCCAGTTCCAGCGAAGTCACCACCTGCTCGCCCGCCTGCACACCGTGGCGCACCTCGCTGAATTCCCAATTGGCCAGGCCGAGTTCGACTTTGTGCTCCTCCAGCATGCCGTTTTTCAGCACCAGCACCTTGTTGCCGTCGAGCAGCGCCGACGCCGGCACGCGCAATACATTGTCGCGGCTTTCCAGAATGATTTCCGCATCGGCGCTGTAGCCGACCAGCAAGGTCTTGGCCGCTTTCGGGTCGGTGAAGACGACTTCCACGTCGACCGTGCGCGCCTGCTTTTCCACTTCCAGCACATACGGGGCGATGCGCCGCACACGCCCGGCGAAATGCTGGCCGGCGAAGGCGTCGAGCGCGATGCGGGCGGGCATGCCGACCTTGATGCGCGGCGCATCGACCTCGTCGATCGGGGCGGTGACATAGAGGCAGGCGTCGTCGATCAGGTCGATGGCCGGCGGCGTCGGAATGCCGGGCGGCGATGGCGTCGTGTATTCACCCTGCTCGCCGGTGACTTCGGCGACGATGCCGGCAAAAGGCGCTTTCAATACCGTGCGGCTGAGCGCGGCGCGTGCGGTATCGACGCGCGCCTCGGCGGCGGCGATTTCAGCGCCCGCGGCACGGCAGGCCGCTTCGCGCACAGTGGCCTCGCTGTCGGCCTGATCCACCGCGGCGGCGCTGACAAACCCCTGCGCGACCAGACGCTGTTTCCGGACCGCCTCGCGCCGTGCCGCTTGCGCCGACGCACAGGCTTCGTTGCGACGCGCTTTGGTCGCGCCGGTTTGCTCTTCGGCCAGACGAATCTGCGCGGCGAGGTCGACATTCCACAGTTCCAGCAAGACCTGGCCGGCCGCGACGCGGTCGCCTTCCTTGACCAGCAAACGCGCAATCTGGCCGCCACCCTGCGGGGCCAGCTTGGCGCGGCGGCAGGGCTTCACGCTGCCGGCGCGGGTATTCGCCACGGTGGACTCGACCCGGCCGAACGCGACTGCGACGACATTCACTTGCAGTGGCTTTGCTTTGCTGTAGTGCCGCCAACCGGCATACGCCGCCGCCAGCAAGACGGCCAGAATCAGGAGGCGAATCAGCCAGCGGCGGAATACGGGAAGAGTCATGGCATGGCGGCTAGAGAGGAAGGCAGGTCGGGCGTTATTCGCGATGATAGGGATGATTGTTGAGCAGACTGACCGCCCGATAAAGTTGTTCGGCCAGCAACACCCGCGCGAAGGCATGCGGCAAGGTCAGCCGCGACAGCGCCAGCGTGCTTTCCGCCTTGTCCAGGATGGCCGGCGCCAGTCCGTCGGCGCCGCCGATCACCAGACAGGTGTCCTGGCCGGATTCCATCCAGCGCGCCAGCAGATCGGCCAGCTCGCGCGTGGTGACCTGGCGGCCGTGCTCGTCCAGCGCGACCAGACGGCTGCCGGCCGGCAGCTTTTCCAGCAACCGTGCAGCCTCGGCCTGTTTCAGCGTCTGCGCCGGCTGATTGCCGCGTTTTTCCGGCTTCACCGCGACCAGTTCGACGCGCGCCTCGCGCGGCATGCGCTTGAGGTATTCGGCGGTGGCCTCATCGGCCCAGCGCGGCAATTTGTCGCCGACGGCGAGTAGGGTCAGTTTCATTGGCACTGCCTCGCTAAAGCCTGCACCGCGGCGGCTTCGCGCGCTGGCTCGAACAGCGGCGCGCGAGCGGCGCATTGCGCGGCCAATTGGCGGTAAAAATGGGCGTCCTGTTCGGCGCGCAGCATCAACGCGGCCAAGGCGGCTGCGTCGCCCAACGGGAAATAGCCAGCGTAATCCGCGCCCAGCATGCCGACGTTGCCGGGAATGTGCGAAGCCAATACCGGCGTGCCGGCCATCACCGCCTCGCAAATTACGTTGGCGCCGCCTTCCATGTGCGAACTCAACACCAGCAGATGGCTGCGCGCGATGCGCCGACGCGTCTCGCCATGCGCCAACGGCCCCAGCCAGCGCCAGCGCGGAATCTCGCCGGCAAACGATTCGGCATGTGCCGCCATGCCGTCCTGCAGCGGACCGCCGACGTGCCGGATGCGAATCCGACTCTCCGCCGGCAGCAGGCGCGCGGCCAGGGCGGCACGGAAGGGATCTTTCTCATCGCGCAAATGCGCCACCACGCAGATATCGAAACTGCGCGCCGGCCGCCATCCCGGCTGCAGGCGCGGCGACGATTGGTAGATCACCTGCGCCTTGTGTTGCAACGCCGCCGGTAACTCCAGCGGCCCCTGTTCCTGCAACGTCACGATGCAATGCGCCCGGACCAGCGCATCCTGGGCGGCGGCATCGCAGTGGATATCGCGATAAACGTCGGTGCCGGTCAGCACCAGAACCAGCGGCCGCGCCGGATACGTCTCCGCAAAACGTGCAAGCGCCGCGTGGCTGCGCCGGGCATGCAAGGCAATCATCAAATCGGCAGGCTGTTCGTCCCACGTCAGCGACATCGCCACGCGATGCCCCGCTTGTTCGAGGAAACGATGCCAGCGCACCGCGGTATGGGCGTTGCCGTTGCGCGCAAGCGGCAGATACGGGGTTATCAAAGCGATACGCATGCCGCGACTATATAGCGTCGAAGATTTTTCATGTTTCCACGCTTTCCCCTCTTTACAAGGCGAAATTCGATCCTTAGAATGCGCGGCTCTCGTGTGGGGGT
>JASJPK010000137.1:0-26070 GCA_031426735.1 Hydrogenophilaceae bacterium | reverse complement strand
GGCGTGGGTGAGCAGCACCGTCAACATGCGGTACTCGGTCGGCGTCAGATGCACGTCTTCGCCGGCGCGGCTGACCGTGCGATGCGCCAGGTCGATGCGCAGGTCGCCCAACTCGACCAGCGCCTTGCCGCCGTCTTCCCTGGGCAGCGTCCGGCGCAGCAGTGCGCGCAGGCGGGCGATCAGTTCCGGTACGCCGAACGGCTTGGTCAGGTAGTCGTCGGCGCCCGCGTCGAGGGCCGCCACTTTCTGCGTCTCTTCGCCACGCGCGGACAGGATCAGGATCGGCATCGCCGTCCAGGCACGCAGGTCGCGGATCACATCGAGCCCGTCACGGTCGGGCAGGCCGAGGTCGAGGATGATCAGTTCCGGCTGCCGGCTGGCGGCCTCGATCAGACCGCGCTCGGCATTTTCCGCCGGCCAGACCTGGTAGCCGGAAGCGCCGAGCGCGCTTTGCACGAAGCGGCGGATTTCCTTGTCGTCCTCGATCAGGACGATATTCACGGCGGCTTCGCTCATACGGTTGGCACTTCCTTGATCGCCGGCGGATTGCCGACCGGCAGCGTGAACACGAAGCAGGCGCCGCCCGGGGGTAGGTTGCCCGCCCGGTTGTAGGCGCGGATGTCGCCGCCATGCGCGACGACGATGGCGCGCGCGATGGCGAGGCCAAGGCCGACGCCGACGACGTTGCTTTCCTCTTTGCCGCGGGTGAATTTCTCGAAGATGGCCTGTTCCATGCCATGCGGCAGGCCCGGCCCGTTGTCGCACACCGAAACTTCCACAGCTTCCCCGGCGACGCGGGCGGAGATTTCGATGACGCTGCCCGGCGGCGTGTATTTCGCGGCGTTTTCCAGCAGGTTGCTGAACACCCGTTCCATCAGCACGGCATCCAGCTCCAGCACCGGCAGATCGCCGGGCAGATCGATGCGCACGCTATGCCCGCCGAGAACCGCCGCGCGCGCCTGCAACGCCGCGCCGACGGCGTCTTCCAGCGGTTGCCATTCGCGCTTGAGGGTGACCTTGCCGGCTTGCAGGCGGGCCATGTCGAGCAGGTTGTTGACCTGCGCGCTGGTGCGCATGGCCTGCTCGCGGATCGCGCCGGCGAACTCCCGATGCTGCGCTTCCAGTTTCGGTTCGATCAGCATCATTGCGTCGATCAGGCCGACCAGCGCGGTCAGCGGCGTGCGCAAGTCGTGCGAGATGCTGGACAGCAAGCCGTTGCGCAGGCGCTCCGATTCCATGCTGACCAGCGCTTCCTGCGCGACGGCGATGTAATGCACCCGCTCCAGCGCGATGCCGATCAGCGCGGCGAAGGTATCGAGCAGACGCTGCTGTTCCGGGTTGAGCAGGCCGCCTTCCTGCCGCGGCGCGATGGCCATCACGCCGCGCACGCGCATGGTCGCTTTCAGCGGCACGTACAGATACTGGCTGGCCGGCAGCGTGTCGGTGCCGCAACCGGCCGATTCGCCATGATCCAGCGCCCATTGCGCGATGCCCAGATCGAGCACGTCGCCGCGTTGGATGGTGACCGGCAACTTGCCCTTGTCGTCCGGCAGCAGCAGGTGGGCATGCACGCCGAACGTGCTGGAGACGAAGCGGTCGCCGATCTCCTCGATCTGCTCCAGCACCAGCGCACTGGACAGTTCGCGCGCCATTTCATACAGCGCGCGCATGCGCCGCTCGCGGCTTTCCGCCACCTTCGCCTGGAAGCTCAGGCCAGTGGTCAGGTGGGCGATGGAGAGCGCGACCGCCAGCATGACGGCAAAGGTGACCAGATACTGGGCATCGCTGACCGCGAAGGTCAGCCGCGGCGGCACGAAGAAGAAATCGAACGCCGCCACCGAGAGTACGGCCGTCAGCAGCGCCGGGCCGCGACCGAGTTTGATCGCGGCAAACAACACCGCGAGCAGAAACAGCATGACGATATTGGCCAGTTCCAGCACATCGCGTAGCGGCGTCGCCAGCAGAGCCACCGCGGCGACAGCGGCGACGGCCAGGCCATACTGACGCCAGGCAATCCGCGTATGCGGCGCTTGCGGCCCCGGCTCGGCCGGCTCCCGCTCCGGCGCGTTATTGCCCAACTCGCTACCCAGCTCCACCAGGATCAAATCGATATCCGGCGCGATGGCGCCCAACCGGGTGCTGAAGCGGCGCTGCCAGGGAAAACGGTAGGCGCTCCAGCCGACCGAGCGGCGGCCGAGCACGATCTTGCCCAGGTTGTGTTCGCGCGCGTAGGTCAGCGCCACCAGCGCGGCATCCTCGCCCGGCAGCGTCGCGGTCTTCGCGCCCAGGTCGGCCGCCAGCTTGAGGATTTTCAGCAGGCGGGTGCGGCGCGCTTCCGCCAGACGCAGCAATTCCGGCGTTTCGACATAGATGACATGCCAGGGCACATCGAACTGCGCCGCCAGCCGCGCGCCGTTGCGCACCAGTTTCTCGCCGCCCGGCTCGGGGCCGATGCACACCAGCAGCGAATTCTGCGTCGGCCAGACCGGTGTCACCGCCTGATCGCGCCGGTAGGCCACGACATCCTCGTCGACCCGGTCGGCGGTGCGGCGCAAGGACAACTCGCGCAGGGCGAGCAGATTGCCCTTGCGGAAGAAATTCCGGATCGCGCGTTCAGCCTGTTGCGGCAGGTAGACCTTGCCCTCCTTCAGACGCTGCAGCAGCTCGTCCGGCGGCAGATCGACCAGCACCACCTCGTCCGCCATATCGAATAGCCGGTCCGGCAACGTTTCCCACACCTTGATCCCGGTGATGCCGCTGACCACATCGTTCAGCGTTTCCAGATGCTGCACGTTGACCGTGGTGTAGACGTCGATGCCGGCGGTGATCAACTCCTCCACATCCTGCCAGCGTTTCGGATGCCGCGAGCCGGGCGCGTTGGAATGCGCCAGTTCGTCCACCAGCAGCAACCTCGGCTTGCGCGCCAGCGCCGCGTCGAGATCGAATTCCTTGAGCACACGGTTTTTGTACGCGATGTCCTTCGGCGGCAGGATTTCCAGCCCCTGCAACAGCGCGGCGGTCTCCGAACGGCCATGCGTCTCGACCACCCCGACCACGACATCCACCCCCTGCGCCCGCAACTGCCGCGCCGCCACCAGCATGGCGTAGGTCTTGCCGACGCCCGGACTGGCGCCGAAGAAAATCTTCAACTTGCCGCGCAGCGCGCGCACTTCCTCCGCTTCCAGCTTGGCCAGCAGGGCGTCGGGGTCGGGACGGGTGTCGTTGTCGTTGGCGGCCATGGCTCAGTGTACTTTCAGCATTTGCGCTATACACGCCGGGTTCGGCCATGGAACCGTTTTCGTACTTCTTCTGCAAGCGGGGCCGTGTGCATGTCATCTGCTGCCGGTTGAGATGAATGTCAGTCTGGTTTCTGCCACATCATGAAACCGTAAAGATTGGATGCTGCGGCGTTAAGAGTCGGTAACGGGGGGCGCTTCATGGAAAAGTATCGTGCATCGTAGGATGGGCGAAGCGCAGCGCGCCCATCAATCCACGATGACAGATGGGCGCGCTGCGCTTCGCCCATCCTACGAAGTTACGCCGCTGATCTACAGCGGCCGTTCATCAACTTGCCGCCTTGCATGACGATGAAGGTCAGGTCGCAGGGATCAGATTTCACAGTATTAGCCTGGGCTGCTTCTTGTTTTGTGGCTCGCGTTAACTCACCGCCGCTCCGCATCCAGCGCCAGATTGAGTCGCAGCACATTGACGCGGGCTTCGCCGAGCACGCTGAACTGGCGGCCTTCCGTGTGTGTCTCGATCAACGTCTGCACGCGATCCGGCGCCAGACCGCGCAAACGAGCGATGCGCGGCGCTTGCCAGGCGGCGGCGGCGGGGCTGATGTGCGGGTCGAGGCCGCTGCCGGAGGCGGTGACCAGGTCGACCGGGATCGGCGCGGTTTGAGCCGGGTCGGCGGCTTTCAGGGCGGCGATGCGCCCCCTGACTGCTTCTTCCAGCGCCGGATTCAGCGGGCCCTGGTTGGAGCCGCTGGAGGCGCCGGCGTTGTAGGGCAGCGGGCCGGTGGCGGAGGGGCGACCCCAGAAGTATTTCGGGTCGGTGAATGACTGGCCGACCAGTTCGGAGCCGACCGTTTTTCCGTCGCGTTCGAGCAGGCTGCCGTTGGCGGCTTCGGGGAACAAGCCCTGCGCGATGCCGGTGACCAGCAGGGGGTAAGCAACGCCGGTGAGCGCAGTCAGCGCAACAAGCATCACGAAGGCGGGTTTCAGTTCTTTCAGCATGGTGGTTCCTTGTGTTGTGTCATTCCCGCGCAGGCGGGAATCCAGAGCGACCATCTGATTGATGTATCAACGGCAATCAGCCCTGCAAACTGGATTCCCGCCTGCGCGGGAATGACGGTGGAGTGGGTCATACGCCTAGCCCGACCAATATCAGGTCGATGGCCTTGATGCCGATGAACGGCACGATCAAGCCGCCGAGGCCGTAAATCAACAGGTTGCGGTTGAGGATGGCGGCCGCACCCAAGGGGCGGTAGGCGACGCCTGTCAGCGCCAGCGGGATCAGCGCGACGATGATCAGCGCGTTGAAGATCACCGCCGACAGGATTGCGCTGGCCGGTGTCGCCAGACCCATCACGTTGAGCGCGCCGAGCGCCGGGTAGGTCGTGGCGAAGGCGGCCGGGATGATGGCGAAGTATTTGGCGATGTCGTTGGCGATGGAGAACGTGGTCAGCGAACCGCGCGTCATCAGCATCTGTTTGCCGGTCTCGACGATCTCGATCAACTTGGTCGGGTTGGAATCCAGATCGACCATGTTGCCCGCCTCCTTGGCGGCCTGGGTGCCGGTGTTCATCGCCACCGCGACATCGGCCTGCGCCAGCGCCGGGGCGTCGTTGGTGCCGTCGCCGGTCATCGCCACCAGGCGGCCTTCGGCCTGGTACTGGCGGATCAGCTTCAGCTTGGCTTCCGGCGTCGCCTCGGCGAGAAAGTCGTCGACTCCGGCTTCGGCGGCGATGGCGGCGGCGGTGAGGCGGTTGTCGCCGGTGATCATCACGGTCTTGATGCCCATGCGGCGCAGTTCGATGAAGCGTTCTTTGATGCCGCCCTTGACGATGTCCTTCAGTTCGACGGCGCCGAGTACATGCGTGCCCTCGACCACCACCAGCGGCGTCGAGCCGCGCCGGGCGATGTCGTCCACGCCTGCCTGCACCGGCTGCGGCCAGGCGCCGCCCTGGGCTTCGATATGCTTGCGCACCGAGTCGGCCGCGCCCTTGCGGATGCTGCGTCCCTGCCAGTCAATGCCGCTCATGCGGGTCTGCGCAGTGAAGTGGACGAAGCTGGCGCCCTCGGCGTGTATGTCACGACCTCGCTGATGCAGAGCCTCTTTCGCCAGCACGACGATGGAGCGGCCTTCCGGGGTTTCGTCGGCGAGCGAGGCGAGCAGCGCGGCTTCTGCCAGTTGCGCCGGGGTCACGCCGGGTGCCGGCAGGAAGGCGGCGGCCTGACGGTTGCCCAGCGTGATGGTGCCGGTCTTGTCGAGCAGCAGCACATCGACGTCGCCGGCCGCCTCGACCGCCTTGCCCGAGGTGGCGATGACGTTCTTGCCCAGCATGCGGCCCATGCCGGCGACGCCGATGGCCGACAACAGACCGCCGATGGTGGTCGGGATCAGGCAGACAAGCAGCGCGATCAGCACGGTGACGCTGACGACCGCGCCGCTGCCGGCAGCAGCCACGCTGAACATGGAGAACGGCAACAAGGTCGCCGTCGCCAGCAAAAAGGTCAGCGTCAGCGCCACCAGCAGAATGGTCAGGGCGATCTCGTTCGGCGTTTTCTGGCGCGAGGCGCCTTCCACCATGGCGATCATGCGGTCGAGGAAAGTCTCGCCCGGATTCACGCTGATGCGCACCACCAACCAGTCGGACAGCACGCGGGTGCCGCCGGTGACGGCGGAGAAATCGCCGCCCGATTCGCGGATCACCGGTGCCGACTCGCCGGTAATGGCCGACTCGTCCACCGAGGCGACACCCTCGATCACCACGCCGTCACCGGGAAGGGTGTCGCCGGCTTCTACCAGCACCACATCGTCGCGGCGCAGGTCCTCGGCGGCAATGGTGTTCCACTTGCTGCCGTGCTGCGGTTCGAGCTGCTTCTTGGCGAAGACGGTCTTTTTCAACCCCTTCAACGCCGCCGCCTGCGCCTTGCCGCGCCCCTCCGCCATCGCCTCGGCGAAGTTGGCGAACAGCACGGTGAACCACAGCCAGAGCGAGATGGCGAGGATGAAGCCCGGGGTTTCCACAACTCCTGCCTCGCCGTCGCCTACCAGCGCCTGCAGAAACAGGCCGCTGGTCATCAGCGCGCCCAGCCAGACCACGAACATCACCGGGTTCTTCAGTTGATAGCGCGGGTTGAGGCGAAGGATGGATTCCCAGGCTGCTGGCCGCATCAGCGCGGCGTCGTATATCGATAAATTCTTGTGCATCTTGTTTCTCCAATGGTGGGCTGGGAGCGCCGGCTTCTAGCCGGCCAGCCGGCGGGACGCCGGCGCTCCTCGCGGCGTCCCGCTTACTTCACGCCAAGCATTTGCAACTGTTCGACCACCGGACCCAGCGCCAGCGCGGGCAGGAAGGTCAGCGCGCCGACGACGATGACCGCGCCGATCAGCAGCAAAACGAACAGCGGGGTATGCGTGGGCAGGGTGCCGCTCGATGCCGGAATGCGCTTCTTGGCCGCCAGCGAGCCGGCGATGGCCAGCACCGCGATGACCAGCCAGTAGCGGGCGAACAACATGGCGAAACCGAGCATGCCGTTATAGAACGGCGTGTTGGCCGACAGCCCGCCGAAGGCGCTACCGTTGTTGTTGCCGGCCGACGAGAAGGCGTAGAGGATTTCCGAAAAGCCGTGCGCGCCGGGGTTGGCGATGCCGGCCACGCCGGGCGCCACCACCACCGCGATGGCCGCGCCGAGCAGCACCACCAGCGGCGGCACCAGGATGGCGACGGCGGCCATCTTGACCTCGAACGCCTCGATCTTCTTGCCCATATATTCCGGCGTGCGGCCGATCATCAGTCCGGCGACGAACACCGCGACGATGGCGAACACCAGCATGCCGTACAGACCGGAGCCGACGCCGCCGAAGATCACCTCGCCCAACTGCATCAACCCCATCGGCACCAGACCGCCGAGCGGCGTGAAGGAGTCGTGCATGGCGTTGACCGAGCCGTTGGAGGCGGCGGTGGTGACGGTGGCCCAGATCGCCGAATTGACGATGCCGAAGCGCGCCTCCTTGCCTTCCATGTTGCCGCCGGCGGACAGATCGGACGCCTGTGTCACCAGCCCGAGCCGCTCGAACAGCGGATTGCCGGCCTGTTCCGCGCCGACGCAGACCGCGCCCAGTCCGACCAGCACGATGGTCATCGCCGCGAGGATGGCGACACCCTGGCGGATGTCGCCAACCATCTTGCCGAAGGTGATGCACAAGGCCGCCGGGATCAGCAGGATGGCCAGCATTTCCAGCAGGTTGGACAGCGGCGTCGGGTTCTCCAGCGGATGCGCCGAGTTGACATTGAAGAAGCCGCCGCCGTTGGTGCCGAGTTGCTTGATCGCGATTTGCGACGCGGCCGGGCCGACGGCGATGGTCTGCTTTGTTTCGATGCCCGTCGCGGATTGCAGCGGTTGCACCAGTTCCACCGTTTGCGCCGGCGCGAAGGTCTGCACCACGCCCTGGCTGACCAGCACCACGGCCAGGATCAGCGACAGCGGCAGCAGGATGTACAGCGTCGAGCGCAGCAGATCGATCCAGAAGTTGCCGATGCGGTCCGCCTCGCGCTGCACGAAGCCGCGCACCACCGCGACCAGAACGGCCATGCCGCTGGCGGCGGAAACGAAGTTCTGCACGCCGAGGCCAAGCATCTGGGTCAGATAACTCATCGTCGTCTCGCCGCCATAGCCTTGCCAGTTGGTGTTGGTGGCGAAGCTGATCGCCGTATTGAAGGCGGAATCCGGCGTGACGTTACCCAGGCCCTGCGGGTTCAGCGGCAGCCAGAGTTGCAGCCGCTGCAAGGCATAGACCACCAGCAGTCCGAGCAGATTGAACGCCAGGAAGGCCATCGCGTAGCGCAGCCAGGACATGCCTTCCGCGGACTTGATGCCGGACAGCCGGTACATCCCGTTTTCCAGCGGCCGCAGCCAGCGCACGTAGACCGGAAGATCACCCGCATAAACACGTGCCATGTAAATCCCCAGCGGCCAGGCCAGGAGCAGCAGCGCGGCCAGATACAGACCGATTTGCAGAGTGCCGTTCGCGGTCATGAGAATTTCTCCGGAAAGAACAGCGCGATAACCAGGTAGACGAATACCCCGGTCGCGGCCAACAGTGCGATCAGATGCAGCGTGCTCATGTCAGCGCCTACGCAACTTGTCGAAAGCCACCGCCAGCGCGGCGGTGATGCCGAAAAACGCCAATGCGGCGAAGAGATAGATCAGGTCCATGCAGCCTCCTGTGAATGCTTAAGGGTACGCACTGAACTCTAGAAGGCTGCGGATCAATAAGTGGCTAAGGCTGGGGTGATGCGCGTTAAGAAAGCATCAAGATCGCAGTCGTGCGCGGTGAATGGAGCGCCGGCGTCCCGCCGGCTGGCCGGCTGGAAGCCGGCGCTCCCAGTGCTGGTGCGCCCCGGATTGACCCTGCGTATCCACCAGCGCCGCACAACTGGCCGGCGCGCAGTCGCAGACTGGCGAAAGTAGGGGAGTTTGCTGCCATTGGAGCGCCGGCTTCCCGCCGGCCGGCCGGCTGGAAGCCGGCGCCCCCAGCACTGGTGCGCCCCGGATTGAATCTGCGTATCCACCAGTGCCGCACAACTGGCCGGCGCGCAGTCGCAGACTGGCTGAGGAGTTTGCGATCATTGGAGCGCCGGCGTCTCGCCGGCCGGCCGGCTGGAAGCCGGCGCTCCCAGTGCTGGTGCTGCGAATTTGCGCGGTGGCTGGCCGCGGGCGATCATCGGCCACGATATGACTGAATCTCGAAACCCATGACCACGCCAAATAAAGCCTTCAGCGACCACTTCGCGCCGGTCTCCAACGCCTACGCCGACTTTCGGCCGCGCTACCCCGCCGCCTTGTTCGACTGGCTCGCGCACATCGCGCCGGCGCGCGGCCTGGCCTGGGATTGCGCCTGCGGCAGCGGCCAGGTTTCGTTCGATCTGGCCGCGCATTTCCAGCATGTCGTCGCCACCGATGCCAGCGCCGCGCAACTGGCCGGCGCGCAGTCGCAGACTGGCGAAAGTGGCGGAGTTTGCGCTGATTGGAGCGCCGGCGTCCCGCCGGCTGGCCGGCTGGAAGCCGGCGCTCCTAGCCAAACGCAGGGTCAGGTGGAATTCCGCCAGGCGCCGGCCGAAGCGTCCGGGCTGGCGGATGCTTCGGTCGATCTGATCGCCGTCGCCCAGGCGCTGCACTGGTTCGATCTGCCGCGTTTCTACGCCGAGGCGCGGCGCGTGCTGAAACCGGGCGGCGTGCTGGCGGTGTGGACTTATGGCGTGCAGACGCTGGACGACGCGGCGGTCAACGCCTGCGTGCAGCGCTTCTATTGCGACACGGTCGGGCCGTTCTGGCCGCCAGAACGGCGGCTGGTCGAACAAGGCTACCGCACGCTCGATTTTCCGTTCGCCGAGTTTGCCGCGCCCGCGTTCGCGATGACTGCGCGTTGGCCGTTGCCGCGCTTGCTCGGCTATTTCCGCAGCTGGTCGGCGACCGGACGCTACATGCAGGCGCACGACGTCGATCCGGTACTCGCCCTGGCCGACGAACTGGCGCCGCTATGGGGCGAGCCCGAGCGCGAGCGCCAGGTCACCTGGCCGCTGGCGATCCGGGTCGGCAGGCGATGAGCCAGAATTGTTAAGGCTGTGTTGGCCTGCCCGGCGCCGCAGCACTCTGCCACGTCAGGCGTCCTGCGCCATCACCGCTGCATCGAACCGCTATACGAAATCGCGTGTAACGACCAAGTCTGTTTCGAGCGATATACTCGGTCCGAGAGCATCATTTAGGGGGCGCACATGCTTCTGAGATTGTTACTCGCTGTGCTGTCCATCTCGTTCTGGAATCTTCCTGCTGCCGATGCACAGTCAATGCGTGCCGCTAACCGCGGTGAGTTGATGTACTCAATCCATTGCCTCGCTTGCCACAACGACCAGGTTCATTGGCGGGACAAGAAAGTTGTCACTGACTGGACCAGTCTGCACACAGAAGTCCGTCGCTGGCAGGACGTTTCTAGGCTTGGATGGGGTGATGAAGACATTGCGGCGGTGGCTCGATACCTGAATGCGCTCTACTACCACTATCCCACGTCGGAGTAACCGTTGTTGCAGCGTGACCATTACATTTTTACCGGCATAAGAATCGCTTCGAACCTGACGCAAGCATCCACCCGCGTCGAGGCGTTCAATGAGCGCTGAGCGGGCAAGACACTGGATACATCGGCTCTACGAATACGCTGCGCTGTGGTTTGGTCTGGGACTGCTCGGTACGCTGACCCTGACTTGGTCAATGCTCTCCGTGCCCCTCTATTTCGTCTTGCCGAGGCATTGGGCCGACCCGCTTGGACGCTGGGCCATCACGACCATTTTTCGCAGCTACCTGGGCGCGCTTGCCATGGTTGGGGCCTGCCGCTTCGATCTCAGCGCGCTCGACGCGTTGCGTGACGAAGGCCCGCTGATTGTCGCCCCCAATCATCCCTGCCTGCTCGATGCCCTGTTGGTCATCTCGCGCCTACCCAATGTGACCTGCATCATGAAAGCCGCCCTGGTCGATAACGTCTTCCTCGGCGCCGGCGCCCGCCTGGCCGGCTACATCCGCAACGACGCGAGGTTGAGCATGATCAAACAATCCGTGGCCGAACTGAACAACGGCAGTCACCTGCTGATCTTCCCGGAAGGCACCCGCACGACCCGCTGGCCGGTTAATCCCTGCAAGGGCACGGCCGCGCTCATCGCCAGTCGGGCAAAGGTGCCGATCCAGACCGTGTTCATCGAGACCGACTCGGCCTATCTCAGCAAGGGCTGGCCGCTGTTTCGTCGCCCGAGGTTGCCTATCACCTATCGCGTCCGGCTCGGTCGCCGTTTCGAGCCACTGGAAAAGGCCGGGATATTCACCGAGGAATTGGAGCGCTACTACATCGAAGAACTGCGCGATGCCCCGTGTTTCCTGCCTCCCGGCGCGGCTCAACACACCTGATGGCACCTGATATGAACGTCTCCGCCAGCCACCTGGTGCTGGTCCCCAGCTATAACCCCGGCGCCCGGGTCTATGACACGGTGCGCGCCGCGCGTGAGCAATGGACGCCGGTGTGGGTGGTGGTGGACGGGAGCAGCGACGGCAGCGTCGCCGGCCTCCAGGAAATGGCCGCGACGGATCCTGGCCTCAGGGTGCTGGTGTTGCCTGTAAACGTCGGCAAGGGCGCGGCGGTCCTGCACGGTCTCGACCTTGCCGTGAAGGCTGGCTACAGCCACGTCCTCACCCTGGACTCGGACGGTCAACATCCGACCGACCTCATCCCGACCTTTATGGCCACCTCGATGGCGGCTCCGGCTTGCATGGTCCTGGGTGTGCCGGTGTTCGACGTCAGCGCGCCAAAACTGCGCGTGCAGGGGCGCAAGTTATCCAACATGTGGGCCAACCTAGAGACCCTGTGGATGGGCATCGGCGATTCGCTCTATGGTTTCCGCATCTATCCCATCGAACCCCTGCGCCAGGTGATGCATGGCAAGCGCTGGATGCGCCGCTTCGACTTCGATCCCGAGGTCGTGGTGCGCCTGTGCTGGCGCGGCGTGCGCCCGATCAATCTGCCGGCGCCGGTGAAGTATCTGACCGCAGCGGAAGGTGGCGTGTCGCACTTCAATTACCTGCGCGACAACATCCTGCTGACCTGGATGCACGCCCGCCTGTTGCTGGGTTTTCTGCTGCGTTTGCCGCTGCTGATTGGACGACGGTTATTTGGAAACCGAGTAGGAAACTGAATTTGCCGCCAGCAACTGGGTAGCCGCGAATCCGACCTACGCACCGAGCGGTTCCTGTAGGTTGGGTTAGGCGCGGCTTTTTGCGCCGTAACCCGACAGCCACCCCGACGTGAGTCCGGTAGCCAATCGTCGAGTTGCAGCGCCGCCAGTCGGGCGTAGAGCCCACCTCGATTGCGCAAATCCTCCGGGGCCCGGGCGAGCTGGACGCAGTCAAATCATGCCGCCGTTTATTGAGATGATTTGCCCGCTGATGTAGCTGGCTTGTTCCGAGGCGAGGAAGCCCACCAGGTCCGCCACTTCTTCCGGTTTGCCGGCCCGCTTCATGGGCACCATGGCGGCGATGGTCTTCTCGTCGAACACCCCTTCGATCATGCCGGTCTGAATGATGCCCGGTGCCACGGCATTGACCGTGATGCCACGGCTGGCCAGTTCCAGGGACAAGGATTTGGTGGCGGCGTGCAGACCGCCCTTGGCGGCCGCGTAGTTGACCTGGCCGCGGTTGCCGGTCAGCCCGGCGATGGAGGTGATGTTGATGATGCGGCCCCAGCGGCTGCGAAGCATGGGCAGGGTCAGCGGTTGGGTGACATGGAAGAAGCCGTTGAGCGACACGTCCAGTACCTTGTGCCATTGCTGCGGGCGCATGCCGGGGAAGATGGCGTCGTCATGCACGCCGGCATTGTTAACCAGGATCTGGATGGGCGCGTCCGCGACCAGGGCTTCCAGGGCAACCCGGCTGGCTTCCGCGTCGGTGACATCGAAGGCGATGGCCTCGGCGGCGCCGCCACTCGCGCGAATTTCTTCCACCAGGGCCACTGCCTTGGCCAGATTCTGGTTGGCATGGACATAGACGTAACAGCTGTCAGCGGCGAGGCGCCGACAGATCGCGGCGCCGATACCGCCGCTGCCGCCGGTGACGAGGGCGCGTTTCATGTCAGTTCCGCACGGCCGTTCCGAAGGAACTGACTTCCCCCTCGGGGGGAAACGAGCGTAGCGAGTAAGGGGGGTCGTTTCATTTCTGGTTTCATCCCGGACTCCCCAGTTTTGCCGCATCCAGCACCACAACGGCGCGACCGCTCAACAGCAGTCGTCCTGCCGCGGAAACGCTGAAGCCATAAAGCACGGTGTTGTCGTCGCCGGACAGTCGCTGTGCTTCCACGTCCAGATCTGCTGAGATGTCATCCAGGCGGGGAACATGCAGTTCGACTCCGCGTACGCTGGCGAGGTAGCCGGCGCGGGGGGGAGTATCGACCGCTGCCAGCAGACCGCCATGCGCGGCCATGGCCTGGGCGGCGTATTCGATGCCGCAGGCGCTTCCCAGCCGAGCGTGGGCGCGCAGCGGATTGTCTGGGGCTCGGTGGCTGCTGGCCGTGCAGCGGATGCGCTCACTGTCCCAGGCTTCGATGCAGTCGAGCAAACTCATGCTGCCCTGGTGCGGAATGTGGGCGAGCAGCCAGTCGTGGTCTAACGGCATGGCTGAATCGTCACCGCCAGACTGAGCGGTTCCAGGTATTCCAGAATCACCCGCTGCGCGCGTCCGCTGGCCAAGGCTTGCAGCAGGGGCAAGCCGCGCGCCGACGGAATCTGGTGGCGCAAGGCTTCCAGATCCGGATTCTCCAACAGGTCAGCGGGCGCCTCGACCAGTTCGACCTGCAGACGCGCCAGGGAGTGGGGGCCTTGCTGCGGCAGCAAGGCCAGGGCGAGGCCGAAGGCGGAAGGATGCGGCCGCTTGGCGTGCAGCGGTTCCGGGTAGGGTGCCTCGTAGCTGACCAGCAGCGTGCCGGCGGCGTCTAGGCTGAGTTGGTTCAGTTGGCTCAGTTGAACAACCGCCTCCAGCAAACCCGCCGCGAAACTGCCGTCGTAGGCGCACAGCACGGTGGCCGGGGTCATCGCGCCGGAGGCGATGCCCCAGTAGCCGGCCGGGGCGTTGTGTACCGAATTGTGGAAGCGGGTGGGGGAGAGCTGGCGATCATCCGAGGCCAACGCCCGACAGATGGCGTCGCAGGTGTCGCCATCCGCGCTGGAGGAGGAGAACACGGTGGCCAGCCGTTTGGCATCGGATTGCGCACAGGCGACGGCCTCCTGCGCCACGGCCAGGGCGACCTTTACGCCCAGGCCGACGCGGCGACGCTCGGCGGATGGCAGCGCCATCGGCGGCGGTACGACGATGGGGCGCGGCACATAGTCGGCGGCCCCGGCCAGGATCGGTTGCGCCGTCATCCAGTTGTCCAGGCCCGGTCCAAGCAGGCCGATGCCGTCGAGGTAAGCGGTCAGATTCATGTCAACCCGCCCTGCCCAGCACCAGGCTGCAATTGGTGCCGCCGAAGCCGAAGGAGTTGCTCAGCACTCGGCGCGGCGCGCTGTCTCGGTTGGAGGTCAGGTACTGGATGGGAATGCCGGGATCGACCTGGCGGGTATTGACGCCCCCGGGCAGGAATCCGTGCTGCAGGGCCAGGGCGCTGATGACCGCCTCCAGGCCGCCCGCCGCCCCCAGAGTGTGGCCGCTCGCGCCCTTGGTCGAACTGCATGGCACGCGGTCGCCGAACACGGCCGTCACCGCCTTGCCTTCGGCGGCATCGTTGCTCGGCGTGGCGGTGCCGTGCAGGTTGATGTAGTCGATGTCGCTCGCCTGCAAACCTGCCGCATGCAGGGCGGCGGTCATCGCCATGCGGGCACCGAGGCCTTCGGGATGGGGCGATGACATGTGGTGTGCGTCGCTCGATTCCCCTGCGCCCAGAAGCAGCACGTCGTCGGCATTCAGGCTGTCCGCCGGCCGTTCCAGCAGGGCGAAGGCGGCGGCCTCGCCGATGCAGAGGCCCTTGCGCTCGCTATCGAACGGTCGACAGGGTTCCGGCGACAGCAGTTCGAGGGAATTGAAGCCGTACAGTGTGGTCAGGCAGAGTGAATCCACCCCTCCCACAATTGCCGCATCGATGAGCCCGGCCGCGATCATGCGGGCGGCTGCGGCGAACACTTTGGCGCTCGAAGAGCAGGCAGTGGAGATCACCACCGCCGGTCCTTCCAGGCGAAAAACATGGCGCACGAAATCCGCCACCGAAAATGTGTTGTGCGTGGTGCGGTAGCGGAAGTCGTCCGGCAGGGCGCCACTGGCTGGATCGCGGCGGCGGTAAGCCTGCTCGGTCTGCAGAATGCCGGCCGTGCTGGTGCCGAGAAAGACGCCCACGCGGCGTCGGCCATGGCGGGCAATGGACGCCTCGACGGCGGCACTGAAGCCATCCTGCTGCAGGCCGAGAAAGGCCAGGCGATTATTGCGACATTCGTATTCGGCGAACTGGGCGGGCAGGGCCATCGTGTCCACCTTTGCCACTTCGCCGATATAAGTGGCGAGGTCCAGCACCGTCTCGAAATGGCAAGGCGCCAAGCCGCTCCGATGCTGCCGCAATGTGCTCAGTGTGGCTTCCAGGCCGTGGCCTAGGCAGCTGGTGGCGGTGTAGTGGGCAAGGTGGAGGGGGGGCACGAACGGATATGGGTGGTCAAACTGGCCTGAATTCTAACTGACGATCCTGCCCCGGTTTTTCCGCCCAAGTGGGCGATCAGCATGGATGGATTCCGGTTTGCCCCGGCATGACGGCTACTTTGGTTGCCGGGTTAACAATAGGGCTTTCCCCCAACACCGTCGATGGCCTACCGGTCGACCAGGCTGGCAGGCTGGTCGTCGCCAGGTAGGCGAGTTCAATTACTTGTTCTCTTTGGCCTTGTTCTCGATTGCTCCGCCTGCCCGCTGAATATCCTGTCCTGCGCCTTCCATCGTGTTGCAGGCAGTCAATGTCGCAGTAGCACCGACAATGGACAGCATGGTGAGAAGTGCCACGAAAATGCGTTTGAGCATGATGAAACCCCCGCTAGAGAAAATGGAACAACAAAGCGCGCAATAAGCGAATGCTTATGCACCACCGGCTTCCACGGTGCGCCGATAGGTTTGTTCTTTCAGTGCGCTAGCGAACATTGGCGAATATTCCAGGCTGAACTCAAAGCGCGGAACGCAGGGTGATGGACTTGAGTCCGGCGGCGGCGGCCGCTTCCAGCACGCGCGGCAGGACGGACAGGATCACCGGCTGGCCGGCGGCGGTGTGCGCGGCGTTGCCGTCATGCAGGAGCAGGATGTCGCCGGCGGCAAGGTTGCGGGTCAGACGCCGGGTCACATCGTCGGCATCCCGGTTGCGGGTGTCGAAACCGCGCCGGGTCCAACTCGCCAGCTGCAGGCCGTGCCGCGCCAGGACGGGCTCCAGAAAGGAATTGCGCAGGCCGGCGGTGGGCCGGAAGAATTGCGGCCGCTGGCCGGTGATGGTGGCCAGGCTGTCCTGGCCGGACTCGATTTCGCGGGCCATGCGGCGCGGCCCGAAGGTGGCGAAATGATGGTGATGATGCTGACCGTGGTTTTCCACGGCATGGCCGCGCCGGACGATCTCGCGGCAAAGCTCGGGATAGCGTTGCGCCTTCGTTCCGATGCAGAAAAAGCTGGCGCGGGCGGCAAAGCGGTCAAGGATGTCGAGCACCTGCGGTGTCACCTCCGGGTCGGGGCCGTCATCGATGGTGATCGCGATATGACCTGGCGTTGCGGCGGCTGGCAGCCTTGCCCAGTTGGGACCGAGACTGCGACTACGTGGCCAGAGGCCGGCTGCGCCAAGGATCAGGTGATTAGCGGCCAGCCCGCCCAGCCCCCAGGGCCACAGCCCCGGTTGCAGCGCAAGCAGACCCAGGGCGCCGCCGTGCAGCACGAAACTGGTCAGCAACAGCGGTGTCGGGCGCCACGGGCGGCGGACATGGGGGGGCGGCAAAGGCTGCGGCGGCAGAGCCGTCATGTCCGCCGCGCCAGGATGGCGGAAAAGACCAGGGCGAGGATGGCGCCCGGGCCGACCGTGCTGCCGATGGCGTTGAGCACCGGCACGCTGGAAAAGGCGAGGATGCCGAAGCCGGCCAGCGTGGTGCAGGTGGCCAGCAGCAGGGAGGCCAGGGTACGCGGCGAGATGCCCCCCGCGGCGGTGCCCCGGTCGAAGAACAGGGCGTAGTTGGAACCGACTGCCACCACCAGCAGCATGCCCACCAGGTGCAGCAGGGTGAGTTGCTGCCCGGCCAGGACCAGACCGGCGATGACCACGGCAACGGCGACAACCAGCGGCGCGAGGATGTGAAACACCCTGACGGGAGAACGGGTGCTGACGAATAGCAGGCCGACGATGGCGGCGAGGCCGGCGAGCGACAGCACGACGGCCTCGCGCAGATAGCCCTGATAGAGGCGATCGGCCTCGCCCTTGATATCGACGAAATGAACGTCCGCCAGGCCCGTCGCCGCAAGGGCGGCACGCACGCGCGGCGCGTCGAGGACGGCAAGCGGCCCGCTGCCGGCGCGCAGCGGCAACAGGGCGGTCCAGCGTCCTGCTGCTGCCGGCAGCAGCAGGGCATCCACCCCTTGTGCCAGGGAAGTGCCGTCGATGTCTTGTCGGGTCAACGGCCTCTGGCCGCGGGCCTTCGCCACGTCTGCAAAGAACGGCTCAAGGCGATCCGGACGCAGCGGCAGATCGGCAAGGGCCGCCTTGATGCGGCGGCGCAGCTCGGCGTCGGCCGGCAGGCTCGCCTGACGCTGGCGCTGGGTTGCCTGGCTGGGCAGATAAAAGGCGGGACTCTCGAAACCGTCGATCACGCCTGCCGCTTGCAGTTGCTGCAACACCGAGGCCGCACGTTCGCTGGCGACGAGCGCCATCTCCTGGCTGGCGGCGGATACCACCACCAGATAGCGTACGTCCGGGGCGCCCAGGTCGCTGCGCATGGACATGTCGAGGGCCTGAGCGGCGGCGGGCACTGGGCTCAGGGCCGCCAGTTCCCGGTTCCACATGCCGTCGCGCTGCGTCACCAGGATTACGCAGGCGACCATGAATAGAGCCCAGACCAGCCCGCGCAGACGGCCCGCCTGCTTCACCAAGATCTGCAGGCCACGACCGAAGGCGCTGACATCGCGCAGGCGCAGGTTGCCAGGCAGCAGATGCGGCAGCACGAAACGGGTGACCAGGGCGGCGGTGAGCACGCCGGTGATGGCGTAGAGGCCGAGTTGGGCCAGGCCGGGGAAACCGGAAAGCAGCAAGGAGGCAAAGCCGAACACCGAGGTGAGTACGCCGATCCGTATCGTCGGCCAGGATGTGGCAATCCAAGTGGTAATCCAGGCATCAGTCGCATTGCTCCGCGGCTCGTCCGCCACGACCGGGTCCGACTGCATCAGCAGGTAGATGGAGTAATCCACCGCCTCGCCCACCAGAGCGGTGCCGAAGCCGAGCGTGACGCCATGGATGACGCCGAAGCCGAGGCTGACTGCGGCGACCCCGGCCAGGGCGCCGGACAGCACGGGCAGCAGGCCAAGCAGCAGGGCCGTGGGGGAACGGTAGACCAGCAACAGGATGCCGATGATGATCAATGCACCGAGGCCGGAAAGGGTGGCCACCTCGCCCTTGATCGTGGCGCGGGCCACCACGGAAAAGGGTCCGGGACCGGTCAGGGCAAGCTGCATCTGCGCCCCGGCCACCGCTTGGAAGGCCGCACGGATCGCCGCGACCGCCTGTTCCTGTGCGTCGGTGTCGGCGCCATCGGCACGGGTGCGAGCCAGTAACAGGGCACGCCGAGCGTCACGGGAAACCCAGACGCCGTCGGCCATTTGTGGTCGCTGGCGGCTGCCCATGGCGTCGAGTAGTTGCATGAACTCGCCGCTTGGGTCGCGCGGTAACAGGGCCTTGCTGAATAGCCCGGCAGAAGTGGCAAGCAGGTCGATGCTTTCCGCCATGCCGGCATGCAAGCCGTCCACCGTGAAGCGCTCGCTATTCACCGCTGGGCTCAACAGATAACGGTTTTCCAACAATATCTGACGGTCGCGTGCCAGTCCCGGCATCTCGCCGTTGGCAATGTGCAGGAAGCGGGAATCGGCGCGCAGGCGGGCGGCCAGGTTGCGGGAAGCGTGGGCACGGGCTGCCTGGTCGCCGCCTTCGATGCCGATCAGGATCAGGCGAGAGGCGGCACCGGATTTGATCTGGTCAACCAGGATCTGCTGTTCCTGCGTCGGGCTGCTCGGTAAAAAGGCAGACAAATCAGCCGTGAAGCTGGCCCGGCTCACCAGCCAGATGCAGGCGAGCAGAAAGGCCAGCCAGAGGGCGATTGCGATGCTTCCCTGTCTGATCATGGCGAGGCGATCTTCCGGATGCTCATTTCCGAGCGGTCGCCGTCGGACTGCAGGATCTCCACCATGCGGACTTCATCCTGCGTCCCATCCACCCGGATGCGGGCGACCATCCCCCCCAACTGGGCATTCAGTGGGATCAGTACCAGGGTCCAACGCGCGCTGTTGCCCTGCAGGGTCAGGTGATAGACCCGTTCCAGCGCCTTGCGGTCGCCGGCCAGCGTGGCGCGAATGCTCTCGATCATGCCCGCCACCTCCGGGTAGTCCTTGAGTTGCAGGACATGTTTCTTGCGCCGCCGTTCGATGGTGAGCACATCGCCGTCCAGCACCAGGATTTCGCTCTTCGGCTTGAGGGTGCGTTTCTCCAGGCGGGCGGGTGCAATGAACAGGAGTTCGCCCGACGACTCGACCGGCTGGTCCAGGATGGAGATGTATTTTTTCTCGGTGAAGCTGGCCCTGCCGTGCGGGTTGTTGGCCAATGCGGCCATGAGCTGGTTGAGGCTGAATTGGGCGGCTTGCACTGACAGGCTGACGGCGAGCAGGACACTGGAGACAACCGCAATCCTGGTCAAGCTTTGCAGGAGACGGGTCATACCGCGTCCGCCGGCGGCCGCCAGAAATCGAAGAAATTGAACCAATTGAACGGTGCCGCGCGACAGTGTCGTTCCAGGCAGTCGGCATAGGCCGCCACCGCCTTGCGGATGGCGGTGTCCCGCTCCTTGCGCGCTATGCCGGTGAAGTCGGCCAAGGGCTCGAAATGGATGGCATAGCGGTTGCCACCCAGATAGAGGCCGCTCATGAACAGCACCGGACGCTTCAGGATGGCCGCCAGACGCATGGGGCCGAGCGGAAACGCGGCGGTTTGGCCGAGGAACGGCAGCGGCAGGCTGGGGTCCTGGGCCAGGGTACGATCAGCCAGCACGCCCAGCACCCCGCCTTCGTCCAGTCGGGTCTGCACTTGCAGCATCGAATCGAGCTGGCCGAGCGGAATGATGTCCGGCACGGCAGCGGGGTTGATGGCGGCCAGGGTGGCATTGATTTTGTGGGCATTTTCTTTGTACATGACCATGGTCACCCTGAGGCCGGGTTTTTGCCGGCCGATGGCGCGCACCACTTCGAAACTGCCCAGGTGAGCGCCCATCAGAATGGCGCCGCGTCCGCCAGCCAGCACCTCGTCGATGGCGGCCTCCCCGGAGACCTGGATATCGAACAGATCGAAGCGGTCGTTGAGCAGATAGACCCGGTCATGCAGGCAGGTGGCGAAACTGTGAAAGTGCCGGAACAGCTCGGTCAGGTGCGGCGCGCGTCCCAGGGCGTGTTGCAGATAGGCGCGCGAGGCATGGCGGGCAACTGGCGCGAACAACAGAAAGTAGAGACTGGTGGCGAACAGCACAACCCGGCCCAAGCGGCGCCCCAGCGCCAGGGATAGCCAGGTCATCGCGCGCAGCATGACCAGGCTGCCGCGCTCCGGTCGCTTGACCCATTCGGCCAGGCCGGAAACATCGGGCGCGCTCACGACCTGGTCTCCCCGGCGGTTGACGCAAGCGATGTGAAGGCGAAGACGCCACTCGCCACCACCCGCTCATCGGCAAGCGCTGTGCTGATGCCTGCCGCCACCACTTCGAACCGGAACACGTCCGCAGTGGTGGCGGCATAGTCGACACGCAAGGCCTCGCCCGGGCTGACCGGGCTGAGAAACTTCGCCGACTTGATCTCGCCGCTGGCCGCCTCAAGTCCACGCAGCGCAGCCAGGGCATGCAGGGCCGCATCCAGCAACACCACGCCGGGCAGGATCGGACGGCCAGGGAAATGGCCGGCATAGGCCGGGTGGTCAGCGGCGATGAACAAGGGCAGAGACGGTTTGGTCATGATCAAACGGGGTTTGCGGTTTGCGTCCGCAAGGTCGTCAGAAACGTCTGCGTTGCGTGGCTGGAGAGCTTGCCGGTGGCGTTGCGCGGCAGTGCGTCGACGAACAGCAGCGGCCGTGGCAGAAACACGGCGTCGATGCGTTCGCGTAGCGCCTGCAACAGGGCTGCGGGCGTCAATTCCGGCGCTACCACCAGTGCAATCAGGCGGCGGACGCTTTCCGGCGCGTCAGACGCATCTTCCGGCGGCAGCAGAAAAACCCCGTCCCGCACGCCGGGGATGGCGTTGAGCTGGTGATTGAGATAGCCCAGGGAGGTCCGTTTGCCGGCGATGTTGACGAGATCGGCATGGCGGCCGTGGAGCAGGAAAAAAGTCGCATCGCGGGTCGCATCCCCCGCCAGTTCGATGTCGTCGTTCAGCCTGGTCGCGGCCTCGATGTGCCCGCCCTCGGCCCAGACCGCCTCCCCGTCTCGATGGAGGTGGATGCCTGGCAAGGTCTGCCAGGTTGGGCCGGCCGAAGTGCGGCGGGAAGCGAGTTGCCCGGTTTCGGTGCAGCCGTAAATCTCGAACAAGGGAGCCGAGAGGCGGGTCTCCGCAGTAGCGGCCAGGTTTTGCGACAGGGGCGCGGTGGCCGACAGCAGCAGGTCCACCGGCGGCAGGGCGGACGCTTCTGCCAGCAGTATCCGCAGGTGGTAGGGCGTGGTGATCAACATGCGCGGTCTGGGCAGATCTGTCAGTGCCGCACAGATGTCTGCGGGGTAGAAGGGGTGGCCGGCATGCAGGGCAGCGCCGCTTTGCAAAGGCATCAGCACGGTGAATTCGAGGCCGTACAGGTGTTGCGGCGGTACGGTGCCGACCAGGCTGTACTCGGGGGTGAAGCCCAAACGTTCCGCCCCCGCGCGAACGCTGCTTACCATGCTGCCCCAGCGTTTGACATGGGGAATCGGCATACCGGTGGAGCCTGAGGTGAAGATCTCGGCGATGATCTGGTCGCTGTCGATGTGCGGGATGACGGGGGCCTCAAGCGGCCTCGCCATCGATTTCGGGTAGCGAAACACCGGCAGTTCGACGTCGCTGTCAACCTGATCGGTAATGCAGAAAACATCCGCCGCATAGCGCTGCATCTGTCGGACCATCTCCGGGGTGTGGCTGGAGGGGAGGAGGCTGATCCGTTTGCTGACGATGCAGGCCGCCAGGGCGACGGTGAAATGGTAGCGGTCGGCACACAGGTTGAGCACTTGCCGCCCCGGCGGCAAGTGGCCGGCAACGTGGTCAACCTCGCTGAGAAACTGCCTGGCGCTTATCGGCGTGCTACCGCGCCAAGCCACGACGGCGTCGAGGTGGCGATGGGCAATGAGCGGCAAGGTCGACACGGACAGCAAGCCGCCTATCGGGTGTGGGGGGATGTGCCCGGCGGGCTGGGCAACGGCGCGGCCGGCGTTTTCCAGTAAGCGAGGATGCCGTCCATGATGCTGTGTTTCTCCAGTTGCGGCAGCTTGTGCAGACGGACCAGATACTCGGCGGCAAACATCAGCAGAACCAGCGGCAAGGTGAGGAAATTGGCGAAGATCGACCAGACCCCGATGGGGGCGAACAGAAACAGGAGCGTCGAAACCAGGCTTTCCGTCAGGAAAAACAACGTCCAGGCCAGAGTGACCTGGCGCGTATAGCGCACCAACTCGGCAGTGAGTCCGCCGTGGACAACCTCAGCAAAACGGGTACATAAGGGTTGTCGCCCGCGTGCCAGGGTGACGCCGAATACCGTCGCCAGCATGACATTGGTGCCGGCGTGCTGGAGAAAATAGACCCAGCTGAAATTCCGTTCCAGCGTGCCCCAGAATTCCCAAAGCATCAAACCCACCCCGGCGCACACAGCAAGCAACGCGCCCAATCGCCTCGGCGAGCGCCAGGCCAGCAACAGCAGGATGCCGATGGATGGGGTCAGGGCAACGGCCACCCCGAGGGACGGGTGGGTGGTGGTCGTCGCGGTACTTGCGCTGAAATGCGCCAGCACCGAATAAGCGATGATCACGGCGGCGATGAAGGTCCAGCGAAACGCACGTGCCAGGGTGAAACTCATTTTGTTCTGTTCGCCGCGATGTGCTCGGTCAGGCTGGCGAGGGAACTGAAGATGCGGGCGTTATCTGCGTTATCGGAGCGCAGCTGATAACCGAAACGCTTGGAAACAGCCAGGGCCACTTCCAGAATGTCGATCGAGTCCAGCCCCAATCCCTCGCCGTAAAGGGGCGCGTCGGGCTTGATCTCTTCCAGGCTGATGTCGAGGTTCAGGGCGGTGACGATGAGACCGGCGACCTCGTTTTGCAATTCCTGGGTGGCGTCAGACATGGTGGCTTCATATAAGTAATGGGTGGGGCTGACGGAGTCAGGTCGGCGATGATTATATGCAGTACACGGCCTGATGGGCTCCCGGCGAGATCCAGCTTGGCTTGTCCAGGCAACCTGGCCGTTGGCGATTTGGGGCGGCCAACGATGAACGATACCTAGAGGCCGTAGGATGGGCGAAGCGCAGCGCGCCCATCAACCCGCTACGACCGATGGGCGCGCTTTGCTTCGCCCATCCTACGAAGTTCCCAGGTTCTTTCACGTTGACCGGGGCGCTTGCCTTACATCAACTGCTGGCCAATCTTGATCACCAGGCCACCCCGAATGAAGACGTAGGATGGGCGAAGCGCAGCGCGCCCATCAACCCGCTACGACCGATGGGCGCGCTTTGCTTCGCCCATCCTACGAAGTTCCCAGGACCGGGGCGCTTGCCTTACATCAACTGCTGGCCGCTCTTGATCACCCGTTTCGCCAGTTTTCCGGCCTTGCCGCCTTGCATGACGATGAAGGTGGGGCCGGGGCCGGCGAAGTTTGCGACCAGGTTGGCCATCCGTTTGCTTTCGCGTGGGAACCAGCCACTGGCCTTGAAGGCGAGCACGTACACGCCTTCCTCGGGCAGGATTTTCACGGCTTTGCGGCAGATCCAGGCGTGTTTGACGCCGCCCAGGTTCTCCAGTTGCCGCGCCAGTTGGCCGAGCTGCTCGGTGTCCAGGCCGGAGTCGATCAACGCGTCCTTCGCGGTGACGGTGGCGCGTTCCTGGCGGGCGGCGGTTTCCAGGTCGATGTGCGCTTCGCCGCGGCGTAACCAGGTTTCGGCCTCGGCCTTGTCGCCGTTGCGCAGGCAGTAAGCATAGGCGGCGTTGCAGGCGGCCAGAGCCAGGTTGAAGCGTTGCACTGCGCGTTCGATATGGTCCAGGCCGGCCGCGTCGTCGGCATCCAGCAGCAGGCGGCCGATGACCAGGTCGGCGTCGGGGTCGTCCGGATAGGCGGCGGCATAAGCCCGGTACAAGGGCAGCGCGTCGACGCCCTGCTGTTCGCTCCAGGCGGCGCGTAGCCAGCACTCTTCCTGGCTCAGCTGGTCCGCCGGTTTTGCATTCAGTGCGGCCAGCTTGGTGCGGATTTCTTCGGCGTTGCGGAAGCGTTCTTCCCAGGCCTCGCCGTTGCGTTGCAGCCAGGCCTGGTCGAAATCGGCCAACACTGCGTCATAACGCTTGCCCAGCCAGGACTGGGCCGCGCTGCGTGCCAGCGGTTGCGGCGGGTTCGGCGCGATGTCCAGCGCATCCAGGCGGTCCTTCAAGGCGGGATGGGTGTCGGCGTAGCCGGTCTCGACGCCCAGCGCCTTGCCCAATTCGGCCAGCAGCGGGCGTTCGTCGGCCGGTTGTTGGCGCAGGAAGCGCGCCATGCCCTGAAACGGATCGCCGGCGGGCTGCGCTTCCACGTCGGCACGGGCCAGGAAGGGCTGCCAGTAGGCGCGGCCGAGAAAGTCCGCGCCGACATGGCTGGTGACCAGGGCGGCGGCGGCGGTCTCGCGCGAGGTGAGGCGGGCGGAGAGGGCGTCCGCTTCGTATTCGTTGGCGCGCGCCAGCGTGAAGCTGTAGGCGTTGAAGTGCGGCGCGTACCAGTCGAAAAATCGCGCCAGACCGCGGCTGCCCCAGTTCTCGGCCTGGTCGAAGGCCTGCATGACGCGGAACCAGGTCTGCCGCACCCGGTAGATCCAGGCGGCAAAGCGGCTGTGATTGCCGGACAGGTGGCCGAGTTCGTGCGCCAGCACGGCCTTGGCCTGCTCGGGCGAGAGGGCGAGCAGCAATTGCAGGCCGAGCACCAGGGTGTTGCGATGCCAGCCGAACACGCCGAGCCGCGGCGTCTGGCTGATGCCGGCGTTGAAATCCTCGGTCACGACGACGCGATGGATCTGCGGTGTGGCGAGCTGCTGGCCGAGTTCATCCAGCACGGCGGCCAGTTCCGGATGGCGTTCGAGCGGCAACTCGTAGCCTTGCGGCGGTTCGATCCTGACCCAGAGCGCGCGGGCGATGGCATAGACCAGGTAGCCCAGCACGAAGATCAGCTTCTTCTTGAGCAACAGCAGCAACAGCGCGGAACTGGCCAGGGCGGCCCAGACACTGCCGGCGATCAGTGCCAGCAGCAGGAACAGGACGCCGAACAAGACTGCGTAGCCGAGCAGGGCCAGCAGCATGATGCGCTGGCGATAGGCGGCGGGATCGGCCTCGCCCAAAGCCTCGGCGCGGCGGATCAAGGCCTGGAAGTGTTCGCGTTGCTGGGTGGTATTGCGGGCCATGCGTGTTCTCCCTTTTTTTGATGGCGAAATTCTAGCCGCAGCGAAAGGATTCCAGACTACAGGTGCGTAGCCCATCAACCCGCAACGACTGATGGGCGCGCTTCGCTTCGCCCATCCTACGAGGTTCTAAGTGGTCTTCACGTTAACCGCGGCGATTGCCGAACATCACCGACACGCTCTAGATCATCGCTTGCTTCGGTGCGTAGGATGGGCGAAGCGTAGCGCGCCCATCAACCCGCAACGACTGATGGGCGCGCTGCGCTTCGCCCATCCTACGAGGTTCCAAGGGGTCTTCACGTTAACCGCGGCGATTGCCGAACATCACCGATACGCTCTAGATCATCGCTTGCTTCGGTGCGTAGGATGGGCGAAGTTCCAAGGGGTCATTCGTCCATCTCCGCCGTGTAGAAACGCCAGGCATTG
>JASJPK010000136.1:0-16930 GCA_031426735.1 Hydrogenophilaceae bacterium | reverse complement strand
CGCCTACTACATCGACTACCGCAACCTGCGTCCGAAGTTCGTCGAGACCTTCCTCAACAACCTGGTCAACTGGTCTTTCGCGGAAGCCAACTTTGCCGGCTAAGGTAGCCACGGCAGATTAACAATGCCATGCAAGCCGGAGGGAGCCATTGCGGCTCCCTCTTTTTTCGCCTGCAGATCAGACGGAGGTATCGATCAGATTGCCGAGGTGAGGCGGATTTGCCGCGGCAACACCTTCAAGCAGTTGAAGCACGCCTTGCGCCTCGATTTCCATGCTTTTCTTGAGCACAGCCATCTGCACATTGGTGGCAAGAAGCGATTGCTGCATCGAGATCGCTGCAGCAGCCATATCAGGGAATTCCACGAGAGTCCTTCTTCGTTTGTTACAGCAAGAATATCGGCAGCGATCCAAGAAGCATGAGCGCATCTTCGACCATCCGGAACAGCGGCTGGTCGGCGAGAGTAGCAACAGCAGGCATAATGCCGGCTGTCGACCGCAATAGCGGCGTTTCTCCACTCATTTTCAGACCATGCTCGAACTCCTGCTTACCCCCGAAATCTGGATTGCCTTCTTCACGCTGACCGCCCTGGAACTCGTCCTTGGCATCGACAACATCATTTTCATCTCCATCCTGGTCGACAAACTGCCGCGCGAGAGACAGGAGGTCGCACGCCGGCTCGGCCTGTTCCTCGCCATGTTCATGCGCATCGGCCTGCTGTTGGTGTTGTCGTGGATCGTCGGTCTGACCGAGCCGGTGCTCACGGTGCTGGACCACGGCATTTCCGGGCGCGACATGATCCTGATTTCCGGTGGCTTGTTCCTGATCTGGAAGAGCACCGGCGAGGTCCATCAGCTACTCGAAGGCGAAGAGGGGGAAGCATCGCGCAAGGTGGCGTCGAGTTTCGCAGGCGTCATTGCGCAGATCATCGTGATCGATCTGGTCTTCTCACTCGATTCCATCATCACCGCCGTCGGCATGGTCAGCGAGGTGGGTGTGATGATCGCCGCCGTGGTCGCCTCGGTCGGCCTGATGATGCTGTTCGCCCCTGCCATCGGACGCTTCGTGTCGGACCATCCCACGATCAAGATGCTGGCGTTGTCGTTTCTCGTCGTCGTCGGCGTCGTGCTGATCGCCGACGGTTTCGGCCACCATGTGCCGAAGGGCTACATCTACTTCGCCATGGCCTTTTCCGTCGGTGTCGAGATGCTCAACATCCGCATGCGCAAGCGCGCGGTGAAGCCGGTGGTCTTGCACGAGCCGTATGTCAGCGACGAGCAGCCGCCTCGGTAACGCCGCCATTCCGGCGGTGTGACTTCAGCGCGGGTTGAATTTCTGCGCCAGTTTCTCCAGCTTTTCCTGACGCAGGCGGGCTTCTTCCTCGCGCTGCTGGGCCTCCAGTTCCGCTTTGCGGCGTTCCGCCCCTTTCTTGAAGCGCTCGCGCAGGGTGGCCACCGCCAGCGCCTGCTGCTCGGCCGTCACTTCGCCGGAGACGTTGCCGTCGAGATCGAAACGCGGCGCCCCCGCCACGATGACCTTGAGGTAACGCGTCATCGCCGTGTGGGCATGCAGAGCAGTGCGCACCTGCCCCTTGTCGAGCTCGGGAATCCGCTCCATCAGGCTCTTGTGGATGCCGATGGCGAGGGGACGATAGTCGCGGAAGACGGGAAATTCCGCGTACAAACGGGTAAGCAACGCGCTGCGTTGGTTGGTTTTCGGGGCTGCATCGGACATGGGCGGGCGCGGTTCTGATTAAGCGAAATTGCGGCCAGCATAGTGGCTGGCCGCAATCGTTTCTGGGGTTAAGGAAGTGGTTTCCTGGCGAAAACGAGGGCAGACGCCACTCAACGTTCGATGGCGAGCAGTTCCACCGCGAAGGTCAGCACGGCGTTGGGCGGAATCACTCCCGGAATGCCGTTGGCGCCATACCCGGTCGCGGCCGGACAGGTCAGCGTGGCCTTGCCGCCCACTTTCATTTTCTGCACGCCCTGCGTCCAGCACGGGATGACGCCCCGCAGCGGGAAGCTGATCGGCGCATTGCGTTTGTACGAGCTGTCGAACTCGCTACCGTTCGCCAGCGTGCCGCGGTAATGCACGCGCACTGTGCTGTCCGCGCTGGGAAAAGCGCCCTGCCCTTGCCTGGCATGCGCCACCACGACGCCGGACGGCAATGTTTCCGTATTGGCGGCCAGGATCTGAGTGCTGGCGCCGACGGCGGCGATTGCGAAGAAAATTCGAAGTACGCGCATGGGAAGGTTTCCATAAATAAAGGCGGGCAGTTTACCGAAGTAAATATCGGCGGGATGCGCCGGATGGCTGTTCATTCCGCGCGAAGTGTTCGATATTTCCGCGCTCTCACCGAATACAGCCGTCACAGGCAGAGTCGACCATGAAAGATACCCAGCCCAACAATCCGCTCCACGGCGTCACGCTGGAACAGCTGTTGAACGAACTGGTGGCCAGTTACGGCTGGCCGGCATTGGGGCGGCAAATCGCGATCCGCTGTTTCACGCAGGACCCCAGCATCGGCTCCAGCCTGAAGTTCCTGCGGCGTACACCGTGGGCGCGCGAACGCGTCGAAGCGCTGTACCTCGACATGCTGGCGCAGGCCGCGAAACGAAAACGCTCTTGATGGGAATGGCTGGCATGGCCCGGTTCAAGAAATCGGCGCCCTGCTGGAGCGCCGGCGCACCCGCCAAGCCAGCGCATAGGCGGCAAGATTGACGATCACGACCAGGGCGCCGAGTACCTGCTGGATCGGCAAGGTCAGGTTGTCTGGATACAGCAGCGGCAACAGATAGCGTTCGACGAAGCCGCCGGCGTACGTCGCGCCGCCGGCGAGCGCGCGCAGATGATTTTCCAGCGGCGTCAGCGGGCAGATGCCGCCGGAAAATTCGATGTAGGCGCCCCACACCGCCGCCGGCAAATGCAGCCAGACCAGTTGCGGCCAGCGCAGGAGCAGGAATCCGCCCGCCACGACGAATGCGACGAAGAGCAGATGCAGCGCCACCAAGGCATCGGCGAGGAACGCGGTCACACTCAGTCCACCCCCGGCAACTGATTCCACTGCGTCGTGTAGGCCGGCGACATGCGTTCCCGCTTCATCCGCCAGCCCTGCCGCACGCCCTCGGCCGCCGAATGCAGGGTGCCGCTGCCGTAAATGGCGTTGATGCGGTCCATCACCTGCATCAACGCGCCGCGTTCCGGCGCCGGCGCGAACAGGCTCATCTGCGCCTGCGCGCGCGGGCGCAGGTCGAGCAGGGCGATGCCGGCTTTCTGATAGGCGTAGCCGGGCTTGTAGATTTTGCGCAGGCCCCACTGCGCGGCGCGGATCAGCCGCGCCGTGTCGTCGTTCGCCTCGGGCAGCGGCACAGTGATGCTCGGCTGATACTGCGGCGCGTTGTCCTTGAACGGATTGGTGCGGATGTAGACCTGCACCATGCCGGCCAGCGAACCCTGCCGGCGCAACTTCTCGGCCGCCCGCGCGGTATAGGTCGCCACCGCCTGCGCCAATCCGGCCAGATCGTGGACATAAGCGCCAAACGAACGCGACGAGATGATCTGCTGTTTGTTCGGCGCCACCGCGTCCAGGCTCAGGCAGGAGACGCCGTTGAGCTCGCGCACGGTGCGTTCGAGCACCACCGAGAACGCCTGGCGCAAGGTTTCAGCGTCGGCCTGGCGCAAGTCCTCCACCGTTTGAATGCCACGCTGGCCGAGTTGTTCGGTCAGACGGCGGCCGACGCCCCAGACCTCATTCACCGGCACCCCGGCGAAGATGCGGCCACGTTGCGCCGAATCGAGCCGGGTCAGGTCGCAGACGCCGTCCTGGCCGGCCAGATTCTTCTTGGCGCAGTGGTTGGCCAGCTTGGCCAGCGTCTTGGTTTCAGCGATGCCGACGCAGACCGGAATGCCGACCCACTGCCGCACCTGCGCGCGCATGCGCTGGCCGTAGGCGGCGAGGTCGTACCGGCCGAAGCCGGCCAGGTCGAGGAAGCATTCGTCGATGGAATACATCTCCTGCTCGGGCGCATAGGCGGCGAGCACGCTCATCATGCGGGCGCTCATGTCGGCATACAGGCTGTAGTTGCTGGAGAAGGCGCGGATGCCGTGCTTCTCGGCCAGTTCGCGGATCTGGAACCAGGGCACGCCCATCTTCACGCCGAGCGCCTTCACCTCGTTGCTGCGCGCCACCACGCAGCCGTCGTTGTTGGACAGCACCACCATCGGCGTGGTGGCCAGCGCGGGGTTGAACACGCGCTCGCAGGAAACGTAGAAATTGTTGCCGTCGATCAGGGCGAACATGACGCGGACCTCAACCTTGAGACAGCAGCTGAACTCGTCCGCACATGCCGGGTTGTTTGGCGCTTAACCCTGAGGGTGAGTGGAGGCTCCACGCGTAGGAGCGCCTTCCAAGGCGCGATCGCTCCGGTCATCGCGCCTTGGAAGGCGCTCCTACAACAATCCGCAACTGTGATTTTCAGGTTCAAGGTTCAACACACCGTATGTACGGAACTGGTCACCACGCCCCAGATGCGCAGTTCCTGGCCTTCCTTGCAACGGATCACCGGATACGCCGGATTGTCCGGATGCAGTTCCGGGTTGCCGGCGCCGAGGCGCAGCCGCTTGATGGTCAGCGCACCGTCGATCTCGGCCACCACGACATTGCCGTCCTGCGGCTCGATTGAGCGGTCCACCACGATCAGGTCGCCCGGATGGATGCCGGCGCCCAGCATCGAATCGCCCTTGACGCGCAGGAAGTAGGTGGCTTCCCGGCGCTGGATCAGCAGTTCATTGAGATCGAGGCGGGACTCGACGTAGTCGTCCGCCGGCGACGGAAAGCCGGCCGCAACGCGACTGGCGAAGAGGGGAAGCGGAAGCCGCGCCGGCGACAGGGCGGGCGGGATGAACGAGGGATGCATCAATAGCGCCGGAAGCTGCCGCTGACCACGCCATAGATTTCCAGTTGCCCTTCCGGCCGAATCGCCGGATAGGCGATATTGCCGGGCTTGAGGTAGAAACCGCGGCCATCCTGGGCCAGATATTTGACGGTGAACTGGTTGTCGACGATGGCGACGACGATGTCGCCGACGCGCGCCGGCGCGCCCCGGTCGACCACCAGATGATCGCCCTCCATCAGCCCGGCATCGACCATGGAATCGCCTTTGACGCTGAGCAGCACCGTGCGGCTGGGCTTCGGCACCAGATAGGCATCGATGGCGATGCTGTTCTGGCCTTGGTCGTTGGCGGCCTGCGGCAAGCCGGCGCGCACCGAATCGACCACCGCACGTGCGAAGAAATCGCCGTCGGGCGCGAGACGCCGATCCGGCGTGCGCTGGACCAACCCCGCCGCGGCGAGGCGGTCGATCAGCGCGGAAACCGACGACTTGGAGCGCAAGCCGACCAGTTCGCCGATGCGCGCATAGGATGGCAACGCGCCGTGCGTGGCGTAATAGTCCTGCAGTCGGGTGAGGTAATCGAGATCGGTGGGCATGGCGGCTATCGTAGAACGTTCGTTCGATGACGGCAAGAAAGAATGTCCGGCCGCGGCCAGCAGGGTGTTGAAAAACGTGAAAACCTCAAAAAACCGTCATACCGGCGCAGGCCGGTATCCAGAAGCCGTTGATTTTATTGATCCAACCACACTGGACCCCGGCCTGGTCGTCACCCCGGAATGGGGGTATCCGGGGCGGAGTAACGGTGAGTTTTTCAACACGCCTGCTAGCGCACGACCATTCGCCGAATACACTTACAGTAAACCCATGCAGCTGTAACACTGCCCTGGTGGCCGCTGGCCACGGATTTTGGTACGGTACGCAGACAAAACGTTCGGGCCATGCATGCCCGATTCAGGAGGGAACTGAAATGGCGAGACAGTCGCAAGCAAATGGATTGATCGGCGAATCCGGGGCGTTTCAGGACATGCTGACAGCGATCGGCAAGATCGCCGGCTACGACGCCACCGTACTCATCACCGGCGAGACCGGCAGCGGCAAGGAACTGGCTGCCCGCGCCGTGCACTACCAGGGCAAGCGCAGCGACAAGCCGTTCATCCCGGTCAATTGCGGCGCCCTGCCCGACCATCTGATCGAGAACGAACTGTTCGGCCACAGCCGCGGCGCCTACACCGACGCGCGCGACAGCCAGACCGGGCTGATCGCCCAGGCCGAAGGCGGCACCCTGTTCCTGGATGAAGTCGATGCGCTGTCGCCGAAAGCCCAGGTCAGCCTGCTGCGTTTCCTGCAGGACGGCAGCTACCGCCCGCTCGGCGGCAGCCGGCTCGAATCCGCCGACGTGCGCATCCTGGCGGCCAGCAACGTCGACCTGCAGGCGCTGGTCGAGCAGGACAAATTCCGCGCCGACCTGCACTACCGCCTCAACGTCATGGAACTGGTGGTGCCGCCGCTACGCGCGCGCGGCGACGACGCCATCCTGCTGGCGCGGCATTTCATCGCCGAAGCCGCCTGCCGCTACAACATGACCCGCCTGGACCTGCATCCGGACACCCTGCCCTGGTTGCTCGGCCAGCCCTGGCCGGGCAATGTGCGGGAATTGCAGAACCGCATCCAGCGCGAATTCCTGATGTGCGACGGTCCCAACATCCTGATCCGCCAGGTAGTGCCCGAATCGGAGCGGAGAACGAAACGGGACCGTCGCCGGCTGCAGACCAACACACTCAATTTCAACGAAGCCAAACAACTCACGCTGGAAGCCTTCGAGCGCAACCATCTGATCCGCCTGATGCGGGAAAGCGCCGGCAACGTCTCGCAGGCCGCCCGCCTGGCCGGCAAGGAACGCCGCGCCCTGGGCAAACTGCTGAAGAAATACTGCATCGAACCCGGCTATTTCCGCAGCGCCTGAAGCAAGACGGCGAACTGGGTCCACGCCGACCCGCCGGTCAGTCATCCCCTCGACAGACTGGGTCTGTCATGCCCCACCCGCTCCCCTCCCCCGGCCGCTAAGCCGCTGAATCAACACGAACGCACACCTTGCGCGGGCCTGGCACGCTCGTTGCCTATGCATTCGGGTCACGTCGAGGAGGGTTCGGCATGCAGCCTCAGGATGAATCGCTTACGGATGTCGTCGAAGCCATCCTGCGCTACCTGCACAGCCATCCAGACGCGGCCGACACCGTCGAGGGCATATCCCGCTGGTGGTTGCCGGTCGAATGGTGCGTCGACCTGCGCACCGTGCTGGCGGCCCTGGCGCGCCTGGAGGCGCAGGGTCTGGTGCACCGGCGGACCAATGCCGACCGGCATGTGCTTTTTTCGCGTTAAGGAGGAAGTTTGGCCACCCATCAGGCAATTGCCGCCGTCAGTCTTGCCCTGCAAGGCCTGCTCGATCGCGCCCTGCCGAAGGACGCGTATCCCACCGCGCAGGTCAAGCTGCTGCAGCCTAGCGACTTCGCCACCGGCATGGCGGAGGGCGTCTCGCTGCTGCTCTACCGGGTCGGCGTCAACACCAGCCTGCGCAACCTGCCGCCGCGCACCGCGCGCGATGGCAACCGTTTCCGGCCCAGCCTGCCGATCGACCTGCACTACCTGCTCAGCGCCTGGGCGACGGATGCCGACAAACAGCAACGCCTGCTCGGCTGGGCCATGCGCCAGCTGGAAGACATGCCGATCCTGGCCGGCAACGAAATCAACCAGTTCATGCCGGAAGCCGTGTTCCAGCCGGAGGAAAGCGTCGAACTGATCTGCGACCCGCTACCGCTGGATCAGTGGTTCGCGCTGTGGGACAAGCTGAAGCCCAAGGTCACCCCCTCGATGACCTATCTGGTGCGCATGCTGCAACTCGATTCCGAGCGGGCGATGCCCGACAGTGAGCGGGTGCGCCAACGCCAGTTCGATATAACAAAAGGACCGACGGCATGAGCCTAACAACCGCGGTTGCGGATTGTTGTAGGAGCGCCTTCCAAGGCGCGATGGCCGGAGCGATCGCGCCTTGGAAGGCGCGCCTACGCGTGGAGCCAGCATGAACGGCACCCCGCTCGAACGCATCACGCGGCTGGCGCCGCTCGGCCTGGAATTCCGCGACGCCGCCAGCGGCCGCCGCATCGGCGACGGCCTGGTCGTGCGCGTGGCCCCGACAAACCGGCCGCAACGCGGCGTGCTCGCCCAGCCCAACCCGAGCGGCATCTTCGTCGCGCACGACCTGCCCGGACTGCGCGACTGGAGCCACGGCGGCGCGGAACCGCTGCCGCATCCCGAATTCGAGATCCAGGTGGAAGACCGCCTGGGTCGTTTCCTGCCGACCCGTTTGCGTCTCGCCCTGCCCGAACGCGGTCTGGCGCATCCAGATTGCCGCGACGACATCCCGCTGCTGTCCGCGCCGACGCGTAGCGTGTCGGGCCTGGCATCGCTCCGCGCCGACCTGTTCGACCTCGCCGGCGGCCTTGCCGCCGCCTGGGCCGTGGCGGAAGTACGCCACCTCGGCATCCGCCTCTGCCTCGGCATGGCCGATGGCCGCGGCCGCCTGCTGCTGGCGTTTCCCTATCCCGAACCGGCGCTGTCCAACCAGCCCCTGGCCGCGACCACCTGGCCGCTCACCCTGCACGTCCAGTACCAGCCCGGACTCGACCCGGCGCGGCCGCCCGAGTTGTGCCAGGCCCTGGCGCAACCCGCTGCGCGTTTCGTCGAAGTCGCGGAGCCCCTCGCCACGCTGGCCGAACTCGCCCTCACCCTGCGCGCCGGCCAGGAATTGCGCGCCGCCTATCCCGCTTGCTCGTTGCTGCACATCACCCCTTAGGAGGAAACCGCCATGCCCGAATACCTCGCCCCAGGCGTCTACGTGGAAGAGACCAGCTTCAGGTCGAAATCCATCGAGGGCGTATCCACGACGACCACCGGCTTCATCGGCCCGGCGCGTTTCGGCCCCAGCGACATGGTGCCGGACATCCTCACCAGCCTGGCCGACTTCGAGCGCGTGTACGGCGACGGCGAGCAACTCCAGTTCAGCGGCGACAGCAGCAAGCGCGACAACTACCTGTGGCACGCCACGCGCGCATTCTTCGACAACGGCGGCCGCCGCCTCTATGTCGTGCGCGTAATCGACGCCACCGCCAGCAAGGCCGGCAATCCGCCCTTCGTCGACGAGAGCGCCCTGGTCGGCAGCGGCACGGCGACGCTGACCGGCACGCTGGACAACGCCCCCGTGCTGCCCGGCTCGGTGCAACTGCGCAACCGCGAAACGGTGGTCGACAGCGAAACGCTCGGCAGCGGCGACGGCATCGTCGCGACCTTCGATTTCACCCTCGCCCACCTGCCCAACACCGCCGATCTGGTCATCAGCTGGACCAGCGGCGGCGCCGCGATGACACAGACCGTCGCCGGCACGACCGCCAGCGGCGACGGCACACCGGCCGGCACCACACTGAATCGCGCCAGCGGCCAGTTGCATCTGGATGCCGGCGGCGCCATTCCCGACGACACCACCGCCATCCTGGCCGCCTATCAATATGTTCACGCCGGCGTCATCGTCGACGACGGCGCCGGCAAGTTCACCGGCTTCCCGGCCAGCAGCATCGACTACGCCAGCGGCGCCATCGCCATCACCCTTGCCGCCGCGCCGGGCACGGGCAGCACCTGGCTCGCCGACTACACCCAGGCCAAGGTCTACGCCCGCTACGCCGGCGCCGCCGGCAACGGCGTCGTCGCCTTCGCCGCGCGTCCCGGCCCCAACCTACTCACCACGCCGGGCGTCCTGCCGACCGGCGTCGCGGATGGCGACATCGTGCAGGTCAACGGCGAGCGCGATGCCGCGCAGAACACGGTATGGCGCCGGGTGACGGCGGGCGCGCCGAAAACCTTCGTCGCCATCCGCGGCGCCGGCGCGGCCATCCCGCTGTCGGCGTCGGTCACCCAGATCGCGCGCGCCGCCTCGGTTTCGGTCAGCTTCACGCGCACCGACGCGCGCGCGCCGAGCGGCGTCTGGGACGGACTGGAAGCCAGCAGCGCCGCGCTGAGCGACTACTTCGCGGCAACACCGGCCAGCGACGCCCAGGCGCGCACGTTGCCGCTGGTCATCGACGCGGTCGGCGACGTCACCCTGCACGACGGCAGCCTGACCTTGTCCGGCGGCAGCGACGGCAAGCAGCCCGACGCCAGCCTGTACGAAGGCGCCATCTCGGCCAGCGACGTGAAGACCGGGCTGAAGGCGTTCGAGGACATCGAGGACATCTCCATCGTCGCCGCGCCCGGCCTGGCCGGACTCGACCTGACCGGCGCCAAGGCCGGCATCCTGCATCTGCAGAGCCACGTCGAGCGCATGCGCTACCGCGTCGCCATCGTCGATAGCCGCAAGAGCCAGAGCATCGGCGAGGTGCGCCAGTTCCGCGCCGGCTTCGACTCCAAACACATGGCGTTCTACTACCCCTGGGTCAAGGTGCTCGACCCGATCACGCGCAAGGAAATCCTGTTGCCGCCCTGCGGCTACGTCGCCGGCATCTACGCCCGCAACGACGTCGACCGCGGCGTCTGGAAAGCGCCCGCCAACGAAGTGGTGAACGGCGCCCTCGGCTTCGAGCTGATGCTCAACCGCGGCCAGCAGGAAGTGCTCAATCCCGAGGGCATCAACTGCTTCCGCTACTTCGAGGGGCGCGGCATGCGGCTGTGGGGCGCGCGCGCGATGAGTTCCGACCCGGAATGGAAGTACATCAACGTACGCCGCTACTTCGCCTACCTGGAGCACTCCATCGACAAGAGCACGCAATGGGCGGTGTTCGAGCCCAACGGCGAACGGCTCTGGGCCAACGTGCGCCGCTCCATCGAAGACTTCCTGCTCAACGAATGGCAGATGGGCGCGCTGCTCGGCGAAAAGCCGGAGAAGGCCTACTTCGTCAAGTGCGACCGCTCGACCATGAATCAGAACGACCTCGACAACGGCCGCCTGGTCTGCCTGATCGGCGTCGCGCCGCTCAAGCCGGCCGAATTCGTCATCTTCCGCATCGGCCAGTGGACCGCCGACGCCAAGCTTTGATTAGGAGAAAAACATGGCAGTCCTGCGCGAACGACCCTACGTCCAGTTCAACTTCCTGGTCGATCTGGGCGACGGCAATACCGAAGGCCCGGATGCCGGGTTCCAGGAAATCTCCGGCATCGGCATGGAAGTGACGGTGGCGGAATACCGCAACGGCAACGAGCGCGAGAACAGCGTGCGCAAGATCACCGGCCTCAACAAGGCCACCGACGTGACCCTGAAACGCGGCGTGATCGGCTCGCTCAAGCTGTATCAATGGCTCAACCAGATCCGCAACGGCGACCAGACCGCGCTGCGCAACGTCACCGTGCACCTGCAGAACGAGGACCACAGCGCCGTCGTGCAGACCTGGAAGCTGATGCGCGCCCGCATCATCAAGCACACCTCCGGCCCGATGAACGCCAAGGGCACCGACGTGGCCATGGAAGAACTGGTCCTGGCCTACGAACGGCTGGAAATGGAATGACGGGCATATTGATACGGAACGATGATGTTTGTACCGGCTCCCTCTCCCGCGCTGCCGCGCACCCCTCCCCCGCAAGCGGGGGAGGGGTGCGCGGCAGCCAGAGACTTGGCTGATGTCTTTGGGCAGCCTAGTCGGTTGGCTGGTAGTTCCACCAGAGAGGGAACGTTCAAACATCGCCTGGCCGGATCAATAAGCAGAAGTCAGTGCGCACCATGACCGCCCGCCTGCCCGGCATCGCCTTCACCCTCCCCGCCAACGATCTGGCGGAGGCGCTGCCGCGCATGGATATCGCCTGCTTCGTCGGTTTCGCCGCGCGCGGCCCGCTGCATACGCCGGTCGCGCTGGAGGGCGCCGAGCAATACCGCCGCGTGTTCGGCGACGATCTGGCACTGGTCTGGGACGCGGAAAACAGCGAATTGCTGCATGCCCATCTCGGCCCGGCGGTACTCGCCTTCTTCGCCAACGGCGGCCGCCGCGCCTGGGTCATCCGCGTCGCCGAACAGGCGCGCAGCAATCGCTTCCCGGCGCCCGGCCTGTGCCGCCCGGTCGCCGGCGGGCGGCTGCTGCCGGCCCTGCTCACCGCGTCCAGCCCGGGCAGCTGGTCGGACGACCTGAGCGTCGCCTGCAGTCTCGACAGCGTCCCGGTCATGCTGCGCTCGGCGCATCTCGGTGCGGGCAAACTCCGCCTCGACCTGCGCGCCGGCACCGCCCTGCTCGATGGCGACCTGCTGCAAGCGGAATGGGACGACGGCCGCATCGCCTTCCTGCCCTGGGCCTCCGGCGCGGCGATTGCCTGGGACGCCGTGCGCTGGTTCCGCCAGCCAACCCTGCCCAGCCGCGCCCGCAGCGGTCAGGGCCGCCTGTATCGTGTGGGTTACCGGCACCGCTTCCCGCTGCGCGTCAGCCCGGACTGGCATGGCACGCATCCGGTGCTGGAAGCCGACCTGCCCGCCGACATGGCGCCGCGCCCGGGCGAAACCCTGAAGGTCTACCTCGGCAGCAGCGAATACTGGCTGCTGGTGGAAGACTGCGCGCCAGCCGCAAGTACCGCCAACGCAAGCGGCTTCCGCATCGTCGGACGCGGCCTGCGCCGGCTGAGCGCGCCGCCCGCCGTCTGGCCGACGCAAGCGGTGAAGCTGACCCGGCTGCGCCTCGATCTGCACGTCGCCGCAGCCGGCCTGGCCACCGTGCAACAGCGCGGTCTCGGCTTCTGCGACGCGCACTCGAACGCCCTCGTCCACGCCGCCGGCGAAGCGCTGGTCTGGCGTGGCGGCATCCAATCCGGCATCCACTTCCTGCCGCTCGGGCTGGACACGCTGCCCAGCCCCGCCCAAACCGCGATTCCGCTGGCGGAAAGCCGATTGACCCGCGACGGCCTCAAGCATTTCGGTGCGCACCTGTTCCTCGACCCGGCGCTGGCCGCCGCGCGCACGCCGGACATCGCCGAGATCGCCGACCGCATCCGCTTCACCGGCACCAATACGCGCGCGCTGCGCGGCCTGCATGCCGCCTTCGGGCTGGAAGAAGCCACCTTGCTGTGTGTGCCGGATGCCGTGCATCGGCCCTGGCAACGCATCCCCGGCGCCGATTACCCGCAGCCGGACGCCTCCGAGCCTGTCACCGCACCGGCCAATGTCTGCCGCGAGGGCGGCTTCGCGCCCTGCCTGCCGGCCAAACTGCCGCCGCCCGCGCTGGTCGCCGACCCGGCCGCCGACCCCGCCGATGCGCTCGGCGCGGTGCGCCTGCATTGGCAGGGCGGACCGGCCGATTGCAGCTACATCCTGCAGGAAGCGCGCGACCCGGGCTGGCGCGATGCCGCCGAAATTTATCGTGGCGCAGCCAGCCAGTTCACGCTGCGCGACCGCCAGTACGGCGACTATTTCTATCGAGTGCGCTTCGAGTCCGCCACCGCCTGGAGCGACTGGTCGGACGGACTCGCGGTGCGCATCGATCCCGCCGCCGGCTGGAAGATCGACGCAGCGGCGGACTACCGCGATGCCGACCTGATCGCCATCCAGCGCGCCCTGGCGCGCCTCGCCGCCGCGCGCGGCGACAGCCTGGCGGTGCTGGCGCTGCCGCGCCATTACCGGCAACGCGAGGCGGTGACGCACATCGAACGACTCAAGGACGCCAACCCGCGCGGCTACGCGCTGGCTGAAGATCGCGCGCAGGATGTGCCGCCGCTCGGCGTCGGCGAAGCGGCGAGCTGGTCCTATGCCGCGCTCTACCACCCCTGGTTGCGCCGCCTCGACGGCGGCAACCTGCCCGCCATGCCGCCCGACGGCGCGGCCACCGGCGTCATCGCGCGGCGCACGCTGGAACGCGGCGCCTGGATCGCCCCGGCCAACCAGTTCCTCGCCGGCATCGGCGCGCTCGACAGCGCCTTGCCCGCCAATGAAACGCTGCTGCAAGCCGGCATCAACCCGCTTGGCCGCGATGGTCTGCGTTTCGCCGTGCTCGACGCGCTGACCCTGAGCGAGGACGCCGACACCCAGCCGATCAACGTGCGCCGCCTGCTCAGCCTGCTGCGCCGCCTGGCCCTGAAGCAAGGCGCGCAATTCGTGTTCGAGCCGAACAGCCCCGCCCTGCGCCGCGCCATCGACAGCCGCTTCCGGCACTGGCTCGACAGCCTGTTCGCGCGCGGCGCGTTTGCCGGCGCGCGGGTGCGGGAGGCCTATCGGCTGCGCGTCGACGACACACTCAACCCGCCGCAAAGCGTCGATGCCGGCCGCCTGATCATCGAAATCGCCGTCGCCCCGGCGCAACCGTTGCGCTTCCTCACCGTGCGACTGGTGCAAAACGACGAACGCCTCATCGCCATGGAGCCCTGACCATGTCCGCAAGCGCCCAGGAAACCGTGCTGCATCCGTTCACCGCGTTCAATTTCGCGGTCGAGATCGTGCGCGACGACGCTGGCACGCCGCTGGTGTCCGCCGCCTTCGCCGAATGCGACGGCCTGGAAATGACCCAGGAAACCAAGACAGTGCGCGAGGGCGGCAACAACGCCGCGCAGATCCGCCTGGCCGGCCCGGCTGCATTCGGCCAGATCACGCTGAAACGCGGCATGACCGGCAACTTCGACCTGTGGGACTGGTTCAGCGCCAGCCTGAACGACCCGGCCCTGCGCGCCGACGCCAATGTCGTGCTGCTCGCCGCCGACGGCCAGAGCGAACGCGCCCGCTTCCGCCTCGGCCGCTGCCTGCCGGTCAAGCTGAAGGCGCCGACGCTGAACGCCCGGGACGGCATGGTGGCGGTGGAAGAATTGCAGATGCTGTGCGAAACGCTCACCTTGCAACGGGACAACTGACCATGCCCGAACCCGCCCGCATCGCCAAAGCCCGCCTGGAAGAACTGCAGGCCGACCTGGAAACACCGCGTTCCGGCGGCCGCCGAGTGACCGTGCAATTCAATCCGGAAAGCCTCAAGGTCAGCTTCGCCAATCAGATCCAGACGCCGCAAGGCAGCGGCGATTCGGCGCGGCCGCCGGCGGTGCAGTTCGTCGGCGCCGGCACCACCAAGCTGGCGGTGACGCTGTGGTTCGACGCCTCCGCGCCGCTCGACGCGGAAATGCTGCCGGAAGCGGAACGCGGCGCCGGCAAGGTCGACGACGTGCGCAAGCTGACCGAACAGGTCGCCTGGTTCATCACGCCGCAACCCGACAGCGCCGATCCGAACCGCTACCTGCCACCAGCCGTATCGTTCAACTGGGGCACCTTCCAGTTCAACGGCATCGTCGAAAGCCTGGAGGAAAACCTGGAATTCTTCTCGCCCGAAGGCAAACCGCTGCGCGCCAGCCTGGTGCTGAGCCTGAGCCAACCGCGCATCACCGCCTATCGCTACAACCAGTCCGGCAACGCCGGCGCCGGCTTCGGCGGCGTGGCCCCCGGCACCCGCCCGCTCACCGGCGCGTCGGCCGGCGCCAGCCTGCAAGCCATGGCCGCCGCCGCCGGCCGCCCGGACGACTGGAAGAACATCGCCGCCGCCAACGGCATCGATGACCCACGCCGTCTGGCGCCAGGCCAGATGATCGACCTGCAAGCGGACCGGCTGCCATGAAACAGGCATCTGTAGCCCGGATGCAGCGAAGCGGAATCCGGGGAATCGAGCGCTACCTCCCGGATTCCGCTTCGCTGCATCCGGGCTACGTGTTGGCTGCCAGCTAAGGAAACCACCATGGCCATCGTCATCAACGAATTCAAAGTCGCGCCGGAAGCCGCCAATCCGGCGACGCCAGCACCATCGACGCAGCCGGCCGTGGCGCCGGACCTGAGCGACCTGGCGCAGAAACTGGCGCAACTGGCAGAACGCGAACTGCGCCTGGAGGCGAACTGATGCCGGTCGATCCTTCCCATCGCCTGCTTTCCGCCCGCCCCGACATCCTGGTCGACGGCCAGCGTCAGAGCGCGCTCGCGGCCGGGCTGACCAGCCTGCTGATCGAGGAGACCAGCGCCGGGCTGTATCGCTGCGAGGCGGTGTTCGGCAACTGGGGTCCGGTCGGCAGCGGCGTCGGCTTCCTCTACTTCGACCGCGCGCTGCTCGATTTCGGCAAGACCTTCGCCGTGCAACTGCGCGGCGACACACTGTTTTCCGGTCGCATCGGCGCGCTGGAAGGCCGCTTCCCGCCGTCCAGCCCGCCCGAGATCGCGGTGCTGGCGGAAGACCGCTTGCAGGATCTGCGCATGACGCGGCGCAGCCGCAGTTTCGAGGCGGTCAGCGACGCCGACGTGATGCGGCGGATCGCGCAGGAGCACGGCCTCAGCGCCGAGGTCGACGTGCCCGGCGCGATGCATCGCGTGCTGGCGCAGGTCAACCAGTCCGATCTCGCCTTTCTGCGCGAACGGGCGCGCGCGGCCGGGGTCGAGTTATGGGTCGACGACAGCCGCCTGAGCGCTAAACCGCGCGCCGACCGGGCCGGCTCGCCGCCGACGCTGACCTGGGGCGGGCAACTGCGCAGCTTCACGGTGCTGGCCGATCTGGCGCAGCAGGCCACCGCCCTCGACGTCGGCGGCTGGGATGTGGCCGCCAAGCAGGCCATCGCCGCTCGCGCCGACATGGCGGTGGTGGCGGCGGAACTGGATGGCGGCCGCAGCGGCGGCGACATCCTGCAACAGGCTTTCGGCGAACGAAAAGCCAGCCTGGCGCATACCTCGCCGAGCGACGAGGACGAGGCGCGCAATGTCGCGGAAGCCTGGCTGCGCCACCTGGCGCGCCGCTTTGTGGTCGGCCGCGGCAGCGCGGAAACCGACCCGGCGCTGAAAGCCGGCGCGGCGGTGCGCCTGGCAGGACTCGGCGCGTTGTTCAGCGGCCAGTACGCGCTGAGCGAAGTGCGCCACCGCTTCAACGAAACGCAGGGTCTGTGGACCGAATTCACCGCCGAACGCGCGGCACTGGGTAGTTAAGGAAAAAACATGAATCTATTTCACACAGTTGTCGGTGTCGTAGGAGCGCCTTCCAAGGCGCGATTGTTCCGGACTTCGCGCCTTGGAAGGCG
>JASJPK010000135.1:0-19196 GCA_031426735.1 Hydrogenophilaceae bacterium | reverse complement strand
CCTTGGAAGGCGCTCCTACGCAGCCGACGTAGGGCGGGAACCCCTTCCCGCCGATCCAACGTCTGATTGCCTTTGGGGTAATAGGCGGCGATCCTCGCCGCGATGAGGATCGTCGGCAAAGGATTGCCGACCTACTCATTAACACGCGGCCGACGTAGAGCGGCGTTGCTCCAACCTCCCAAGCATGAGCCGAAGGGACTATTTTTCCGCCGCTTGCCCCCTTATTAGTCGTAACAGAGGTGAATCAGCATGAAGAATCCACTCTCATTGCAGGATCTGTCATGTCACTGACCGTCACGCCCCCCCGTCCCCTGTTTGTCGCCTTGCTGTTATGCGGCGTTTGCAGCCAACCCGTGTTGGCCGAAGGCACTTACCAGACGCTGCCGTTTGCGCAGAACTGGACCGACATCGGCGCGATTTCAGCGAGTGACGATTGGAGCGGCGTGGCGGGCATCGTCGGCTATCGCGGCGACAACCTGACGGCGGCCACCGGGACCGATCCGCAGAGCATCCTGGCGGGCGGCACCGAAGTGGCGGATGTCAATGCCAACCAGACTGCCCCCAACACGTTCAACACCGGCGGTGTCGCCGAATTTCATCTGGCCGATCCGGTCGTCGCCCTCACCGGCTCCGGCACCGCCGATGCGCCCTTCATGCTGCTGCATCTGAACAGCGTCGGCATGCAGAACATCCTGGTCAGCTACACCCTGCGTGATCTGGATGGCTCCGCCGACAACGCCGCGCAGCAAGTCGCCTTGCAGTACCGCATCGGCAACAGCGGCAATTTCACCAACGTCCCCGCCGGCTACGTCGCCGATGCGACGGACGCGGGCACGGCAACCCGGACCACTTCGGTCAGCGTCACGCTCCCGGCCGCCGCCGACAATCAGCCCGAACTGCAGGTCCGCATCATCACCAGCAATGCCGCTGGTAACGACGAGTGGGTCGGCATCGACGACATCGCCATCAGCGGCAGCACGGGCTCGGCGGTCAACCAGCCTATCGTGGCCCAGTGCGAAAACCTGTCCATCGCCAGCAATGAGGCCGGCAGAGTCACGCTCAGCGCCAGCGACGCGGACAGCGTTGTGGATGGCGCCAGCATCACTGGCGGCGCGCTCGTCGGCATCGAATTGCTCAGCTTCAACGCCGCCCGCATCGACGGCGGCAGCGCCTTTGCGGAGCTGCATGTATCCGGCCTGGCGGCGGGCAACTACCCGGTGCAGGTCACCTTCACCAACAATGAAGCGCAGAGTGCGGCCTGCACGGTGAACATCGCCGTCGCCGGCATCACCACCATTCCCACGATTCAGGGCAGCGGCGACGCCAGCCCGCTGACCGGGCAAACGGTCACCACGCAGGGCGTGGTCAGCAAGGTCATCCCGGGCTACGGTTATTTCCTCCAGGATCTGGCCGGCGACGGCAACGCCGCCACCTCCGACGGCATCTTCGTTTACTCGACCAGCATCCCGGCCGTGGCTGTTGCAGGCAATCTGCTCCGCCTGAGCGCCACCGTCGCCGAATATATCGGCTTTACCGAACTGACCAACCCGACCGGCGTGAAACTGCTGAGCAGCGGCCACAGCCTGACGCCGGAATTGATCGTCTTCCCGGAAACGAGCGAAGGCGAGCTGGAAAAATTCGAAGGCATGCTGGTGCAGATCGACGCGCCGCTCACTGTCGCGCAGAACTACTTCCAGGGCCGCTACGGCGAAATCACGCTGTCCGCCGATGGCCGTCTGGAAAAGCCGACCAATCGTTACCCCGCCGCCAGCGTCGATGCGCTGACGCTAACCGACTCAAACGCCCGCCGCCGCATCACGCTGGATGACGGCAGCAACGAGCAGAACCCGAATCCCATCCCCTACATCGGCGCCGACGCCACCTTGCGCGCCGGCGACACGGTGCATGGCCTGACCGGCGTGCTGTATCACGGCGCGGTGAGCACCTCACTGCGCGATTTCAAACTACACCCGACCGAAACCCCGGTCATCACCCGTGACAACCCGCGCAGCGCCGCACCGGCCAGCGTCGGCGGTAATCTCAAGGTGGCCAGCTTCAACGTGCTGAACTACTTCACCACCTTCACCGACGGCACTACCGCCACCGGCCTGTCCAGCCAGGGCTGCGCGCTGGGCGGCGCAGTATCGGCGGGCAACTGCCGCGGCGCCGACAATCTGGCCGAATTCAACCGCCAGCGCGACAAGATCGTGCAGGCCATCAAAGCCATCAACGCCGACGTCGTCGGCCTGATGGAAATCCAGAACAACGCCAACGAAGCCGCGCAAAATCTGGTCGATGGCCTCAACGCGGCGATGGGCGCGAGTGTTTATGCCAGCGTCGGCCTGCCCGCCGCCGGCAGCGGCGACGACGCGATCCGCGTCGCCATGATCTACCAGCCCGGCAAGATCGCCCCGGTTGGCGCGGCCCTCGCGGACAGCAACGCCATCCACAACCGTCCGCCTCTGGCGCAGACCTTCGCCGCCGCCAACGGCGAGAAATTCAGCGTCGTGGTCAACCACTTCAAATCGAAAGGCAGTTGCCCGGCTGCCGGCGTCGATACCGATCAAGGCGACGGCCAGGGTTGCTGGAACGACCTGCGCGTGCAACAGGCCCAGGCGCTGCGCGGCTTCATCGAAACGCTCAAAAGCGACAGCGGCGACGCCGACGTGCTGGTCATCGGCGACCTCAATGCCTACGGCAAGGAAGACCCGGTGCTCGACTTCACCGATCAGGGCTACGTCGACCAGATCGCCCGCTTCAATAACATTGGTTACTCCTACGTCTTCGACGGCGAAGCCGGCTACCTCGACCACGCCCTCGCCTCGCCCAGCCTGAGCAGCCAGATCGTCGGCGCAACGCATTGGCACATCAACGCCGACGAACCCTCGGTGATCGACTACAACACCGAATTCAAAACGCATGACCTGTACGCCGCCACGCCGTATCGCGCCTCCGACCACGACCCCGTCGTGATCGGCCTCAACCTGATCAAACGCCTGAACGGCACAGCCGGGCGCGACACCTTGATCGGCACCGCCGGCGACGACATCCTCAACGGCGGCCCCGGCGCCGACACGCTGACCGGCGGCGCGGGTCGCGACCGCTTCATCTACGCCAGCCTGCGCGACGGCCTCGACAGCGTGACCGACTTCCAGCCTGGCAACGACCGCTTCGACCTTACCGCCCTGCTCGCCAGCCTGGGCATTGCCAGCGCCGCGCCGCTGACCAGCGGCCATGTCGTCTGCACGCCAGCCGGCAGCGCCGCCATCCTCAACATCGACCCCGACGGCAACGCCGGCCCCGCCGTCAAACGCGCCCTGGTCAAGATCGACAAGCTCGGCTGCGACAGCCTGCTGAATCCGGCCAACTTCACGTTCTGAGACGCGGCGGCATGGGCCCGCTGCTCTAGGCCCATCCACCCCACCAGAATCCGTAGGAGCGCCTTCCAAGGCGCGATGCCTGTCGCCCGGAACAATCGCGCCTTGGCAGGCGCTCCTACGCAGCCGACGTAGGGCGGGAACCCCTTCCCGCCGATTCAACCTCCGATTGCTTTTCCTGCCAACGCGCTACCTCTACGAAGCCACCGCATCGCCTGGGCGCCGTCGAACGGGGTTTAAGGCCCCCGACAGTCAACCCGTGTCGCCCTGAAAAATCGCGCCTTGGAAGGCGCTCCTACACGGGGAGTAAGGCGCCGCCAGACGCGCCAGCGCACCGAGCATGAGCCATCAGGACTAGTCGCAAGCATTACGTAAGTAATAACGCTGTAACCCGCACGGAAGATATTCCCAGTTCGCCGGCAGCAAGCCGGTGACACCCAGCCCGTTTGTTTACCCCATCAGCCAAGGGGAGCGCATGCGCGCTTGCCCACAGCCAACAAGGAACGTACCCATGCAGATCAACAAGCTTTCCCTCGCCGTCGCCCTGGCCCTGGCCGGCCAAGCCCAGGCACAAGCCGCCGACACGTATTTCGACAACTTCACCCCGCTCGGCGCCTCCGCCGGCGTTGCTGCCGATGCCACCAAGCCGATCACCCTGTCCAGCGCCAACTTCAGCCAGGTGTCCATCGCCGACCGCACCACCCAGAACACGGTGGCCCCCGGCTCCAACTCCGGCGTCTGGGACATGATCGATACCAACCGTACCGGCCCCGACGCCGGCCGTTTCCTGTTCATGCCGTTCGAATCCAGCGCCGGCGGCGTACAGCGCATCGACCTGCATGACAGCAACTACGCCACCCGCACCGTCACCATCGTTGCGCCTGGCACCCAGAATTTCGTTTCCGGCGACGCTTCGCGCTGGACCCCCTGGGGCGGTTACCTGACCGCCGAGGAATCCTGGGGCAACGGTAGCAGCAAGGGCCGCCTGTTCGAAGTGACCAACCCGACCACGGCCACCGCCAACGGCGGCGCCTTCGTGCAGCGCAGCATCCTGCCGCGCGTGTCGCACGAAGGCCTGGCGTTCGACAAGCAAAAATCGCTGTATTTCGTCGACGAACTGAACGGCGGTTCCGTCTACAAATACGTCTCCGCCAATGCCAATGCCAACAACGGCAACGACTACTTCGCCGCCGGCCAGACCTTCGCGCTGAAGGTCGGTGCAGGTGGCCAGTTCGAAGGCAACAACGGCCCCGCCATCACCGGCGCAGCGTCGTGGGTGGCGATCACCGAGTCCAACGGCGCCGCCATCGCCGGCGTATCCAGCGTGCTGGCCGACGGCACTATCGACGGCCGCGTCACCGCCGACCATGCCAGCATCCTGGGCACCGGCTACAACCGTCCGGAAGATATGGAAATCCAGAATCTTGCCAACGGCGATCAGCTGCTCTACTTCACCACCACCGACTCCGACACCAACGCCAGCACGACCGACGGCCGCAGCCGGGTTTACACGCTCAACCTGAGCACCAACGAAGTCAACCTGTTCGCCGATTCCAACACCATCGACCTGGCCACCGGCCTGGCCGCCGGCGGCGGATTCCGCAACGCCGACAACCTGGCGATCGATGCCGCCGGCAACATGTACTTCATCGAAGACCGCGACGGCGCCAACGACGACGACATCTGGATTGCACGCGACCTGAACATGGACGGCGACCTGCTCGACGACGGCGAAGGCATGGCCCGCTGGGCGTCCAACGGCACGCCGGGTTCCGAGTTCACCGGTCTGTACTTCGACATGAACGACCCGAACAAGGCCTACGTGAACATCCAGCACCCGAGCACCGGCATCGATCGCACCATGCAGATCACCGCCGTACCCGAGCCGGAAACCTACGCCATGATGCTGGCCGGCCTCGGCCTGGTCGGCTTCATGGGCCGTCGTCGCAAGGCAGCCTGATCGCCTGAACGCGAATCCTTGCCGGCCATGAGCGCGAGCCCATGCCGGCGGGGCAAGCGACACACTGACTGGCCGCCAGCCCCGCTCGCGGCCAGTCAATCGATGCGCAGCAAGCCAGCCGACTCGGCAAGCCAGCAGCCACACCGCTACCGAGGAGTTTTTCCATGTGCCACACCAAACCGTTCCAGCTCGGCGCCATCGCTTCGGCGCTGGCACTCCTGTTCTCGGCGAACGCCTACTCGGCGGGCGCCAATGCCTACGCGCAGACCAATCTGGTCGCCAACAACGCCAAGTACCAGCCGACCGTCATGGTCGACCCCTATCTGGTCAATCCCTGGGGCATCGCCCTGCGCCCGCCCGGCGCCGGCGGCCACTTCTGGACCAGCAACGCCGGCACCGGCACCACCACCACCTACATCGGCGATGTGCCCGGCAATCCTTTGCACCAAGACGGCCTCAAGGTCGTCCCCATCGTCACCAGCGCCTATGACCGGCTACCGTTCGAAACCGGCGCCGACGGCATCGCTCAAGTGACCGGCCAGGTCTACAACGCCGCCAGCGACTTCTCCGGCCAACCGACCGAATTTTTCGTCAGCGGCCCGGCCATCAAATATTCCGACGGCAGCGTCTACGGCACCGATGCCGGCTCCGCCAAGTTCATCTTCGTCACCCTGGACGGCACCATCAACGCCTGGCGTACCAAGACCGACCCGGGCATGCTCGAAGCCGTGGTGGTCAAGGATTACTCCATGGCAGCCTCCATCATCCCGGGCACCCAGGCACCCGGAACACGCCGTCCAGGATTTAGCGGCGTGGCCATCACCACCGATATGTGGAAACTGGACGGCGAAGACAACAAGGTTGCCGACAATCGGCTGTACGTCTCCGATTTCGCCAATGGCCGCGTCATGACATTCGACAACCAGTGGAACGACATTTCCTCTACCGCCTCCTTCGCCAGGCCCGCCGATCTGTCTGAAGTCTGGATGCCGTTCAACGTGCAGCAATTGAACGATGGCCGCATCTACGTAGCCTGGGCGGAAAACTCCCTGGAGATCGACGATCCCACAGAGGAGGTACCTGGCACCGCTCTGGGTCGCGTCGTCGCCTACGACCGCGACGGCAACATGCTGCAGGACTATGCCAGCCACAACCTGCTGAACGCGCCCTGGGGCATGACCATCGCGCCCGAGAGTTGGGGCCAATTCGGCGGCGCCCTGCTGGTCGCCAATTTCGGCGACGGCACCATCGCCGCCTACGACGTCGACACCGGCGCCGAACTGGGCTACCTGAAGGATGCCGACGGCAACGTCATCAGCATCGACGGCATCTGGGGCCTGACCTTCGGCAACGGCTGGTCGCTGGGCGAAGCCGACAGCCTGTACTTCACCGCCGGCCCCAACGAAGAAGCCGATGGCATCTTCGGCAAGCTCAGCCCGGCCCAACCCGTGCCGGAACCCGAGACCTACGCCATGATGCTGGCCGGTCTGGGTCTGGTCGGCGCCATGGCGCGTCGCCGCAATAGCAGGGCGTGAATCCGCGCCAGGTGCCGGTGGCGGGGAAGCCCACTCCGCCGGCACCGCCAGCATTCGGGGCCGCCCAATCAACTTCATTCGACGGGCGCAGGCGCGTCTGCCGCCCCGAGGAGAAACCATGGCTACTTCCATCTTTCTCGAATTCCTGAAAACGCTGGCCGCGCTGTGGCTTACCCTGGCCTTCGCCGGCGGCCTGTTCTTCGTCTGGCAAAGTTACCGCGCTGTATTCGGCCAGGTAGCGCACGATTCCCGCTGGGGGCAAATCATCTGCATGTGGGCTTCAGCCCATCGCCCCTCGGCATCGGACGGGCACGCACGAACCTGAACAACTCACCCTGTGGCTCCTTGCGCCTTTCGGCTAAGCGTATAAACTGTATAAACAGTTATTTCAGGAGACAACAGCATGACTGCGAGCAAAGCTTCCCCCAAAGCCCCGATTAAATCCAAAGTCGTCAAAACCCCTGCCGCAAGCAAGGCGGCGGAGATTGAGATAGCTCCAGCCGCCGCCCCGAAGCCGGCGAGAAAGCCGGCGGCGGCCAAGGCCGTGCCGGTTGAAGCGGTAAACACGGTAGCGGTTACCGCCAAGGTCAGAAAAGCACCGGTTAACAAGGCGCCCCCGGTGGCGGTCGTCGAAGCAGCGCAAGAAGCGGCCCCGGCCGTCAAACCGGTCAAGCCCAAAAAGGACAAGCTGATACGTGACAGCTTCACGATGCCGGAATCTGAATACGCGGCAATTGCCGCGCTCAAGAAACGTTGTCTGGATTCAGGCGTCGCCGCAAAAAAAAGCGAGATTCTCCGCGCCGCGATTGCCGGCATGGCCCGGTTGTATGACGCAGAGGTGGTCGCGGCGGTCCAGGGCCTCGCGGCGATAAAAACTGGCAGACCCGCCAAGGCTGCGAAGTAGCGCAAGGCCTGTCAATTCGGTTCGCCACCGGCAAAGCCAGCTTCGCGAGAAGCTGGCTTTTTCGTCTCAGGCCTTTCAGGCGGGTTTGGGCGGGGTTGGCTGATAGCGCGGAATCAGAATGCCGTTTTCGGTCGCCGCTATAACCGGGGCTTCGCGACCGGCCAAACGCCATATTTTTGCCGCATACGTCCCCGTTTCGGGCAACCACCCTTGCGGGATGAACTCATACGTCCAATCCGGCCGGCCCGGCTCTTGCACAATCGCGTGATAGTGCGTGTCCGAGTCCCAACATGTTGTCGAAATCGTGACTTCCCCGAGCGTGGCAACACCGGACTCGTAGGCCCGCAGCGCGTTCAGGATATTCGGTATGGCACGGCGCTCCGCGATACCGACAAGGCCGAGAAACAGCGCGACCATGAGCGGAATCGGGTTCCAGATCAGCGCGCTGAGCAATGCCAGCGCCGCGGCGCTGCCCAGCATCCAGTGTTGCAGATTGCGCCCGGCACTGTTGTTTGTGGCGGCCTTGAGCAGGGCGATCTGGGATTCGATGCTGAGCGATTTCATGTGACGAAGAATAAGTGATCTTCGGCATGGCAATGCCGTGTTGGTGCGGATGTCGGCGTCGGAAGTTGCCTCGGGCCAACGCCAGAGACAGTTATTTTTTGCGCCGTCACAAATCCGCAATCGACGGTCGATATGTTCCGCGAATTCACCGCCCTCTCACTTAGCGAATTCCAGGAGTCATCCATGCGCATCAAACCTCTTGCCGCCCTCGTGGCAGGCATGCTTTCCGCCGGCCCCGCGATGGCGGCATCCAGTTACAGCTTCGACAAGCAGTGGACGTATTTCCACGACATGGCGCAAGGCCGTACCGGCGAAATCGCCGCTTTCGACACGCTGACCAACTCGATCTGGGTCGCCGGCATCGTCGGCGTCGACGTGCTCGACGCGAGCAACGGCAGCCTGTTGCAACACATCGACACGTCGGCATTCGGCGGCGCGATCAACAGCGTGGCGATCAAGAACGGCCTGGCGGCCGTCGCCATCGAATCCGGCACGCGCACCAATCAAGGCGTCATCCAATTCTTCGACACCAACACTCGCGCGCTGACCAACGGCTTCTATGCCAACACAGTCACCGTCGGCGCCCTGCCCGACATGCTGACCTTTACACCCGACGGCAGCAAACTGCTGGTGGCGAACGAGGCGACGCCGACCATCTACGGCGCCTACGATCCGGCCGGCAGCGTCAGCATCATCGACGTCAACACGCGTAGCGTGATCGCGACCGCGGTCTTCGCCGGCGTGACGCAAACCGGCAGCGCCATCCGCAGCAACACCGGCATGGACTTCGAGCCCGAATACATCGCCATCAACGCCGCCGGCAGCAAGGCTTTCGTCAGCCTGCAGGAAGCCAATGCAATAGGCGTGCTGGACCTCTCCACCAACACGTTCAGCAAGGTCATCGGCCTCGGCACCAAGGATTTCAGCGCTGCCGGCAACGAAATCGATCCCAGCCACAAGGACGGCAAGATCGAATTGCGTTCCGTCGCCGTCAAGGGTCTGTATCAGCCGGACGGCATGGCCACTTACGAGAAAAACGGCCAGACCTACGTCGTCATGGCCAACGAGGGCGACTCCCGCGAGGACGACGGCGACAAAGCGCGCGTCAAAGACACCGCGCTGAAGAACAGCTCGCCGGCCGACGTGCAGCAACTGAACATTGCCACGACCGATTCCACCGCCGGCAATCTGGTCACCTTCGGCGGCCGCTCGTTCAGCATTCGCGACGAGAACGGCAACATCGTGTTCGACAGTGGCAACACGCTGGATAGCGAAGCCATCGCGCGCGGCATTTACGCTGACGGCCGCAGCGACGACAAGGGCGTCGAACCCGAAGGCGTCACCCTGCTTGAAATCAACGGGCGCACCCTGGCCTTCATCGGCCTGGAACGCACCACCAAGAGTTCCGTCGCGGTGTACGACATCACCGACCCGGCCCACGCCACCTTCCTCGACATGATCGTCAGCGATGGCGACCTGGCGCCGGAAGGCCTGATCGCCTACACCTCCGGCAACCGGTATTTCCTCGCCATCGCCAACGAAGGCGTGCTGGAAGACGGCATAACCGGCTCCACCACGCTGTACGGCATCACACCGGTGCCGGAACCCGAAACCTACGCCATGATGCTGGCCGGTCTAGGTCTGGTCGGCTTCATGGGCCGCCGCCGCAAGACCGCCTGAGTGAGCTTGGCGTAAGCTGCATGGCCGCCTACGGGCGGCCTTTTTTTTGTGCAGCCCAGTAGGTCGGCAATCCCTTGCCGACGATCCCCCTGCCCGTCAAACCCAAAAGCAATCAGACGTTGGATCGGCGGCATAAGCATGCCGCCCTACGATTCGATAGCCCGTTCGGCTCATGCTGGGCTTACCTCTTCGACACAAAACAACAACATTGGAAGGCTAATCTAGGATGGATATTTCCTCCCTTCCCACGGAGCCAAGCCATGACCTCACATTCCATGAAACCGCTGGTTGCCCTGCTGGCGCTGCTTCATGCCCTGCCCGTATGCGCCGCATTGCCGAACGGCGTCGCTTCCGGCGACGTGTCGCAAACCGCCGCCTGGCTGTGGGCGCGCAGTGACACAACCGGACCAGTGACCTTTGAAGTCGCAGACGATGCCGCGTTCTCGCACATCGTCGACAGCTTCAATGCCAACGTCACAGACACCATGCAACCGGTGAAGGGCCTCGTGAGCGGCCTCAACGCCGGACAACAGTATTACTACCGCGCGACCGACGCCGCCGCGGCGAGCTTCAGCGGCAGCTTCCGCACCGCTGCTGCGGCCGGCGCACACCACGGACTGCGCTTCGGCGTATCCGGCGACTGGCGCGGCGAACTGGCGCCGTATCCGGCGATCAAGAATGTCGCGGCGAGCAATCTCGATTTCTTCGTCAAGCACGGCGACACCATCTACGCCGAGCGTTACTCCGGCCCGGTGCAGGGCACCGCCGACACGCTCACCGAGTACCGCGACCGTCACAACGAAGTGTTATCCAGCCGTTATGGCATGAACACCTGGCAAGATGCGCGCGCCAGCACGCCCATCTTCGCCGGCATCGACGACCACGAGGTGGTCAACGATTTCACTGGCGGCGCCCCGGTAGGTGCCGGCTATTACAACGACACGCAGCGTTATCGGGACGGCATGCAGGCCTTCCGTGAATACATGCCGATCGCGGACACGAACTACGCCGGCACCGGCGACGCGCGCTTCGATGGCAAGCCCGATCTCTATCGCGCGCAACAGTTCGGTTCGGACGCGCTGGTCATCGTCACCGACGCGCGCTCCTTCCGCGATGCGGAACTCGCGCCGTGGAACGGCACTCCGGCGGACGCAGGTCGCTTCCTCGCCGAATCGGCGACGCTGGACCGCACCCTGCTCGGCCGCACCCAGCTCGAAAGGACGAAGGCCGACTTGAAGCAGGCGCAACTGGACGGCGTCACCTGGAAATTCGTGCATATCGCCGAGCCGACACAGAATCTCGGCCTCGCCGCAGCCGGTGACCGTTACGAGGGTTATGCCGGCGAACGCACCGAACTACTGTCGTTCATCAAGAACGAAGGCATCCAGAACACCGTCTTCGTCACCGCCGACATCCACGGCACCCTGGTCAACGACCTGAGCTACTCGCTCGACGGCGTCAACCAGACCCAGAGCGGCGCGTGGGAAATCAGCACCGGCGCGGTAGCGTTCGAACAGCCCTTCGGCCCCACTGTGGTCGATCTGGCGGCAAGCCTCGGCATGCTCAGCGCGCCGCAGCTCGCCTACTACAACAGCCTGCCCAACGACATCGCAAAAGACCAGTTCATCAAGGCGGTTGTCAACAGCCAGCTGACGCCGCTGGGCTATACGCCGCTGGGTCTGGAAGATTCAGGTATCCCGTTCAGCAACCTGATGCCGACGATTCCCGGCTATGGCCAGCTCGATTACGCCCTCGCCACCCATACCTACGGCTGGACTGAATTCGAGATCGACGCCGTCAGCGGCGACCTCATCGTGTCCACCTGGGGCATCCCCGACTACAGCTACGCAGAAATGACCGCCGATCCCGCCGCGATCATGGCGCTCAACCCGCAAATCGTCTCACGCTTCGCCGTCGCCGCCGTGCCGGAGCCCGAGACCTACGCGCTGATGCTGGCCGGACTCGGGTTGGTGGGTTTCGCCGCGCGGCGGCGGGAAACGGCTTGATGCTCGCAAGCCCAGGTTCCGTTCCTGCGTATTTTTCTGTCATGAAACAGTAATCGGCCCGAATTAACTTGTAGGCTCGTCAACGGTCGACGACCGGCAGCGAGTCGAACCCGCTCAACACACGAATCCGCAGGAGCAGACCATGCGCGTCAAACCCATCCCCGCCCTCTTACTCAGCATGCTGGTTTCCGGCATGGCTGAGGCCGCGCCGAGCTTCGTCAACGGCCTGGCCATTGCCGGCGGCAGCCTCGACCTCAGCGGCGGCAGCGACAGCGATCGCCGCGTCGGCTTTTTCTCGGATATCTACTACGACACCAACCGCAACGAGTGGTGGGGCCTGTCCGACCGAGGCCCCGGCGGCGGCACGCTGAATTACGAAACCCGCGCGCAGCGTTTCACGCTGGACGTGGACAAGAACACCGGCGCCATCTCCAACTTCCAGATCCTCCAGACCGTCAAGTTCAGCCATGCCGGCAGCGCCATGAACGGCCTCGCGCCGAATCCCGCGAACGCACTCGGCAACGCCCTCGACCCGGAAGGATTCGTCGTCAACCCGATGAACGGCAACCTCCTGGTCTCCGACGAATACGGCCCCGCGTTGTACGAATTCGACCGCAACGGGGTCTTCGTCCGCAGCTTCAACAACCCGGCCAACGTCATCCCGCGCGACGGCGCCAACGTCGCCAACTACGCCAGCGACGCCGGCAACACTGCCGGCAAACGCAGCAACCGCGGCTACGAAGGCCTGGCGGTCAGCCCGGACGGCAAGTACGCCTTCGCCATGCTGCAAAGCGCCATGCTCGACGAAGGCGGCGGCAGCGGTTCGGTAAACCGCATCGTCAAGTTCGACATGACCAGCGGCAACGCCGTCGCGCAGTACGCCTACCCGATGAAGCGCTCCGGCCAGGGCCAGGGCATCTCTTCCCTGGTGGCGATCAACGACCACGAATTCATGGTGCTGGAACGCAACAACCGCGGCATCGGCGTCGGCGCAGACTTCGCCACCGCCGACAAGGAGGTCTACAAGATCGACATCACCGGCGCGACCGACATCTCCAACATCGATCTGGATGCCGCCGGCGCGGTGTACACCAAGGTCACCAAGTCGGCCCAGTTCCTCGATCTGGACAGCAACACCATCGACCTGGATGGCGATGGCGACAGCGAAAGCACCGGCAAATCTCCCGAGAAGTGGGAAGGCCTCGCCATCGGCCCGCAGCTCAACGACGGCAGCTTCCTGCTGCTGGCCGGCACCGACAACGACTACAGCGTGACGCAGAACGGCAGCGGCACGCAGTTCGACGTCTATTTCAACTTCAACGACGCCAATCCCTACGCGTCGTCCATCCAGTGCCCGCTGGGAACCACCAGTGGTTGCGTCCTGACCAGCGATGGCGTCACACCCGCCAGCCTGGGCGCGAATTACAAGCTCCTGCCCGGCGTACTGCACGCCTACAAGGCCTCCGCCACCGACCTGGCCGGCTACACCGCCCCTGTGCCGGAACCCGAGACCTACGCCATGATGCTGGCCGGTCTGGGTCTGGTGGGGTTCATGAGCCGCCGTCGCAAGACCTGAATCCCGCCCCGTAGGTCGGCAACCCCTTGCCGACAATCCCCTCGCGGCGGACCGCCGCCTGTTCATGCAACGGCAATCGGACGATGAATCGGCGGGAAAGGATTCCCGCCCACGCACCGTAGGTCGGCAACCCCTTGCCGACAATCCCCCCTCGCGGCGGAACGCCGCCTATTCAAGCAACGACAATCGGACGATGAACCGGCGGGAAGGGATTCCCGCCCACGCACCGTAGGTCGGCAACCCCTTGCCGACAATCCCCCTCGCGGCGGAACGCCGCCTATTCATGCAACGGCAATCGGACGATGAATCGGCGGGAAGGGATTCCCGCCCACGCACCGTAGGTCGGCACCCCCTTGCCGACAATTCCCCCTCGCGGCGGAACGCCGCCTATTCAAGCAACGACAATCGGACGATGAACCGGCGGGAAGGGATTCCCGCCCTACGCCCCGTAGGTCGGCAACCCCTTGCCGACAATCCCCTCGCGGCGGACCGCCGCCTGTTCATGCAACGGCAATCGGACGATGAATCGGCGGGAAGGGATTCCCGCCCTACGGGTTCCCGGTCTGACTTCGGCGGCTAGTGCCGCGCTACTATCGCGCCATGCCCAACTACCGCCGCCATTACCTTGCCCTGCCGGTGTTCGTGACTCTGGTTACGCATGGCCGCGAGGCTTGGTTGAGCGGCGACCGGGTCGAGGATGTCCTGGCTGCGATGCGCAAGGCCAAAGCCGCTCACCCTTTTCGACACATCGCCCACGTCATCCTGCCGGATCACATGCACTGGCTGTTTGAAGCCGAAGGCGACACCGACTTTTCCAAGCTGGTGGCCGCGGTCAAGCGCGAGGTCACCTGGCATATGAAAAGGCAGGGGCTGGCGGGACCGTTCTGGCAAAACCGCTTTTTCGATCACCTGATCCGCGACGATACGGATTTGCAGGCGCATCTCGACTACATCCATTTCAACCCGGTCAAACACGGCTACTGCGACCGCGCCGCGGATTGGGCGCATTCGACGTTTCCGAACTGGCTGGCGCGTGGCGCCTATGCGCCGGATTGGGGTGTTATCGAACCCGAGAATCTGCTCGGGATGAAGCTGGAGTGAAGGGATTCCCGCACACACGCCCGTAGGTCGGCAACCCCTTGCCGACATCCCCCTCGCGGCGAACCGCCGCCTGTTCAAGCAACGGCAATCGGACGATGAACCGGCGGGAAGGGATTCCCGCCCACGCACCGTAGGTCGGCAACCCCTTGCCGACAGCCTCCGCCCTGGTGACAACCTCAAATCGCTTCCCGCTCCTCGCCAAGCAGCGCTCTTTTCAGATCCGCCTGGGTCGGCTCGTCGCCGAGCCAGATCTTGAGGATGGCGCGATTGAACGCGGCGCCTGCAACCGTGCCGAGGAGGCGCTGATTCAACCAGACGCGGGTGCCGACATTGGGCAGGTAATCGAGTTGCACGACGCTGCCCTTGGCGATCGTGCCCATGGCGCGCAGCAGGCGCAGGAAATGTTCGAGCTGGACCTGGATGGCCGCCAGTTCGGTCGGCGTGTTGTTCGCTTCCAGGCCGTTCATCAGGAACTCCAGGTCGCGCTCGGCGGAAAATTCGCGCAGCAGGCTGATCCGTACCCGCCGCGGCAAATCATGCCTGAGCACGGCGTTGGCGTCGGTCATGCGCTGCGGCAGATACAACGCCATCACGTAGACATCGAGAAACAGGAAATTGCGCAGACCGGCGCCGTTGAGCACCAGGTCGACGCCATCCAGGCGCGTATGCGGTTCCGGCTTCGCCACCACGCGCTGTTCGGCCCAGGCCTGCTCGGAAGCGAGCGCAAAGACCAGGCACAAACCGGCGGCCCAGGCGGAACGCGCTGTTCTGCCCGGAATCTTGTTGCCTCTGGTCGATGCGCTGACGGTGCCCGCCATCAAAAGGCGAAGCTCATCCAATCGCCCAGACAGGGATCGGATGCGCATTCGCTATAGCCGAAGAAGTCGTCTTCGCCCTCGTCGGGTACAAAAGCATCTGCCGATTCGTCGTCTTCGATCGGTTCGCGTAATTCGGTTTCCCACTGGATGGACATGATGTTCTCCTTTCGTCGAGCAGGCGCCCATCATCCCCAATCCGTGTGAAATTCCGATGACATGCAAAAGTCGATATCGCGCAATGCAATAAGCCGAACGGCTCATTTCGCGAGCCCTCGGGCTACCCGCATTTGTCATCGACAAGCCTGAAGATTCTGTCCAGCACAGGCAGCGCAGATGCATTTCGCGCACAGGAGTTTTGGCTATCGACTCTGTTTTGTCATGTCTGACTGCCAGCATTCACGCCACAGAATTTCAAAACCAACGGAGTTCCGCATGTCCTTTACCCGCACGCCCCTCGCGCTCGCTTTCGCCTCATTGTTCATGCTGGCCGGTTCGGCCCAGGCGGAAGGACTCACCGTATTGCACATCGGCGACCAGGAATCCTGGCTGCTCTCCGCCCAGGGCAACCTGCGCGACAACGCCGGACAGGCGATCTCCTTCTACGGCGGCGTCGACCGTCTGGCCAGCGTCATCGCCAACGCGAAAACCGCCGCCATCGGTGCCGGCAAGACGGTCATCACGCTGAACGCGGGCGATTCCTTTCTGCCGGGTCCGCGCCTGACCGCCAGCTTCGCCAACCTCGCCGGCGCGCATCCCGACGGCGGCCAGGATTTCTACGATGCAATCGCCTCACGCCAGATCGGCTTCGATGCCACCACCTTCGGCAATCACGAATTCGACCTGGACAACACCGGCCCCATCGCCGCCCGTTTCGCCGAGGTCTCCGGCAGCACTTACCTGTCGGTCAACCTGAACTTCGGCGCGACCGCCGAACTGGCCACGCTCGAAACCACCGGCAAGGTCGCCCGTTCCAAGATCGTCACCACCCGCGGCGGCAAGAAGATCGGCATCGTCGGCGCGACCACGCCGCTGCTGCCGTTCATCTCGTCGCCGCCGGCCGGCATCATGAAAAGCTGGAGCGCAACCCACTCCGACCAGCAGAATCTGCAGGACATGACGACGCTGGTTCAGGCCGAAATCAACGACCTGCGCAACAACCACGGCGTCACCACGGTGATCGTGATGAGCCATCTGCAGAACGCAAACAACGAACGCAACGTGCTGGTGCCGGCGCTCACCGGCGTCGATCTGGTGATTTCCGGCGGCGGCCACGAACTGATGAGCGATCCCGACGACTTGCTGATCAACGGCGGCGTGGCGCCCACCTACACCAGCCACCCGGTCTATGCCACCGATGCCGCCGGCAAACCGGTTCCCGTGGTCACCGGCCACTTCGGCAACCGCTATGTCGGCGAGGTCAACCTGAGCATCGACGACACCACCGGCGCCGTGACCAGCCTCGACAGCACCCGCATGATCCGGGTCAGCGGTGCCGCCGCCGATGCGGACAAAGTCAGCGGCGACGCCACGCTGAACGCCAGCGTGATCGCACCGGTATCGGCCTACATCAATGCGCTGAATGTGCAGATCATCGGCACCACCGCCACCAAGCTCAACGGCCCCACTCACGTCGCCTGCAGCCCGGCCCCGTGCCAGTACAGCGAAGGCGTGCGCAATGCGGAAACCGGCCTCGGCAACCTGGTCGCCGACGCCATGCGTCTGGCCGGCCATGCCGACGTTGCCATCCAGAACGGCGGCGGCATCCGCACCAACATCGCCGTTCCCGGCAACGTGTCGGTCGGCGATACCTTCAACGTTCTGCCGTTCACCAACCTGGTCAAGCGCGCGCCGGTCATGAACACCACACAGTTGAAGGATCTGCTGGAGCATTCGGTTGCCGCATCGACCCCGACCGGCTCGGCGCAAGGCCGTTTCGCGCAGATTTCCGGCATGAAAGTGGTGTACGACACCACCCGTAGTGCACGCACCGGCCTGGGCAACGGCGACCGCATCCGCAGCATCGTGCTCGACGACGGCAGCGTGCTGGTCAACGACGGCCTGATCGCGGACCCGGTTCGCACTTTCTCATTCGCCACCATCGACTTCACCGCCAACGGCGGCGACGGTTATCCCTTCGCAGCCAACGGCGTGGTGTTCGAGAACGACCCGTTCAGCATCACTTATCAGCAAGCGCTGGCCGATCTGATCGGAACACCGAAAGCGAATGGCGGCCTGCAGCGTTTGAATGCCGCCGACGGCGACGAGATCACGCTGAACATGTACGGTGAAGAAAACGCTTTCGACCTGCACGGCCGTCTGGTCGACGCCGCTGTCGGCGTGGCCGTCGCCGGCCAGATCCTGACCGGCAACAGCGGCCGCAATGTCATCGTCGGCACGGCGGGCGACGACACGATCACCGGCGGCATCGGCGCGGACACCCTCACCGGCGGCGCGGGCGGCGATCTGTTCGGCTACACCAGCCTGCGCGATGCCGGCGACGTCATCACCGACTTCACGCCGTACGCCGACCGCATCCAGATCAGCGGCCTGCTGGCCAGCCTGGGCTGCAGCATCGGCTGCAACCCGGTGACCGACGGCTATGTCCGCGTGGTCGATGTCATCGGCGGCATCAGCCTGCAGATCGACGTCAACGGCAGCACCGGCGGGGCCGCGTATCGCCCGCTGGCGACGCTGAAGGGCCTGACCGCCGCGCAATTCGCCCCGGCGCGCGATCTGAAAATGTAAGCAACCCAGCGGCGCGTCGCCGACCGGCCCGCGTCGCTACGGACAAATTTCTCAAATGCAAAGGAAACCCATCATGACGATCAAAAAATCACTGCTCGCCGCTTGCCTCGGCCTGCTCTTCGCCGGGCTGTCTCCGGCCCAGGCCGCCATGCAAAGCTACACCTTCAGCGGCACGCTGGATTCCGGCTTTTACGTGAACGAAACCTACTCCGGCAGCTTCAGCTTCGACGATGCCGCCCTGACTGGAAGCGGCGCCGAATGGCTCAATGTCAGCAGTTTGTCGCTGAACTTGCTGGGCAACACCTACACGCAAGCCGACGCGGATGCGGCCGTGGAAATCGGCTACAACGACGGTGCCTTTCTCGGCCTGTCCTATTCCGTATCCAGCAGCGAACCGCAGTTCAGCTTCGTGACCGGCAGCTTCGACAGCAGCGATGCATTCATCGCCTACGACACGGCATCGGGCTTGTCCGGCGCCGGCACGGCCATCTACGCCCCGGTCCCCGAACCCGAATCCTGGGCCATGCTGCTGATGGGCCTGGGCCTGGTCGGCCTGCGTCTGCGTCGTATCAACAAATCCCTGGAAAGCACCCCGCTCGAAGGCTGATCGAGTTCATCGGGCAACGGCCTCTAGAAAAAAGCAAATAGCAGTCTCCTATCTTTGCCAACGGCCTTCGGGCCGTTTTTTTTGCCGCGTAGAGCCGCCTGACAACCCCAAGGCAATCAGACGGTGGAACGGCGGGAAAGGATTCCCGCCCTACGCCCAAGGCGCTTCGCCCCGTAGGTCGGCATTCCCATGCCGACAATCCACCTCGCGGCGGGGTTCGCCGCCTGTCCGGCGCGCATCAAGCTATTCGCACGCCCGGCGTGGATGGAAATATCCCCGTCATCCGCACGCATTAACCTTGCAATCGCCCACTCACAAATCCG
>JASJPK010000134.1:0-4482 GCA_031426735.1 Hydrogenophilaceae bacterium | reverse complement strand
AATCCGGTTTAGTGCTTGCACTAACGGGGGTTCGAATCCCCCTCTCTCCGCCACCAATCCTTAATCCATGCGGCCTCCCGGCCTGTCATTGGAAATACCGGCACAACTCCCCATCGTCGATACGAATTGGGGATTGAAGTTTCAGGCGTTGACGTCGGAGCTTACAAACCGAACTCCCCGGCGATCAACCTGAGCCAGGTTTCCAGGCGGTCGTCGCTGAGCATCTTCTGGTTGTCCTGATCCAGTACCAGGCCGACGAACTCGCCCTCCACTTCCGCTTTCGAGGCGATGAAGTCGTAGCCGTCGGTTGGCCAGAAGCCGACCACGCGGGCGCCGCGCGCGGTGACGAATTCGTACAGCATGCCGAGCGCGTCGACGAAGTTTTCGGCGTACTTCTCCTGATCGCCCAGGCCATACAGCGCGACGGTCTTGCCGGTGAAATCGACATCCTGCAATTGCGGCAGGAACTCGGCCCAACTCGCCTGCTGGCAATCGGCGTCGAGGCCGGGCAGATCGCCCTCGCCCAGGGTCGGCGTACCGAGGATCAGGTAGTCGTAGCTGGCGACCAGTTCCGGCGTGGCCTTGTTGACGTTGAGCGCCTCGGCCATGGTGGCGTCGTCGTAACGTTTCTTGATCATCTTGGCGATGCGGCGGGTGTTGCCGGTGCTGCTGCCGAAAAATAGGCCGATGCGGGACATGGTGGAGTTCCTTGGTGGTGGGAGATGGGTGTGATCAAGCAAGGGGCGCTCCGCTGACGGCGATACGGCCTGTCGCAAACCCGACAAGCCCCCTCCTCGGTGCGACTCCACACAGCAGAGTTGAACCTCATCGAAATCGCATCCCCTTTAATAACAATAAGTTACAAGAACACCAAAGTCTGGCACACGCCTTGCGAATACCTGTTCATCGTCACCCGACACCCTGACAGGAGCCCGAAATGATCACGCTTACCCCTTCCGCCCTCTCCGCCATCGACAAGTTCATCAAGGGCGCCGCCACGCCGGTGGCCGGCTTACGCATCGCCATTTCCGGTGGTGGTTGTTCCGGTTTCCAGTACGGCATGAAGCTGGAAGAGGCCCAGGCCGAGGATGACCTGGTGGTCGAAATGAACGGCGTCACGCTGCTCGTCGATCCCTTCTCCGCACCGCTGCTGACCGGCGTCACGGTCGATTTCGTCGACAGCCTGAACGGCTCCGGCTTCAAGTTCGTCAACCCGAACGCGAGCAGCAGTTGCGCGTGCGGTTCATCCTTTTCTGCTTGAAAGCGATGCACGCTTTCTCCCTCATCCCCAGCCCTTCTCCCGCTTGCGGGCGAAGGGAGCAGTCAGCGTCGCTGCGCGACATCAATATTTAGGAGCCCGCCATGTGGGACTACTCGGAAAAGGTCAAGGAACACTTCTTCAGCCCGCGCAATGCCGGCGCGCTGGATAACGCCAACGCGGTCGGCGATGTCGGTTCGCTCAATTGCGGAGACGCGCTGCGGCTGATGCTGAAGGTCGATCCGGACACGGAAACCATCCAGGACGCCAGCTTCCAGACCTTCGGTTGCGGCTCCGCCATCGCCTCCAGTTCGGCGCTGACCGAGATCATCAAGGGCATGACGCTGGACGACGCCTTGAAAGTCAGCAATCAGGACATCGCCGATTACCTCGACGGCCTGCCGCCGGAAAAGATGCACTGTTCGGTGATGGGCCGCGAAGCGCTGCAAGCCGCCATCGCCAACTATCGTGGCGAGGAATGGAAGGACGACCACGAGGAAGGCGCGCTGATCTGCAAGTGCTTCGCCATCGACGCGGTGCTGATCGAAGACACGGTGCGCGCCAACAACCTGTCGACGGTGGAAGACGTGATCAACTACACCAAGGCCGGCGGCGGCTGTTCGTCCTGCCATGAAGGCATCGAGGAAATCCTGGTGAAAGTGCTGGCCGAGCGCGGCGAGACGTTCAACCCGCATAGCGTCGAGATCAAGGAAGAAGCGAAACCGGCCAAGTTGACCAACCTGCAACGCATCAAGCGCATCGAGATGGTGCTCGACTCGGTCCGTCCGCAGTTGCAACGCGACCATGGCGACATCGAACTGGTCGACGTCGACGGCAAGACCATCTACGTCAACATGACCGGCGCCTGCGCCGGCTGCCAGATGGAAGCGCTGACCCTGCAAGGCATCCAGCAGAAGCTGATGGAAGACCTGGGCGAGTTCGTCAAGATCGTGCCCAGCCGCGCCGGTTCGCTGTCCAGAGCAGCGAGTCACCCGTAACCCACAGCGCGTAGGTCGGGTTAGCGCAGCGTAACCCGACACGCCAACGCTCAATGTCGGGTTACGGCGCAAACCCCGCGCCTAACCCGACCTACGGAAAAAGGAAATCGCCATGGACGGCATCTACCTCGACAACAACGCCACCACCCGCGTCGACGACGCCGTGCTGGAAGTGATGTTGCCCTACTTCACCGAGCAGTTCGGCAACCCTTCTTCGATGCACAGCTTCGGCAACAAGGTCGGCCTGGCGATCAAGAAGGCGCGCCTGCAGGTGCAGGATCTGATCGGCGCCGAGCACGATTCGGAAATCATCTTCACCTCGTGCGGCACCGAGTCCGATTCCACCGCGATCCTGTCGGCGACCAAGGCCAACCCGGAGCGGAAGGAGATCATCACCACCAGCATCGAGCATCCGGCCGTGCTGGCGCTGTGCGCGCATCTGGAAAAAGAAGGCTACAAGGTCCACTACCTGAAGGTGGACGAGCGCGGCCGCGTCGATCTCGATGCCTATGCCAAGCTACTGTCCGACAAGGTCGCCGTGGTGTCCGTGATGTGGGCCAACAACGAGACCGGCACCTTCTTCCCGGTGCTGGAAATGGCCGAGATGGCGCATGCCGCCGGCGTGCTGTTCCATACCGACGCGGTGCAGGCGGTGGGCAAGGTGCCGATCGACCTGAAGACCAGCAAGATCGACATGCTGTCGCTGTCCGGCCACAAGCTGCATGCGCCCAAGGGCGTCGGCGTGCTCTACCTGAAGCGCGGCGTGCGTTTCCGTCCTTTATTGCGAGGCGGTCACCAGGAACGCGGCCGCCGCGCCGGCACCGAGAACACCGCTTCCATCGTCGGCCTCGGCAAGGCCTGCGAAATGGCGCAGGCGGCGATGCATCACGAGAACACCGAAGTGCGCCGCCTGCGCGACAAGCTGGAAGCCGGCATCCTGGCCAAGGTGCCGCGCGCCTTCCCGACCGGCGACGTCACCAACCGCCTGCCCAACACCAGCAACATCGCGTTCGAGTTCATCGAGGGCGAGGCCATCCTGCTGCTGCTGAACAAGTTCGGCATCGCCGCCAGCTCCGGTTCGGCCTGCACCTCCGGCAGCCTGGAACCCAGCCACGTGATGCGCGCGATGGGAATTCCCTACACCGCCGCGCACGGCACCACGCGCTTCTCGCTGTCGCGCTACACCACCGAAGCCGAGGTCGACCGGGTCATCGAAGTCACCCCGGAAATCATCGCGCAACTGCGCAAGATGTCGCCCTACTGGGGTGAAACCGGGCCGGCAACGGAACCGGAAAAAGCCTTCGCGCCGGTCTACGCATAGCAGATCCGCTCCCCCACCTTGACCGGTTCGGTAAAGGTGTCTTGCCCGCCCTCTGTACGGAGGGCGGGTTTTTTTCGCTCCGACCAGGCGCTATGTGACTTTTGTTCCTCAGTCACTCAAGTCACTGAACGGGGATTGCGCAACGCCTACATTGGCGGCGCTTCCCCCACCCAACCCAGGAGATTTGCCATGCGCCCTATCAAAACCCTCACTTCCGCCCTGATCGTTGCCGCCGCCGTTCTGGCCGGATGCACGCAGACCCCGAGCAAGCCCACCGCGTCCCTGTACGACCGTCTCGGCGGCAAAACCGCGCTCACCGCCGTGGTGGACGAACTGGCCACCAACGTGGCGGCGGACAGCCGCATCAACCAGCGCTTCGCGAAAGCCAACATCAAGCAGTTCAAATCCAACATGGTCGATCTGCTCTGCATGGGCAGCGGCGGCCCCTGCACCTACAAAGGCACCGACATGAAGACCATGCATACCGGCATGAAAATCAGCGGGGCCGAGTTCGGCGCGATGGCCGAAAACGTCGTCAAGACCCTGAACAAGTTCAACGTGCCGGCGCAGGAACAGAATGAAGTGATGGCCATGCTGGGTGGCATGCAGGGCGATATCGTCAACCGCTGAGCGCGCTCAGCCAGCATCCGAAAGGCCGGGCTTCCGGCCTTTTTTGTTGCTGTCCACTCGACCGGGCAACGCGCCCGCATAAAAAAGTTTCATCGTGAGTTGTTGATAGTTTTTGTCAGACACTGATTCATGGCTTCAATACTGACGGCGTGGTGACCGTGAACCGGGTAATCCTCAAGCCGGAATATGGCGTCGACGAACTGGAAATGCGAGTCGCGTAGGAGCGCCTTCCAAGGCGCGATTCCCCGGTCAGCGTCGCAATCGCGCCTTGGAAG
>JASJPK010000133.1:0-2244 GCA_031426735.1 Hydrogenophilaceae bacterium | reverse complement strand
TGATTTAGCCTAGGAGCGCCGGCGCTCCAGCGATATTGCTGGCAATCCATTAGGGCGTAGGCGATATAGCCTCAAGACGTCGCGAGTCCGTGCCGATAGCGGCAACAGTAGCGGTGGCACCGCAAATGGGCCTTTATGGATGAACGTGCATGTCTGAGAGTTGCGATGGGGAACCGAAACAACCTGCTTCCGCTCCGCCGGCGGCCGGCGATGCATCCGATGCGCTGAACAACTGGCTGCGCGAGGCCGAACCCACCCTGCGCGCCCTCAGTGAAAATGCGAGTGGCGGCATCCTGGTGGTACTGACCTCAAGCGGTCGCCTGGTCATGGCCAACACGGACTTCTGCCGCATGCTGGGTTACAGCGAGACCGAATTGCGCGGCATGACGCCGCCGCAATTGCATCCGGCCAGGGTGTGGCCGCATGCGCGCGAGCTGTACCGTGACATGAAGCCGGATGGACACGGCCTGGTGGAGGAACTGCCCTTCCTCGCCAAGGGCGGCCGCATCGTCTATGCCGACGTCGATCCCAGCTACGTCACCATCAAGGGCAAAACCTGTTTCCTGGGCGTGTTCCAGAACGCCATGGCGAGACGGCAGGCGCGGGAATCGCTGGCCAGGAGCGAGGCGCTGCTGGCCGAGGCGCAGAGCCTGGCTCACCTGGGCAACTGGAACCTGGATCTGGTCAACGGCCAGGCGACCTGGTCGGACGAGGAATATCGCCTGCTCGGTTACGAACCGCGTGCCGTCTCGGTCTGCGTCGAGCAATTCGTTCAGGCCGTGCATCCGGACGACCGTGAAGCGGTGCTGGCCGAGATGCATCGGGCGATGACGCCGGGCGAGACGCGGCCTTACCAAATCGAGCACCGGGTGCTCCGCGCCGATGGCGAGCGCATTCTGGAGCAGCGCGGCCGGGTGATCTTCGATGAGTCCGGACGCCCGTTGCGGATGTACGGTACTTCGCAGGATGTCACCGAGCAAAAGCGCGTGCAGGCGCAGTTGCAGGCGGAGCGCAATTTCTCCAGCGCGGTGCTGGACAGCGCCGGCGCCATCGTCCTGGTGCTCGACCGGGACGGCCGCATCCGCCGCTTCAACCGGGCCTGCGAGACCCTCTCCGGCTATTCCTTCGCCGAGGTGGAAGGGCGTTTCCCGTGGGATTTCCTGCTGCTGCCGAATGAGGGCGCCACGGTGCGGCAACAGGCCTTCGAGCCGCTGGTCGACCATCCCGGCGCGGGCACCTACACCAATCACTGGCTGGACAAGGCCGGCGGCAAGCATCTGATCGAATGGCACAACACGCCGATGCTGGATGTGCACGGGCGTCTGGAATACCTGGTCTGCATCGGCATCGACGTCACCGCGAAGCAGGCGGTGGAGGCGGCGCTGCGGCGCAGCGAGGAAACCTATGCGCGTGCCGAGGCGATCGCCCACATCGGTTCCTGGGACTGGGACATCGTCGGCGGCGGCCTGCGCTGGACCGACGAGATTTACCGAATTTTCGGTCAGTCGCCGCAATCATTCGGCGCAACCTATCAAGCCTTTGTCGACGCGGTTCATCCTGACGACCGGCAGAGCGTGATCGCCGCGGTCAACGCCAGCGTTGCCGACGACACGCTGCCGTACAGCATCGAGCACCGCGTGCTGCGGCCGGATGGCACGGTCCGCGTCGTGCACGAGCGCGGCAAGGTCTACCGCGACGAGCAGGGCGCGCCGCTGCGCATGATCGGCAGCGTGCACGACATCACCGAGCGCAAGGAGGGCGAGCAGGAACTGGAGTTGTACCGCGCCCATCTGGAAGAGTTGGTACAGGCGCGCACCGCCGCGCTGATGGAAAGCGAGCGCCAGTTGCGCAATGCCCAGGCCATCGCGCATCTGGGGCATTGGTCGGTCAACCTGGAGAGCGGCGAACTGGTCTGGTCCGACGAGATCTACCGCATTTTTGGCTACTTGCTTGGCGCCGACTTCATCCCCAGCCAGGCACGTTTCTTTGCGTCCGTACATCCGGAAGATGTGGCCCTGGTGCGGCGCGAGCAGGACGCGGCCGTCGCGCGCGGCGGGGTATTGCGCATCGACCATCGCATCGTGCTGCCGGATGGCCGGGAGCGCTGGGTGCACGAGGAAGCGGTGTGCGAAAACGATGCTGCCGGCCGACCGATTCGTCTGACCGGAACCGTGCAGGACATCACCGAGCGCAAGCTGGCGGAAGCCGAGATTCTGCGGGCGCGCGACGAAGCGGAACGGGCCA
>JASJPK010000132.1:0-12619 GCA_031426735.1 Hydrogenophilaceae bacterium | reverse complement strand
GTGATCGTCGAGGTGTGCAGGTTCTGTAGGATGGGCAAAGCGTAGCGTGCCCATCAATCGCAGCGGGGTGATGGGCACGCTGCGCTTTGCCCATCCTACTTGCGCCCGCAGCAGGTTTTTCAAATGGTCGTGCCGTCGCGCAAGCCTCTTTCGATGGAGTAGGCCGTGATCGTCGAGGTGTGCAGGTTCTGTAGGATGGGCAAAGCGTAGCGTGCCCATCTATCGCAGCGGGGGTGATGGGCACGCTGCGCTTTGCCCATCCTACTTGCACCCTCTTCAAATTAGTCGCGGTGCCGAGGTGGCGAGTAAACCTCTTTCGATAGCGTAGGCCGTGATCGTCGAGGCGTTGTGCAGATCGAGTTTCTTCATCAGGTTGGAGCGGTGTTTTTCGACGGTCTTGATGCTCAGGCAAAGGTAATTGGCAATGTATTTGTTGGGATGCCCTTCCGCCACCAGCTTCAATACTTCGCGTTCGCGATGGGTCAGTCGGTCCCAACTCGTGGTCGGGTTGTTGACGCCGCCGGTACCCAGATAAGCGTTGATCACCTTGTCCGAGATGTCCGGACTCAGATAAGTCTTGCCGTTCAACACACTACGGATCGCGACCCGCAATTCGTCATGCGAGGCGTCCTTGAGCATGTAGCCGTCGGCGCCGGCACGCAGACAAGCGTGTATGTACTCTTCGGTCTTGTGGAAGGTGAGCACCAGGACGCGCGTATCCGCGTTGCGACGTTTGATGTCGATCATCGCCTCGATGCCGTTCATGCCCGGCATGGAGATATCCATCAAAACGAGATTGGGGGATAACGCCGCGATCAGGCGGATCGCGTCGCGGCCATTGTCGGCCTCACCGACGATCTCCATGTCGATATCCTGTGACAGAAGCGCCCGCAACCCTGCCCTGAGCAAGGTGTGGTCCTCTACGATAAAGATTCGCTGTTTCCCTTCCATGCTGCCTCCTGCGCTGAGATTTTCCGACCCGAACTAAATGCGCTCGACGCATTCATTCGGAAAAACAACCCTATGCATTGCTGTACTGCTTGATCCTGATTTATATGACTTCGGGGGAAGGCTGCAGAAAATGCTTCGAAATGAGCAGTCGCCGGATTGCAGCCGCAGGTGTGGGCGGTACCACCTGCCTCATGGGTTCCCCGTGGTCTTATCGTTCTTACCCCTCCGCCCCCCTCGCGCAATCGAGACTTTCTGTCGAATTCGGACTGGCGACATCTGCCCTGCATGACCACGTCGCCTGGATGCGCGTGCCCTGCCCAGGCGTCGAATCGAGCCGATATACGCCGCCGGTAAAGGCGGCACGCTCCTTCATGCTGAGCAGTCCCAGGCCCCGCCCAAGAGCATCGGTACACACCACTTTGGCGGGATCGAAACCGTGGCCGTTGTCCTCGATCAGCAAGTGCAACACGTCGTCTTGCCGCTCCAGCTGGATGCGCACGCGATTGGCGCCGGCATGCTTGACGATGTTGTTGATCGCTTCCTGAATGATGCGAAACAGCGTGATCTTGAGTCGATCCGGCACATCCGACTCTTCGATGGCGAACACTTTTTCGACATGGATATGGCCGCAAGTGGTCTCGTATTCGCGCAGCAACCAGCCCAGGGTGGGCAGGATGCCCAAGTCGTCCAGCATTGGCGGACGCAATTCCTTGGCGACGCGACGTACCTCGCTCAAGGCATCCTTGATTCTGGGAATAACCTGTTGCAGTGATTCGACCACCGAGGCATTCGATTCTTCCGGTGCAATGCGGACCGTGTTTTCCAGGGACATCTTGATCAGGTTCAGGCTCTGCCCTAGGCCATCGTGAAGATCTCGCGCAATCCGCCTGCGTTCGTCTTCCTGCATGGAACACAGCAAGCCGGATAAACGCCGCAGTTCGCGGCGCGATTCGGACAACGCAAGTTCCGCACGCGCCCTTCTGTCTTTGACGACAAAATTCTTGAACTCGCCATCAAACCGGTTCGCTTCCGGAAAGACCGCTCCGCAGTGATTCATCGCCATCGCCATTTCATCGAATGTCTTGGCGCGATGTCCGCCAAGGCGTCCACTCTCGTTGGCAGCCACAGTCGCCATATCGGAATTGACCGCGGCGCAACTACTCGCATTACCTGTCACACCTTGCATATGCAGCATACCGACACCCCCTCAATCTCCGCTCCTTCTGGATGATCCTGTTCACCGCTTGTTCTTCTGCGCGATTTCAGAATCGGAAATCCTCGTTTGTTCAGCACGAACAAGAGTTGATGGAATGTTAGTCAGCTTGCCGCACGGTAAAAATTGCCAGCCTATTTAAGGTTGTGAAGATCGCTTTAGTAGGGGTTCCACTGAGTTTCGACTCGACCTTACCGAAAAGGTACATATCCGCCCGCTCACGCGCCGTCCCCTGACCTGCAGGCAAGCCCGAAGCTTGAGGTAGGGTTCTACCGAAACATAACCGGTAAATTACTTGATCGAATTGATCTGGTAATTGGTATATAACCAATACACGGGATGGCGGCACTCCGTCGTTCTCCCGAGCCAGTGATTCATCACCTGAAGGAAATGACATGAGAAATATCCACATCGATTACCAAGGGTCGGAACTGAATTACCAGAGCGCGAGCCTGCTCGCCAAAGGCATCGCTCGTGAAAACCAGATGCAGGAACCCACCATCATGGCCTGGCACCGGAACAGCGATCAGGCCATGCCGCCGATCTACGACGGCGCCGACCCGGATTCCTGGTGGGCCAAGTACGGCGCGGGCAACGGCGGCAAGCTGGAGGTCTGCGTCGGCGATGACTACCAGTTCGTGCTGATGGATGCGCGCGGTTACGAAACCCTGGGCGCAATGCCGTTGCGCAACCTGTCGGATGCAGAGGGCAATCAATTCCTCTGTTTCACTCCCATGCTGGGCAAGGCAAGCAACCGCCCGACCGCTGAGGCATGCAGCAATCTGGACGGTTGGTTGGCCGATCAGTACTGAAGCCAAAATCGGATTAACGCCCGCGCATTTCGTGGGCGTTTTCCATTTGGCTGCCCAACCGGCGGCCTGTCGAACATGGAGCCTCGCATGGAAAGTACGAATCAGAATGACCCGTTCCCAATACGTCTTTTTTTTCTGCTGTTCACCTCGATTGCCCTGCTCATCCTCGCCGGTGCCTGGTATATCGGCCATGAACGGATTTCCAGCGAACTGGAGCTGACCCGGTCCAGCGAGATCGGCACAGTCGTCATGGGCGTACGGCGCCTCAACGACGAATTGCATTCCCCGTTCCATCAATTGCACACGCTGGCACAGGACAAGGCCATAAGAGAAGCCATCGACGCCAATGATCCGGCGGCTTTCGGCGGCATGACCAACGCCTTTTCGACGTTGCTCGCCTTCAACGATATCTATGACAAGGCGCGCTGGCTCGACAGCAGCGGCAGAGAGCGGGTGAGGGTCAACAACGTCGACGGACATCCGCAGATTGTCCCGGCCGACAAGTTGCAGAACCTGTCCGACAGCTACTACTTCAAAAACACCATGCGGCTGAAACCGGGCCAGGTATTCCTCTCTCCGCTCGATCTGAACGTCGAAAACGGCAAAGTGGAAATTCCGCACAAACCCACGTTGCGCCTGGCGACTCCGCTGCAGGACAGCAATGGCCAGGTGCGCGGCATCCTGATTCTCGACGTAGCCGCCCAGTACTTCCTCAATTCCTTCGTCGAAAGCCTGGTCGGTGCGCGCGACCACGCCATGCTGCTGAATAGCGCGGGCTACTGGCTGGTCAGCCCGAATTCTGAAGATGCCTGGGGCTTCATGTTCCAGCGCAACAAAACGCTCGCCCGCGACGACCCTGCCGCCTGGAAGCAAATCTCCAGCATTCCTTCCGGCCAGATCGAAAACGCAACCGGCATGTGGACCTGGAGCACCGTCTATCCGCTCAAGGTCAGCGACAGCCGAACCACGTCGGAGATACCGCATTGGCTCGTCATTTCGCACTTGCCGACGACGCATCTGAGCATGCTGCGCAAGTCAGCCTGGACCATGGTCGCCATCTCCACGCTGGTCCTGCTGGCCATCTTCGGCGGCCTCAGCGCCTGGCTGGCACGCGCCATGACCAGCCGTACCCAGGCCCAGGTGGAGTCTGCCAAAGCCCACGCCGAAGCGGTGGCTGCCAAGCAACTGGCGGCGGCGAGAAACCGCTTCCGCCTGGTGGTGGAAGCCAACAGCAATGGCCTGCTGGTGGTCGACCGTTTGGGCCGCATCGTTCTGGCAAATCCGGCGCTGGAACGCATGTTCGGCTATGAACCCGGCGAACTGCTCGAAAAGCCGCTGGAAACCCTGTTGCCCAGGAGCGTCATTCATCAACATGGCGAACTGTTCACCCACTTCATGGATTCCCCTCATCCGCGGCCGATGGGCTCCGGCATGGAACTGAACGGACGCCGCAAGGATGACAGCCTGTTTCCGCTCGAAATCAGCCTGAGCCCGTTCAGCGAGAATGGCGAACGTTTCGTGGATGCCTTCGTCGTCGATATTTCCGAGCGCAAACGCATCGAGGAACTGCATCGGCAAACCGAAGCGCATCTGCACTTGCTGATGCAAACCAACCCGAATGCTTTGCTGGTGTTCGATGACGCGGATCGGATCCAGATGACCAATCCCGCCCTCGACGCCATGTTCGGCTATGCCCCCGGAGAGTTGATCGACCAACCGGTGGAAATGCTGGCACCGCTGACCAAGAGGGAAATTCACGCCGAGCGGCACACGCAACACCCGGAAAAACGCGCCAGCAGGCTAAATGGAACGGTGCTCGATCTACATGCTCGCCACAAGGACGGCAGCGCCTTCCCGATTGAAGTCAGCCTGTCGAGTTTCAACGACGAAGGCCGCAAATTCGTGCAAGCCACGGTGGTGGATGTTTCCCGGCGTGCGGCCGCGTAGGAGGTCCGCTTGCGGGCCGAATACCCGCAACCTTGCGTGTCAAGAGTAGGAGGAGATCGCGATGAACAGAGACTATGTTTCGGAATTCACGCAATTCATCGACCAGTACCTGCAACAGCATCCGGAAGTGGTGCAAGAGCAGCAACGCGGCTGGAATTTCGGCTGGCACACGGAGAACATCGACGAAGTCGCGCTACGCGAAGCCGAGGAAGACCGCGTGCCGGATGACACCTATGGATTCAACTGGGCAGTCAGGCACGACAAACCGCATCCGTTCGAGTCGCATTGATTTCCTTAGGAGCGGCTTCCAGGTCGCGATCCTTTACCTCCGGAACAATCGCGCCTTGGAAGGCGCCCCTACACGAGAACCGCATCGCATTGATACCGTAGGAGCGCCTTCCAAGGCGCGATCCTTTTTACCTCCGGAACAATCGCGCCTTGGAAGGCGCTCCTACGGGGAGAATCAATCCCAGCGGTCGTCGCGCACCTGCAACCGGTCACCGGCAAGCCTGATTGGAAACACCGCCACCGCGCTGTAGGCGGGCGGCGCCGTCACCGCGCCGGATTTCAGGTCGAAGCGAGCGCCGTGGCGCGGGCAGATGATTTCGCAACCGTCCAGTTCGCCGCTGGCGAGTTCGCCGCCGTCGTGGGTGCAGACGTCTTCGATGGCGTAAAAACCGTCGTCCAGGTGGAACACGGCGACACGCACTCCATCCAGTTCGATCACCCGCCGCGTGCCGGCGGGAAAGTCGGCCAGCCGCGCCACGTCGACCCAGTCGGACATCAAAGCAGTCCCAGTTGCAATCGCGCCGCTTCGCTCAGGCGGGATTTGTCCCAGGGCGGCTCCCAGACCAGCTCGACATCCGCCCGACTGACCCCGTACACGGCTTCCACGGCGTCTTCCACCTGGGCCGGGAAAGTCTGCGCGACCGGGCAGCCGGGAGCGGTCAAGGTCATGCGGATGGCAACCCGGCCCATGTCGTCGATGTCGAGGCCGTAGACCAGGCCGAGATCGTAGATGTTGATCGGGATTTCCGGATCGCGGATCTGGCGCAAGGCTTCGACGACCCGCTCGCGCAAGCCCTCTTCCACCAGTTTGCGGCCGAGTTTTTGCAGAATGTTCATGGCGGTCTCCGCACAAGTTCACGACGGCTGCGGGCAATACGGCGTGTCGTCTTCCGTACTGACCGTATCGGCGCGGTTTTCCAGCGCGGCATGCAGCGTGTGCCAGGACAGCGTGGCGCACTTCACCCGCATCGGAAAGTCTTTCACGCCGGCCAGCACCCTGAGCTTGCCGGCGCCCTCCTCCGGTCCATCTTCGGCCAGCATGGCGTGGACTTTGCCGAACAGGCTGTTCACCTCTTCCAGCGTTTTGCCCTGCACGGCCTCGGTCATCATCGAAGCGGAGGCCATCGCGACAGCGCAACCGGCGCCCTCGAAGCCAATGGCCTTGACCACATCGTCTTCGAGCTTGAGATGCACGCGGATTTCATCGTTGCACAGCGGATTGAAACCGTGCGCATGCCGATTACTGCCTGGCGGGTTTTCCGGGTAATGCCGCGGGTGGCGGTTGTGATCCAGGATCACTTGCTCGTACAGATCGCGCAATTGAGCGTTCATTGGCGGCTCTCCATAGGACTACGTGGCATGTGGGCCTGCAGCCGCGGCATCAGCCAGGCACGCAAGCCGGTGTCGTCGAGCAGGCCGAGCGCTTCGTCGACGAAAGCCTCCATCAGCAAGCGACGGGCGCGCTCGGCGTCTATGCCGCGGCTGCGCAGATAGAACAAGGCGTCTTCGGACAGGCTGCCGACGGTGGCGGCGTGGCTGCATTTGACGTCGTCGGCATAAATTTCCAGTTGCGGCTTGGCGTCGATCTCGGCATGCGGCGACATCAGCAGATTGCGGCTGGATTGCTGCGCATCGCTGCCGTTGGCGTACTGCTGGACTTCGACCCGGGCATCGAACACACCGCGCCCGCGTCCATCCGCAAGGCCGCGGTAGAGCGTGCGACTGCGGCTGTTCGGGGCCTGATGGGCGATACGCACATGCTGATCGGTGCGGCTGCGGCCAGTCGCGATGAAGACCCCGTCGACGCGGGCTTCGGCTCCGGTTTCCGCCAGCGCGAGCTTGAGTTCGTGGCGCGCGACCTGTCCGTTCAGCGTCAGGTTGAGCGCGCGGTAGGTACTGTCGGCGGCCTGATGCACGGCGGTGAGGCCGGTATGGGTGGCGTTGCCGCTCTCTTCGACGATGCGCAGATGGGTCAGCCGCGCGCCGGCCGCCAGAACGATTTCAGTCACCGGGTTTTGCCAGTATTCGACCCCGGTATCGCCCAGGAAATGCTCGACCAGGATCGCGTCTGAGCCTGCCGCCATGTTGACGAAGACGCGCGGATACAGCATCGCATCGACCTCGCCCGCGGCAAAGCGGAGGAACACCGGCTGACGCAGGCGTTCGCCGGCCGGCACGCGCAGACAGGCGCCTTCGCGCCAGAGCGCGGCGTTGAGCTGGGTCAGGCTGCTACCGACCGAGCCGCCGCCGGCAAGACTGCCGAAGGCGGCCGGCAACCAGCTTGGCGCCGCCTTGCCGATGGCATCCGCCAGCGTGCCCAGGACGCTGGCCGGCAACGTGGTGTCCTGCCAGACCAGGCGGTCGTCCAGATAAGCCAGCAACGCGCCCGGGTAATCCTCCAGCGCCGGGAGCATGCCGGACGGGCCTTCCGGCGCGTGCAACGGCATCCGCTCCAGATGTTCCAGCGAGATATAGCGCCAGTCTTCCTCGTGGCTGTCGGGCAGGCCGGTCTGCAGAAATTTATGCAGCGCTGCCTGACGCAAGGCGGTGAAGCCGCTCGGTTGGTCGATATGCGACAGCGCGTCTTCATAAGCGGCAGGAGTGATCATAAGTAGGTCTCCTTGAAATCAGCCTCATCGCCCAACCAGGCGTAGCCCTTCTGTTCCAGTTCAACCGCCAGTTCGCTGCCGCCGGAGCGGACGATGCGACCGGCGGAGAGGACATGCACCTGGTCCGGCACGATGTAATTCAGCAGACGCTGGTAATGGGTCACCAGGATCATGGCGCGCTGGCTGTTGCGTAGGCTGTTGACGCCGTGCGCAACCACGTGCAGCGCGTCGATGTCGAGGCCCGAGTCGGTTTCGTCGAGAATGGCCAGACGCGGTTCGAGCACCGCCATCTGCAGGATTTCGTTGCGCTTTTTCTCGCCGCCGGAGAACCCCTCGTTGACCGAGCGATACAGGAAGCTGTCGTCCATGCCGAGCAGGGCCAGCCGGTCCTTCACATAGTCGAGGAAATCGATGGCATCCATTTCGGCCTCGCCGCGCGCGCGGCGTTGACCGTTGAGTGCGGTGCGCAGCAGTTGCACATTGGCGACGCCGGGAATCTCCAGTGGGTACTGGAAGGCCAGGAAGATGCCGGCGCGGGCGCGTTCTTCCGGGCTCAGCGGCAGCAGATCCTTATCCTGGTAATGCACGCTGCCGGCGGTGATTTCATAACCCTCGCGCCCGGCCAGAACCTGCGCCAGCGTGCTTTTGCCGGAGCCGTTCGGGCCCATGATGGCGTGCACCTCGCCGGGAAGAACTTTCAGGTCGATACCCTTCAGGATGTCATTGCCGGCGACCGAGACGTGCAGATTGCGGATTTGCAGCATGGCTTGCTCCTTCAATCACCCCACGGCGCCTTCGAGGCTGACGGCCAGCAATTTCTGCGCCTCCACCGCGAACTCCATGGGCAGTTCCTTGAACACTTCCTTGCAGAAGCCGTTGACGATCAGGTTGACCGCGTCTTCCTCGCTCAGGCCGCGGCTGCGCAGGTAGAACAGCTGGTCCTCGCCGATCTTGCTGGTCGACGCTTCGTGTTCCACTTGCGCGCTCGGATTCTTCACTTCGATGTACGGGAAGGTATGCGCGGCGCAATCAGGACTCATCAGCAGCGAGTCGCAACGGGTATGGTTGCGGGCGCCTTCCGCACTCGCCAGCACATTGACCAGACCGCGATAGGCGTTGCTGCCGTGGCCGGCGGAAATGCCTTTGGCGACGATGGTGCTGTGCGTGTTGCGGCCGATGTGGATCATCTTGGTGCCGGTGTCGGCTTGCTGATGATGGTTGGTCAATGCCACCGAATAGAACTCGCCGACTGAGTTGTCGCCGCGCAGGATGCAGCTCGGATACTTCCAGGTGATGGCCGAACCGGTCTCCACCTGCGTCCACGAGATGTGTGCGTTGTCGCCGCGGCACTCGCCGCGTTTGGTGACGAAGTTATAGATACCGCCACGCCCCTCCGCATCGCCGGGATACCAGTTCTGCACCGTCGAATACTTGATGCTTGCGTCCTTTAACGCGATCAACTCCACCACGGCGGCATGCAGTTGGTTCTCGTCGCGGCGGGGCGCGGTACATCCCTCTAGATAGCTCACACTGGCACCTTCGTCGGCGATGATCAGCGTGCGCTCGAACTGGCCGCTGTTGCTGGCGTTGATGCGGAAGTAGGTGGACAGCTCCATCGGACACTTGACGCCCTTCGGCACATAAACGAAGGAACCGTCGGAAAACACCGCCGAATTGAGGCTGGCAAAGAAGTTGTCGGTGTACGGCACCACCGAGCCGAGATATTGCTGTACCAGTTCCGGGTGCTCGCGCACCGCCTCGGAAAAGGAACAGAACACAATGCCCAGCGTCTCCAGCCTGGCCTTGAAGGTGGTGGCGACCGAGACCGAATCGAACACCGCATCCACCGCGACGCCGGCCAGCGCTTCGCGTTCCTGCAACGGAATGCCCAGCTTTTCATAAGTGGCCAGCAGTTTCGGGTCCACCTCCGCCAGGCTCTTCGGCCGCTCATTGGCCCCGCTCGCGGACTTCGGCGCGGCGTAGTAGTAAATATCCTGATAGTCGATCGGCGCGTGATGCAGCTTCGCCCAGCCGGGTTCGCTCAGCGTCAACCAGTGCCGATAAGCCTTCAGCCGCCAATCCAGCATAAACGCCGGCTCGCCCTTGGTCGCCGAAATACGCCGTATCACGGCCTCGTCGAGCCCTTTCGGGAAAGGCTCCTGTTCGATGTCGGTGACGAAACCCCAGCGATATTCGCTATCGAGGCGCCGTTGCAAGTCTGTGTTGCCCATGTTCTCTCCTACTGTGTTACCGCTCGTTCGGCAGAGCCTGACGCTGCAAACCCTGCGGCCTCGGCACCGCCTGGTCGGTGGCCCTGTTGCTTGCCATATCGGCCAGACTGACCGCCGCCAGCGCCAGCTGCACCGCGCGGCCGATCAAGCGCCAGTTGTCACGCGTGGCGCATTCCGCGTCCCGACTGCAAACACCGCTTTGCAAACCACATTCGGTCAGCGCAAACGGCCCCTCGATAGCGGCGATGACATCGGCCATCGAAATGGTTCGCGACGCACGCGCCAGCATGTAACCGCCACCAACCCCGCGCACACTGCTTATCAGCCCGGCGCGGGTCAGTTTCTTGAGCAATGCGGCAACCGTCGGTGCCGGCAAACTCAGTTCGACGGCAAGCTGCTGCGCACTGACCTGACGTTGCGGCGAACGCGCTAGCTGTGTCATCAGTACGGCGGCGTAATCGGTCAGTTTGGCAATGCGCAACATGGAACCTCCGGTTTCCATATGGGACTTGAACAGTCCTGTTTGGTTCAACAAATTCAATCGTTTCATAGGGATAGGGTTATTCGACACTGCAGCAACTGCAGTTTCGCGGTTGCACAAGTAGAGAAAACCCGGTCACCGATTGCGAGGCGAACGGTAGCAAATTCCCCTGGAATTACTTGAGTAAATTACTAGACTAATGGACAGGTATGGGCCGCTTCGACCAACCGGCCTGTCAGCGGCGCTGCTACGCGAAAGGCGATGTATTTATTCATTTCAGGAGGAAGACAGATGAACTCACTGCCCGACACCCCTTTGCTGGACCAACTCGAATCCGGCCCGTGGCCGTCCTTCGTCACCGGTCTCAAGCGGCTTGCGGACGACAACCCGATGATGGGCGACCTGCTCGGCCAACTGGAAACCTCGTATCGGACCAAGGTCGGTTACTGGAAAGGCGGCACAGTCGGTGTCGTCGGTTACGGTGGCGGCATCATTCCGCGCTTTACCGAACTGAAGGATGAAAACGGCAAGCCGCTGTTCCCCGAGGCGGCTGAATTCCACACCTTGCGCGTGCAACCCCCGGCCGGCATGCACTACACCTCCGACTTGCTGCGCAAGCTGTCCGATGTCTGGGTCGAGTCCGGCGGCTCCGGCCTGATCGCGTTCCACGGCCAGTCCGGCGACATCATGTTCCAGGGCATCAAGAGCGAAAACGTGCAGAAGGCATTCGACGGCCTCAATGAACTGGGTTTCGACCTGGGCGGCGCCGGCCCGGCGTTGCGCACGTCGATGTCCTGCGTCGGCGCGGCGCGCTGCGAGATGTCCAACTACGACGAGGCGCGCGCCTTGCGCACGGTGATCAACAACAACCTGGACGACATGCACCGGCCGTCGCTGCCGTACAAATTCAAGTTCAAGTTCTCCGGTTGCCCGAACGATTGCGTCAACGCCATCCAGCGCTCCGACATGGCCACCATCGGCACCTGGCGCGACAACATCCAGACCAACGAAGCGGTCGCCAAGGAGTGGATGGACAGCCACAGCATCAACGACGTGGTGAACATGGTGGTCAGCATGTGCCCGACCAAGGCGATCACGCTGCGCGACCACGGCACGCCGGCGAAGGAACACGAATCCGTGTTGCGCATCGGGCTGGATACCGAAATGGCCATCGACAACCACAACTGCGTGCGCTGCATGCACTGTCTCAACGTGATGCCGGGCGCATTGCTGCCGGGCAAGGACAAGGGCGTCACCATCCTGATCGGCGGCAAGGGCGTGCTGAAGATCGGCGCCACGATGGGCACGGTGATCATCCCGTTCATGAAGCTGCAAACGGATGAGGACTACGAAAAGCTGAACGATCTGGCGCGCGGCGTGCTCGATTTCTTCGCCGAGAACGCGCTGGAGCACGAGCGCACCGGCGAGATGATCGAGCGCATCGGCCTGGTCAACTTCCTGGAAGGCATCGGCGTGGAGATCGATCCGAACATGATCATCCACCCGCGCACCAATCCCTACATCCGCACCGATGACTGGGACGAGGAAGCCGAGAAGTGGTTTGCGCGCAAGGCCGCCGAAAAGGACGCCGCCCGCGGCGATCAGCAACAGGCGGCGTAAAACTCAAGCTCCGGGATGGCCGGCCAGCAAGCCGCCGTCCCGGCCCAGCAACCAAAGGAGAGCCATCATGAAAAACCTCCATCTCGATTATTCCGGCGCATCGCTGGATTACCGACAAGCGAGTTTTCTCGCCCGGGATGCCGCGATAGCACAGCAGATGCAGGAGCCGACCATCATCTCGTGGCACAGCAAAGACACGACGCCCTATTACGATGGCGCCAATCCCGACACCTGGTGGGAAAAATATGGTGAAGGCAACGGCGGCCGCCTGGAGGTCGATGTCGGCGACGAGTACCAGTTCGTGATGATGGATACGCGCGCATTCGAGCGTGTCGGCGATATCCCGTTGCGCAATCTGCAGGATGCATCGGGCAAGCAATTCATCTGCTTCACACCGATGCTGGCGGGTTCATCGATCCCCAACATGCAGGCCTGCAGCCCGCTCGACGAATGGGTGGCGGATCAGT
>JASJPK010000131.1:0-8030 GCA_031426735.1 Hydrogenophilaceae bacterium | reverse complement strand
TCGCCATCCGTGAAGGCGGTCGCACCGTCGGTGCCGGCGTCGTCGCCAAAATCATCGAGTGATAACCGCTTGCCGATGGTGCGCATAGCGCACTGTTGGCGGTGGCGTTAGCTTCAACAGGCCAGTAGCTCAATTGGCAGAGCGTCGGTCTCCAAAACCGAAGGTTGGGGGTTCGAGACCCTCCTGGCCTGCCAGATACAACAACTGACATCGGGTAAAGCCGGATAGATAGCCCAAGAATGGCAGACAAACTAAAACTACTGGCTGCTGGCCTGCTCATTGCGGCCGGTATCGCCGGTTTTTACCTTTTATCGGACATGCCGGCAGTCGTGCGCGTGTTGTCCGTTCTCCTGAGTCTTGTCGCTGCGGCCGGGGTTGCCTGGTTGACCGAGCCGGGCCGTCGTTTCTATGTTTTTGCCCAGGAATCCGTGGTCGAAGCGCGCAAGGTCGTTTGGCCGACGCGTAAGGAAACCATGCAGATGACCGGGGTTGTCGTTGTCTTTGTCATCGTGATGGCGCTGTTCCTGTGGTTGGTGGACGGATCGCTGACGTGGTTGGTCAAACTGATCATGCAGAGGGGTGAGTGATGGCGATGCATTGGTATGTCGTGCATGCCTATTCCGGCTTCGAGAAGAGTGTGATGCGTGCACTCAAGGAGCGGATCGAGCGTGCTGGTATGCAGGATAGCTTCGGCGAAATCCTGGTGCCGGTGGAAGAAGTCGTCGAGATGAAGTCCGGTCAGAAGAAAACTTCGGAAAGAAAGTTCTTTCCGGGTTACGTTCTGGTGCAGATGGAAATGAACGATGACTCTTGGCACCTGGTCAAGAGTACGGCCAAGGTCACCGGCTTCGTTGGTGGCACGGCAAACAAGCCGGCACCGATCAGCGAAAAGGAAGTCAATGCCATCCTGCAGCAAGTGCAGGAAGGTGTGGAGAAGCCCAAGCACAAGATCACGTTCGAAATCGGCGAGATGGTGCGGGTGGTGGATGGCCCCTTCAACGAATTCAACGGCACCGTTGAAGACGTCAATTACGAAAAGAACAAGCTCCGCGTATCGGTCACCATCTTCGGACGTGCGACCCCGGTAGAACTGGATTTCTCGCAGATCGAGAAAGCCTGATTATCGATTTTGTTCCGGGTGCGCAAGCGCCCGGACATTTCCCCGGGCTGAACCCCCGGGGTAGAGGAGCGCAAGTAGGGCAACCGAACGCGCGATAAGACTCACATTTCTGGAGAGCCAAATGGCCAAGAAAATTGTCGGCTACGTAAAGCTGCAAGTACCGGCGGGTAAAGCCAATCCGTCGCCCCCTATCGGACCTGCTCTGGGTCAGCGCGGTCTGAACATCATGGAGTTCTGCAAGGCGTTCAACGCCCAGACTCAGGGTGTCGAACCCGGTTTGCCGATTCCCGTGGTGATTACTGCCTACGCGGACAAGAGCTTCACGTTCATCATGAAGACGCCGCCGGCGACGATTCTGATCAAGAAGGCCGCAGGTATCACCAAGGGTAGCCCGAAGCCGCATACCGATAAGGTAGGCACGATCACTCGCGCCCAGCTGGAAGAAATTGCCAAGACCAAGATGCCCGACCTGACTGCCGCCGATATGGATGCCGCCGTACGCACCATTGCGGGCAGTGCACGCAGCATCGGCCTGAATGTGGAGGGTGTGTAACATGGCCAAGACTTCTAAGCGTTTAGTTGCACTGAAATCCAAGGTTGACCGTAACAAGACCTATGCCATCGACGAAGCGTTGGTCATGGTGAAGGATTCGGCGACGGCGAAGTTCGATGAGTCGGTGGATACCTCCATCATTCTCGGCGTCGATCCGCGCAAATCCGATCAGGTCGTGCGCGGTTCCGTGGTGATGCCGCGTGGACTTGGCAAGTCGGTGCGCGTTGCCGTGTTTGCTCAAGGTGCGCTGGCCGAGGCGGCCAAAGCCGCGGGTGCCGACATCGTCGGTTTCGATGACCTGGCCGCTGAAGTCAAGGCCGGCAAGATGGACTTCGACGTGGTCATCGCGACGCCGGACGCGATGCGTGTAGTCGGTCAGCTGGGCCAGATCCTGGGCCCGCGTGGTTTGATGCCGAACCCGAAAGTCGGAACGGTAACGCCGAACGTGGCCGAAGCGATCAAAAACGCCAAAGCCGGCCAGGTGCAATACCGTACGGACAAGGCCGGCATCATCCATGCCACCATCGGTCGCGCATCATTTGATGCTGCCGCGCTGAAGGAAAACCTGGTTGCCCTGATCGAGGCGTTGAACAAGGCCAAACCGGCTGCCAGCAAGGGCGTTTACATGAAGAAGGTCTCGGTATCCAGCACCATGGGTGTCGGTGTACGCGTAGACCAGGCTTCTCTCGCGGCTGAGTAATAACAAATGGTCATGCCCGCAGGGGCATGGCATCGAACTTTGGGCTGCCATTTTGCTTGCTTGGGGAATGGTGGATCGTCAAAGACCGCAGGTGCCTGAAGCATTTTTTAAAAGGCTTAATCGAGTAGTTCCCTGCGCAGACGGTGAACCCGGACAGGAATACAGGCCAACCCCGGTTGGCACAACTCCTTGTTCAGGCCGCCGTGGGGGTGGCGAATGATCGCCGCCGCTTGTTGGTTTGTGGACTTGAAAGGAGATAAGACCCGATGAGTCTGAATCTGGATGAAAAGAAGGCCGTAGTGGCTGAGGTTGCGGCGCAGGTTGCCAATGCTCAAACCATCGTCGTGGCCGAATATCGGGGTGTAGAGGTTGTCAATCTCACAGTACTGCGCAAGAAGGCACGCGAATCCGGTGTCTTTCTACGTGTTCTGAAAAACACTCTGGTGCGCCGTGCGGTAGCGGAAACCCCGTTTGCCGGACTGAGCGACAAGATGGTTGGTCCGCTGATCTATAGCATTTCCGCCGATCCCGTCGCGGCTGCGAAGGTGCTCAGCGATTTCGCAAAAACCAATGACAAGCTTGTCCTCAAAGCCGGTTCATATGCAGGCAAGGTACTTGATCCGGCTGGCGTGCAAGCGCTTGCCTCGATACCGAGTCGCGATGAATTGCTGGCCAGGCTGCTTGGTGTCATGCAGGCCCCGGTTTCTGGCTTCGCCGTTGTATTGGCTGCACTTGCCAAGCAACGCGGTGGCGCTGAAGAACCTGCGATTGCAGAAGCCGCCGAAGCCGCTGCAGCTTGATCTACACAAACACGTGCATTCTGAAATTTTCGATTTAGGAGTTGTTTAACATGGCAATTAGTAAAGAAGACATCCTGGAAGCCGTAGGCTCGATGACGGTTATGGAACTGAATGACCTGGTCAAGGCGTTCGAAGAGAAGTTCGGCGTTTCTGCCGCTTCGTTTGCCGCCGCTGCACCTGGTGCCGGTGCCGCTGCCGCTGTCGTGGAAGAGAAGACTGAATTCGATGTCATTCTGACTTCCTGCGGCGCCAACAAGGTCAGCGTGATCAAGGTGGTGCGTGCAATTACCGGTCTTGGCCTGAAAGAAGCCAAAGATCTGGTCGACGGCGCGCCGAAGCCGGTCAAGGAAGCCTGTCCCAAAGCCGAGGCCGACGACATTCTCAAGCAGTTGGTCGAAGCTGGCGCCACTGCCGAGATTAAGTAATCAAGACGCGGCATGGGCGTTTTCTGCCCATTCCAGGCTGGCGGCCAGCGCCTGTCCAAGGGTTCTTCCTTGGCGAGCATTCGGCTAGCCGGCCTTTTCGCTTTGCAGGAATCAGACCGCAGGAACTATTGAGGTAGTCCTTACGGTCTGATCCCTGATCCCTGTCACCGACACGGAGCCTTTATGAGCTACACCTTCGCTGAGAAAAAACGACTACGCAAGAGCTTCGCCAAGCGCGTGAGTGTTCTGCCGGTCCCTTACATGCTGACCACCCAGATCGAGTCCTTTCGAGGCTTCCTGCAAGAGGATGTCACGATGGAGAACCGTGGCAATGTGGGCTTGCAAGCTGCGTTTACATCGATTTTTCCCATCATCAGTCACAGCGGCAACGCGCGGCTCGAGTTCGTCAGCTACACCTTGGGTACGCCGGTTTTCGACATCGTCGAATGTCAGCAGCGTGGTTTGACCTTCGCGGCGAGTGTGCGTGCGCGAGTCCGTCTTGTGATCCTTGATCGCGAGAGCGTCAAAGAAAAGATCAAGGAAGTGAAGGAGCAAGAGGTCTACATGGGCGAAATGCCCTTGATGACCCCGAATGGATCGTTCGTGATCAATGGCACGGAACGTGTCGTCGTTTCCCAGTTGCACCGGTCGCCAGGCGTGTTTTTCGAACATGACCGCGGCAAGACTCATTCGTCCGGCAAGCTGTTGTTCTCTGCGCGCATCATTCCCTATCGCGGCTCCTGGCTGGATCTGGAATTCGATCCGAAGGACTTCATCTATTTCCGGGTCGACCGTCGTCGCAAGATGCCGATGACCATTTTGCTCAAGGCGTTGGGTTACAACGTCGAGCAAATTCTTGAAATGTTCTTCAAGACCGATGTGTTCCATTTCGGCAAGAAGGGCATCGAATTCGAATTGCGTCCCGAGCGCCTGAAGGGCGATACCGCCAAGTTCGACATCCTGGCCAAGGATGGCTCGGTGATCGTGGCGAAGGACAAACGCATTACGGCCAAGCATATCCGTGATCTCGAAGCGAGCGGTGTCAAGAAGGTCATCGTCGACAGCGAGTTCATTCTGGGTCGCGTCTTGTCGCGCAATCTGATCGATACCGAAACCGGCGAGTTGCTGGCGCGTGCCAATGAGGAAATCACCGAGACGCTGCTGGCCAAGATCCTGGAAGCAAAGGTCAGCGAACTGCAGACGCTGTATACCAATGAACTCGATCACGGTCCCTTCGTTTCGCAGACCTTGAACGCGGATGAAACGGTTGATCAATGGACGGCGCGCGTCGCGATTTATCGCATGATGCGCCCGGGCGAGCCGCCGACCGAAGATGCGGTCGAAGCGTTGTTCAACCGCCTGTTCTTCAATGACGATAGCTACGACCTGTCCAAGGTCGGCCGCATGAAGTTCAACCGTCGCATTCTTGCCCCGGGCAAGACCAGCTGGCAGATCGTCTTCCCGCCGCATCACCGTGAAAACAAGCTGGGCCAGGCGTTGCGCGATTACTATGGCGTGTGCCCGGAAGCCAGCCTGTCCAAGTCCAGCATCGAAGACATCGTTACGCGCGAAGAAGCCGAGGCCAAACTGGCCGAGTTGAACAAGCATCTCAAGTCTTTGGGCTTTGACCCGAAAGCGCTGAATGCCAAGGTCGAGGAGCGCTACACGCTGTCGCCGCGCGATATCGTCGAAGTGATCAAGATCATGGTCGAACTGCGCAACGGTCGCGGCGAGATCGACGATATCGACCACCTGGGCAATCGTCGCGTGCGTTCCGTCGGCGAGCTGGCGGAAAACCAGTTCCGCGCCGGTCTGGTGCGGGTCGAGCGGGCGGTGAAGGAGCGTTTGAATCAGGCCGAGAGCGACAATCTGATGCCGCACGATCTGATCAACGCGAAACCGATTTCCGCGGCGATCAAGGAGTTCTTCGGTTCCAGCCAGTTGTCGCAGTTCATGGACCAGACCAACCCGCTGTCCGAGATTACCCACAAGCGGCGTATTTCCGCATTGGGCCCGGGCGGTTTGACGCGCGAACGTGCTGGTTTCGAAGTGCGTGACGTGCATCCGACTCACTACGGACGCGTTTGTCCGATTGAAACGCCGGAAGGTCCGAACATCGGTCTGATCAACTCGCTGGCGTTGTTTGCGCGCACCAACGAGTATGGTTTCATCGAAACGCCGTACCGCAAGGTGGTCGATCATAAGGTTTCGGACGAAATCGAGTACCTGTCCGCGATCGAGGAGAGCCAGTACGTCATCGCCCAGGCGAATGCGCCGCTGGATGCCAAGGGCCGCTTCAGCGACGATCTGGTGTCCTGCCGCAACCGCAACGAGTTCACGCTGTCGTCGCCGGACCGGATTCAATACATGGACGTGGCGCCGTCGCAGATCGTCTCGGTGGCGGCTTCGCTGATTCCGTTCCTGGAGCACGACGATGCGAACCGCGCCTTGATGGGTTCGAATATGTCGCGACAGGCAGTGCCTTGTCTGCGTCCCGACAAACCGCTGGTAGGCACCGGCATCGAGCGTACCGCGGCGGTCAACTCCGGCACGGTAGTGACGGCGCATCGCGGCGGCATGGTCGATTATGTCGATGCCAGCCGGGTGGTGGTTCGCGTCAATGACGATGAAACCCAGAGCGGCGACGTCGGCGTCGATATCTATACGTTGACCAAGTATCAGCGTTCCAACCAGAACACCAACATCAACCAGCGTCCGCTCGTGCGCCTGGGCGACAAGATCGCCAAGGGCGACGTGATTGCCGACGGTGCTTCGACCGACAAGGGTGAGCTGGCTTTGGGCCAGAACATGCTGGTCGCCTTCATGCCGTGGAACGGTTACAACTTCGAAGACTCGATCCTGATCTCCGAGCGCGTGGTGGCCGAAGATCGCTATACCTCCATTCACATCGAAGAGTTGTCGCTGGTTGCGCGCGACACCAAGTTGGGGCCGGAAGAAATCACCCGCGATATTTCTAGTCTGTCGCAGTTGCAGATGGGCCGCATGGACGAGGCGGGTATCGTGCACGTCGGTGCCGAAGTCCAGGCCGGCGACGTGCTGGTCGGCAAGGTGACGCCGAAGGGCGAAACCCAGCTGACGCCGGAAGAGAAATTGCTACGTGCCATCTTCGGCGAGAAGGCTTCCGACGTGAAGGACACCTCGTTGCGCGTGCCGACCGGCATGAGCGGCACGGTGATCGATGTCCAGGTGTTCACGCGCGAAGGTATCGAGCGCGATAGTCGCGCCAATGAAATCATCGACGAAATGCTGCGCAAGTATTCGAAGGACTTGGCCGATCAGATGCGCATCGTCGAAGAAGACGCCTTCTCGCGGATGCGTCGCATGCTGCTCGGCAAGAGCGCCAAGGGCGGCCCCAAGAAGCTGGCCAAGGGCGCGGAAGTCTCTGGCGAATATCTTGACAGCATGAGCCCGCACGACTGGTTCGATATCCGGATTGCCGACGAAGATCTGGCCCGCCAGATGGAAGGCATCCAGGAGTCGCTCGAAAAGCAGCGCGCCGAGTTCGGTCGCATGCTGGAAACCAAGAAGAAGAAACTGACCCAGGGCGACGAGTTGCCGCCTGGCGTGATCAAGATGGTCAAGGTTTATCTGGCGGTCAAGCGCCGCTTGCAACCGGGCGACAAGATGGCCGGCCGGCACGGTAACAAGGGTGTGATCTCCAAGATCGTACCGGTTGAAGACATGCCGTTCATGGCGGACGGTACGCCGGTGGATATCGTACTGAACCCGTTGGGCGTGCCGTCACGGATGAACGTCGGTCAGATTCTCGAAACCCATCTGGGCTGGGCGGCGCGCGGTCTCGGCGAGCGCATCAATGGCATGCTGCAAGCGCAGGCCAAGGCTTCGGAAATGCGCAAATTCCTCGACAAGGTCTACAACGCGTCCGGCAAGCAGGAGGACATCAAGGGTCTGACTGACGCCGAGATAATGGAAATGGCGGGCAATCTGACCAAGGGTGTGCCGTTTGCGACGCCGGTGTTCGACGGCGCCTCCGAGGAAGAAATCAAGACTATGCTCGACCTCGCCTATCCGGACGACGATCCGCGCACCAAACAAGTCGGTTTCACGCCGGCCAAGACGCAGGTGCAGCTCTATGACGGTCGTAGCGGCGAGCCGTTCGATCGCACGGTTACTGTCGGCATCATGCATGTGCTGAAGCTGCATCACTTGGTCGACGACAAGATGCACGCCCGTTCCACCGGTCCGTACTCGCTGGTGACTCAGCAACCGCTGGGCGGCAAGGCGCAGTTCGGTGGCCAGCGTTTCGGCGAGATGGAAGTCTGGGCCTTGGAAGCCTACGGCGCCGCTTACACCTTGCAGGAGATGCTGACTGTCAAGTCGGACGACGTCACCGGCCGCACCAAGGTGTACGAAAACATCGTCAAGGGCGAGCACAAGATCGATGCCGGCA
>JASJPK010000130.1:0-12468 GCA_031426735.1 Hydrogenophilaceae bacterium | reverse complement strand
GCCCCATCTTCGATGGGGCGTTTCTATTTGTAATTCTGCACCAGCGACTCCCTTGAGGCGGTGGTTCCATAAACGTATAATTGCAAACACTTTTTAATTAAGCGGGATGGACGTAAGTCCGTCCCGCTTGTCACATCTGGACCAGGGGTTATCTTGTCTGCGTTCGTTCCTGCGATACTTGTTCTGGCGGATGGTACGGTTTTCCGTGGCTATGGCATTGGCGCCAGTGGTATTGGCGTCGGAGAGGTCGTATTCAACACCTCGATGACTGGCTATCAAGAAATCCTGACGGACCCATCCTATTGTCGACAGATTGTCACTCTGACTTACCCTCACATTGGCAATGTTGGTGCCAATACGGAAGATGAAGAGTCATCCGGTATTCACGCTGCCGGTTTGATCATTCGAGACCTGCCGTTGTTGGCAAGTAATTTTCGTATGAATCAAACCTTACCCGAGTACTTGCTTGCGCGTGGTGTGGTTGCCATCGCTGGCATTGATACACGCAAACTGACGCGTCTATTACGGGAAAAGGGTGCGCAAAACGGTTGCATTATGGCTGGCGAGGTTAATGAGGAGGTTGCGCTTGAGCATGCTAAAGCTTGCCCAAGCATGAATGGCCTTGATCTTGCAAAGGTGGTCTCCTGCGCGCAATCACATGCGTGGACGCAAGGCGAATGGAGTTTGGGAAATGGATTCCGCGCTCCCAATTCATCTGTTTTCAACGTGGTTGCCTATGATTTCGGGGTCAAACATAACATTTTGCGGATGCTGATCGATCGCGGCTGCAGGGTTACTGTGGTGCCTGCCGAAACAAGTTCTGCTGAGGTACTTGCGATGCAGCCAGATGGCGTATTCCTTTCGAATGGGCCGGGCGATCCGGAGCCTTGCGACTATGCTATTCGCGCTATTCAGGAAATTCTTGCCGCTCGCGTGCCGACATACGGAATCTGCCTAGGTCATCAGTTGCTGGGATTGGCCTCCGGGGCGCGCACTGTAAAGATGAAATTTGGCCATCACGGCGGGAATCACCCGGTCCAGGATCTGGATACAAAGCGCGTGATGATCACCAGCCAGAATCATGGGTTCGCGGTGGATATGGCAACGCTCCCAGATAATTTGCGTGTTACACACATTTCGTTATTTGATGGCTCGTTGCAGGGAATCGAACGGACCGATGTTCCTGCATTCAGTTTTCAGGGGCATCCAGAGGCCAGTCCGGGTCCGCATGATGTCAGTTACCTATTCGATCGTTTCATCAAATTGATGCAAGAAAACAAGGCGCGGCATGCCTAAACGCACTGACATAAATTCAGTACTCATCATCGGCGCGGGTCCGATTGTCATCGGTCAGGCTTGTGAATTCGATTACTCCGGCGCGCAGGCCTGCAAGGCTTTGCGCGAAGAAGGGTATCGAGTCATTCTGGTCAACTCGAACCCGGCCACGATCATGACCGATCCGGAGATGGCCGATGCAACCTATATCGAGCCGATCAATTGGCAGACCGTTGAGCGCATCCTCGAGAAGGAACGGCCAGATGCGATATTGCCGACGATGGGTGGTCAAACTGCGCTGAATTGCGCACTCGATCTGGCCAAGTTCGGCGTTCTGGAAAAGTACGGGGTCGAGTTGATCGGCGCCTCGCGTGAAGCAATCGACAAGGCCGAGGACCGAGAGAAATTCAAGCAGGCGATGGCAAGGATTGGACTCGCCAATCCCCGATCTTCGCTGGCGCACAGTCTGGAAGAGGCGATCCAGATTCAGGCTGGCATTGGATTTCCGACGATTATCCGTCCGTCTTTTACGATGGGGGGGAGCGGCGGCGGTATTGCTTACAACATGGAGGAGTTTGTCACCATCTGCGAAGGTGGTCTGGAGGCTTCTCCGACTCGTGAGTTGTTGATCGAGGAATCCCTGATCGGCTGGAAAGAGTTCGAGATGGAGGTAGTTCGTGACCATGCCGACAATTGCATCATCATCTGCTCTATCGAGAACCTTGATCCGATGGGTGTGCATACCGGTGACTCGATTACCGTAGCACCGGCGCAGACGTTGACGGATCGCGAGTATCAACTTCTGCGCAATGCCTCGATCGCCGTACTGCGCGAGATCGGCGTCGATACCGGCGGTTCCAATGTGCAGTTCGCGATCAATCCGGACAATGGCCGTATTGTCGTGATCGAAATGAATCCGCGCGTTTCGCGCTCTTCAGCGCTGGCTTCGAAGGCGACCGGTTTTCCCATTGCCAAGGTGGCAGCCAAGCTGGCCGTCGGATACACGCTGGATGAACTGAAGAACGAGATTACCGGGGGTGCGACACCGGCTTCGTTCGAGCCATCCATCGATTATGTGGTCACCAAAATACCGCGATTCGCGTTCGAAAAGTTTCCCCAGGCCAACGACCGGCTAACGACTCAAATGAAGTCGGTCGGCGAGGTGATGGCGATAGGTCGTACCATGCAGGAATCCCTGCAGAAGGCGTTGCGTGGTCTGGAAACGGGCGTCGATGGCCTCGATGAGAAATCAACCGATCAGGACGAGATCAAGGCGGAAATGGGCAATCCTGGGGCAGAGCGTCTCTGGTTTGTCGCGGATGCCTTCCGTTTGGGCATGAGCTTTGCGGATATTCAGCGCATCAGCAAAATCGATCCGTGGTTTCTTGCGCAGATTGAAGATCTGGTGAGGCAGGAGATAGTTTTGAAAGGGCGTTGTCTGGCTGACCTGAGTCGTGATGAATTGTTTGTGCTCAAGCGCAACGGTTTCTCTGATCGACGGCTGGCCAAGCTGCTGGGTACCGACCAGCACAGCGTGCGTGCCAAACGGTGGGAACTCGAAGTGCATCCGGTCTATAAGCGTGTGGATACTTGCGCCGCCGAGTTCGCCACGTCGACCGCTTATCTTTATTCTTCTTATGAAGAGGAATGCGAAGCGCACCCGACGGACCGCAAGAAAATCATGGTTCTTGGGGGCGGCCCGAATCGCATCGGCCAGGGTATCGAGTTCGATTATTGCTGTGTGCATGCGGCCTTGGCCATGCGCGAAGACGGCTACGAAACCATCATGGTCAACTGCAACCCGGAGACAGTTTCAACTGATTACGACACTTCGGATCGGCTCTACTTCGAGCCGTTGACGCTGGAAGATGTGCTCGAAATCGTCCGCATCGAGAAGCCGGTAGGCGTAATCGTTCAGTATGGCGGTCAGACGCCGTTGAAACTGGCGCGCGATCTGGAGAAATACGGCGTCCCCATCATCGGCACGACGCCCGACGCCATCGACCGCGCCGAAGATCGCGAGCGCTTCCAGATCATGATCAACGATCTGGGCTTGTTGCAGCCGCCGAACCGGACCGCGCGGGCGGAAGACGAAGCTTTGCGCCTGGCCGCCGAGATCGGCTATCCCCTGGTCGTGCGCCCCTCCTATGTGTTGGGTGGCCGCGCGATGGAGATTGTGCGTGAAGAAGCCGATTTGCAGCGCTATATGCGTGAAGCGGTGAAGGTGTCGAATGATTCACCGGTGTTGCTGGATCGTTTCCTGAACGATGCGATCGAGGTCGATGTCGATGCGCTGTGCGATGGCGAGGACGTTCTCCTCGGCGGCATCATGGAGCACATCGAGCAGGCAGGCGTGCACTCAGGCGATTCCGCCTGTTCGCTGCCGCCGTATAGTCTGTCTGCCGCGATTCAGGATGTATTGCGGCAGCAAACGGTTGCGATGGCAAAGGCGCTCGGTGTGGTCGGCCTGATGAACGTGCAGTTCGCGATCAAGGGGCACGGTGACGACGCGGTCGTCTATGTCCTTGAGGTCAACCCACGCGCCTCGCGGACGGTGCCTTATGTGTCCAAGGCGACCGGGCGTCAACTCGCCAAGATCGCTGCACGCTGCATGGTGGGGCAATCTTTGAAGTCGCAAGGTGCGGTGCATGAAATCGTTCCGCCTTACTTCTCGGTCAAGGAAGCGGTTTTCCCGTTCCGCAAATTCCCCGGCGTCGATTCTCTACTCGGACCGGAGATGAAGTCGACTGGCGAGGTCATGGGGGTCGGCGAGACTTTTGGCGAAGCCTTCCTGAAATCGCAGTACGCCGCCAGCGTCAAATTGCCGCGCCAAGGCAACGTATTCGTTTCCGTACGCAACCCGGAGCATCCGCATGTGGCCGAGATCGCTGCCCGATTGCACGATCTTGGTTTCAAACTGTTTGCCACCCGCGGTACCGCCAAGGCGATCGAAGAGGCCGGTGTACCGGTGACGCGTGTCAACAAGGTGGCAGAAGGCCGGCCGCACATTGTCGACATGATCAAGAACAAGGAAATCCAGTTGATCATCAATGTGGTCGAGGACAAGCGTGCGGTAAAAGATTCCTTTGCCATACGCGCTGCCGCTCTCAGCCAGAATATTCCCTATTTCACGACGTTGGCGGGCGGCAAGGCCGCGTGCCTCGGCATGCAGGAGCGACGGGAAATTACCGTCTATTCCTTACAAGAACTGCACAAGCGTCTGCACTGAATCGAGGTTTGCCAAAATGATTAAAGTCCCCCTGACGGTGGTCGGCGCGGAGAAGTTGCGCAATGAACTGCAACGCCTGAAAAGCGTGGAACGTCCCAGTGTTATCGCTGCCATTGCGGAAGCGCGTTCGCATGGCGATCTTTCGGAAAATGCCGAATACGACGCGGCAAAGGAAAAGCAGGGTTTCATCGAGGGGCGCATCAAGGATCTCGAAGGCAAGCTGGCCAATGCGCAAATCATCGATCCGCGCCATCTGGACGTGGAAGGTCGCGTGGTGTTTGGCGCTACCGTGGAACTGGTCGATGCCGAAACCGGCGACGAAGTTCGATATCAGATCGTCGGCGACGATGAAGCCGATATCAAATCCGGCATGATTTCCGTCAGCTCGCCCATCGCGCGTGCGCTGATCGGCAAATACGCCGGCGATGTCGCCGATGTGCATGCCCCGGGCGGCTTGCGTCATTACGAAATCGTCGACGTCCACTACATCTGACGTGAAACGTCTTCCCGATCTTCTCGCGGCCTGGGCGATTACGCTCTGGGTCGGCGGGCTGTGGGCAGTGGGCTATCTGGCTGCGCCCATGTTGTTCTACAACCTGGAAGACCGCATGCTGGCCGGCATGTTGGCCGGCAAGATGTTCACCGCGATGGCCTGGGTCGGAATGATCTGCGCGGTCTGGTTGGCGATGTTCCGCTTTGCGCGCTTTGGCGCCGATGCATTGAAGCAGGGGTTTTTCTGGATTGTCCTGCTGATGCTGTTGCTGACCTTGGCAGGCCATTTCGGCATCCAGCCCATCCTGGTGCAACTGAAGGAGGCTGCGATGCCCAAGGATGTCATGGAATCCCTGTTCAGAGACCGCTTCGCAACCTGGCACGGGGTTTCCAGCATCGTATATCTGATTCAGAGCCTGCTGGGCCTGGCCCTGGTGGCCAAGCAGCACTCAAGGTAGTTGCAACTTCGGTTTCAGCGCCGGCCGATAGATCAACAACAATTTGCCGATATGTTGCACCGGTGCTGCGTTCAGCGCCTCACATAATTGCGCCAGATAAGCCTCGCGTGCATCGCGCTCATCCCCCAAAACGCGTATCTTGATCAGTTCATGGGCAGCAATGGCGCGTTCAGCTTCCTTGATCACCGCCTCGCTGAGGCCTTGCGATCCGATCATGACCACGGGTTTCAGGGCATGCGCCTGCGCTTTTAGATATTTGCGCTGTTCCACAGTTAATTCGAGCATTCGCGTTCCTGTCATCGGGGCGGAAAAAGGGGGCGATAGTAGTCCATGAGGTGTAAACAGTGAAACGGCAAGCTAAAAGTCGCGTCTGGCACCAGCGCCACGTCAATGATTTCTACGTGAAGCAGTCGGTCGAGCAGGGCTATCGTTCGCGTTCGGCTTACAAATTGATGGAAATCGACGATCGGGATCGACTGTTGAAACCCGGCACGGCGTTGGTCGATCTCGGTTGCGCACCGGGCGGTTGGTGCCAGGTCGCGCTGGAGCGGATGAAAGGCCAGGGACGCATCGTCGGCATCGATTTGCTGGAAATGACGGGTCTAAATGGTGTCGATTTCCTGCAGGGCGACTTTACCGAGCAAGCCACTTTGACCGAGTTGGTGCAACGTCTGCATGGCAGCAAGGCTGATCTTGTATTAAGCGATATGGCACCCAATATCACCGGTGTGATTGTATCGGATCAGGCACGCATTTATTACCTTGCCGAACTGGCACTGGAGTTTTCCGCCGACTGGTTGAAACCGGAAGGGGTTTTTCTGGTCAAGGTATTTCAGGGCGCCGGATTCGAGGATTTCATGAAACAGATGCGGGCTATTTTCAAATCAGTGGTTGTTCGCAAGCCGAAAGCTTCGCGCGATAGCAGTCGCGAAGTGTATTTGCTGGGCCGTGGACTGAAGGCGTCCGACTCGATTGAACCCGAGCCGGAATTAGTCTAACTTCACCCCCGACTGCGGCAGTCGAGTCGCAAAGGAGTCAACTTGAATAATCTTTTCAAAAATGTCGGTATCTGGCTGGTGATCGCGCTGGTGCTGATGACGGTGTTCAACCAGTTCAACACGCGGCAGGCGGTGCAGTCACAGATCGACTATTCCACCTTCATCGAACAGGTGCGGCAGGGACAGGTGGCCAAGGTCACGATAGAGAACCATGTGCTGCGCGGCGTCGGTGTCGATGGCCGGCGTTTCTCGACTTATGCGCCGTCCGACCCGTGGCTGGTTTCCGATCTGCTCAAGGCCGGCGTTCAGGTTGAAGCGAAACCGGAAGAAGAGCCGTCCATGCTGATGAGCATCTTCGTGTCATGGTTCCCGATGCTGTTGCTGATCGGAGTCTGGGTCTTCTTCATGCGCCAGATGCAAGGTGGTGGCAAAGGCGGCGCGTTCTCCTTCGGCAAGAGCAAGGCGCGCCTGCTCGATCAGGACAGTAACCTGGTGACTTTCGCCGATGTCGCCGGTTGCGACGAGGCCAAGGAGGAGGTCGGCGAACTGGTCGAATTCCTGCGCGATCCGTCCCGTTTCCAGAAATTGGGCGGGCGCATTCCGCGCGGCGTGCTGATGGTCGGCTCGCCCGGTACCGGCAAGACCTTGCTGGCGAAATCCATCGCGGGTGAGGCGAAAGTCCCGTTCTTCTCGATTTCCGGTTCCGATTTCGTCGAAATGTTCGTCGGCGTCGGCGCGGCGCGGGTGCGCGACATGTTCGAGCAGGCCAAGAAACAATCGCCGTGCATCATCTTCATCGACGAAATCGATGCAGTCGGTCGCCAGCGCGGCGCCGGCATGGGCGGCGGCAACGACGAGCGTGAGCAGACGCTGAATCAGCTGCTGGTGGAAATGGACGGCTTCGAAGCCACGGTCGGCGTCATCGTCATCGCCGCCACCAACCGTCCCGATGTGCTCGACCCGGCGCTATTGCGGCCTGGACGTTTCGACCGGCAGGTCGTGGTGCCGTTGCCGGACATCCGCGGCCGCGAACAGATCCTGCTGGTGCATATGCGCAAAGTTCCGATGAGTCAGGACGTCAAGGCCGACATCATCGCGCGCGGCACGCCGGGCTTCTCCGGCGCCGATCTCGCCAATCTGGTCAACGAGGCGGCCCTGTTCGCCGCGCGCTCGAACAAGCGCGTGGTCGACATGGAGGATTTCGAGCGCGCCAAGGACAAGATCATGATGGGTGCCGAACGTCGCTCGATGATCATGCCGGAGGAAGAACGCAAGAACACCGCCTATCACGAGTCTGGCCACGCCGTGGTGGCCAAGGTGATGCCGAAGACCGACCCGGTGCATAAGGTCACCATCATCCCGCGTGGACGCGCGCTTGGCGTCACCATGCAGTTGCCGACGGAAGATCGTTACAGCCAGGACCGTACCCGTTTGTTGTCGACCATCGCCGTGTTGTTCGGTGGCCGCATCGCGGAAGAGTTGTTCATGAACCAGATGACCACTGGCGCTTCCAACGACTTCCAGCGCGCGACCGATCTGGCGCGCCGCATGGTGACGCAGTGGGGCATGTCGGATGCGCTGGGGCCGATGGTTTACGGCGAAGAAGAAGGCGAGATTTTCCTGGGCCGCTCGGTTACAACTCACAAGAGCGTATCCGAGGAAACCATGCGCAAGGTGGATAACGAGGTGCGTCGCATCATCGACGAGCAATACGCGCTGGCGCGCAAGATTCTGGAAGACAACCGCGACAAGGTGGAACGCATGACGCGCGCGCTGCTGGAATGGGAGACCATCGACGCAGACCAGATCGACGCCATCATGGCGGGCACCGAGCCGCATCCGCCGAAGCCGGTGACGCCGCCGGTCAGCAGCGTCGGCAATCCGCCGCCGAGCGCTCCGGCGCCGACGGTTACGCCGGCCGAAGAGGCTTGATTCAACGCGTTGCAGTATGACGATCAGGGGCGGCTTTGGCCGCCCCTGATCGTTTGCGGCAACAGCCAGCCTTACGTTCAGGTCGATTCCATGTCCACGTTTCAATGCGGTCGTTTCCACTTCTCCCTGGCGCAACCGCTGGTCATGGGGATCGTCAATGTCACGCCCGACTCCTTTTCCGATGGCGGCCGCTATTTTTCGGCGGAGCGTGCGATTGCGCACGGCCTGAAACTGAAAGACGAGGGCGCGCATATTCTCGACATCGGTGGCGAGTCGACGCGTCCTGGTAGTGCGCCGGTCAGCGCCGAAGAGGAAATTGCGCGTGTCCTGCCCGTGCTCGAAGGCTTGCGCAGTGCGGAAGTGGCGCTTTCCGTCGACACCATGAAGCCGGCAGTCATGGCCGCGGCGTTGGCGGCCGGGGCCGACATGATCAACGACGTACATGGTTTCGAAGCGCCAGGAGCGCTGCGGGCGGTGTCGGATTCCACCTGCGGTTTATGTCTGATGCATATGCGCGGCTTGCCACCGAGCATGCAGGTCAACCCGGTTTACGAAGACGTGGTCGGCGACGTGGCCGGCTATCTGCGTCAGCGCCTGGAGGCTGCGCAGGCGGCCGGAATCGATCCGGCGCGAATATTGATCGATCCTGGCTTCGGCTTCGGCAAGACGCTGGCGCACAACCTGGCGTTATTCAAGAATCTTGCAGGCCTGGCCGATATGGCGCCGGTGCTGGCGGGCGTGTCGCGTAAGTCCTTCCTGGGGGCGTTGACCGGGCGCGCGACGGAAGACCGCCTGCTGCCCAGCGTCATTGCCGCCTTGCTCGCGATCCAGCAGGGCGCTGCCGTGGTGCGTGTGCATGATGTGCGGGAAACCGTGGAAGCAATTCTTTTGTGGCATCAATTGGGAGAAAAACGATGAGCAGGAAGTATTTCGGCACCGATGGTGTGCGCGGCAAGGTGGGTGAAGAACCGATCACCCCGGATTTCGCGATGCGCCTGGGCTACGCCGCCGGCAAAGTGCTGGTCGCAGCGGAACACGATGCGCTGCACGGCGAACACCCGGCTGTGCTGATCGGCAAGGACACGCGCATCTCTTGCTACATGCTGGAATCGGCCCTGCAAGCCGGCCTCACGGCGGCAGGGGTCGATGTGCGGCTGACCGGGCCGATGCCGACGCCGGGGGTGGCCTATCTGACCCGCGCACTGCGTTTGCAGGCCGGCGTGGTGATTTCCGCCTCGCACAATCCGTATGAAGATAACGGCATCAAGTTTTTCTCGGCGCGTGGTACGAAACTTCCGGATGAAGTCGAATTGGCCATCGAAGCGGCGCTCGACCAACCGATGAAGACCGCTTCGTCGAAGCAGTTGGGTCGCGTCAAGCGGGTGGACGATGCCGCCGGGCGGTATATCGAATTCTGCAAGAGCACGTTCCCGACCGACATGGACCTGCGCGGCATGCGCATCGTGGTCGATTGCGCCAATGGCGCCGGTTATCACATTGCGCCACATGTCTTCCATGAACTGGGCGCGGATGTGATCGCCATCGGCAACGAACCCAACGGCATGAACATCAACAAGGAATGCGGCGCTACCCATACCGATGCCTTGTCTCGCGCCGTGCGCAAACATCGCGCCGATGTCGGCATCGCGCTCGATGGCGATGGCGACCGCTTGATGATGACCGACGCGACCGGCCTGGTCATGGATGGCGATAAGCTGATCTACGCCATCGCCCGCTATCGCAAGGAAAGCGGCTCCCTCAATGGCGGCGTGGTCGGCACGCTGATGACCAACCTGGGCGCCGAACTGGCGTTGAAGGCATTGGGCTGTGATTTCAAGCGCGCCAAGGTGGGCGACCGCTATGTGCTGGAACTCATGCAGCAGCACGGCTGGCTGCTCGGTGGCGAAGCTTCCGGCCACATCCTGTGTCTGGACAAGCACACGACCGGCGACGGCATCGTCTCCGCGCTGCAGGTGTTGGCGGCATTGCGCGGTTCAGGGCGGTCACTGGCGGATTACACCCGCGATTGCCCAGCTTATCCGCAGATATTGCTCAACGTGCGCGTCGCCAGGGGATTCAAGACCGACGGCGATGTCGGCGTGGCCAAGGCGGTGGCCGAAGTGGAAGCGGAACTGGGCGATAGCGGACGTGTCGTCCTGCGTGCATCGGGCACCGAGCCGCTGATCCGGGTCATGGTGGAAGGCCGCGATGAAGCGCAGGTCAAGCGTACGGCAGAGCACATTGTCAACGCGGTAAAGGTGGCGGCCGGGGTATAGCGTTGGCAGTAGCCACGTTGTAAAGCATTTTCTTCAGTTCTACCTCTTATGGCTTTCACCCTGTACTGCGCCTTGATACCTCTGTGAGTCTCCGTCACGGTCAGGTGATTTATTACAGTTGTCACAGGCCTGTAATATTTGGTGGATAAGCTGTGACGGTCATTAACCAAAGCGTATCTGTCTGGAGACTGAACATGAACACAACGCGTACTCTGCTGAAGCTGTCCACCCTGGCCGCTGCCATGTCCCTGAGTTTGTCCGCACTGGCCGTCGACATCACCGGCGCCGGCGCGACTTTCCCCTATGCCGTCTATTCCAAGTGGGCTGAAGCCTACAAGGCGGCTACCGGCAATCAAGTGAATTATCAAGGCATTGGTTCTTCCGGTGGCGTTAAGCAGATCAAGGCCAAGACCGTCGATTTCGGCGGCACAGATGCCCCGGTCAAGGAAGCCGATCTGGATGCAGCGGGGCTGACGCAAGTGCCGACCGTGATGGGTGGCGTGACCATCGTGATCAACGTGCCTGGTATCGAATCCGGCAAACTGAAGCTGGATGGACCCACCGCCGCTGACATTTTCCGTGGCGCTGTCACCAAGTGGAACCACCCCGCCATTGCCAAGCTGAACCCTGGTCTCAAGCTGCCCGATCTGGCCATCACCGTGTCGCATCGTTCCGACGGTTCCGGCACCACCTATGCTTTCACCAACTACCTGGCCAAGCAGTCGATGGCTTTCATGCGTGAGGTTGGCGCCGGCAACACCGGCAACTGGCCGGCCAACGGCATCGGTGGCAAGGGAAACCCGGGCGTCGCCGCCAACGTGCAGAAGATCGCCGGCACCATCGGCTATGTCGATATCGCCGATGCAATGAAAAACAAGATGAACTTCGTCGCGCTGAAGAACAAGGCCGGCAACTACATCGTTCCTAATCAGGATGCCGTGGCCGATGCCGCAGCCGGCGCCAACTTCAAGGTCAAGGGCATGGCACCCGACCTGCTTGACCAGTCCCACAAGAACGCCTGGCCGATCACCAGCGCGACCTACATCCTGGCCTATGAAAAAGGCGCGGATGCCGTCCGCCAGAAGGGCGTGGTCGATTTCTTCTCCTGGTCTCTGAACAACGGCCAGAAGATGGCCGAAGACCTGGGCTTCGTGCCGCTGCCCGCCAGCGTCGTGAAGATGGTTGAAGCCGAAATGAAGAACATCAAGTAAATCGGCGCTTTGTCGGTTCGGGCGCGGGAGGGTAACCTCTCCCGCGCCCGAACTTTCTCCGCAAGTCCCCTTATGAAGAGGGGCTTTGCGGAGAGAGCCCAAACCAATCAGGACAGATCGCAATGAGCGTAGCGACGACCCCAACCGACCTGCATGCCCGTCAGGTCCGGAAATTCAAGATCCAGGACGCGATCTTCCATCAGATAACCCTTCTGTTCGCCTTCATCGTTCTGGCGGCGCTGGTCGGCATCCTGATCTCCTTGGCGATCGAAGCGATGCCGGTATTCAAGGAGTTCGGTCCCGCGTTTATCTGGACCAATGTCTGGAACGTGCCTGAGGAGCAGTTCGGTGCGCTCAGCGCCATCTACGGCACTGTGGTGACTTCGGTCATTGCGCTGATCATCGCCGTGCCGGTCAGCTTCGGCATTGCCCTGTTTCTCACTGAAACCTGTCCAGCCTGGATGCGCCGTCCGCTTGGCACCGCCATTGAGTTGCTGGCCGGCGTGCCATCGATCATTTACGGTATTTGGGGCCTGTTCGTGTTTGCGCCGCTGTTCTCGCAACACGTGCAGCCTTATCTGCAAACCGCTTTCGGCG
>JASJPK010000129.1:0-13053 GCA_031426735.1 Hydrogenophilaceae bacterium | reverse complement strand
CGGAAAACTGCATCAAATGCAAATACACCGATTGCGTCGAAGTATGCCCGGTGGATTGCTTTCACGAGGGGCCGAATTTTCTGGTGATCGATCCGGAGGAATGTATCGATTGCAACCTGTGCGTATCCGAATGCCCCGCCCTGGCGATCTTCCCGGAAGACGATGTGCCGACGGACCAGCATCGATTCATCGCGCTCAATGCCGAAATGGCCAAGGTGTGGCCGGTGATCACCGAGAAGAAGGATGCGCTGCCGGATGCCGATGCCTGGAACGGCAAACCGGACAAGGCCGGTTTGCTCGAGCGCTGATTACCTGCCCAGCACGGCGGCCAACGCCTTCAGGCAATAGTCGACGTTTTCCTGGCGGGCGGAAGCGCCCATCAGGCCGATACGCCAGATCTTGCCGGCCAGCGCGCCCAGGCCGGCGCCGATTTCCAGATTGAATTCCGTCAGCAGACGAGCGCGGCAGGCAGCGTCGTCGATGCCGGCCGGCAGGTTGACCGAATTGAGTTGCGGCAAGCGTTCGTCGGCCGGCACCACGAAACTCAGTCCCAGCTTTTCCAATCCGTTCTTGAGTTGTTCGTGCATGGCCCGATGCCGCGCCCAGGCGTTCTCGATACCTTCCTCGGCCAGCATGACCAATGCCTCGTGCAGGCCGTAGAGCGGATTGATCGGCGCGGTGTGGTGATAGGTGCGCTTGCCTTCGCCGCTCCAGTAACCCAGCACCAGATTCAGGTCCATGAACCAGCTTTGCACCGGTGTTTTGCGCGCGCGCACCTTTTCGATGGCGCGTTCGGAGAAGGTTACCGGCGACAAACCCGGCGTGCACGACAGGCATTTCTGGCTGCCGGAATAGGCCGCGTCGATGCCCCATTCATCGATCAATACCGGCGTGCCGGCGAGCGATGTCACGCAATCCATGATCGTCAGCGCGCCATGCTTGCGGGCAATGGAGGCCAGCGTGGCGGCATCGGATTGCGCGCCGGTGGAGGTTTCGGCATGCACGAAGGCGAGCAGTTTTGCATCCGGATGAGCGGCGAAGGCCGCTGCCACCTTGGCCGGGTCGACCGCCCGACCCCAGGCGTCCTCCACCACCACCGCCACGCCGCCGCAGCGTTTGACGTTTTCCAGCATGCGACCGCCGAACACGCCGTTGTTGCAGACGACGACCTTGTCGCCCGGTTCGACCAGATTGACGAAACAGGTCTCCATGCCGACCGAACCCGGGCCGGAGACCGGGAAAGTCAGCTTGTTCTCGGTCTGGAAGGCGTAACGCAGCAGTGTCTTGGTCTGCTCCATCATGTCCGTGAAGGCGGGATCGAGATGGCCGATGGTCGGCCGCGCCATGGCAGCGAGGATGCGTTGCGGCACATCGGACGGGCCGGGGCCCATCAAGGTGCGTTGCGGCGGCATGAAGGACGCAATGGTGGGGGCGGCGACAGACATCGAAATCTCCAGGTTGATTAAACCCGACAATTCTAGTCGGAATAAGCGATTGCCCGGAAGCCGCCTACAATCCGGCACGCAATGGCGTCGCCCAGTGCGCCAACAAATTCGGAGGGAAACATGGAAAAAGTCGTGGTCGTGATCGGATTGGGCCAACTCGGTCGGGTTCTCGCCGGCGGCTTGCTGAAAAGCGGCCATATCGTCGTGCCGGTGAATCGCGGCGATGACCTGGAGGAAGTCGCGGCGCGTTGGCCGCAGCCCGATCTGGTCATGATTTCCGTCGCCGAAAGCGACCTGCACCCGGTGCTGTCGGAACTGCCGGAAACCTGGCGCGACCGCATCGGCCTGCTGCAGAACGAACTGCTTCCGCGCGATTGGCAAGCGCATGGCATCGAAAATCCGACGGTGATCTCGGTCTGGTTTGAAAAGAAGGTCGGCAAGGATGCCAAGGCCTTGCTCGCCTCGCCGGTTTACGGCCCGGAAGCGGTGCGTCTGATTGCCGCTCTGGCCGCCATCGACTTGCCGGCGCGCCTCCTGGCCGACGCCGACAGCCTGCAGTGGGAACTGGTGCGCAAGAACCTGTACATCCTCACCACCAACATTGCCGGCCTGGATGGCTGCAGCCATGGCGCCGGCGATGTGGGCACGCTACGCGACCAACACCGGGTGCTGCTCGAAGCGGTGGCGAACGAAGTGCTCGATGTACAGGACTGGCTGGCTGGCCAGACTTTCGAACGCGCCGGCATGCTGGCCGGTTTGCTCGAAGGCATCGCCGCCGATCCGCACCATGCCTGCGCCGGCCGTTCGGCGCCCTCGCGGCTGCAGCGCGCGCTGCATCATGCCGACGTGGCCGGCCTGGCAACGCCGGAACTGCACCGCATCGCGGCTGCGCACGGCATCGTCTGAGCCGGACGCCTAAGCCACGACCCTTGCCAGCGCCGGCCCGGCCTGCAGTTCGCCGATCACGACGGCATGTTCGAAATTGTGGCGCTGGAACACGCCGAGCACTGCCGCCACCGCTTCCGGCGCGCACGCCACCAGCAGACCGCCGCTGGTTTGCGGGTCGGTCAGGAGGGCTTGCTGCCAGTCGGCGCAGCCCTCGAACAGTTCCACACCGTTGCCATAACTTTCCCAGTTGCGCGTGCTGGCGCCGGTCACAAAACCCGCCTGCGCCAACTCGGCCGCGCCCGGCAACAGCGGCAACCGGGCGAATTCGATGCGTACGGTCAACTGCGAACCGCGCGCCAGTTCCAGGCCGTGGCCGAGCAGACCGAAGCCGGTGACATCGGTCATCGCATGCACTTCGTCGATCAGGCCGAGCTCGCTGCCCGGCGTATTGAGCTGCGTGGTGGACGCGATCATCGCCCGGTAGCCGTCCGCCGGCAGCGCGTCTTTCTTCAACGCTGCCGAAAAGATGCCGACGCCGAGGCCCTTGCCCAGAATCAGCACGTCGCCGGGCTGGCCGGCATTGTTTTTCTTGATCCGGCGCGGGTCGACCACGCCGATGGCGACGAGGCCGTAGATCGGTTCCTGCGAGTCGATGGAATGGCCGCCGGCGATCGGCATCCCTGCCGCTCGCGCCGCCGCCTCGCCGCCGGCCAGGATCGCGCGGATGGTTTCATGCGGCAACTTGTCGATTGGCATGCCGACCAGGGCCAGCGCGAACAGCGGCTGGCCGCCCATGGCGTAGACGTCGGAAATCGCGTTGGTCGCAGCGATGCGGCCGAACTCGAACGGATCGTCGACGATGGGCATGAAGAAGTCGGTGGTGGCGACGATGGCCTGCGTTTCGTTCAGCTTCCAAACCGCCGCGTCGTCGCTCGATTCGATGCCGACCAGCAGATCGGGAAAACTGCTGCCCAGGCCTTTGCCGAAGGGCGAATCGGCAAGGATTTTTTCCAGCACCGCCGGCGCGATCTTGCAGCCGCAGCCGCCGCCGTGGGAAAGATGGGTGAGGCGGATCGGGGTGTTCAGGATGGGTTCGCTCATGATGTTCTTCGACGGTATGAATGAAGGTTGAAAATAACGTGAACTAGCGCGTAGGAGGTCCGCTTGCGGGCCGAACTGCCATTCCAGTACGCGCGATTCGGCCCGCAAGTGGGCCTCCTGCGAGCAAGGCGGCAAGCAGCGCCAGGAACGCCCAATTGCCCCAGAGCAGATACGGCGTCGTGCCGGTTCTGCCCTGCGCGATGCCGCTCAGCGTCGCGGTGGTGAATGGCGCCAGTTGCGCGCGCACGCGGCCTTTGTCGTCGAGGATGGCGGTGATGCCGGTGTTGTTGGCGCGCAGTTGCCAACGGCCGGCTTCCAGCGAGCGCATGGCGCCGATCTGCAAATGCTGGCGCGGCGCCCAACTGTTGCCGAACCAGGCGTCGTTGCTGACGTTGACCAGCAAGGTGGCGTCGCGCGCGGCATGGATGCGTTCTTCGCCGAAGACGTCCTCGTAACAGATGTTGACTGCCAGTTTCTCGCCGGCTGCGGCCAGGGCGGGTTGGTCGGCCGCGCCGCGGGTGAAGTCGCCGAGCGGAATCGACATCAGATCCACCGCCCAGCGGAAGCCGAACGGCACGAACTCGCCGAAAGGTACCAGATGCACTTTGCGATATTGGCCTTCGGCGGAGCGGCCCATGCTGACGACACCGTTGAAATAGCGCGGGCGACCCTGCTCATCGCGGCCATCGTCTTCCGGCACGCCGAGCAGCACATCGCCGCCACGCGCCTTGGCGTGATCGCCCAGCATGGCCAGGTAATCGAGCGGAATGTCGGAGCGGAATAGCGGTAGTGCGGTTTCCGGCAGCACGATCAGCTTCGCCTCGCTGCTCAACACCGCGCGGGCGTAATGGCGCAGCGTCTCATCCAGTTTCTCCGGGCGGAACTTCATCTCCTGCGCAATATTGCCCTGCAGCAGCGCCACCGACACCGGCGCGCCGCTCGGCTGGGTCCAGTCAACTTGTTGCAAGCCCCAGCCGCCCAGCCAGAGCAGGGCAAGAAAGCTGAAAGCGATGCGTGGTCTGCCGATCCCGGCCAGCGCGCCTGCCGACAATGCCGCCAGCAGGCTGACGCCATACACGCCCAGCACCGGCGCGTAGCCGGCGAGCGGGCTATACGGGACTTGCGAATAGCCCAGCGCCAGCCAGGGAAAGCCGGTCAGCAGCCAGCCGCGCGTCCATTCCTGCAGCGCCCATACGGCGGGCAGCACCAGCGCAATACGCGCCCAGCCTGGTTGCATCAGGCGCGCGCCCAGCCCCAAGGCCAGCGCCGGCAGCAACGCGACAAACGTGCAGAACAGCAAGGTCGCCAGCGCCGCGAGCGGCATCGGCATGCCGCCATAAGTGGAAATGCTGACGTAGATCCAGGACACGCCGCTCAGAAACAGGCCGAGACCGTAGGCCCAGCCAAGCAGGAAGGCGCGACCGGGTGCAGCCGCGCGCAGCAGCCAGAACAACCCGGCCAGCGTCACGATGGGCAGCGGAAACCAGCCGATCGGCGCGTAGCCCAAGGTGGCCAGCGCGCCGAGCAGGGCGGCAAGTAGGTAGAAAAGTGCAGGGTGCATGGCGGAATTTGAGCCGTCATCCCGGCGCAGGCCGGAATCCAGTTCGTTAATCTGATTGCCGTTCACACTCGGCGTGATCAACGCACTGGACCCCAACCTGGCAGTCACCCCGGAAGGGGGTGTCCGGGGCGGGGTGACGGTCATTGTTCAATTCATCTGGAACGCCACGAAGGCAATCTCGTCGCCGCCCTTGATCGGCGTATCCAGTTCGGCGAATTGTTTGTTGACGGTGATCTTCATCGTGTCGCGCGGGTTTTCGAAGATTTCCGGCCAGTTGTCGCCGCGTCGTGCCAAGTGGGCCATCAGTCCCTTCACATCCTTGATGGTGAGCGGCAGGAACATGAACTCGCTCTCGCGAAACAACATTTCCGCCAGATGGCCGAAGTAATAAATGGTGATTTGCTGACTGGGTTGAGCCATGGCCAAAGCCTCGATAACAAAAATGGACGCGATTTTACGCCGCCTCGCCGGACTATCGCCGCACCCGCCAAGATTGACCCGGCCGCCACGGCGGGACGCGGCAGGGCTGCCGCTATAATCGCCCGCTATGACCGATCTCCTCTCGACACTGAATCCCGACCAACTCGCCGCCGTTACCGCCCCCGCTTCCGCGCTGGTGCTGGCCGGCGCCGGCTCCGGCAAGACCCGCGTGCTCACCACCCGCATCGCCTGGCTGATCCAAACGAATCAGGTCAGCCCGATGGGATTGATGGCGGTGACCTTCACCAACAAGGCGGCGAAGGAAATGCTGACACGGCTGACTTCGATGTTGCCGATCAACACGCGCGGCATGTGGGTCGGCACCTTCCACGGCCTGTGCAATCGGCTGCTGCGCACGCATCACCGCGAAGCCGGCCTGCCGCAACTGTTCACTATCCTCGATTCCTCCGACCAGCTTTCCGCCGTCAAACGCGTGCTGCGCGCGCTCAATGTCGACACCGAGAAGTACGACCCGCGCAAGGTGCAGAGCTTCATCAACCAGAACAAGGAAGCCGGCCTGCGCGCCGACAAGGTGGAAGCGTGGGACCCCTACAGCCGGCATCTGGTCGAGTATTACGCCGAGTACGACGCGCAGATCCACCGCGAAGGCGCCGTCGATTTCGCCGAACTGCTGCTGCGCGCCTACGAACTGCTCAGCCGCAACGCGCTGCTGCGCGAGCACTATCAAGAACGCTTCCGCCACATCCTGGTCGACGAATTCCAGGACACCAGCCGCCTGCAATATCTCTGGCTGCAGCTGCTGAAAGGCCCGGACAGCGCGCTTTTCGCCGTCGGCGACGACGACCAGTCGATCTACGCCTTCCGCGGCGCCAATGTCGGCAACATGCGCCAGTTGATGGAAGACCTGAACATTGCCGCCCCGATCAAGCTGACCCGCAACTACCGTTCCGTCTCGGTCATTCTCGACGCTGCCAATGCGGTGATCAGCCGTAACGAAGGCCGTCTCGGCAAGGATTTGTGGACCGATGCCGGCCAGGGTGAATTGATTCGCCACTTCCAGTCCGCCGACGACAACGAGGAAGCGCGTTTCCTGGTGGAAGAAATCCAGCAACGCCGCCGCGACGGCGATGCCTACATCGACCAGGCCGTACTGTACCGCTCCAACGCGCAATCGCGCAGCATCGAGCACGCCTTGTTCTCGGCCGGCATTCCCTACCGCGTCTACGGTGGCCAGCGCTTCTTCGAGCGCGCCGAAATCAAGCACGCGCTGGCCTATCTGCGCCTCGCCGCCTTCCCGGAAGACGACAACGCCTTCCTGCGCGTGGTCAATTTCCCGGCGCGCGGTATCGGCGCGCGCGGCCTCGACGCGGTCGACGCCGAAGCGCGCGCGGCCGGCGTCAGTCTGTGGGCGGCGGCGTGCAAGGCCGGCAAGAAGTTCGCGCCCTTCGTGACCTTGATCGAGAGTCTGAAGCAGGAGACGGTCGGCCTGCCGCTGATGGAACAGGTCGAGCATGTCGTCGCCCGTTCCGGCTTGCTGGAGTTCTACAAGAACGAAAAAGACGGCGAAGACCGCGTCGAAAACCTGAATGAACTGGCCAACGCCGCAGCCGCCTTCGCCACGGAAAGCGACGATCAATCGCTCGAAGCCTTCCTCGGCCATGCCGCGCTGGAAGCCGGCGAACATGCCGCCGCCCAAGGCCAGGACGCGGTGCAACTGATGAGCGTGCATTCCGCCAAGGGGCTGGAGTTCCAGACCGTGTTCATCACCGGCCTGGAAGAAGGCCTGTTCCCGCACGAAAACAGCCGCAACGAAACCGACGGCCTGGAAGAGGAACGCCGCCTGATGTACGTCGCCATCACCCGCGCCCGTCGCCAGCTCTACCTGACGCACGCCCAGCAACGCATGCTGCACGGCCAGATCCGCTACAACCTGCCGTCGCAGTTCCTGCAGGAAATCCCGGAAAACCTGGTGCGTTCGTTGTCGTTCCGGACCAAACCGCCGGCACCGGTAGTCGTGCCGCCCGCCCGCGTCGAGCACTACCACCCGCGCCCGGTGTCGCGCCGCGAAGCCAATCTGCCCTACAAGGTCGGCGCCCGCGTCATTCACCCGAAATACGGCGAAGGCGTGGTCGGCGCCTACCAGGGCCAGGGCGCCGAATCCGAGATCAAGGTGATCTTCCCGAAAATCGGCGACAAGTGGTTCATTCTGGAATACGCGCGGCTGACCGCAGTCGGGGCGTAGCACCGGGCCTGAACGGTTGGCCGACGTGGCCGCGCCGTTTATGCTGGATGTATCTCCGCCGGAGGCAGCGCCATGTTTTCCCTTTACGGTCTTTCAGGTCAGAATTTTCGCGGCACGCTGGAACAGCTTACGGCGCTGCCGGGTGTCAATTCGTCCCGCCGCCTGCGGGCGATTGCACAGGAGGGCGAGGAACCGGCGCCAACCTATGTCACCCGGCTCGAAGGACGTCCCGGCGGTGGCCAGGCAGGTGGCCGCGAAACTGCCGCGCAGCCTTACCAGGACATGCTCGAAATGGAGACGGAACGCGGCCCGCTCGTTTTCGCCAGCCAGATCATGACGCGCGATGTGCTGGTCGTTGCCGCGGACACCTCGGCTTCGGTCGCCTGGCGCACCTTGCTCGGGCGCGGCCTGCGTCAGGCGCCGGTACTGGACGCAAGCCAGAATCTGGTCGGTCTGGTGACGGAACGCGACCTGCTCACCACGTTCAACCTGGAGCGCCAGCAGTCGCGCGCGCCGCTGGCGCGGCATGTCAGCGACGTGATGATCTCGCCGGTGGTGTGCGCCGACCCGGATACCGACATCCGCCGCATCGCCGAAGTCATGCTGGAGTTCAACCTGCCGGCGCTGCCCGTGGCGTCCGAAACCCGCGCCCTGCTCGGCCTGGTCAGCCGCGGCGACATCCTGCGAGCAGTCAGCGGCGACCCGCCGCTGAGTCTGTGGGGATAGCAGCCTGTCGGACTTTGGAATCGTCGGCTGCAAAGCGACCGCAGCGGACCCTTTTTCGCCGGCTTCTTGCCCCATGGAACAACCATGCGGCGGCGAATCCGGCAAAAAATGGCCTCGCTGGGGCCGCTTTTCGCAATCGACGACCAAAGTCCGACAGGCTGCTAGACGGCACATACTCCTTGCATTGCCTCAAGTCTTTTTGCCCGATGCCGATAACTCGGGCGTCAACTTGAGGAGACGACATGCTTATTCAGCAAACGGTTGTTACCCGTCTGGATGCCGCTGCACTGCAACCGCTGGCGGCAATTGATCCGAATCTGGTACTGGTTTTCGCGGCGCCGAATTTCTTTACCGAGGGTGATTTCGCCGCGCAACTGGCAGCGGCATTCCCGGGTGCACGCCGTGTTGCGGTGTCCACCGCCGGCGAGATTTCGAGCAAGGGGGTCAGCGAAAACAGCGCCGTGATCAGCGCGATTCGCTTCGAGCACACGCCGTTCAAGGTGGCGTCGACCGATATTTCCGACATGGACGATTGCGCCGGTGCCGGCCAACGTCTGGCGCAGCAACTGCTGGCACCGGACCTGAAAGCAGTGATTCTTTTCTCGCAAGGCGTTGCGGTGAACGGCAGCGATGTCATCGCCGGCGTCGTTTCGGTGCTCGGCAAGAACATCCCGCTCACCGGCGGCCTGGCCGGTGACAACGGCGCTTTCACGCGTACCTGGATGCTGCTCGACGACACGGTGTCCGACAAGCTGATGCTGGCGATCGGTCTGTATGGCGATGCGCTCACCTTCGCGCACGGTTCCTTCGGTGGCTGGCAGAGTTTCGGTCCGGCGCGGCGCGCCACCAAAGTCGCCGGCAACGTGTTGTACGAGCTGGACGGCGAGCCGGCTCTGGAAATCTATCGGCGTTATCTGGGCGAATATGCGAAAGACCTGCCTGCCTCCGGTTTGCTGTTTCCGTTCGCCATCCTGGCCGACGACCGCCAGGAGACCGGCCTGATCCGCACCTTGCTGGCGGTCAACGAAGCCGACGGCAGCCTGACCCTGGCGGGCGACATTCCGGCGGACGGTTATCTCAAGCTGATGCACGCTTCCACCGAAGCTTTGGTGGATGGTGCCGAAGCCGCTGCCGAAGCGGCCCGGCGCATGCTGGACAGCGACAGCCCGGGACTTGCGCTGCTGGTCTCCTGCATCGGCCGCAAGCTGGTGATGGGCGACCGGGTCGACGAGGAAGTCGAGGTGGTGGGGGCGGTATTCGGCCAACGTTGCGCGTTGACCGGCTTCTATTCCAACGGCGAGATCAGTCCGTTCATCGAAAGTACCGAGTGCAAACTGCACAACCAGACGATGACCATCACGTATATGAGCGAAAAGGCCTGATCGGAGCCTGCATTCATGCATCGCATGCTGGAACGCCAACTCAAGCGCGTGTTGGGGTTGGATGTCGAGCAGTTGCCGCGCTTCATGGAGAAGCTGAAGGACTGGGCCGACCAGGCGGCCGATCAGGCGGCCGATGAGGATGCCGACGAGGTTGCCAACTTCGCGCGTGCCCTGTTCGGCTTGCCGACCCTGCTCGATCGCGTTTCCGAAACCTATGTCCAGCAGGAGCGCGACCTCGCCCTGATCCGGCGCAGCCTGGAGCTGTCTTCGGAAGAGCTTTCCGGTGCCAACCAGAAATTGCGCGACGAAGCGCTCGCCAGTGCGCAGGCACTGGCCGCGTTGCAACGCGCCTTCGATGCGATGCGCAAGGACGGTGGCCACGATGTTGGTGACCATATCGAAGATCTGGTCATCCTGGCCGAGCAGGTCGCCGGCCTGACCCGCGACCGCGAACGCATCCGCAAGGCATTGGCGAAGAGCGAGGAACGTTTCGATCTGGCCATGCGCGGTGCCAACGACGGCGTCTGGGACTGGGATCTGCTCACCAATATCGTGTATTACTCGCCGCGCTGGAAAGCCATGCTCGGCCATGGTGAGGAAGAAATCGGCCCGGCCCTGAGCGAATGGTCCGAGCGCGTGTATCCCGACGATCTGGCTGCGGCGTTGAGCGCCGTGAACGCCCATTTCAGCGGCGCGACCTCGCATTTCGAAGTGATTTTTCGTTTTCGCCACAAGGACGGGCATTACCTGTGGATGCTGTCGCGCGGCCTGGCGGTGCGCGACGCCGACGGCAAGCCGGTACGCATGGTCGGCACGCACACCGATGTCAGCGCCCAGAAGCGCGCCGAGGAAGCATTGATCCAGGCCAGGGACGCCGCCGAGGCGGCGAACCGCGCCAAGAGCGAATTCCTCGCCAACATGAGCCACGAAATCCGCACGCCGATGAATGGTGTGCTCGGCATGCTCAATCTGGCGCTGGATACGCCGCTATCGGAGGAGCAGTTCGAATATCTCGATCTGGCGCGTTCCTCCGCCGATGCCCTGCTGCATATCCTGAACGACATCCTCGACTTCTCCAAGATCGAGGCGGGGCGCATGGATGTGCATCTGGAAGCCATCGATCTGCGCGAGTTGACGAGCGAACTGGCGCGCTTTCTTGAGCCGCGCTGCCGCGAAAAGCGCCTCGCCTTCAGCTGCGAAATCGATCCGGAGTTGCCCACGCTGGTGCTGGTCGACCCGGTGCGGGTGCGACAAGTCCTGGTCAACCTGCTCGGCAATGCGATCAAGTTCACCGCCAGCGGCGAGATCGCGCTTTCATTGCGGCGCGGTGGCGAAAAATCGGGCGAAGCGTCAGGCGAGTTGTTGCGCATCGGTGTGCGCGACAGCGGCATCGGCATCGCGCCGCAACGCCAGACCGAAGTGTTCGAAGCCTTCACCCAGGCCGACAACTCGATCACCCGTCGTTTCGGCGGTACCGGCCTGGGCCTGACCATTTCCAATCGCCTGGTGCAATTGATGGGTGGCCGCATGGGACTGGATAGCGAACTTGGCCACGGCAGCGAATTTTTCTTCTCCCTGCCGTTGCGGGAAGCGGCCAAGATCGACCAGGCGGGCGCGTCGGAAAAATCAGCCATCGCAACGCAGGCGCCGCTGCACATCCTGCTGGCCGAAGACAACCCGATCAATCGGAAGCTGGCGGTCACCCTGCTCGGGCGTGCAGGCCATCGCATCACCGTCGCCGAAGACGGTGCGGCCGCGGTGCAGGCGTTGAGCCTGGATGCGTTCGATCTGATCCTGATGGACCTGCAGATGCCAGGCCTTTCCGGGCTGGAAGCGACGCGCCGGATCCGCGCCGGCGAATCCGGCGATGGCAGCGCGCGGGTGCCCATCGTCGCGCTCACCGCCAATGCTTTCGCGGAAGACCGCGCGGCCTGTCTGGAAGCAGGCATGGATGGTTTCGTCAGCAAGCCGATCCGACGCGAAGAACTGTTCGCCGCCATTGCGGAAGCGCTCAAGCCGGGTTGACCGGCGCGCCGGCTGGCTCAGACCTCATCTGCGTTGGGCTTCGCGGCAGCATGCTGCGGGATTGCCGGCATCAGCCAGTAAGCCAGAATCACACCTGCAGCGGCGAGCAGCGGCCAGGTGAACACGACTTGCGTATGGCCGTTCGGATCCTCGAAAGCAACCGGTAGCCGCAACCAGACATCGAGCGCCAGCAATACGGCGCCGACGAGCAGCGAGAACCCGTCGCGTCTGAGCCAGGCCGCGCATGCGTAGAAGAAATAGGGCAGCAATCCCGCCAGCAGTACATCCAGCCGCAACAGGTAGCCGATGCTGACCAGCGGAACGAAAGCGATCAACACGCTCAGAGCCGTGCCGGTGACGCACACGCCGACGACCAGTGGGGAAAAGTAGCGATGGTTCATGCCGCAACAGGTTGCCGGTCTGTCGAACGGATCGGCGGTCTGGGTCGACATGTGAGCCTCCTTTACGCAGAACAGTTGACGCTGTGACCTGCCGTGCAAGGAAAAATTCAGACACAGGACACTGGGTCGCGGTGAATCTTTTCATGGGCGACGAATCTGAATTGTTGTCATCTACCTTGGCAGCAAGCATGCCTCTTTCGTTACGTCTCCTTGCGCTTGCAGTCGCCGCGTTTGTCGTGGCGGGTTGCGCCACGCCGCGCTACCAGACGGTCTATCGCTACGAGCCACCGGCGGATGCGGTGGGGCAGGCCTGCCTCAAGCGGTGCGAGCGGGTTCGGTCCGATTGCGGCGCGGACTGTCAGACGGCCTGGCAAGCCTGCACCACACGCGTCGAACCGCAGGTGGAAGCGCGTTATGCCCAGGCCCTCGACGATTTCGCGCAGGATTTGCGGCGTTACCAGCGCGAACTCGATCGCTATGAATGGGATCTCTGGCTGAGCTGGGGACATGGCTATTACGGTGGCATGTGGCACTCATGGCACTCGCCCTGGTCCTATCGCTCCTGGCCGGCATACGCATTCAGCCCCTATCCGCCCGACCCGCAACCCACGCGCGAGAACGTGCGTACGGCGTTGCAGCGTGAGAAGTGCCACGACGACTGCGGCTGCCAGACGAATTACGACGTCTGCTTCCTGAATTGCGGCGGCCGCAAGATTCCAGAGACGCGCTGCGTCGCGAATTGCCCGGCCGAGAAGCCGGCCGCGCCTTAGCCCCCTGAGCGGATCGTCGTAGGAGCGCCTTCCAAGGCGCGATCACTCCGGCCATCGCGCCTTGGAAGGCG
>JASJPK010000128.1:0-5010 GCA_031426735.1 Hydrogenophilaceae bacterium | reverse complement strand
AGACGCGTTGAGCGCATGAGCGGACGGATGCAAGGCGCGGCGCGCGGGCAATGGTTGTTCCATTGCCAAGCGTTGCAACGCCGCAGACGCCGCTCATGCGCTCAACCCTCCGGGCCGGAGGCGCTTTTGGCGTAGGGCTGCGTTGCGGCTCGCTCATTTGGAATGACCAAACCGCGCTCACCACGCCTTGCCCTGCGCCAATATCACCTCCGGCGCGCTCACGGGGAAAGTCCGACAGGCTGCTAGCGCGCCAGCATCAGACGCGCTGCCTGCGTTGCTCCGTCGGCCGGGGTAGCCGGCTTGCGGGGCTGCAGCCAGATTTCCGCGAGCAGCGTGGCGAGGCGACCGGAAAACAGATCGGATTCCGCCATCGCGGCAGCATTTCCGTTTTCGGCCAGCCAGGCGGCCAGCCACGGCGTTTCCGGCCAATCAGGCCGATCCAGATAGAGCACCGGCACGGCATGTGCCGTCGCTTCGACAAAACTGCCGTAACCCACTTTGGTGATCAGCACGTCGCTGGACGCCAACAGATCGAGGAAAGGCATGCCAGTGCGGCTGAATGGGATGACGCCGGCCTGAATCGATTGCCAATCATCCGGCGCCAACCAGACCACATCGGCCACTTCCGGCAAGCTGCCCTGGCTGCGGTAGCCGATGCCGCCAAAGCCGAGCAGCGCCAGTTTGCTGCTCGCCGGCAGCGCCAATTTCTCGCGCAGTTCCTGCTGCCGCTTGCGCCCGCGCGCGGCGATCGGCGCTATGACATGACGCCGCGGCAACCACGCCATCGGCATGGACGGTGCCGGTTGCAGGAAGATGCCGGCGCTGACGTAGGCCGCTTTCATTTCGCGGAACATCTCATCGTTTCCCGGTCGTTCGGCCAGATAGGCCTGCGCGATGTCGGCCCAGTTCAGTGAACACAGCGCGACGCTGTCGATGCCGGCCAGCGCGGCGGCGGCGAGCGGCAGATAGGCCACGTCGGCAAACACCCGGTCGAACGCTTGCGTACGCAACCAGTCGGCTTCGCGTCGCAGACGCCCGCTCCAGTCGGCATGAAATGCCCGGTAGGCGGCCTGACTGGCGGCCGGATCGACCTGCATCGCATCGTGCATGACCAGGCCGACATCGACGCTCTCCTGGCGATGCACAAAAGGCCCTTCGATGCGGGCCTGCAAGCTGGCGGTGTCGAGGCCGGACCAGATCGTCAAGGCGAGGTCCGGCTGCAGCGTGCGCAGCGAGTTCAGCACCGGTGCGGCCTGCGCCAGGTGGCCAAGCCCGTGCTGGCTGATGGCCGCCAACAGCTTCATGGCGTCAGGTTTTGCTGCAGGATTTCTTTCAGCAGAGGCAAGGAAGCCGGTCGTTTCCGGCTCAGCGAATGGGTGTCGAGCAGGTCGACCAGCGCCAGCAAGTGGGGCAGATCGCGGCGACAGTGGGTGAGCAGATAGCGCACCACTTCGTCCGGCAAGCGCAGGCCGCGCGACTCGGCGCGCACGCAAAGCGCCGCGCGTTTGTCGGCGTCGCTGAGCGGTTGCAGCCGGAACACCAGGCCCTGCGCCAGGCGGGTGGCCAGGTCGGGGCGGAAGCTCAGGGCCGTCATTTCGAGCAGTTGCGCCGGCGGCACGGGGCCGCTGGCGAGCACGCGGCCATCGCTTTCGCGGGCTGCATTGATCAGGCTGAACAAGCGAATCTGGTCGACGCCATCGAGGCGGTCGACATCGTCCACCGCGACCAGCGCCTGCGGCGCTTCCGGCAGCGGTGAAACGGAAGCCGCTCCGGTGGCGCGACACCAGGCCTGCAGCAAATGGCTTTTGCCGGTGCCGGCTTCGCCCCACAAGTACAAAACAGGTTCCTGCGTGTTGCCGGCAGCATGTTCGCGCACGGCGGCCAGCGCTTCGACGTTGGCGCCGGGCAGGAAATTGTCGAAACCGGGCGGAGTGTCCGGGCGAATATCCAGAATCAGTTGGTTGGGGGGCTGAACTTGCATGGTGCGTGAGTTTACCAGCGCGCCTGCGTCGCATCCGCCGGTACCCGACGCAACTCCGACGCAACTTGGGTTGTCGCACCGCTTGACAGGCGCCGTATCCGGCGACCAAATGACGCCATGAATACCGATACTTCTACCCTCGAAATTCCCGCCGCTTTCCCGGTAACCGACGTTCCGCCTGTCATCGAGGAAGCCTTCGCACCCGGTGAACAGGCCGCCTTGACCGCTCGCATCAAGACGTTGCTGATCGAACAGGATGCGGTGCTGGTTGCGCATTACTACACCTCGTCCGCGTTGCAGAAGCTGGCCGAGGAAAGCGGCGGCTGCGTGTCCGATTCGCTGGAAATGGCGCGCTTCGGCCATGCCGCCAAAGCGAAGACACTGGCCGTCGCCGGCGTCCGCTTCATGGGCGAGACCGCCAAGATCCTGAATCCGGAAAAACGCGTGCTGATGCCGGACCTGCACGCCGAGTGCTCGCTCGACCTGTCCTGCCCGGCGGCGGAATTCAGCCGCTTCTGCGATGCGCACCCGGACCGGGTCGTCGTGGTGTACGCCAACACCTCCGCCGCCGTGAAGGCGCGCGCCGACTGGATGGTGACTTCCAGCATCGCGGTGAAGGTGGCGGCGCACCTGCATGCGCAAGGCAAGAAGCTGATCTGGGCGCCGGACCGCTACCTCGGCGACTATGTGCAGCAAACCACCGGCGCCGACATGTTGCTCTGGCAAGGCTCCTGCGTGGTGCACGAAAAATTCAAGGCGGAAGGCATCCGCGCCCTGAAAGCGGATTACCCGGATGCCGCCGTGCTGGTGCATCCGGAATCGCCGGCGGCGGTCATCGCATTAGCCGATGTGGTCGGTTCGACCACGCAACTGATCCGTGCCGCGGCGGAATTGCCGCAGCAAACCCTGATCGTCGCGACCGACAACGGCATCTTCCACAAGATGCATCTCGCGGCGCCCGGCAAAACCCTGCTGGAAGCGCCCACTGGCGGCGTGGGTGCGACCTGCGTGTCCTGCGCGCACTGTCCGTGGATGGCGATGAATGGGCTGAAAGGCCTGCAGCACGTGCTGGAAACCGGCACCAACGAAATCCACATCGATCCGGCGATCGGCCGGCGTGCCGTGGTTTCAATCAACCGGATGCTGGAATTTGCCGGCCAGACCGGCATCGGCATCGCCGGCATGAGCGGCGATTGATTACGCTGAGAGTGAGCAAATTAACAGTCGAGCGCTGCCGCATATGGTCTTATCCGACGCAGCCTGACTTAACGAACAGGAGGGAAGCATGGGCTTCATGCAGGAATTCAAGGCCTTTGCCATGCGCGGCAATGTCGTCGATCTGGCCGTCGGCGTGGTTATCGGCGCGGCATTCGGCAAGATCGTCGATTCGCTGGTCAAGGACATCGTCATGCCGGTGGTCGGCGCGGCGCTGGGCGGCGTCGATTTCAAGCAGTTCTATTTCAACCTCGGTGCGACCTCGTACGAAAGTCTGGAGCTGGCCGAAAAGGCCGGCGCGCCGCTGATCAAATACGGCGCCTTCATCAACAGCATGGTGGACTTCACGATCATCGCCTTCGCCATCTTCGTCGCCGTCAAAGCCATCAACAAACTCAAGCGCAAGGAAGATGCAGCGGCGGCGGCACCCGCGCCGACGCCGGAAGACATCGTTCTGCTGCGCGAAATTCGGGATGCGCTGAAAAAATGAACCCGCGTCGTCGCTTTTTACAAATTAGCTTGGTTTTACCCTGGCTCGGTCTGGCCGGCACGCGCGCACAGGCTCAATCCGACGCCGCCGATCTGCTCCAGGCGATCAGCGGGCCGGATGCCGCACAAGCGTTGCGCGACAGCCTGGAGCAAGGTGCGCGCAAAGCCATCGCTGCGCTGGGCAAGGAGAATGGCTACTTCGCAGACCCCCGGCGCAAGATCGGTCTGCCGAAAAATTTTGCCAGGGCCGAACGCATCCTGCGCAGCCTGGGTCACGGCAAGAAGGTCGACGATCTGGTGCTGGCGATGAATCGGGCGGCAGAGACCGCCGCGCCGCGAGCGCAGGGACTGGTGCTCGATGCCGTGCAGAAAATGACGGTCAACGATGCCAAGTCCGTCCTCACCGGGGGCGACAGCGCGGCGACCGACTATTTCCGCAAGAGCACCGAAAACCAGTTGGCGGAGACCTTGCTGCCGATCGTCAAGTCGGTCACGGAAAAGAGCGATCTCGCCCGTTCCTACAATTCGTTGGCTGGCACCTTGGCGAAATTCGGCATCAAAAGCGAACAAGGCACCGTCGAAAGCTATGTCAACAAGAAAGCCCTCGACGGTATTTACAGCCGTATCGGCGAGGAAGAACGCAGTCTGCGCGCCAATCCGAGCCAATACGCCGGCAGCCTGCTCGGCAAAGTGTTCGGTTTGTTGAAGTAAATATTCCCGTCGCGCGACTGCGCGGCATCAAGCGGTCAAATAAAAAAAGGAGATCCAGCCAATGCGTATCAAATCAACCTTACTGAGCGGCTTCTGCGTCGCCCTGCTCAGCACCGCCGTCATGCCTGCCCAGGCTGCCGACGCGCCCTACTACAACCCCTCGAATGCATCGAGTTCGACCGGCATGACCTCAGGTCACGAGCTGTTCAAGACCATCGGCTGTCCCGGTCGCGGCATTCTCGATGCGCCATGCGCGGGTCCGCTGGCTGCCAAACCCGTGGCAGCCGCGGCCAAAACCGCCGATAGCGACGGCGATGGTGTTGCCGACGACAAGGATCGCTGCCCCGGCACCCCGAAGGGCGCCAAGGTCGATGCGCACGGCTGCGAACTCGACGGCGATAACGATGGCGTGGTCGACCGTCTCGACCAGTGCCCGACCACCCCGGCCGGCCGCACGGTCAACGCCAAGGGTTGCGAACTCGACGGCGACGGCGACGGCGTCGTCGATGCGCTCGACCAATGCCCGACCACCCCGGCCGGCCGCACGGTGAATGCACAGGGTTGCGAACTGGATGGCGATGGCGACGGCGTCGTCGATGCGCTCGACAAGTGCC
>JASJPK010000127.1:0-17637 GCA_031426735.1 Hydrogenophilaceae bacterium | reverse complement strand
GCCGGATTCCATTCGCTGGTGTTGATGCCGTTGAGGATGCCGGAAAGCTGGTGACGCCGCGACGTCAGCAAGCCTTGCAGGCCCATGCCCAGGGGCGGCATCTGGATTTCCAGGGCGTAACTCGGCGACACGGTGGTGATGTGATCGGCGTAGTACAGGCCGGCCTTCAGAAACGACAGGTTGCCGTAGTACTCGACGCCATCGATCGAAAAACAGGACGCCGGCAGTTCCAGTTCGGCCACGGTCTCCGGGGGGAAGATGCCTTGATAAGCCAGGTTGTGCACCGTGATCACGCTCGGCGTGGCATGCCCGGCCAAGCGTAAATAAGCCGGCGCCAGGCCGGTTTGCCAATCGTTGCAATGCAGCACATCCGGTCGCCAGTCGAGCGGCGAGTCGGCGCTGGCCAGGCGTGCGGCAACCTGACTGAGCAGGCCGAAACGGAGTGCGTTATCCGGGTAGTCGAGACCGAAGCTATCTTGATACGGGCCGCCGCTGCGGGTGTATGCGCGCGGCGCGTCGAGCACGTAGAGCGGGGTATCCGAACCGGGCATGGTGCCGATCAGCAGGCGCGCTTCGATGTCGCCGAGCAGGTTGTCGAAGCGGGCGATCTGGGTCGCCGCCGGCAACTTCTCCAGGACGACGGGATAGCCCGGCAGCAGCATGCGGCAATCGAGTCCTATGCTGCGTAGCGCTGCCGGCAACGCGCCAGAAACATCGGCCAGACCACCTGTCTTGATGAGGGGCGCGGCCTCGGAAGTGGCGTACAGAATGCGCATGGCGATGGGGTCCTTGGTTGATTTCTATCAAGATTATCTGGCATTCGCCGTTAGTCATGACGGAATTCATTGCGCGACCCGAGTGGTCAAACCGAACAAAGGAGTATTTTTGAATGCGGAATAACCAGCCGGTCACTCAGCGGGAAAGCGTTTTTCCCGACGGAAATGCGATTGTTAGTCGGACCGACGCCAAAGGCGTGCTTACCTTCGTCAACGACGATTTCGTAACCAGTTCCGGTTTCACCCGTGGCGAGTTGGTCGGCCAGCAGCATAACGTGGTCAGGCACCCGGATATGCCGGCGGAAGCATTCCGTGACTTGTGGGACACGTTGAAATCGGGGCGCACCTGGACCGGTGTGGTGAAGAACCGGTGCAAGAACGGCGATTTCTACTGGGTCAAAGCCACCGCCACGCCGACGCCGGATGGCGGCTTCATGTCGGTGCGGGTGAAACCGACCCGCGACGAGATTGCCAGTGCCGACGCGCTTTATCGCCGCATGCGCGACAACCCGCGTATTCGTCTGTCCGGGGGGCTTGTGGCGCCGACCGGTTTGTTCGCGCTGCTGCAGCGCCTGCTCGATCTCAAACTGAGCACCAAACTGTGGATTTCGACGTTGTCTTCGCTGGTCGCGATCCTGGTTTGCGTCGGCCTGGGCTGGATGGCGCTGGATAAGGCGGAAGCCTTGTTGCCGGCGGATAAGGCGGCGGATTTCGAGAGCATCCGCCTCGGCCTCGGGATGGTCGCCGGTTTCGCCTTGGTGGCGTGGCCGTTAGTGGCCTTCGTTGTGGTTCGTTCGTTCACGAGTCCGTTGACTGCGGCGGTGCATGCAGCGCGTTCCATCGCCGCGTTCGATCTATCCAAGGCGGTGCCGCTGGCCGGGCGGGACGAAGTGGGCGAATTGCTCAACCAGTTCGCCATCATGCGCAACAACCTGCAAGAGGGGGCCGCGTTGATCAAGCAGAACACGCGTCGGCTGGATCAAGCCGTGCGCGATCTGGCCGAATCGAGCAGCAATGCCTCGCACGCTTCCAACCAGCAATCCGAATCGGCCTCCAGCATGGCGGCCTCGGTCGAGCAGCTTTCGGTATCCATCGATCAGGTTGGCGAGCATGCCAACGAGGCGGATGCGGTTTCGCGCGCATCGGGCGAAGCATCCCGCCAGGGCGGCGAAGTCATCCACAACACGGCGAACGAGATCGGGCGGATTGCCGATGCGGTCAACGGCTCCGCCAACACGATCAACGCGCTGGAAACTTATACCGGTGAGATTTCCCACATCGTCAACGTCATCAAGGACATCGCCGATCAGACCAATCTGCTCGCCTTGAATGCGGCTATCGAGGCGGCCCGGGCGGGCGAGCAGGGGCGCGGATTCGCAGTGGTGGCCGACGAGGTGCGCAAGCTGGCCGAACGCACGGCGCAATCGACGCAGCAGATCACCGGCATGATCGACAAGGTGCAAAGCGGTGCGCGCCAGGCGGTCGCGGAAATGGAAGCTGGTGTGAAACAGGTTTCCGAAGGCGTCCAGTTGGCGCACAAGGCGGGCGATTCGGTGGCGGATATCCAGAGCAAATCGATGCGCGTGGTGCAGGCGGTGGCGGACATCAATCTGGCCCTGAAAGAGCAGGGCATTGCGGCGCGCGAGATTGCGCAGAGCGTGGAGCGGGTTGCGCAAATGACCGAAAGCAACTCGGACGCCAGCCGTCAGGCTTCCACCGTGGCGCAGCAGGTTGCCGTGCTGGCCGACGAACTGCGTCAACTGGCGGATCTGTTCAAGGTCTGACGCTTCGGTATGGTGTATTGATGGGCGCGCTACGCTTCGCCCATCCTACGAAGCCCGCGCGGGCTGAGTCGGGCAGTAGGATGGGCCAAGCGAAGCGGGCCCATCGCTCGGTGCGCGCTGGAGTGTATTGATGGGCGCGCTACGCTTCGCCCATCCTACGAAGCCCGCGCGGGCTGAGTCGGGCAGTAGGATGGGCCAAGCGAAGCGGGCCCATCGCTCGGTGCGCGCTGGAATGTATTGATGGGCGCGCTACGCTTCGCCCATCCTACGAAGCCCGCGCAGGCTGAGTCGGGCAGTAGGATGGGCCAAGCGAAGCGGGTCCATCGCTCGGTGCGGCCGAATCAGGGTTTCAGGTAAACGAACCCTTCCCTGGCTTGCAGTTTGCCGATTTCGGCGACGCCGGAGGGGACGACCTGGGCTTCCATGATCACCGCGTTGTCGTCCAGGTTGCGGCCTTTCAGCGTATTGCGGCAGACGCGGAATTCGACGCCTTTTTCCTTGAGGCCGGCCACTTGCGGCGCATAAGCCCCTTTTTCGTCCTTCGCATCATTGAGCAGAAAGTCGATGCCTTTGCCGTGGGTGACCACGACAATCTTGGCTTCGGGACTGGCGGACAGATGATTTTCGATGTTGCGCATGGCGACGCGGGCCACGCTGAAATCGTTGATGTGATACACGATTTTTTCCTGCACCGGCGCTTGGGCTTCAGCCGTCGGTTTCGCCGGTTTCACTGTGGCGGCGTGGGCGCCAGGCAGAATCAGGGTGGTGCAGAGCAGGGCGAGCAGTAAAGAGGTGCGTTTCATCGGTCTTCTCCATTATTTGGGGTGAGGGCTACCGGATTGGTTAACCACTTCGATAGGACGCGATGGGGCGTGTTTATATTCCATGCGTCGGCATGGAATATTTCGACTAGTGCGCCCGTCCTACCCCTGCAGGTATCGTGTTGGAATCCGAGTCAGCTACCCTGGAGTGCCGTTTGCTGAAACTGTTTTCACTGCTCAATTTCCCGCTGCGACGCAGGCTGGAGGAATTACGGCCACGGCTGTATCGGCTGGCCTATGCTTGGTGCCACGACGCCGCGCTGGCCGACGATCTGGCGCAGGAGGCGTTGATCAAGGCGCTGGCCAGAAGTGAGCAACTGCGCGATGTGCAGGCCCTGGAAAGCTGGTTGTTCTCGATCCTGAACAATTGCTGGCGCGACCATTTGCGCGCTCGTCGCGAGTTCGTCGATGTGGACGATCTCGACGAAGCCATCGTCGACGAAGATCCGTTGCCGGAACAGCGCTATGCCAGCCGGCAAACCATCCAGCGCGTACGCCAGGCGATTGCCGGGTTGCCGCTCGGGCAGCGTCAGGTGGTCACGCTGGTGGATATCGAAGAATGCGGTTATGCCGAAGTGGCCGCCATTCTTGCTGTGCCGGTGGGTACCGTGATGAGTCGTCTGGCGCGCGCGCGGCAGGCCCTCAAACAGCATTTCATGGCGGAACGGATGCAGGACGAACAAGCGATTGCCGCCAATCGGGCGGCGATCAGGAGGGTGAAATGAAACAGCCTGAAACGAACGAATCCTTGTCACACCTCTATCTCGATGCCTTCGTCGATGGCGAACTTGCCGCCGACGAACGTGCCCTGGCCCTGGCTCGCCTGGAGACGGACGCGGCGTTCAAGGCGGATGCGTGCGAATTGCGCACGCTGAAGGAGCAGGTCAAGGCCGCCTATGCCGATCTGCCGCAAATGCCGATGCGCACGCAACGGCATGCTCGCTTGGGCGGCGTGCAGGCTCTGGCTGCAGGGCTGTTGCTGGTGGCCGGTATCGGCACGGGCTGGCTGGCGCATGATTTCAGCGCGGCGAGTCCGACCTATGATCGCTTGGCCGGCCTGCCGGACGGTTATCAGCCGATTGCATTGAGCGAGAAAATCGATCGGAACAAGATCATCCTGCATCTCGATTCAGGCGATACCGGTCGCCTCGGCAAAGTGCTCGATCTGGCCGACAAACTGCTCGGCCGGCAACCGCAGGCGCGTATCGAAATTGTCGTCAACAGCTATGGCCTCGATCTGCTGCGCGCCGATGTCACGCCGCTGGCGCAGCGCATCGAAGGCATGGCCCGGCGCCATGCCAATCTGAGTTTCGTGGCGTGCGGCCAGACCGTTGCGCGTTTGAAGCGCGAAGGGGCCAAGGTGCAATTGCTGCCGGTCGCGCATACCGCCAGTTCGGCGATCAACGAGATCATGACCCGCATGGGGCAGGGCTGGGTTTATGTGAAGATTTGACCGTAAAGGTTGGATGGCGTCCTGAACTTTCCCGCCGATGCGCCGATACTGAAAACGTTATCCAACCCTGGAGTTCAGCATGCTGGAAATCGGTCTTTATGGTCTGGGCCGCATGGGCGGCAATATGGCGCGGCGTTTGGCGCGAAGCGGTATTCGGGTGCACACGCTGAATCGCAATTACGCCGTTACCGAAAAACTGGCAGCGGAAGAGGCGCAGGTCGTGCCCTGCCGGACGTTGCAGGAGTGGGTAGACGGTCTTGCCGCGCCGCGCATCGTCTGGCTGATGTTGCCGGCCGGCGAAGCCACCGAGGCGGCGATCCGCGAACTGGCGCCGTTGCTGGCGCCGGGCGATCTGCTGGTGGATGGCGCCAACGGTTTTTATCAGGATGCGATGTGTCGGGCCGAGCATCTGCACGGACAGGGACTGCATTTCGTCGATGTCGGCGTTTCCGGCGGTGTCTGGGGTCTGGCCAACGGCTATTGTCTGATGGCCGGCGGCGCCGAGCCGGATGTCGCGCGTTTGCAGCCGTATCTGCAAGCCCTGGCGCCGACACCGGAAACCGGCTGGCTGCATGCCGGCCCGGTCGGCGCGGGACACTTCTCCAAGATGGTTCACAACGGCATCGAGTACGGCATGATGCAGGCGCTGGCCGAGGGCTTTGCGCTGATGAGCGCGAAACAGGAATTCCAGCTCGACATCGCCGCCATCGCCGAACTCTGGCGGCACAGTTCGGTGGTGCGCTCGTGGTTGCTCGATTTGTCCGCCGATTTCCTGAAGAGCGACCAGAAACTGGACAGCATCGCGCCGGTGGTGGCGGATTCCGGTGAAGGCCGCTGGACCGCGCTGGAATCGATCAATCTGGGCGTGCCGACGCCGGTGATGACGCTGGCGTTGATGAGCCGCTTCGCCAGCCAGGGCAAGGGCGATTTCGCCAACCAGATGCTGGCCATGATGCGCAAGGGGTTCGGCGGTCACGCGGTACAGAAATAGACACGGCCTAGGGTGCGCCATCGCACCATTGCAGTTGTATCGGTGCGCATGGCGCATCCTACGAAACTCCACGAATACTATTGCGAGTCCATGCCATGTTCGATCAGGAAACCCCGCTTCCCCCGTGCAATTTCGTTATTTTCGGCGCTACCGGCAATCTTGCGTCGAACAAGCTGTTGCCGGCGCTATACCGGCTGGAACTGGCAGGCAAGTTGCCGGAAGGGCTGAACTTTGTCGCCTTCGGGCGGCGCGAGTTCGATGACGCCGCATGGCGCGAGAACGTGCGGACCTTGCTGACGCAGAAGTTGCAGGCGGATGGAGCTGCGCTGGATCGTTTCGCCAGCCGCTTCGATTATCTGCGCGGCGAGTTGAACGATCTGCAGGCCTATCTCGATCTCAAGGAAGTGCTGGCCAAGCCGAAGCTGGGCGTGTGCTCCAACGTGGTGTTCTATCTGGCGATCAAACCGAACGATTTCGCCGCCGTGATCAAGAATCTGGATGGCGCCGGGCTGTCCAAACCGCGCGGTCTGCATCGCATCGTGGTGGAGAAGCCGTTTGGCATCGACATCGAATCGGCGCAGATGCTGAACCAGTTATTGCACCGTTATTTCGACGAGAGCCAGGTGTTCCGCATCGACCATTACCTGGGCAAGGAAACCGTGCAGAACCTGCTGGTGTTCCGGTTTGCCAATACCTTGATCGAGCCGCTGTGGAACCGCAATTTCATCGACCATGTGCAAATCACCGTGGCCGAGGATGTCGGCATCGAGAAACGCGCCGATTACTATGACAAGGCCGGCGCGTTGCGCGATATGTTGCAGAACCATCTGATGCAATTGCTGACCCTGGTCGGCATGGAGCCGCCGCCGGCGCTGGAGGCGGATGCGCTGCGCGACGAAAAGGTGAAGGTGTTGCGTTCGATTCGCCCGATTTCCCGTCGCTCGGTGCATGCGCACGCGTTTCGGGCGCAGTACAAGGCCGGCAAGGTGAATCACTGCGAGGTGCCGGGTTACCAGGACGAGATGGGCGTCGAGCCAAATTCGGTGACCGAGACCTACGTCGCCGCCAAGTTTTACATCGACAACTGGCGCTGGCGCGGCGTGCCGTTCTATCTACGCACCGGCAAGCGCCTGAAGAAATCGATGTCGATGATCGCGTTGCGTCTGCGTCATCCGCCGCAACAGTTGTTTCGCGAGACGCCGCTGGAAACGCTGGAGCCGAACTGGATCGTGTTGTCGATTCAACCGGAGGAAAGCATGCATCTGGAAATCCACGCCAAACAGCCCGGTCTGGACATGGATACCCGCGTGGTCAGGCTCAACGCAAGTTTCCGCACGGCCGACGAAAATCCGCTCGACGCCTATGAAACGCTGTTGCTGGACGTGATCGAAGGCGACCGCACGTTGTTCATTCGCTTCGACGAAGTGGAATGGGCCTGGCGCGTGGTCGATCCGATCCTGAAATACTGGGCACAGGAACGCGATTTCATTCACACCTACGCCGCCGGCGGCTGGGGACCGCTGGAAGCGAACAGGCTGTTCGACGGCGAGGATACCGAGTGGCGTAACGAGGTCTAAGAGCTGCCGACCTGATTCAACTTGCAGGAGCGCCTTCCAAGGCGCGATGCCATTGCCGCCCGGGCAATCGTGCCTTGGAAGGCGCTCCTACATTGAGCGTGCCGCCTGCATCCATCCCGGCAACATATCCCGAGACTAGACAACGCTGCCGAAGCCCAGGTCGACCGCGCCCGGCGGCGGCGTCAGCCCGGCCAATCTGCAGCCTTGCGCAACCGGGCCGGCGGGCAAGAGTTCATACAGGCGTTTGAGGCCGCCGATGGCGCGGAAACGGTCATCCAGGAGTCGGTGCAGTTGCTGGATGTTGATGACGCAGTTGTCGTCCTGTCGGGCGTAATAGGACTGCAAGGTGCGGATGACCTGCCAATGTTCGTCGGCCAGTAGCAGTCCTTCCGCGCGGGCCACCGCTTTGGCGTCCTCGTGAGACCAGTTGGAAGGGGAATGTGGGAAACCAGGCGGGGGCTGCGTGGAATTGCCGGGCAAGGCGTAGTTTTGCATTGAGCTTTCCATGCTGCATTCCTTGGTTGGGTAGTCTCCGAACTACCGTTTTGTTCGAGATGGAAGCGAGCCCGGTTTACACCGGATGGAGAGCAATTCGTCACTTCCAACGTTTATTCAAACCACTTTCACAGTAGGTTTGATCATTGAAAGCGTATAGCCGTCGAATCTTGATTTGTATTGGTAATTTCTTTAGACGTCGGTCGACAGGTGTTTTTCCCTCAATGCTTGCTCTTGTGCAGGTTCTCCACACTCCAGACGGCGGCTTCCACGCGGGAACGCAGGTTCAGTTTACGCAGGATGTGTTTGACGTGGACTTTGACCGTGCCTTCGGCGATGTCGAGTTCCTTGCCGATGAGTTTGTTGCTTTTTCCGCCGGCGATGCGCTCCAGGATGCGCAGTTCCTGATCGGTCAGGCCGGCGTCTTCAGGGTTTTTCGGGCTTTTTTGCTGGCGCAGGGCGACCGCCAGCAGGTGGGTCAGCGCATCCGCGACGATGATGCGGCCGGCGGCGGCGGATTGCAGATTTTCCAGCATCTGTTCCGGTTCCATGTCCTTCAGTAGATAGCCGTCGGCGCCACCGCGCAACGCAGCGACGAGATCGTCGGCCTGATCGGAAACCGTGATCATCACGACGCGCGTATCCAGGTCGCTCGCCTTGATTTGCTTGAGCACATCGAGGCCGCTCATGTCTTTCATGTTGAGGTCGAGCAGCAGCAGGTCCGGACGACAATGTTTGACCAGCTCGATGCCATCCTTGCCGCACGAGGCTTCGCCCAGCAGTGTGAAGTAGGGCAGAGTGACGAGCAGTTGCGTGAGGCCGCGGCGGAACAGCGGATGGTCGTCGACGATGACGACGGTATGGTGACCGGTTTGAAAAGTTGACGTCATGCCGACTCCGCTTGCCTTTCTGGGGGGATGACTACCTGCAGCGCTGGCTGAACCGGGAAGCGCAAGGTGACGATCGAACCGCCTTGCGGGCGCGGCGCGATGGCGATCTGGCCATGCAGGCCCAGGGCGCGTTCACGCATGATGCTCATGCCGTAGTGGTGCGCGTCACTGGGGGAGGCGATACCGATGCCGTCGTCTTCGATGCTGGCAAGCACTTCTCCGGCGCCGCCATGATGAATCACGCGCACCCAGGCCTGGCTGGCTTGCGCGTGGCGCAGCACATTGGATAGCGCTTCCCGCACGATCTGCAGACTGTGGATTTCCTGGTTGGGCGACAGGTGGCAACCCGCCAGGTTGGTTTCCAGGCTGATCTTGATGCCGCCGCGACTGGCGTATTCATCGACCGCGCCGGTCAGCAATGTGCGGAAATCGCCTTCCATTTTGAGGCGGAAGGTGGATAGCAACTCGCGTAATTGCCGATACGCCTCGGTGATGCCGTCGCGCAGGTCGTGCAAGGTCGTTTCCGCTTCCTGTCGGCGGGCGGGATCGGCCAACACCGGTTGCAGCAGACTGGCCTGAATCTTCATGTAGGACAGCGACTGCGCGATGGAGTCATGCAGCTCGCGGGCAATGATGGAGCGTTCTTCCTGCAACGCGAGCAGGCGCTCCTGTTCGGTCTTGTGCGAGATGCCCAGGGCAATGCCGATATGGCGAGTCAGTGCTTCCAGCAGGCGCGTTTGCCAGGCGACCAGTTGCCGCTCGACCGGCAGGGACAGACGCAACATGCCGTAAACCCCTTCGTTGTCCTGCAGCGGAATGGTTAGCAACCGGCGATCGCCATGCACGATGTCGCCCCATGGCGCATGCGGATCCAGCCGGTTCAGGCAGCGCGGGCAATCGCCGGCGCCATCGCCGCGTTCCGGGCAGGTCGCAAGCGTCGAGGCGAGTAGCGTGGCGGGACCGCCATGTTTCGGCAGCAGACAGGCCATGCTGCCCGAGAGATCGAGCACCTGTTCGATCTCGACCAGCATGACGCGATAGGTTTCCGGTGCCAGCGGCGCGTGATGCAGGTTGGCGATGGCGTGATAAAGCAGGCCGAGCGACTGGTTGCTGCGGGTCAACTCCAGGGTCTTTTGCGCGACGCGTTGTTCCAGTTCCTGGTAATTGCGTGAAAGCTCTTCCGCCATGCTGTTGAAGGCGTGGCCGACCTGGCCGAGTTCGTCTTCGCCGGTATGGCGCGAGCGTGCCTGGAAATCGCCGCGCGCGATGCGGGTCGCGCTGTTGAGCAGGTCGGCTAGCGGCGCCAGCACGCTGCGTCGAACGATGTACATCGCGCCGAGCATGACCAGAACGGTGAGCACCAGCGCGACACCGAGGACGGTGCGCAGGCGCCGGATACGTTGTTCGGTATCGGCTTCGAGTTGCGACACCATCAGGTCGATGTCATCGACGAAACGGTCGATCGAGCGCAGCAACTGGTTGTGCCGGGCGATGCTTTCCAGGGCGTTGGTATTGGCCAGTGCCGCTTCGAGCAGGTGCGGCTTCAATTGCGTTTGCCAGGTTTGTTGCACGGACTGATAACGCTGGGCGAAATCGCTTTCGGGCTGACGCTCTATCGCCTGCAACAAGTCCTTGTTGGCCAGGCTGACTTCGAAGCGGGAAATGGCGGCCAGCAGGTAGCTGTGATCGGCGACGTCATTCTCGGCATCGGACAGCACCATGCTGCCCATGCGGTGGCTTTGCATGCGCAAGCTGCCGGCCACGTTGATGGCGCTACCGCTGCCTTGCACGCGTTCCGCCACAATCACCGAAACCGCCATGCCGCCGACGCCGATCGCCGTGATGGCAACCAAGGATAAGGCGAGGCCGAGCATGATGGAACGCTCGAAAAAGGCGTTCCAGATTTTCTGCATCAGTGACTCCAATTCATGGATTTTTCTGGCCGGTGGCCGTATCTCAGAACAAAGGGTGGATTTTTCAGTGATCTGCGTTCGCTGGCAACGAAGGAGAGATACCCCCTCATATCTATGTCCTCTTCATGGGTGCTGTCGTGAGGTATGAATACAAACAAAATCAACGGGTTGCACAGTACAAATATACCTCTTTAGTGGTAATCCGACAAATCTTGTCGACTTTCAATCGGTCCCAATTTGTTGCCCGCAACTCCTACACTGGGCCTGCCCGTAAACCCGTAATAAAAAGCAGGGGTATGAAAGCACCATGATGTTGGAAACCCGCCACTCAATACCAGAAATCCTGTCTCGCCAACGTTTGTTTCGCGGACTGGATGCAACAGAAAGGGCTCGCTTGGCCAAAGGTACTTACGAGTACCGCATCAGCAAAAATGAAACCTTGTTCCATAAAGGCGACATCCCGAAGGGGGTGCATCTGGTCATTGCAGGGCAGATCAAATTATTTCTGCCTGCCGCCAACGGCGCCGAAATGATTGTGCATATGGCAGGCGCCGGCGATGCTTTCGGCGAAGAGTCGGTACTGCCGCACAAACCGTGTCCGCTGGCGGCACAGGCCAATCGGGACACGTTGTTGATGGTGATCGAAAAGCAGGTGCTGATCGAGGCCATGAAGCACAACTGCGATTTCGCCAACGCAATGATGGCGCACATGTGCGAACGCATGTGCGCGTTAGTGGAAAACATGGAAACCTGTGTGCAACTGAGCAGTTCGCAGCGGGTCGTGCATTACCTGACGCAACATGCTCCGAGCGAGGCGGAAAGTTACGACCTGGAACTGGATGCCAACAAACAGACCATCGCCTCGCAACTCAATCTGGCGCCGGAGACGTTCTCGCGCGTGCTGAATCGCTTGTCCAAGGACGGCTACATTCACGTGAAAGGCCGCAATATCACGCTGCGCAATCTGACTTCGCTGCGCAATTACGCGGGCTGACCGTTTCGTCTACTGCTGGCCGAGGCGCCCGTTGGATACGCTGCTGTCATTCATTCTGACCAGCCGCACCAGCTTGGCCAGGTCATCCGCCGGCAGCGGTGTGCCGAAGTAATAGCCCTGCACGATCTGGCAGCCGGCCTGCTTCAGGAAGGCCAGTTGTTCCTCGTTCTCCACGCCTTCTGCAGTGACGCCGATACCGAGGCCTTTGGCCATGCCGATGATGGCGGTGGCGATGGCCGCGTCATCCGGATCGATATGGCTCTCGCGCACGAAGCTCTTGTCGATTTTCAGGCGATGGATCGGTAAGCGCTTGAGATAGGACAGCGAGGAATAGCCGGTACCGAAATCGTCGATGGCCAGCTTGACGCCGAGTTCGCCCAATTCGGTCAGCTTGGCGATGGCTTCGGCGTTGTACTTGATCAGCACGCTTTCGGTGATTTCCAGTTCCAGCATGCCGGGCTCCAGCCCGCTGTTGGCCAGGGCTTTGCGCACCAGGTCGACCATGTCGCCGGTGTGGAACTGGCGCGGCGACAGATTTACCGCCACGGTCAGATCGTTCAGGCCGGCATCGCGCCAGGCGCCCATCTGGCGGCAGGCTTCGTTCAAGGCCCAGGTGCCGAGCTGGTTGATCAGCCCTGATTGCTCGGCAATATCGATGAAATCACCCGAGGCGAAGGTGCCGAATTCGGCCGATTTCCAGCGCAACAGCGCTTCCACACCCAATATCGCGCGTGTTTCCACATCCACCAGCGGCTGGTAGTAGAGCCGCATTTCATTTTTTTCCAGCGCCTGGCGCAGGCTGGTTTCGATGGTGAAATGTTGCAGCGCCTTCAAGTTCATTTCCGGGGTGTAGAACTGGAAGGTATTGCGGCCGTTTTCCTTGGCCTGGTACATCGCGGTGTCGGCGTTGCGCAACAGGACAACGGCATCTAAGCCGTCGTCGGGATACCAGGCGATGCCGATGCTGGCGCCGACATAGACCTGCTGTTCATACACCAGCACCGGCCGCGACACGGTTTCCAGCGCACGCGTGGCGACGGCATGAGCATCCAGGCGTTCGGCCGGGTGCAGCAGAATCACGAATTCGTCGCCGCCCATGCGGCAGATGGTATCGCCGGTGCGCAACAGCGCACGCAGGCGATCTGCAATGGTGATCAGCAGCACGTCGCCGGCTTCGTGGCCGAGGGTGTCGTTGACCAGCTTGAAGTTGTCCAGGTCGATGAACAGCACCGCGATGCCATGCCGATGTGTTTTCGCCGATTCCACGGCATCGCGTAGGCGTTGCTGGAACAGGTTGCGGTTCGGCAATTTGGTTACCGGGTCGTACCAGGCCATCCGCTTGAGATCGGATTCGGTATCCGAGACCTTGCGGCGCAGGCTGGTGAAGGCTTTCCAGGTCACCGAGAGCGAAATCAGCATGGCCGCCAGGCCGATGCCGGCAAACCAGGACAGGCGTTTGAACATCTCGTTCATGCTGGCGCGCACGACCAACGTGCCGAGGGCTCGATTGCGCGGATCCAGCGGTAATTGCCAGTTCGCTTCCAACCAGGCGTATTCATGCGTCTTTTCGAGCGCAGGCGCGACGCCGTTCGGTTCGATCGGATAGCGGGCGGTCACCTGGCCGTTGGCATCGAACAGCGATGCGCCGGTAATCGTCGGGGCATCCTTCAGCGATTGCAGGATCAGCTGCACGCCATCCACGTCATGCGCATCGAGTGCCTGGCTCAGTCGGGTCGCGGTGATATGTACCTTGGCCGCGATGCCGGCATTGAATTCGTCGCGCAATAGCCAGTATTGGGTGAGCAGCAGAACGGCAAAAGCCAGAACCAGCGTGATCGCCGCAAGGGCAAGTCGTTTGCTGACCATGTGGGCCAACAGGTCGCCGGCGAATTGATGCGGGAGCGGGTTGCCTGGCATCAGGGGATTATTCTTTTTAGGTTGGGCGAAGCGTGCATTTTTTCACGCCGTTTTTAGAATGGGGCTAATTTTTCTCTGTTTCCCTGATTTTTCGGATATTTCAAGCCGCCAATTCCCCCAGCCAAGCCGCGGCCTCCGCAATCCGCACCGGCGCCCGGTATTCCTCCTGGCGCAGGTCGCGCACCAGTTGAATCGCTTCCGCTTCAGGAAATTTGTCGGCGAATCCGGCCAGCGCCCGGTGCACGCTGGTATCGGCCAGTTTGCATTCGATCAGGTGGGTGAGGCGTTCGTCTTCGCTGAGCGCGAAATCCACCTCGGCACCGTCTTTGGTGCGGATGTAATGCAGCCCGCTCGATTTGCCGCGCGCATCGTGCAGGAAGTGGACATGTTTCAGCAGCATGGCGGCGACCGCGTTTTCCAGGCGGATGCCGTCGTCGCCGCGCACCATGCCGGTGTCGAAGAAGTAAACCTTCGGCGTTTGCAGGATGGCGCGTGCGATGTTGCGATGCCAGGGATGTACGGTAAACACGATGTATAGCGCCTGCAGGATGTCGAGATAGCGTTTCAGCGTGGTGGGTGAAACCGCCAGATCGCGGGCGATGGAGGCCAGCGATAGCGGCGAACCGACGCGCTCGCGCAGCAGTTCGACGAACAGGCGCATGGTGTTGATTTCATGCAACCGGGAAAACTCGACGACGTCTTCGCGGATCAAATCGGTGAAGTATTGCTGCCGCCAGCGGTCGGCATCGACTGGATTTTCCGCCAGACAGGGTTCGGGAAAGCCGCCGCGCTGCATCAATCGTTCCAGTGCGGCGGCTGGCGTGCCGCCTTGCTGCTCGCACCACTCGCGCACGGAAATGGGATGCAGCCGGAACGAAAGGTAGCGGCCCGCCAGCGAATCGCCGCTTTGCCGCCAGGTTTCCATGCGGGCGCTGCCGGTAACCAACAGCGCCTGGCCCGGCGCGCGGCTGTCTACGACGCCTTTCAGCCAGTTCTTCCAATCCGGCATTTTGTGGATTTCGTCCATCGCCAGCAGGCGGCCGCGCGGGCTCCAGCTTTGCCGCTGCAAGATCGCCCGGTCCCCGGCAATGTCCCAGTTGAGGTACTGCGCCGCTGGGAAGCGTTGCATGAGATGGCGGCACAGCGTGGTTTTGCCGACTTGCCGAGGGCCGGTCAGCAAGACCATCTTGCGTTCGAGATCGGCGGCGACGAGATCGTCCAGATAGCGTTTCATGCCGACTATTCTAGCTAGCACTGGAAGAAAGTCGCGACTTTCTTCCAGTTATATGGCGTTTAGTCGCTACTGCGGCCCGCGCCACACCGGTTCGGCCTGGCCGGCGCTACGGTTGAGGCGGCGCGACAGCACGAACAGGAGTTCGGACAGGCGGTTGAGATATTGGCCGAGTTCGGGCGACAGCCGTTCCTGTTCGGCCAGCCGCGTCAAACGCCGTTCGGCACGGCGGCAGACCGTGCGGCAGACGTGCGCTTGCGCGGCGGCCGGGGTGCCGCCGGGGAGGACGAATTCGGTCATCGGCGGCAGGCCGGCATTCAGGTGGGCGAGGGACTGATCGAGGCTGAGCACGTGCTCGCTCTGCAGTTGCGAGACTTCCGGCCAGGCCAGTTCGGCGCCCAGGTTGAACAGGTCGTGCTGAATGCCGCGCAGCAATTCGCGGTGTTCCTGCGCCATGGCGGTGTCGATCAGTACCGCGATCTGGCTGCTGAGTTCGTCCACCGCGCCGATCGCCTCGATGCGCGGCGCGTGCTTGGGCATGCGGGCGCCGTCGGCGATGCCGGTGGTGCCGTCGTCGCCGCTGCGCGGGACGATTTCGGTCAGGCGTCGGTAGCCGAGGTTGGGCACATCCGGCAACGGGACGACTTCGTCGGCTGGGCGGGGTTCGCCGTTCGGCAGGTGTTCGTGGCACTCGCGGAAGATGCGTGCGGTACAGGTGCGGCAGATTTCCGAGTCGAGGCGCGCGTAGATCGCGGCGATGGCTTCCGGTTTGTGGGCGAACACATTGTCGGCGCCGATGTCGGCTTCGTAGCCGCCTTTTTTCAGCATCGCGCAGGTGGCGTCGCGCACACCGCACAAGTACAGCGCGCCGCCCAGCTTGCGTCGGCGGATGGCTTCGCGCGCCAGCATTTCGGCGCCGGCCAGATCGATGGTGTTGATGCCTTTCGAGAACAGCAGCAGGCTTTTCTGGCTCGGCACGTGTTCGTCGACGGCGACGAAGGTCTGCTGGATATGGTCGACCGCGCCGTAGAAGATGGAGCCTTCCAGGCGCAGCAGTTTCATCTGCGGACAGTCCGGTTCGGCGCCGGTTTCCACGACGAACTTGCGGCGCGGGTTGTCCAGATCGCGCGCATCCGGCAGCAGCGAGCGGATGGCAGGTTTCGAGGTGCGCGACAGATAGAAGATCAGCGAAGTGACGATGCCGATGAAGATGCCTTTTTCCAGATCGATCACGGTGCCGAAGAAGCTGACGCCGAGCACTACGGCTTCCTCGCGGTGCGCCTTGACGATGGCGCCGATGTGATGGAAGTCGATCAGGTTCCAGGCCACCAGGAACAGCACCGCGGCCATCGCCGGAATCGGCAGGTGGGCGGCGAGCGGCGCGACCAGAAACAGCACGACGAGCAGGATCAGCGAGGAAAACACCGCCGCCAGCGGCGTGCGCGCGCCGGATTCGTAGTTGACGCCGCTGCGGTTGAACGAGCCGCTGGAGGCGTAGCCGGAGAAGAAGCTGCCGAGCAGGTTGGACAGGCCCTGACCGATGAATTCCTGGTTGCCGTTGATGTGCTGCTCGGACTTGATGGCGATGGAACGCGAGATGGAAACCGCTTCGGTCAACGCCAGCACGGTCACCGCCAATGCCGAGAAGATGGTGTTCTTCAGCGTTGCCAGCGAGAAGTCGGGCATCGACAGCGGCGGCAGGCTGGCGGTCAGCGCGCCGACGGTCTTGATCTGGGTGGTGGCGTTGCCGAACGCGGCATCCAGCATTGCCGAGACGATGCCGCCGACCACCATCGCGACGATCATGTAGGGAATCTGTTTCAGGTACTTGCGCGCCAGCAGGCCGGCGATCAGCGAGACCACGGCGACGGCGAAGATGTACGGATTGATCTGGCCGATCTGGATCAGCAGTTGCCGCACGACTTCATACGCCGGTGCGCCGCGCACGATGTCGAGGCCGAAGAAGTTCTTTACCTGGCTGGCGGCGATCAGCAGTGCTGCGCCGGCAGTAAAGCCGATCACCACGGTATGCGAGATGAAATTGACCAGCGCGCCCATCTTGGCCAGGCCCATGACGAGCTGGAACAGGCCGGTCAGGAAGGTCAGCGTCAGCACCATGCCGATGAATTCGGGCGAGCCCGGTTCGGCATAAGGCGAGACCGAGGCGAACACGACGATGGAAATCGCCGTGGTAGGGCCGGACACCAGATGCCAGCTCGACCCGAACAGCGCGGCGATGACGGTCGGCACCATCGCCGCGTAGATGCCGTATTCCGGCGGCAGGCCGGCGATGGTGGCGAAGGCGACCGCCTGCGGCAGTACGATCAGCGCGCCGGTCAGGCCGGCAATGCCGTCCGCCTTGACGCTGGCGCGGTTGACCCGGTGCTGCCATTTCAGGAATGGCAGGAACTGGTAAAGCCAGAGGTTGCAGGCGAGGAAGTTGTCGAAACGTTCGTGTTTCAGGAAAGACATTTTTTATCCAGACAAGCGAGGTAAGCCAGCGCATCCGGCGGCAGGTTGTTGCGTTGTGCCTGCCAGATCATTTCCGCCAGGCAATCCATTACCGCGTGCTGCGCGGCGTGTTCGTCGCCGAGGCGTTCGGCAAGCGCGAGATAGCGCGATTTGACGCCGGCCGGCTGGTCGATGGAAAGCTGTTCGCTGATCGACAGGTGCATGGAAAGATGCAGAAACGGATTGGTCTCGCCCATCTCCGGGCGCCATTCCTGTTGCTGATAGCGCTCCGGATTGGCCAGGATGGCGTGGTATTCGGGATGGCGGGCGATGTGCTCCAGCGC
>JASJPK010000126.1:0-33067 GCA_031426735.1 Hydrogenophilaceae bacterium | reverse complement strand
CGCTCCCACAGGGTTGTTGGGTGGTTTGGCCATTTTCGCTCAAGCGTCGTAGCCGAGCGCCAGAACCGTGCTGTATTGCAGCAGCCGGTTGGTGCCGTCGAAATGGGCGATTTCGCCGTTGCCGTAGAAGCCGATGAAGGGCAGGCCGGGAAAGCGTTCGGCGAGAAGTCTCTGGTCGCGGTCTTCGCCGCCGTAGAACATCGGTCCGCGCCCCATACATGGGAACATCAGGCCGAAGCGCGGCGCGGCGGGCGTATCCGCGCACATCCGCGTCAGCATGGTGGCCATGTCGTCGGCCGCCGCTTTCGGCTTGCGCAGCGCCCAGAACATGTCCATACCGGCTTCGAGTTGGCCGGCGATGGTGACCGATTGATCGTCGCTGTTCACCGCGACCACCGGCAGCAAATGGTAGCGCCCTTCGGCCACGGCATTTTCCGGCTCGCCGTAGGGAATGCCGGCCATCAGCAGATGCGTCGGGATGCGCTCCGGCGCCCGCACACTCATTGGCAGTTCGCGCGCCAGGCTGGTCAACGCCGGGATGCCGCCGAGGGTCTGCACGTCGTGGCCGGCCACCCGGGTCACTGGCGCAGGTTGGGAAAGGGGATGCACGCCCTGGGTAAAGCCGACCCGCAGTTTGGCGCCGTGCAGGCTCAACTCGCTGCGGCCATTGGCCTGGATGCGTCCGTTTTGCCAGACCGAAAATGGCCCCTGTCCGGTGGCGTCGCCGGAAACGCCGCCGTAGCGCGGTGCGCCGCCCTGCAGCCAGCCCAGGTCAAGCGCATTGGGCGCACAGTAGGTCAGCACCTGCTCGGTGGCGGCGTGCGCTGTCTGCAGGCTGGCGTTGCCGCCGAGTACCAGGGCGGCGGCGGAGGGCGCATCCAGCACCCAGTCAGCCTCGGTAAACACGCCGGCGGCGGTGCAGCCGACCACCTGGGTGCACTGCGCGGTGCGCGCGGCGGCGGCGATGGCGGGCTGCGGGTCGCGCGCGTAGTCGCTGCTCAGGTACAGCACCACGCTTTGCGCAATTTCCAGCCCGGCCGCGTCCATCGCCATGCGCACGGCTTCTGCCGCCAGGGCGGGGGTTGCGTGGCGGTCTTGCGCCAAGCCGGTGGCGGTTTTCATTCCAAATTGCCCATTAGATTCTGTGGGAGCGGCTTATAGCCGCGATCCGCGCGTTATCGCGGCTATAAGCCGCTCCCACAAAAACGGTCCCAACACACGCTGACTTTGGCTTCATGTCTTGTCCTTGAAATCGCACAGGTCGCGGATCGTGCAGATGCCGCACTCCGGCTTGCGCGCCTTGCAGACATAGCGGCCATGCAGAATCAGCCAGTGATGCGCATCGAGCCTGTACTCGGCGGGTACGTTGCGCAGCAGTTTCGTTTCCACTTCTTGCACGTTCTTGCCCGGCGCCAGGCCGGTGCGGTTGGCGACGCGGAAGATATGCGTATCGACGGCGATGGTCGCTTCGCCGAAAGCGGTATTGAGCACGACGTTGGCGGTCTTGCGGCCGACGCCGGGCAGGGCTTCGAGCGAAGCGCGGTCGCGTGGCACTTCGCCGGCGTGTTTGTCGAGCAGGATCTGGCAGGTGGCGAGCAGATTCTTCGCCTTGGTCGGGAACAGACCGATGCTGCGGATATGCGCCTTGAGGCCGTCCTCGCCAAGCGAGAGCAGCTTTTCCGGCGTATTGGCGACGGGAAACAGCGTCGCGGTGGCCAGATTGACGCTCTTGTCGGTGGCTTGCGCCGACAACATCACGGCAACCAGCAACTCGAACGCCGACTGGTGGACGAGTTCGGTGGTGGGGTTTGGATTGGTGGCCTTGAGACGTTCGAACAGTTCGCGGCGGCGGGCGGCATTCATGGCGGGATGATAAAAGAAAAGGGGCGCCAAGCGCCCCTTGCATGGGTAGGAATAAGCTCAGTCTTTGCGACGTTTTGCGGCGAAGCCGACCAGACCCAGACCGGCCAGCAGCATGGCCCAGGTTTCGGGTTCGGGTACGGGAGTAACTTGCCAGCCTATCGCGCTGAGTCCTGCCCAATCCAGGTCGGTGAAGTTCTTGCGCGTATTGTTCAGCAAGCTGGGGTCCATGGCCGCTTCGAAACTGCCAATTCCGTTGATCGTGCTCGTTGTGCCCGCTGCCCAATGCGCTTTGTCGTGCGTAGCCAAAGCGTGGCCGATGATGCTGCACGGCTGGACGGAGCAGATGCCGCTGATCTGGTCATTCCAGGAATCGGACGTGCCAAAACCAAGTACATGGCCGATTTCATGCAGAGCGACCGAGTAGAAGTCGTAGCCGGAGATATCGCCGACGGTCGCCAGCGTGTTATCGAAATACCAGCTAGCGAAGCTGCTATTGAAGGAAATCATCCCGCCCCACGGCGCGAAATCGGTCGCTGTAGCCGAGGTGGTGCCCGTCTGGCCGCGAGCCAGGCTGTTCATAAACGACTGCGTGCCAGATGCGCTATAGCCGCCAGGGCCGCCCTGACCCAAGGTACTGCCAGCCAGGTTATCGCCGCCGACATAAATCCGGATTTCATTGAGCGCGATATCGGCTGCGGAAATCGTCGCGTTATTGCCGTTCGATGGGTTGAAGATGCTCAGTGAGAAGTTGTTGGAGCCGTGGGAGTCGATGGCTGTCAACGTATCCGTGATGCGGCTTTCGAAGATGCTCGCCGCCGAGTTCAGCAGATTCTTGCGGAGTGAATCACTGAAAAAACCGCTGGTGTCATAGGTGTAATCGAACACGATGTCGATATTGGCGTTTGCCGGGGCGGAGGCGACTACCAACAAACAGGCCAGCGGAAGGTAATTCGATGCGCGCATGATTATTCCGTATGAATTGAATCGCATGAGCACTAGCAATTTCCATACCTACGGCTAGATGACTGATGTTAAAGGGGGAAAGATTATTTATTCAAAAGCATGTAAATAATCTCGACAAATAAGGTGATCTACGCATCGGCCTTTCGCATTTCTATGCGATTGCGCAGCGCGATCAGCAGGCCCAGGCCGATGAATGCACCGGGCGGCAACACGGCGAGCAGGAAGCCGTGGTAATCGTGTGCCAGCGGGATCACCCAGTCCTTGGCAACGGGGCCGAGCGCCAGATCGATGCCGGAAAACAGCGTGCCTTTGCCGATCGCTTCGCGTACTCCGCCCAGGACCACCAGAACGGCTGTGAGGCCGAGGCCCATCATGCTGGCATCGAGCACGGAATGGGTGGTGGAACGCTTCGACGCGAAGGCCTCGACCCGCGCCAGCACGATGCAATTGGTGGTGATCAGGGGAAGGAAGACGCCCAGCACGATGTACAAAGCGGGTACCCAGGCGTGCATGGCCAGTTCGACGATGGTGACCAGGGCGGCGATGATCAGCACGAAAGCGGGAATGCGGATTTCGTGCGGGATGAAATTGCGTACCAGCGCCACAGAGCCGCTCGCCACCGCCATGACCAGCGTTGTCGCCAGACCCAGCGAGAGTGCGTTGACGATGCTGCTGCTGATCGCCAGCAGGGGACACAGTCCTAGCAACTGGACGATGCCGGGATTCTGTTTCCACAGGCCGTTGAAGATGATGTCGCGCGTTTCCTGCGACAGCAGGCCCAGGCTTGGCGCCGGCTGAACCAGATCCGGGGTGGCGACGTTTTCAGGGTTGCTCATGGCGGTTCTCCTTTGCCGGCGCCAGCAGTTCCGCTTTGTGCTCTGCGAAGTAATGCAATGTCCGGTTGACTGCCTTGATCACCGCGCGCGGCGTGATCGTGGCACCAGCCAGATAATCGAATGCGCCGCCGTCCTTGCGGACTTTCCAGGCCGCGTCGTCCGGCGCGGCGAGGCTCTTGCCGGTGAATTGCTCGATCCAGGGACTGCGCGCAATTTCGATGTAATCGCCGAGGCCCGGCGTTTCCTTGTGCGCGGTGACACGCACGCCGGTCACCCGGCCGTCGGCCTGGATGCCGACCAGCAGGCGAATTTCGCCGGAGTAACCGTCGGGGGCGATCGCTTCGAGGACGACTGCGCTGGCAACACCCTGTTTGCGCGCGACGTAGGCCAGGCCGGGGCGCTTGAGGCCGAGTTGCGCGTTGGCGGGAAGCGCGCGGGCAGCGCCGATCAGGTCGTTATCGAAGCTGCCCGCGGGCAGGGTTTGCGAAACCAGCGCGAGTTTCACCGCTTGTTCGCTGCGTTCGATAGTCGGCCGGGTCAACGTGAATGCGCCGGAAAGCAGACCGGCGCCGACCACGGAAAACACCAGCAGGGTCAGTGCAGTCGAAACGGTTTCGCGTATGGCCGGCGTCACGACTTGCTCGTTTTGCGATGTCCGAATACGCGCGGCTGCGTGTAGTTGTCGATGAACGGCACGCAGACGTTCATCAGCAACACCGCGAAGGCGACGCCATCCGGGTAACCGCCGAAGGCGCGGATGATCGCCGTGAGCAAGCCGGCCAGCGCGGCGTAGATCAGTTTGCCGCGCGGCGTAGAGGCGGCGGTGACTGGGTCGGTGGCGATGAAGAACGCGCCCAGCATGGCGCCGCCGGAGAACAGATGCAGCAGCGGCGCGGCCTGGTGTGCCGGGTCGAACAGATGCAGCAGGCCGGCAGTGGCGGCGAGACCGGCGAGAAAAGCCAGCGGGATATGCCAGGTGATCAGTCGGTTCCACAACAGCAACAGGCCGCCGGCCAGATACGCCAGGGCGACGATTTCCTGTCCGCCGGGTTTGCCGATGCCGCCCACCCAGCCGAAGATCGGCTGGCTGAGTATTTGTTCCGCCGGCAGATTCATGCGTGCCTGCGTCTTCCAGGTATCCAGCACGGTGGCCGAGGTGTAGGCATCCGGACTGATCGAGCCTTGGCTGGCGAAGACCACGTCGAAGGCATCCCACAGGGTCAACGCGTGATCGGCCAGCGCGACCGGCGCCGCCCATTGCGTCATGTAGACCGGAAAGCTGACGATCAAGGCGGCGTAGCCGACCATCGCCGGATTGAACAGGTTCTGGCCGAGTCCGCCATAAAGCTGCTTGGCCACGACGATGGCAAACATGATGCCGATGGCATACAGCCACCAGGGCGCCAGCGTCGGCAGCGACAAGGCCAGCAACCAGGCGGTCAGCAGCGCGGAGTTGTCGGACAGGAACGGCTTCATCGGCAGTCCGCGCATCAACAGCAGAAACGCCTCGAAACCGATGGCGAAGAAGCTGCACAGCAGCAGGCTGACCCAGATGCCCGGCCCGAACAGCCAGGCATGCGCGACGATTGCGGGAATCAGGGCGAGCATGACCTTGAACATGATCGCCGAGGTGGAGTTGCCGCCGAGGATGTAGGGAGAACCGATCATTCTTTTGTTTCCGTCGTTGCGTCGACAGCGGCGCGCCGCGCCTCGATTTCGTCGATTTCCTTTTGCACGCGCGGCTGCAGGTTGTCGGTGTTCTGCGGCGTGACCGCTCCCTTCGCTTTTTGCGCGCGCTCGAGCGCGGCCTGCAGGATGGCCTTCTTCCGTTCGGCGTCCGGGTCGGCCGGCGTCGCGGTATCGGTGGCGCCGGTCGCCTTGCTCTTTTCCGCCGCCTTGGCGAATTTTTCGGCTTTCTCCTGCTTTTCCCGTTCCAGCCGGAATGCCTTGAATTCGTGCCGGATACGGGCCTGGTCGGCGCTCTGTTTTTCGCGTTCACGTTCCCAGATTTCGCTCTTGGCGAAACGGAAGAAATCAACCAGCGGAATGTTGCTTGGACAGACATAGGCGCAGCAGCCGCATTCGATGCAGTCGAACAGGTTGTAGCCCTGGGCGCGGCCGAAATCCTTGGCGCGGCTGTACCAGTACATTTCGAACGGTTGCAGTTCGGCCGGGCAGGCGCGCGCGCAGGCACCGCAGCGGATGCAGGGAAGGTCGGCCGGACGCGGCGGGAACAGCGCCGGGTTCTTCACGATCAGGCAGTTCACCGCCTTGGTCACCGGCGCGGCTGTATCCATCAGGTCGAAACCCATCATCGGACCGCCGACGATCTCGCCGCTGGCGTCCGGCAGCGCGCCGCCCGCCGCCGCGATCAGGTCGGCCAGCGGGGTGCCGATGCGCGCCTCGAAATTGCCCGGCTGGGCGACATGGCCGGTAATCGTGACGACGCGCGAAATCATCGGCTCGCCCAGTTCCACCGCGCGATACAGGCTGTAGGCGGTGCCGACGTTGAATACCTGGATGCCGATATCGGTGGAACGTCCGCCGGTCGGCGTTTCCATGCCGGTCAAAGTGTAGGTGAGCTGTTTGCCGCCACCGCCGGGATACAGCGTGGGAATCGCGATGACTTCCATGTCGGTCGGGGCCGCAGCGCGCATGGCGGCAAGCGCCTCCGGCTTGTTGTCCTCGATGCCGATCAGCACGGTGACCTTGCGCTGGCCGGCGCCGAGGGCATGCCGCATGATCTCGATGCCGCGCACCAGTTCCGGCGCGCGTTCGCGCATCAGGCGGTCGTCGCAGGTGATCCACGGCTCGCACTCGGCGCCGTTGAGGATCAGCGTGTGGATGTTCTGGGCGCCGGGATTCAGCTTGATGTAGCTGGGGAACACCGCGCCGCCGAGGCCGGCCAGACCCATTTCGCGAATCCGGTTGCGCAGCTCGGAGGGGTCCAGCGTGCGCCAATCGAGCGGTTGCATGTCGATGGCGCGGTCTTCGCCGTCGGACTCGATCACCACGGCCAGGTCGTACAGCCCGGAAGGATGCGGCGCGGCGCAGGCTTCGATGGCGACGACACGGCCGGAAGTGGGCGCATGCACGCCGGTGGAGACATAACCTTCCGCCGCGCCGAGGGTCTGCCCGCGCAACACCGTATCGCCCACCGCGACCACCGCGTGCGCCGGCGTGCCGATATGCTGGCGCAGTGGCACCACGTAACGCGGCAGCAGCGGCATGGCGCGGATCGGCGTGCCGTTCGATTCGGTCTTGTGGCCGTCCGCATGCACGCCGCCGTTGAAGGTGTACAGCTTGCGGGTCATGCCAGATGTTTCATCATGTGGATCGGGTAACGCCATTTCCAGGTCGCCACGTCTTCCTTGATCACCTGCATGCTGATGCAATCGACCGGGCAGGGCGCCACGCAGAGTTCGCAGCCGGTGCATTGCGACGCGACGATGACGTGCATCTGTTTCGCCGCGCCGACGATGGCATCGACCGGGCAGGCCTGGATGCACAGGGTGCAGCCGATGCAGATGTTCTCGTCGATCACCGCGACCGATTTCGGCTTCGGTTCGAGGCCGGCACCGAGCGGCTTGGCTTCGACGCCGAGCAGTTCCGCCAGCCGTTTGACGCCATCGGCGCCGCCCGGCGGACACAGGTTGATATCCGCCTCGCCCTTGGCGATGGCTTCGGCATAGGGCTTGCAGCCGGGAAAGCCGCATTGGCCGCATTGGGTCTGCGGCAGGATCGCATCGACCTTCTCGACCAGCGGATCATCCTGAACGCGGAATTTGATCGCCGCCCAGCCCAGGACGCCGCCCAGCACCAGGCCGATTGCCGCCATGACGAGAATCGAAGCCAGCACTAGCGGATCAACCCCGCGAAGCCCATGAATGCGAGGCTCATCAAGCCGGCCGTAACCATGGCGATGCTGACGCCGCGAAACGGCAGCGGCACATCGGCGGCATCGAGCCGCTCGCGCATCGCGGCAAACAGCACCAGCACCAGACTGAAGCCGAGCGCGCCGCCGAGGCCGTAAATCAGCGATTCGAGGAAATTGTGCTGTTCCTGCACGTTGAGCAACGGAATGCCCAGCACCGCGCAGTTGGTCGTGATCAACGGCAGATAGATGCCCAGCACGCGGAACAGTACCGGTGAGGTCTTCTTGATGAACATCTCGGTAAAACCGACGATGCCCGCGATGACGACGATGAACGACAAGGTGCGCAGATAGGACAGATCCTGCCCGAGCAGATAGGTGTCGATCAGATAACTTGCACCGGAGGAAAGCGTCAGCACGAAGGTGGTCGCCGCACCCATGCCGATGGCGGTTTCCAGCTTGCGCGACACCCCCATGAACGGGCACAGGCCGAGGATTTTCGACATCACGATGTTGTTCACAAACACCGTGCCGATGAGGATGAGAAGGTAGTTTTCCATTAGGGGCGATATTTTTCGCCGCGATTATCCGCTACTCGGAAGGGCGCGGACAACGGCGAATGCTCAATCCAGCAGTTCGTGCGCGCCATCGCAATAGGGCGGATTGGCGGAATGCTTGCAAGTGCACAGCCAGACCTGGGTCAGTGTCTCGACCTTGAACGGCACCGGCTTGAAATCGGTGCCGGCATGCGAGCCGTCGCAATAGGGTTGCTTGCGCGAGCGGCCGCAACTGCACCACCAGTATGCTCCGGCTGCCAGATTGGCCTCGAAGGGATCTTTGCCGGCGACGATCGGTTCATTCATTTTTCTTCCTCTCTGTAATACCAGACTAAATTTGTCGGGTAGTCGATATTACAAGGGAAGGAATTTCTCGTCAGGCCAATTCCGCACCTAAATCCGCCGCCAATCCGGCATGCACGATACGGCCCTCGGCAATGTTCAGCCCGGCCGCGAAACCGGCATCCGCTTTCAGGGCAACCTGTGGATCGGCGGCCAGTTTGAGCAGATAGGGCAGGGTGGCTTCCGCCAGCGCCAGGGTGGCGGTGCGCGCCACGGCGCCGGGCATGTTGGCGACGCAATAATGCACGATGCCCGACTCGATATAAGTCGGCGCGGTATGGGTGGTGGCGCGCGAGGTTTCGCTGATGCCGCCCTGGTCGATGGCGACGTCGACCAGGGCGGCGCCGGCCGGCATGCTGCGGATCAGGTTGCGCGTCAGCAAACGCGGTGCGCGGCGGCCGTGCACGTAGGCGGCGCCGACAACCAGATCGGCATCGGCGATGCTTTCGGCGATGTTGGCGGGGTTGGAGTAGCGGGTCTTCAGGCGGCCGGCGTATTGCTTGTCGAAGGCGCTCAGGCGGTTCGCATTGCGGTCGAGCAGCGTCACATCGGCCCCGATGCCGACTGCGATGCGCGCGGCATTGGCCCCCACCACGCCGCCGCCGAGGACGATCACCTTGCCCGGCGGCACGCCCGGCACGCCGGCGAGCAACACGCCGCGGCCGCCGTTCTTCATCTCCAATGCCTGCATGCCGGCCTGGATTGCCAGGCGGCCGGCGATCTGCGACATCGGCGCCAGCAGCGGCGTGCGGCCAGCGTTGTCGAGCACGGTTTCGAACGCGACCGCGTTGACGCCGATGCGCATCAGATCTGCGGCCAGCGCGGGTGCTGCGGCCAGATGCAGATAGCAGAACAGCCATTGACCGCTGCGCAGGCGGGCGACTTCGGCCGCTTGCGGTTCCTTGACTTTGAAGATCAGATCGGCGGCATACACGTTTGCCGCATCGGTCAAAGCCGCGCCGGCGGCCAGGTAGTCCGTGTCGGGATAGGCAATGGCCGCGCCCGCACCGATTTCCACGCTGACGCGATGGCCGGCGCCGACCAGCGTGGCGACACCGGCCGGCGTGGCGGCGACGCGGAATTCATGATCCTTGATTTCTTTCGGGATGCCGATGTGCATAAAAAAACCTCATTCGTAGGATGGGCCAAGCGCAGCGGGCCCATCATTCACGGCGGTTGTGATGGGCGCGCTGCGCTTCGCCCATCCTACGGCTGTCGTGTGTTTGATTTTCCGAGCGCTTCGACGCACTCGCTGACCAGTTCCGGACCACGATAAATCAGTTCGTAGGATGGGCCAAGCGCAGCGGGCCCATCATTCACAACGGTTGATGGGCGCGCTGCACCAGTGCTGATGTAACTGCTAAGCGACGACTAAGCCGCCAAAAGACGGCGGCTTAGTCGTCGCTTATCGGCACGCCGGATGCCTAAGCGGCAAACCCCGCCGCCAAGGCATCCGCTGCGCTTCGCCCATCCTACTGCTACCGCGTGTTTGATTTTCCGAGCGCTTCGACGCACTCGCTGACCAGTCCAGGACCACGATAGATGAGGCCGGTGTAGAACTGCACAAGATCGGCGCCAGCCGCCATTTTGGCTTGCGCATCGGCGCCATGCAGGATGCCGCCGGCGCCGATGATCGGCACTTCGCCGGCCAGCGCGGCGTGGAAGGCGGTGATGACGCGGGTGGATTTCTCGCGCACCGGCAAGCCGGAAAGGCCGCCGGTTTCGTTGCCGTGCGGCAGCTGTTCGACGCCTTCGCGCGCCAGCGTGGTGTTGGTGGCGATCAGCGCGTCGATGCGGTGTTTGCGGAACAGCGCGGCCATGTCGGCGATCTGCCGGTCATCCAGATCGGGCGCGATCTTGATCGCGACCGGCATGTATTGGCCGTGTTGTTGGCTGAGCTTTTCCTGGCGGGCTTTGATTGCGGCCAGCAGTGCATCGAGTTCGTCGCCGCCTTGCAGCGCGCGCAGGTTCTTGGTGTTGGGCGAGGAGATGTTGACGGTGACGAAGCTGACCTTGCCGTACAGCTTGTCCAGGCAGATCAGGTAATCGTCGGCGGCTTTTTCGATCGGGGTGTCGAAGTTCTTGCCGAGGTTGACGCCGAGGATGCCTTTGAATGCAGTGTTGTCCAGATTGCGCAGCAGGTTGTCGACGCCGCGGTTGTTGAAGCCCATGCGGTTGATGATGGCCTGCGCCTGCGGCAGCCGGAACAATCGCGGCTTCGGATTGCCCGGTTGCGGCCGCGGCGTGACGGCGCCGATTTCGATGAAGCCGAAGCCGAAATCGGCCAGCGCGTCGATGGCTTCGCCATCCTTGTCGAGACCGGCTGCAAGGCCGACCGGGTTCGGAAAGTCGAGGCCCATGACCCGCTTAGGTAAGGCCGGCACGCTGGGCAGGAATGCCTTCAGCAAACCGAGGCGGTGCAGCAGCGCGAGATTGGCGAGCGTGAGGGTATGGGCGGTTTCGGGGTCGAGCTTGAACAGGAGCGGGCGAAGCAGTTCGTAGAGGTTCATGGGGTGTGCAAAAAATGCTCAGGTGTGCGGCCGGCTGTGGACGTGGTGGTTGCCAGCCTCGATTTCGACCGGCACCAGATTGATCTGACCGTGCCGCACGCCGCGTTCGGCCGAGATTTTTTCAGCCAAGGCGCGCACGTCGGCGGTCGCGCCGCGCAGGAACAGGGTTTCCAGGCAGTTATCGTGGTCGAGGTGGACGTGCATGCTGGACACGACCAGATCGTGCGCGTGGTGCTGCAGATCGGTCAGCCGTTCCGCTAGACGGCGTTCGTGATGGTTGAAGATGTAGGACAGGCTGGCGATGCAGTAGGGCGGGTCTTCGTGGTCGAGGCGGTGCGCTTCGAGTTCGCGTCGCAGCATGTCGCGCACGGCTTCCGAGCGATTGGCGTAACCGCGTTCGCGCAGCAGGGCGTCGAATTCCTGGGCGAGCGATTCATCGAGCGAGATGGTGAAGCGTTCCATGTGCAGTCCGGGCCGGGTTAATCGTCATTCCGGCGCAGGCCGGAATCCAGAAGAGTCAACTTCCTGGACCCCGGCCTGGTCGTCACCCCGGAATGGGGGTAAGCCTGGGCAGGGTGACACTGTTCGAGTCATCGCTTACTGCTCATCCTGTTCAGGATGATGCTCGGCGGCCATTTTCTGTTGCACATAGGGCGGCACCTGCTCGTAATGGCTGAATTCCAGCGTGTAGGAACCCTGGCCGCCGGTCAGCGATTTGATGCGCGATTGCAGGCTGTCGAGTTCCGCCAGCGGCGCATGGCCGACCACGGTGATCATGCCGCCGCGGCCGCTGACGTGGCCGGTGATCTGGCCGCGGCGGGCGGAAAGGTCGCCGCTGACATCGCCGATGGCGCTGTCCGGGGCTGTCAGTTCGACGTTGACGATGGGCTCCAGCACGATGGGTTTGGCTTTCGTGGCGGCATCGAGGAAAGCCTTCTTGCCGGCGGTGACGAAGGCGATTTCCTTGCCGTCGACCGGGTGGTTCTTGCCGTCGTAAACCGTCACGCGCACATCCTGCATCGGGAAGCCGGCGACGCTGCCGACCTGCATGGCCTGGCGTACGCCTTTTTCCACCGCCGGGATGAAGGTGTTGGGGATGACGCCACCCTTCACTGCATCGACGAACTCGAAACCGGCACCGCGCGGCAGCGGCTCGACGCGCAGATACACTTCGCCGAACTGGCCGGAGCCTCCGGTCTGTTTCTTGTGGCGGTAATGGCCTTCGGCGAGCTGGGTGAGAGTTTCGCGGTAGGCGATGGTGGGCGGATGCGTTTCCAGATCGAGCCGGAATTGCTCGCGCATCTTTTCCAGCACGCGACTCAGATGCGTCTCGCCAAGGCCGCGTATCACCGCTTCATGCGTGGTCGGGTCATGCTCGACATGCAGGCCGGGGTCTTCCGCGATCAGGCGATGCAGCACTTCCGCCAGCTTGTCCATGTCGGATTTCTTTTTCGGACTCACCGCGAGTCCGAACACGGCATGCGGGAAATCGAGCGGCTGCATGTGGATGTGGTCGTCTTCCGGCGCATCGTGCAGTACGGAATCGAAGTTGAGATCGTCGACCTTGGTCACCGCGCAGATGTCGCCGGGACCGCATGATTCGACCGGCAGCAGTTGCTTGCCGAGCACGCGGAACAGGTGGCCGACCTTGAACGGTTTGCGCAATTCGCCGATGTAGAGCTGCGAATCGACGGTGATCGTGCCCTGATGGACGCGGAAAGTCGCAATGCGGCCGATATAAGGGTCCACTTCCAGCTTGAACACGTGGGCCAGGACGTGTTTGGCCGGGTCGGGCTCGGCGGTCAGCGCTTGGGCTGCTTCGCCTTCGCCTCTCACGTACAGGGGCGGATTGCCTTCGCTCGGGTTGGGCAGCAGGCGCAGCATGATGTCGAGCAATTCAGGGACGCCGGCGCCGGTTTGGGCGGAGACGAAACAGACCGGCACCAGATGGTTTTCGCGTAGCGCTTTCTCGAATGGTGCATGCAGCTGCTCGGGGGCGATTTCTCCTTGCTCCAGATAGAGATTCATCAGGTCTTCGTCGATTTCGACGACCTGATCGACCAGCGCGCGGTGCGCCGCTGCCACATTGGAAAAATCGGCTTCGCCGCTGGGCGTGAAGAAGCAGTCGGTGATGCGCGTACCGGCACCCGCCGGCAGGTTGATCGGCAGGCATTCGCGTCCGAAAGCGGTCTGGATTTCTTCCAGCAAAGCCGGCAAGTCGGTATCGGGCGCATCGATCTTGTTGATCACGATCATGCGGCACAGCTTGCGGGTTTGCGCCCAGTGCATCATGCGGTGCGCGGTGAGTTCGAGGCCTTTGTGGGCGTCGATTACGACGACGACGGTTTCCACCGCATCCAGCGCGCAGAGTGCCTGGCCCATGAAATCCGGATAGCCGGGGGTGTCGAGCAGATGGATCAGCGTGTCCTGGTGTTGCAGGTGAGCCACGGCGACCTTGATCGAGTGAAGGTGCGACTTTTCCAGTGGGTCGTAATCGCAGACGGTGGTGCCGCGTTCAACGGAGCCGGCAGCAGGAATGGCGCCAGCGGCGACGAGCAGGTTTTCGATCAATGTGGTCTTGCCGGCGCCGCCGTGACCGACCAGGGCGAGGGTGCGGAGTTGCGAGGGAGTCATGATGGATCTTTCCGCTTGTTGATGATGCGAGATGGAAGAGGTGATCGTGCTGTCAGACCGCCCGGGTTCAGGCCGTTTTTTCCAGCAATTCCCCTCTGTTGGTGATGAGGTCCCAGACGGAAGGCGCCACCCGTCTGATGCTGGGCAGCGCTTCATCCGCCGTCATGAGGCAGGGAACGCGCAGGCCGTGGTAATCGACATCCGGGCCGATGCGGTTGAAAACGATGCCAAAGCGGCGCAGTAAACGGAGTAAGGCAGGTTCCATGACGGCATAACAATGCGTGATGTGGTGCTCGTGCGCCATGCGCATGACCGCCGCAAACAAGCCGAGTGAGATGTGTGGCAGTACGCGGCGCTCGTGTTCTTCGAAATAGATTTCGATGTCGTCGGCCACGCCGGCCAGGCTGCCCAATTCGCCAATCCGGCGTTTGAACACTTTGGAAACGGCAAAGCGAGAAATTTCGCCGAGCCGCATACGCAACGCGGCATCGTTAACGCTTTCGTCCAGCGGGCAATGCAATTCGATCGGATAGGGCGCTGTTACATCGATCAGACTGGGCAAGATCAGGCGTGCGGTGGCGGCATAGACGCCGGTACGGCGATGACGCAGCAAATAATGATCCGAGCGCTCGTCGAAAACGTCCTGCTCCCAAAGGACGGTCTGGCCTTGTTCGTCAGTACGCTGCTGGCAATCGGCATCGGATTCGAAACCCGTTTCGAGGACGTAGACCTGATAGCGCAACAGATAGACCTGCATGCGCAGTTCGTCGTTGTCTGCATGAACCAATTCGAAAAACTGGTCGAGCGCGGAGATCAAATCGTTATTCATGAAGCCGATCCGGGAATCTTTCGTGCAGAGTAGCCAACCCGGTGTTGTACGTAAACAACAAAGCTCAGAAATCTCCGGAAGGCGTCGGAACCGCGTCTGCTATTGGTTGTTCAACCGATCCTTATATTAGACAATCCTTATGACAGTGACTTTTCGTTTGGTCCCAAACGTTGTCAGTGTTGTCTCCTCCATCCTCCTTCATAGGTGGATTTAGCCCGGTCGCCCGACCGGGCTTTTTTTTTGTTCGCGCACTGCGACAATCGCGTCTGTATTCGATGCAGGGGCAGGCATGACGCAGTCACTTTGGTATCTCAGGCATGAAGACCGGATCTTTGGTCCATTTCCCGCGCCGCAGATCGAGGAAGCGCTGAAATTGAACGAAGTCGAGCCGGATTGGGAAATCAGTCTCAACCAGGTCGATTGGCTCAGCATTGCCGACAGCGGCCAGTTCAACCTGGAACAAACGGCTGCGACCGAAGGTGGCAGCGAAGAAGCCGCTTCCTGGCGCGAACAACGCCAGCAAGCTCGTGACCGTTGGCTGCAGGACGGCGCTGTCGTCACCGATGTCGCGCGCGACCCGGAAAAAGATGCGGCGGCACGCAATTCGATTGCCAAGGATCACATTCGCACGCAAGCCCTGCTGCAAGCCGAGAAAACCAAACGCACTTCGCCCTGGGTGGCGCTGATTGGGCTGCTGCTGATTGCCGGCGTCGGCGTCACGGTCTGGCTGGGACAGCGCGATAAGCCGATCCAGGCCGGCATTAGCCAAGCAATCAGTTGCGCCGCGGCGTTGAGCGACGGTGTCAACTGGACCGGCTGCGACAAGCGCGCTTACGCACAACCCGACGCGAAAGCAAAAAATGCGCGCATGGACAAAGTTCAACTCGACGATGCACGCCTGAAAGGCGCCGACCTGGCTTATGCCTCGCTGAATAATGCCAGTTTGCGCAACGCCGATCTCGGCAATGTCAATTTGACCGGCGCCGACCTTTCCGCTGCCGATCTTGCCGGCGCGGACTTGACCGGCGCCGATTTGCGTTTCGCCGTGCTGACCGCAGCGAATCTGACCGGTACGCGCATGGCTGCCACGAAACTCGACAAAGCCACCTGGAACGATGGACGCATCTGCGCGGAAGGCTCGCTCGGCGAATGTCGGTGAAAGCGATCAGCTCGCGCGACAACCCCGTTTTCAAAGCGTTGCTCGCACTCGCGGGCGATAGAAAGGCGCGCCGCAAGACGGGTAACACATTGCTGGACGGTCCACATCTGGTTCAGGCCGCATTGGAAGTCGGAACGACTTTCCGCCGTCTGGTGTTATCGGAAACCGCCGCTGCCGGGGACTTGGCGGATTGGTGTCGGCAATTGCCGGAGGTTCCCGCCTGCGTGTTGCCGGATGCGCTGTTCAACCTGCTCGCCCCGGTCGAGACGCCGGTCGGCTTGATCGGCGTGATCGATATTCCGCGTGCGCCGGAGTCGCTTGCGGGCGATTGCATCGTTCTGCTGGAAAACGTTCAGGATCCGGGCAATCTCGGCGCGATCCTGCGTGTCGCCGCTGCCGCCAACGTCAATGCAGTTTATCTGTCGCAGGGATGCAGCGACGCCTGGGCGCCGAAATGCCTGCGCGGCGGACAGGGCGCGCACTTCCTGTTGACGATCCATGAAAACGCCGACTTGCCCGCGCTGACGCAAGCCTTTGCCGGGCCAGTCTACGCCGCCAGCCTGGGTGGCAGCGCATCCTTGTTCGATCTCGATCTGTGCGGTCCGGTCGGTTTCGCCTTCGGTAACGAAGGGGCCGGGTTGACCCCGCAACTGTGCGAAGTGGCGCAGCCGTTCATCATCCCGATGCCGGGCAAGGTCGAATCGCTCAACGTGGCGACGGCGGCGGCGATTTGCCTGTTCGAGCGGGTGCGGCAATTACGACCAAGATAGGACGCCGGAGCGCCGGCGTCTCGCCGGCCGTTTTTGCGTCGTTCAACCACGCCGACTCGCGTGTGGTGAGGATGGCCGGCGGGACGCCGGCGCTCCTTGCCCCGCACACTGCCTACGCGATCTCTCTCAGCAGGTTCTTGACCAGTTCCACTCGTTTTTCCAGCGTCGGGCAATCCTTGGCGATCTTCAGCCGGTCCTGTCCGGCCAGTTTGTATTCGCGCTTGGTCTGAATCAGCTTGATCAGCTTCAGCGGGTCGATCGGCGGATTCGGCTCGAACTGAATGTTGGCGCCGTCCGGGCCGACGGTGAGGCGGGCGATGCCGAACGGCTTGGTTTCCAGGCGCAAACGATGCACCGCCAGCAAGGCATGCGCCGGTTCCGGCAGCAGCCCGAAACGGTCGATCAACTCTTCCTTCAGTTCGTCCAGTTGCGACGTGGCATCGCAGTTGGCGAGACGCTTGTAAAGCACCAGGCGTTCGTGGATGTCGCCGCAATAATCCTGCGGTAGCAGGGCCGGCACATGCAGGTTGATTTCCGTCGTGACCGCCATCGGCGCATCGACGTTCGGTTCCTTGCCTGCTTTCAGCGATTTGACGGCGCTCGCCAGCATGTCATTGAAAAGATTGAATCCGACTTCCTGCATTTCGCCGCTCTGGCTCTCGCCCAGCACCTCTCCGGCGCCGCGAATTTCCAGATCGTGCATGGCCAGATAGAAGCCGGAACCGAGGTCTTCCATGCTCTGGATCGCTTCCAGCCGCTTGACGGCGGCTGGCGTCACCTTCACCTCGCCGGGCGGCGTCAGCAGGTAGGCATAGGCCTGGTGATGCGACCGCCCGACGCGGCCGCGCAACTGGTGCAACTGCGCCAGGCCGAACTTGTCGGCGCGATTCATGATGATGGTATTGGCGGTCGGCACGTCGATGCCGGTCTCGATGATCGTCGTGCACAGCAGCAGGTTGAAACGCTGATGCGTGAAATCGCGCATGACGTGTTCCAGTTCGCGCTCCGGCATCTGGCCGTGCGCGATTTCGATGCGCGCTTCCGGCAGCAGTTTGACCAGTTGCTCGTACATCGTGCGGATGGTGTCCACCTCGTTGTGCAGGAAATAGATCTGGCCGCCGCGCTTCAATTCGCGCAGGCAGGCTTCGCGGATCAGCCCGTCGGAGAATGGCTGCACAAAGGTCTTGATCGCCAGGCGTTTCTGCGGCGCGGTGGCGATCACCGAGAAATCGCGGATGCCTTCCAGCGACATCGCCAGCGTGCGCGGAATCGGTGTCGCGGTCAGGGTCAGCACATCGACCTCGGCGCGCAGTTCCTTCATGCGCTCCTTCTGGCGCACGCCGAAGCGGTGCTCCTCGTCGATGATGGTCAGGCCCAGATTCTTGAAAATGATGTCCTTCTGCAGCAGCTTGTGGGTGCCGATGACGATGTCGATGCGGCCGGTCTTGATGCCTTCCAGCGCGACGGCGACCTCTTTCGGCGAACGGAAGCGCGACAGTTCGGCAATGCGCACCGGCATGTCGGCGAAGCGGTCGGAGAAGGTCTGAAAATGCTGTTCGGCCAGCAACGTGGTCGGACACAGCACCGCCACCTGGCGCCCGCCGGCCGCCGCGACGAAGGCCGCGCGCAAGGCGACCTCGGTCTTGCCGAAGCCGACATCGCCGCAGACCAGCCGATCCATCGGTTTGCCGGAAGTCATGTCGCCGACCACCGCCTCGATCGCGGCCATCTGGTCCGGCGTCTCCTCGAAGCCGAAGCCCTCGGCGAAGGCGGCCATGTCGTGCGCGGCGGTGGTGAACGCGTGGCCCTGGCGGGCGGCGCGCTGGGCATACAGATTGAGCAGTTCCGCCGCCGTGTCGCGCGCTTTTTCCATGGCGCGGCGCTTGGCTTTTTCCCACTGGCCGCTGCCCAGGCGATGCAGCGGCGCGGTGTCCGGATCGCCGCCGAGATAGCGCGAGATCAGATGCAGATGCGCGACCGGCACGTACAGCTTGTCGCCGCCGGCGAACTCCAGGCTCAGGAACTCCTCGGAACCGTCGCCCATGTCCATGCCGGAGAGGCCTTGATAGCGGCCGATGCCATGCTGGATATGCACGACCGGATCGCCGATCTTCAGTTCGGACAGATCTTTCAGCAGGCCTTCGGCGGTGCTGGTGCGCTTGCCCTCGCGGGCGCGGCGGGTGATCGGGCTGCGCGCGTAAAGCTCGGTTTCGGTGATGACGGCGAGTTGGCCATCCAGGTCAATGAAGCCGGTGGCGAGCGGGCCGGTGGTGAGCTGGAAGCCGGCCACTTCATTCTGCGGCCAGCCCTCCAGCAACGCTGGTTTCAAGCCATATTCGGCCAGCGCATTGGCCAGCGTTTCGCGTCGGCCCAGACTTTCCGCGACCAGCAGGGTGCGGCCGGTGTAGCTGTCGAGATGGGCTTGCAGGCGGTAATACGGATTTTCCGCTTTGCGCTCGACTTCCACGGCCGGCGCGGCATGAAACGCCAGGATCTGGTCGGCTTCCGCGCGTCCGCCGAATTCCAGGCGGGCGTATGGCCGCAGCAGACCGAAGAACTGGTCCGGCGGCAGGAACAAGGTATCCGGCACCAGCAAGGGCCGGTGCTTGTCGCCCTGCATCAGGCGATGGCGGCTCTGCGTGTCGTTCCAGAAGCCTTCCACGGCAGTCTGCGTTTCGCCATGCAGGACGAGTACCGTGTCGTCGCCGAGGTAGTCGAACAGTGTCGCGGTCTCGTCGAAAAACAGCGGCAGGTAATACTCGACGCCGCCCGGCGCCAATTTGTTGGAAACATCCTTGTAGATCTGGCTCTTGCCCGGATCGCCTTCGAAGCGGTCGCGGAAATTCTGCCGGAAGCGAGTCACGCCGGCTTCGTCGAGCGGCACTTCGCGCGCCGGCAGCAGGTGAATCTCGGCGACCTTGTACAGCGTGCGCTGGGTGTCCGGGTCGAACGTGCGGATCGACTCGATCTCGTCGTCGAACAGGTCGATGCGGTAGGGCAGCGCCGTGCCCATCGGGAACAGGTCGATGATGCCGCCGCGCACCGCGAATTCGCCCGGCGACAGCACCTGGTTGACCGCGCTGTAGCCGGCCTGCGCCAGGCGCGAGCGCAGTTTGTCGGCATCCAGCTTGTCCTTTTCCTTGAGCAGGAAAGCGTGCGCATTCAGATAACTCGGCGGACACAAGCGCTGCATCGCCGTCGCGGCCGGCGTGATCAGCACGTCGACCTTGCCGGCAGCAGCCAGCCAGAGCGCGGAGAGGCGATCCGAGACCAGATCGGGGTGCGGCGACAACGGGTCATACGGCAGCGTTTCCCAGTCCGGGAACAGCAGCGTGTTCAGGGCGGGCTCGAACCAGGCTATTTCTTCGACCAGTCGCGCGGCCTCCTGGGCGGTCTGGGTCAACACCAGCAGGCGGCGCGCTTGTACGGCAAGACCGGAAAGAACCTGGCTGTCCGCCGAGCCGGGCGGCAGCGTAAGGCGACGGCGTTGGCCGGGCGGCGGGAATTGGGGCAAAGCGTTCATGCGGACTTCGGTTCGGGAAAGACCCGGCATTTTCCGCCATCCGGCTACGCGTCGGTAAGGCGTGGCGAATTTCTCTCGCACACAAGCATTTCTTCCTTCATATAATCGACCTATTGCAATGCACAAAAACAGGTGATCCATGCTCGTCGATGTCAAAGCTCCTGAGCTGTCCGAGTCCGTGCAAAGCGGTTCCTTGCTGGATTGGCGCAAGCAACCGGGCGATTTTGTGCAGCGCGACGAAGCGCTCACCGATCTGGAAACCGACAAGGTCATTCTGGAAGTTGCCGCGCCGGTGGCCGGCGTGCTCAAGGAAATCTGCCTGCCGTCAGGCAGCGAAGTGAAAGCCGGCGATGTGCTGGCACGCATCGAAACGGAGGCTGCAGGCGAAGCGCGAGAATCCGGCGTGCCGGTTGCAGCGGAAGCAGAACCCGCTGTCGTCACGGCCGCGCCGGAAAAAGCGGTCGCACAAGCTGCACCGCCACCGATTCCCGTCGTCGCCGCGCCCGAACCCGATATTTTCTTTCCGCAGGAAGCCGCGCCGGCTGCTGCTGCGCCGGCTAACCCAACGCCTGTTGTCCTGCCGCCCTGCACCCCATGCGGGCCGGAACGCGGCGAGCGGCGCGTGCAGATGTCCCGCCTGCGCCTGCGCATCGCCGAACGTCTGAAGGAAGCCCAGAACACGGCGGCCATGTTGACCACGTTCAACGAAATCAACATGCAGCCGGTGATGGAACTGCGCACGCGCTACCAGGAACGTTTCCAGAAGGAGCATGGCGTCAAACTGGGCTTCATGTCGTTCTTCACCAAGGCGGTGTGCCAGGCGCTGAAGGTGTACACGCTGGTCAATGCCAGCATCGACGGGCGCGATGTCGTCTATCACGACTACTACGACATCGGCGTGGCAGTCAGTTCTGAACGCGGTCTGGTGGTGCCCATCCTGCGCAATGCCGACCGCATGTCATTCGCCGAAATCGAGAAGCAGATCGCCGATTTCGGCCGTCGCGCCAACAAACTGGAACTCACGCTGGAGGATATGGAGGGCGGCACCTTCACCGTTTCCAACGGCGGTATCTTCGGTTCGCTGATGTCGACGCCGATCCTCAACCCACCGCAATCCGGCGTGCTTGGCCTGCACAAGATCCAGGACCGGCCCATTGCCGAAAATGGTCAGGTCGTGATTCGCCCGATGATGTATGTCGCGTTGAGCTACGACCATCGCATCGTCGACGGGCGCGAGGCGGTGAGCTTCCTGAAGGCGGTGAAGGATGCGCTGGAAGACCCGGCGCGCTTGTTGCTGGAACTTTGATCCGTAGGGTGCGCTATGCGCACCGTAGCAACTACATCCGCGGCGTGCTGTAGCAGAGGTTGTTGCTGTCGAACGACAGGCTCATCTGCTCGTTGTTCGGCAGCACGATGTACTTCACGCCGAGATATTCCAGATTGTTTTTCCAGAACAGCGCAAACACGGCTTTTTCGCCGTTGCTGACCACGTGGGTGTTGGAATACACCCGGTGCGGCTGGCCGTACTGCTGGTTGTAGTTGTTGACCGAGATGATCAGCGACTTCAGCGAAGGCCGCACATCCTGCTCGAAGCCGACCAGCTTGCCTTTGCAGAAGCGGAACTGGTATCGCCGCGCGATGCTGGGGTCATTGTCGTAGGCCAGGATGACATCGTCGGAGGGCTCCAGCACGCGGTCGAAATTCCAGTTTGCCAGTAGCAGTTGCTTGACCTCGTTCTGCGCCATGCCGCTCTTGAACTCGGCGACTTCGAAGGCATGGGCGGCGGCAACGCTGAACAACGCGGCTAGAACAAACAGACGGATGAAAATCATGGCGGCTTCGTTACGGATCGACGGCCGCCATGATAGCCGGCCATCGCGTGCCGGCGAAGTGAACTCTCAACTGCGGAAATTGCTCACCGTGCTGGCGAGCTGATCGGCCAGTTGCCGCATTTCCTGCACGGTCCGATCGGATTGAGTAATGGCATGTTCGGTGCCCGAGGCCAGGTCGGCGAGGCGCTCGACGTTGCGCGAAATCTGCTGGCTGGCAAGCGATTGTTCCTTCACCGAACTGGTGATTTCCTCGATGCCGCGCTGCGCTTCGATGACTGTGCTGTGGGCCTGCTCGACGATGCGGGAAACTTCGCCGCCCCGGTTCGAACCCTCCGCCAGTGCCGCTTCACCTTGTTTGATCGCGGCTTCGACCTGGCCGGATTGAGCATTGAGTTCGGCAGTGACACGGGTGATTTCATTCGCGTGCAGGGCAGTTTTTTCCGCCAGCTTGCGGACTTCATCCGCCACCACGGCGAAACCGCGGCCCTGTTCGCCGGCGCGGGCGGCTTCGATGGCAGCGTTCAATGCCAGCAGGTTGATCTGTTCGGCGATGTCCTTCACATGCTGCGTGGCGCCGATGATGCTCTGCGTGCTGCCGAGGAATTTTTCGACCGAATCGGACATGCCCTTCACCGCATTCTGGACGCTGGTCATCGCCTGATCGAGATGTTTCATGCGTTCCAGACCCTGGTTCGAGAAGTCGGCGCTGCGCGCGGAAACGACCTGGACCTGATCGGCGTTGTCGGCCACCGAGGCAATGCTGGCGGTCATCTGTTCCACAGCGGTGGCGGTGGATGTGACTGCGCCGGTCTGGTCGGTGCTGGCGCCGCGCAGTTTGGCGGAGGCGGTCGCCAGGTTGCCGGAGAGACCGTGCAATTGCTCGGCGTTCGCCTTGATGCCGTTGACCAGCGTTTGCAGGCCAGCGACGAAGCGGTTGAACGCGACAGAAATGCGGCATAGCTCGTTGTCGCCCTGGATTTGCAGGCGCACGGTGAGATCGCCCGCGCCTTCGGCCAGGGATTCGATGGACTGTCCCAGCATGTTGAGCTGGGACAGGATGTTGGCGACGATGGATAAAGCGATGCCGAGGCCGACCAGGACGGCGACGACGGTCAGTACCAGAGCAATGCGCTGGGCATACTCGGTGTTCTGTTGAACCGCCGCCTCACGTGCTTCGATTGCAGCCTTCTGCTCCTTGATCAGGTCCAGCAGAGATTGGCGAATTTCCCGCCAGACCGGCGTTTCCTGTGTGTTCAGGCTGGTTTTTGCCTCTTCGATGCTGGACTGCTTGACCAGATCGCGGATTCCCGTTTGCAGTCCCTTCTGGCGTTCGCGCAGTTCTGCGACCTTGGCCACGGTCTCCGCCTGTTTGTTGCCGCTGCCGACCAGCGTGCGCGTCTCGCCGAGCAGTTTGTCCATCGTGCCGCTAGCCTTCTCGAAGTTTTCGTACGCTTTCGAGTTGGCTGGGTCGAGGATGATGTTGCGCAAGGCCTGGCCCATTTGCAGGCCGTTGGCATACAGCTCGGTGTAGTTGAGCAGAACCTTCTGTTCCTGATTGATGAAACTGGTGAACTCGGTCTTGGCTCGGTTCAACGCTTGCCAGGACACCAGCGTGGAGGCCAGGAACAGCATGACGACCGCGGCCAACATGATGATCAGTTGAGTACGTATCTTGAATTTGCGCAGATTCAGCATTGTGTGTCTTCCTCGAAATGTGGCGTCGACCGCGCCACTCCCGCTTCATTTCGGCACGCAAGCCACTAACTTGAATTACTTACGGGAAAAACTTTGCTGCGTCAGTGTTCATCCTTGCCGCCGGGCAGACTGAATACCGGCAGCGTCCAGTCCCAGATGATCGCGGCCAGACGCAGGCCGGCGACGCAGGCCATGCCGAGCAGGGCGGCCAGGGTGCGGTCGAGGAGCGTTTGCAGGGCCAGATAAACGATCACCCCGACAATCGCCGCCGTCGCGTAGATACGGCTGCGGCGCAGGATGAGCGGTACTTCGGCGCACAGTACGTCGCGCAACATGCCGCCGGCCGCACCGGTCAGCGTGCCCATGATCACCACGACGATGCCGCTGTAGCCGGCGTTCTCGGCAATCTGTGCGCCGCTGATCGAAAACAGCGCCAGGCCGAGCGCATCGGCGATCAGGATGAAGCGATCCGGCGGGTGCCGAAAACGGGCGTAGACCACGGTCAACAATGCGGCGGCAATGCTGACGTAGATGTAGGTGGTATCGGCGATCCAGAACACCGGGCTGCGGTCGAGCAACAAGTCGCGCAATGTGCCGCCGCCGGTCGCGGTGACGGTGGCGATGACCACGACGCCGAGCAGGTCCAGGCTGCGGCGACCGGCGGCGAGTGCGCCGCTGACCGCGAATACGGCGACGCCGAACAGTTCGATGGCGTGCAGGATGGTCATGGCATCAGAACAGGGCGAGCGGGATGAGGGATACGGATTTGACGATGTGCATTGTTGATACGGGTGGAAACGCAATGGCCGGCGATTATCCGATACCTGGCATTAAACTCGGCGCATCGTTCTCCCCTCCATCATTAGGCCGCCTTGGCCCGCCGGCGGCATTAACCGATAGATCATTTTGATATGTTGCATTGGCTGTTTGGCTTGTTCAGAACATCCGGCCCCAAGGCTGGCGCGAAAGCCGACACGGCATCGCCGACCGATCAGGAAGCCGCGTTGCCGCCCCCCTTTCTACGCCGCGAGCCGTTGCTGGATCGCAATCAATCGGTAGCAGCCTATGTGTTCAACGTGGAGACGCCGGCCGCCATGCAAACCCATGTCTGGCAGGCGTCCACGCAGAAATTCTTCGACGGCGTGCTGATCGACCATTTCATCAGCGACAAGCTGGCCGATTTGCTGAGCAAACGTCTGGTTTTCCTGCCGTTCGGTCCAGCCGGACTGGAAAACCCCAAACTGGAACGATTGCCCAGGCAGAATCTGGTGATCGAGTTCGACCCGCCGCCGTCGGCGGAATTTTCTTCCGAGACGGTACTGGCCAGACTGACTGCACTGCACGAAAGCGGTTTTCAGCTCTGTTGCGGCTATGCGCTGGCCGAGCGCGGCCTGGCCGAGGCGCTCGCTCTGGCCGACTACATCAGCCTCGGCAACGTGACCGAGCAAGACCCGCCCGATCTGCTCGCGCGCTGCCGCCAACTCGGCGCGCGTTACCCGGCAAGCAAGCTGGTGGCGCGCAACATCAACTCCACCGAGCTGTTCCAGGCCTGCCAGCAGATGGGCATCCAGTTATTCCAGGGCCACTTCCTGAGCCAGCGCGCCGCTAACGCAACCAGCAAAATCGCGCCCTATCGCCTGTTCGTGGTCAGGCTGCTCAACGGGATCAAGCAGCAGGCGGATTACGGTGAACTCGCCGGCATCGCCTGGTGCGATCCGGCGCTGGGCTACCGGCTGCTGCGTTTCGTCAATTCGGCCGCGTTCGGCTTGAGCATGAAAATCGACCGTCTGCGGCATGCCATGGCGTACGTCGGACGCGACGAGTTGTACCGCTGGCTTACGCTGTTGCTGTTTACCAGCAAGGAACCCAATCATCTGGACGAGGCGTTGCGCGAGAACGCCCTGGTGCGCGCCAATCTGCTGGAACGCTTGAGCAAGGGCCGCTTGACGCCGAAGGAGTGCGACGAAGCCTTCGTGGTCGGCATTTTGTCGGTGCTGGATACGCTGTTGCAAATGCCCATGCAGGATGCACTTGCCCAACTATCGTTGCCGGAAGCGGTGTCCGAAGCCTTGCTGCGGCGTGAGGGCAGATACGCGCCTTACCTGAAGCTGGCTATCGCCTGCGAAGAAAGCGATCAGGCTGGCATCCGCGCACTGGCCGCCGAGTGCGGCATGGACGCCGCCCAGGTCAATCAGCATCACATCGATGCGTTGGTCTGGACGATGAGTTTCAACGATGTGCTGGAGGCGTCGATGTATGGCCCTTGAGCGGGGTCGTCTTGATCCCGCCAGGACCGGTACGGAAAACCAGTCTCCGTGGCTTCTTCAGGCTTGTTGTTTATCCGCAACGGCGTCAAACCCGCGCCCTGGTTGAAATCTGCCATGCTTCGACGGCCCGGATTGACATGAGTCAAGCGGCGAATAGTTGCTTGCCGCAATACTGCAAAACCCTACTTTTCAAAGGCGTAGGATCGCGTAGATCAGCACTTCAACATCTTCTTATACTGGGTACGCAATGAACCGACTCTTCTCCCCGGCGTTTGCACTGCTTGGCCGTATGCGTTATTCCCAGAAATTCCTGCTGACCGCTGGGGTGTTGTTGTTGCCCATGTTGTATCTGTTATGGACCACCATGGCGCCGATCGTGCAATCGGTCGCACAGGCAGAGCGCATGCGCCAAGGCGCAGACAGTGTGCAGTCGATCCAACCCCTGGTTTTGGCGATGCAGAAACATCGTGGCCTCACCAATATGCTGCTTTCGGGGAATACGGCTGCGCGCACTGCGATTCCTCCGGTGGCACAGCAGGTGGCAACTGCGTTCGGCAGGATTCAGACGAATCTGGCGGAACAGGGTGATGCCTTCGCGTTGGCCGAATCGCTTGCAAAGATTCGCACGGAATGGGACGGTCTGGCTGAAAAGGCGGCCAGGATGCAGTCGGAAGAAAGCTTTGCAGCGCACAGCAAGCTCATCGCCAAATTGCTGGCATTGATCAACCGCGTCGCCGATAGCGCGGCGCTGACCCGCGACGCCGACGCCGGCATTTATCACTTGCAGGACGTGCTCACCGCGCAGGCACTGCCGTTGATCGACGCGCTCGGGCAAGCGCGCGGCTTGACCGCCGGTGTTCTGGCGCGCGGTGCAATTTCAGACGCCGAGAAGATCGATATCGCCATTCTGATGGGCCGCGCCCAGGTTCACGCCGAGTACATCCAGGATGACATGGCGTTGGCCATCGCCGCGCGGCCGGAACTGGCGGCGACGCTGGAGGGGCCTATGCATGCGGTGGAAGATGCCGTGCAGGCCTTTCAGGGGCTGACCGCGATCAACTCGATTCGCGAGCGCTTCACGCTGGATAGCCAGACCTATTTCAGCGAAGCGACGCGACCGCTGGAGGCGACCATCGCGCTCAGCGCCGCTGCCAGCGAGGGAATCAACCAGTTGCTGGAACAACGCCGCGCCCGGAATCTGCGGGTTTTATGGCTGACTGGCGCCGGCGTGCTGACCCTGCTTGCGCTTGCGGGTTATCTCGGTCTGGCCATGCAACTGGCCATTACAGCAGATGTAGGGCGTATCGAACAGGCTGCTTCGGCACTGGCCAGCGGCGACCTGACGCATGCAATGAGTGTCGGATCGCGCGACGAAATCGGCCGCATCGCTGCCGCTTTCGAGCAGGCGCGGCAGGCCATCGCCAATCTGGTGATCAATGCCTCCAATTCCGCCACGTTGGTCGCCGCGACGGCGCGCGATGTTTCGCAAAATGCCGGTTGCTGTTCCGGTGCAGCCAATCGGCAAAGCGAATCGGTCAGCGCGGCGGCGGCGGCGGTCGAACAGATGGCGGTGTCCTCCGCCCATATCGCCGATCAGACCCAGGAGGCCAATATGATCGCGCAGGAGGCAGGCAAGTTGGCCGACCGCGGCCACGAGGCGATCAATGCGGTGCGCCGCGATATCCGTCAGATCGATGCCGGCGTGCGCCAGGCCGCACAACAAGTCGCAGGGCTGAACACGCGGGCCAGCGAGATCAGCAGCATCGTTCAGGTCATTCGCGACATCGCCGACCAGACCAACCTGCTCGCGCTCAACGCAGCAATCGAAGCGGCGCGTGCCGGCGAACTCGGGCGCGGTTTCGCAGTGGTGGCGGACGAGGTGCGAAAACTGGCCGAGCGCACCGCGCGCGCCACCACCGAAATTGCCGAACAGATCATGGCGGTCCAGTCGGAAAGCGCCGATGCGGTCGGACGCATCGAAGTCAGCCAGCAACAGGCCATGGCAGGTGTGGCCACGGTGGAAACCGCCACGCGCGCGTTGTCCGACATCCGCTACGCAGTCGACGGCGTGCTGGAACGTGTCACCGAAATCGCCAGTGCGTCCGCCCAGCAGAAGGCCGCCAGCAACGGTGTCGCCGGCAACGTCGAACAGATCGCCGCCATGACCGAGAGCAACAGCGCCACCGCCGCCAATGTTTCGCAGCAGGCTTCGCGCATGGGCGAACTGGTCGATGCGCTGGATCGGGAACTGCGTCGTTTCAATATCCAGGCGGGTAGCCATGACATGACCGGATCGGCTGCGTACACCGCCGATGAGATGCGCGTGCTGCGGCTTGCCTCGGTTCCGGCCTGATCTGAGCCGTCTTCCACTCATGATTTTTTATGGCATGAGTTGAAGAGGATAAGAATATTGGGATACCCTTATCTGGATAAAGGATTTACGCAGATGTCGTCCAGATCCAAGGGGGTAAAACCATGGCATTGATGAAGCAAGTCACTTCATTGCTCACCCAATTTCCTGGGATGCGCAAAAGCTCACGGAGTCAAATCGGACATTTTCCGGAGCGCAGGGTGCATCGCCGATTGAATGCTCGCAAAGGCACACGGGTGCTGATCATCGACGACTCCGATACGGCGCAATTCATGATCACCAAGATGTTCACGGTTTCGGGTTATGTCGCGATGCAGTCCAGAGACCCGGATCGCGGATTGCGCATGGCCTGCAGCGAGCATCCCGATCTGGTCATTCTCGACATCGGCATGCCCGGCATGAACGGCTTCGAAGTGCTCAAGCAAATTCGCAAAGACCCGCTGGCGCGCCGGATTCCGGTCATCATGATCAGCGGCAACCAGAGGTCGATCAATATCTTGCGCAAGAGACAGGTCGATGCGGACGGCTTCATCAAGAAGCCTTTCACTCGTTCCGAGATTTTCACTCGCGTCGAAAAAATGCTGAATCAGGAACGGGTGCCGAAACGGGCAAGCGCCCTCCCGACAAGACTGGAAACGTCCTTGCTGCAGCGTTTTCGACACCGTTGGAGCAGCCCGCTGATGGCGTAGCTGTGCGGCCAAAGAAACAACAACGGATTCAGTCGCCTTTAAAACCGCTCATTGCCGCGCATATAACGCCACTGGCCGGGCGGTAATTTCCCCATTGAAACGCCGCCGAGGCGAAGGCGCTTGATCGACAGGATGTGCAGGCCGACGGCGGCGCACATGTGCGCGATCTGGCCCGGTCTGGCCCCTTTCAGAGCGACCCGCAGGCGGGTTTCGTTCTGCCAGCTGACCTTGATCGCGGACGGGGTGCGGCCCTCGAAGGCAATGCCCTGGTTCAGTCGTTTGAGTCCCTCCGGCGACAGTTCGCCGGCAACCTCGACGACGACTTCGTGTTCCACCGTCGCCGCGTCTTCGCTCAGTTTGCGCACGATACGCCAGTCCTGGCTAAACACGACGAGGCCGCTGGCGCTGGTTTCCAGCGGCGCGCAGGCGGTGAGTTGCGCGAAATGCATCTTCAGCGGGGTTTTTGCGGCAACCGCGCCGACATCCTCCTGCGTCCACAAGGTCGTCGCGTTGAGCAACTGCGCGGCAGGCTGGCCGCTTTCGCCCGCAATCGTGTGATAGCCGGGCGGCTTGTGCAGCAGCAAGGTTACCGGCTCGGCCTGGGCGGGGTTGGCCTTCGGGTCGATTTCGATGTGCTGATCGGCGACGCGGAATTGCGGCTCCTCGATCACGACGCCGTCCACCCGCACCCAACCGCCGACGATGATCTGTTCGGCTTCACGGCGCGAGCAGGCGCGCAGTTCGGCGATACGTTTGGCGAGGCGGATGGATTCGGTCATGTTGGGCAGGCAGGGCAGGGGGGCTGCGAGTTTACTGCCGCAAGCTGCACGAACAGCTTTGTGGGCAGGAAAAGCGCGCAGGTTGGATTACGCGCAGCGATCCGGGCGACCCGATGTCAGGCATGCGCCATCGAAATCGGCACCCGTTTTGCGCCGAACGGTCGTTCGTAATGCGCGTAGCGGCCGGCGATGGCATAGCCGCAGTGCGGGCAGAGGCCGCTGTCGCCGAGGTGGTAGACCGGGATCTCGTACCAGTCGCGCACGACCAGCGCGGTATGGCAGCTCGGGCAGAACGTGGTGCCGCCCTCGCTATCGTGCACGTTGCCGGTGTAGACGTAGTGCAGGCCGGCGGCGAGGCCGATCTTGCGGGCGCGTTGCAGCGTCGCTGGCGGGGTCGCTGGCAGTTTGTCGAGCTTCCAGTCGGGGTGGAAGGCGGTGAAGTGCAGCGGCACGTCCGGGCCGAGTTCGCGCGCGACCCAGTCGACCAGCGCATGAATTTCGGCATCGCTGTCGTTCAACGTCGGAATCAGCAACGTGGTGATCTCGAACCAGGTTTGGGTTTCGTATTTCAGAAACACCAACGTATCGAGGACGGGCTGCAACTGGCCTGCACAATATTTGACATAAAAATCGTTCGTAAAACCTTTCAGGTCGACATTGGCGGCATCCATGCTCGCGTAGAACTCGATCATCGGCGCCTTGTGGATGAAGCCGGCGGTGACGGCCACGGTCTTGATGCCATGTTCATGGCAGGCGGCAGCGGTATCGAGCGCGTATTCGGCGAAGATGACCGGATCGTTGTAGGTGAAGGCAACGCTTTTGCAGCCCAGTTCATTAGCGATCTCCGCGATCTTGTCGGGACTGGCGGATTCCATCAGCCGGTCCATATCCTTCGACTTGGAGATGTCCCAGTTCTGGCAGAACTTGCAGGCTAGGTTGCAGCCGGCGGTGCCGAACGAAAGCACGGAACTGCCCGGGTAAAAATGGTTGAGCGGCTTCTTCTCGATCGGGTCTACGCAAAAACCGGAACTGCGGCCGTAGGTGGTGAGCACCATGCGGCCGCCCTCCATCTTGCGCACGAAGCAGGCGCCGCGTTGGCCTTCGTGCAGTTTGCAGTCGCGCGGGCAGAGGTCGCATTGAATGCGGCCATCCTCGAGTGCGTGCCACCAGCGCGCGGGGTAATTGCTTTCAGGCAGGCTCAAGCTCATGAAACTTCCTCCTTGAACTTTTCAACCTGATATCGCGACAGGCGCAGGTCGTCCGCCCAGAAATCCGCCGCCAGCCCAGCCTTGCGTTTCAAGTTCGCCAGGAACTGGCGCGGTTCGGGCAGTTGTTCCCACACCTGCGGCAGAAAGGTGGCGCGATGCCAGTCGTGTTCGAGGATGACGCCGTCGATGCCGGGACGCAGTTGCGCCTCGACATCGGCCTCGCTACTGAAACGCATCGGCTGGGCGGGCGACAGGATAGAGACTTCGACTCGCGTGCCGGCCAATTCGTTGCGGCTCAACGGCGGAAAACGTGGATCCCGGAAGGCGGCGGCACGTGCATTCGCCAGCAGATCGTCGATCAACTTTCGATGCGCTTCCAGACTGCCGATGCAACCGCGCAAGTTGCCCTGTTGGGTCAACGTGACGAACACCGCGCCGGGGCGATTCAGCCAGTCCGGCTGCGGCAAATCGACGGTCGGGCCGCCGAATTCACCGGCAATCGCGTTGCGCGCCAGCGCGGTGAGCAGGCGGCCTTGTTCCGCGCTATGCGTGCCCATATTCAATGTCCTTTCAAGTCAAACAGGCGATGAAGGCCAGCCAGGCTGGATGGGCCAAGCGCAACGTGCCCATCAATGTCCGATGGGCCCGCTGCACCAGTTCTCGGCACGCCGGATGCCTAAGCGGCAAAACCCGCCGCCAAGGAATCCGCTGCGCTTGGCCCATCCTACAAATGCGGTGCGGGTTCATGTTCGGGTTCCACCAAGGCGAATGATCCATAGCCGACGACGCGGCCGCGATCGCCCGCGGTATCGCCGGAATTGCGGATGTCGAGCAGGTGCGGCAGCAGGCCGCGTTGTCTCGCCGCCAGCATCAAGCCGTTGATCGGGAAGGCGCCGCAGGCTTGCTCGCCGGCCAGATGCGTGTCCAGTTTGAGGATCGCCCGGGCGGTGGCGGCATCGACCTGTTTGGCTTCGGCGTAGGGCAGGAAATGCGACAGATCGGAACTGACCACGATCAGCGTTTCGTCGCCGCCCCACAGAATGTCCAGCACTTCGGCGATTTGTTCCGGCGAAGCGCCGCCGACGGCCAGCGGGATCAGCGAGAAATTCGCCAGCATGGTTTGCAGGAAGGGCAGATGCACTTCCAGCGAATGCTCATCCGCATGCGCGGCGGCCGATACGCTGACTTGCGGCAAATGCGAAATGGCGGCAATGCCGGCTTGATCGAGCCGCACCCGCCCCAGCGGCGATTCGAACAACTCGACACCGGGCAAGGCCATCCCCGACACCCAGATCCGGTGCACCGGCCCGAGCAGAACGACGCGCCGGATCGTGGCGCGCAACGGTTCCAGCAGGGCATAGGCGGAGGCGGCGATGGGGCCGGAATAGATATAGCCGGCATGCGGCACGATCAACGCTTTCGGCCGCAACACGGCGGGCTTGGCATTTTCAAAGCACTCCAACAACAACTGGCGCAGCACATCGGCTTGCGCCGGATAAAACGCACCGGCAACGGCGGTGGGACGGATATTCAACATGGCGATGCTCCAGGAATAATTCGAGTCCTCCCTTAGAATCTAGGGCACTTCCATCTGCTTACAAGCTCCCGTTGCCTACCTTGTCCCGCAACTTCGCACTGCTCCCCGCCGCCGGCGTCGGCGCCCGCATGGGGGCGGCGCATCCCAAGCAATATCTCGACATCCACGGCCGGCCGATGCTCTGGCACGCCATCCGCGCCTTCGAGCGGCACGCGGCCATTGCGCGTATCTACGTGGTGATTTCCGCGCAAGACGGTTGGTGGGACAGCTACGACTGGTCGTCGTTCAGCAAGCTGAACCTGTTGCGTTGCGGCGGCACGACCCGCGCCGAAAGCGTGCTGAACGGCCTGCGCGCCTGTGCCACCGAAGTTTCCGGCGACGACTGGATGCTGGTGCACGACGCCGCCCGGCCTTGTCTGTCGCAGGAACTGCTCGACAAATTGCTGGCCGAACTGGTCGACGACCCGGTCGGCGGCATCCTGGCCGCACCGGTTGCCGACACACTGAAGCGGCAAACGGCCGCCGGCCGCATCGCCGCAACCGTACCGCGCGCCGGCCTGTGGGGCGCGCAGACACCGCAGATGTTTCCTCATGCCATGCTGTTGCAGGCGCTGCAGCAGGTCGGCAACGAGGTTACCGACGAGGCTTCCGCCATCGAAGCGATGGGACGGGCACCGAAACTGGTCGAGAGCGATCTGACCAATCTGAAAGTGACTTACCCGCGCGACCTGGAGGTGGCCGCGTGGTTGCTGGAGCAACGTCGTTAGCGGTAATGGAGATGGCATGAGCCTATTTCGCGCAGTTGCCGGTGTCGTAGGAGCGCCTTCCA
>JASJPK010000125.1:0-24807 GCA_031426735.1 Hydrogenophilaceae bacterium | reverse complement strand
CGAAGTTCCAAGGGGTCATTCGTCCATCTCCGCCGTGTAGAAACGCCAGGCATTGCGCCCGGCGTGCTTGGCCGCGTACATGGCCAGATCCGCCTTGTGCACCAGATCTTCGCTCAGCGTCGCATCGCCGGGGAAAAGGCTGATGCCGATGCTGGCGCTGACCTGCAAGTCGTGCGGCCCGATGTGGATGGTCGCCGAGATGCAGTCGATCAGTTTTTCGGCGATCCCCGGGAGATGCTGCACATCCTCCAGGCTGTTCAGCAGGATCATGAACTCGTCGCCGCCGAGGCGGGCGACGCTGTCCGCTTCGCGCAACATGCCCTTGAGGCGGCGCGCGGTCGTGCGCAGCACCTCGTCGCCGACCGTGTGGCTGAGGCTGTCGTTGATCTCCTTGAAGCGGTCCAGGTCGACGAAGCACACCGCCAGCTGTTTGCCGACGCGCCGCATGGTGGCCATTTCGTGTTCCAGCGTGTCGAAGAACATCATGCGGTTGGGCAGGCCGGTCAGCGTGTCGTGGCGGGCCAGATGGTCGAGTTGTCGCTTGCTCTCGTACAGCTCGGCCAGATGCGCCTTGATCTCGATCTGCATGACGTTGAAGCTGCGCGCCAGCAGGCCGATTTCGTCGTTGCGGCCGAGCGGCAGTTCGCCCATGACGTGTTCGCGCGAGAACTGCTCCACCGCCCGCACGATCATGTTCAGCGGCCGCGTCATCAAGCGCGATACGGCATACGACAGCAGAATCGCCAGGATGCTGAATATCAACACGATCAGCACGGTCCTGACGCCTAGGGCGCGCGTCTCGCCGAGCACCTTGGCGAGCGGTTGCGCCAGGCCGATGACGACGAACTGGCCGGCGGCGATGTCGCCGAAATGCAGCCTGTGAAACGCGGCGACGAGGCCGCCGTTCTGCGCCGGCATTGCCGCGCCAGTCGCCGGATCGACTGCCGGGGCGGCGAACAGCGTGGCCACGGCGGCTTCGGCGCGGCCTTCGAACAGCACTCTCGACTGCTCGAAACTGTCCTGCATCAGGATGCGGCGGCCGCTGTCGAAACCGAAGGTCTGGGCGGGATCGGGATGCAACAGGAAATCGCCCCATTCGTTGGCGAGATAAAGCTGGAAATCCGACGGCAAATCCTCTTTCAGCAGCGCGAACAGGCCGTTCAGATCGACGTTGACGACGATCAGCCCGAGCGTCTTGCCGGTTGCCGAAATCAGCGGGGTGGCCACGCGCAGGGTGGGTTTGTCCTGGCCGGAGTGGGCGCCCTGTTCGTGGTTGATGCCGATCTTGGACAGGTGAATCTGTCCGCGCGCCAGGCGCAGGGTGCGGAACACATAGGGAAAATGCGCCTTCTCCTGCATATCCGCCGCCTTCACCCGGGTCAGGCCATTGCCGTCGCGGTCCACCCGCACCAGTTCGATGCCATGCTTCTCCGCACTGATCAGACGGATCTGGAAGTATTCCGGATGCACCGCCAGCATCGCGGCGAAGCTATCCGCCAATGCCCCGCGCTCGGCTTCCGACACGGCGCTGCGGTTGGCGGCGGGCAATTCGGCGAGCAGGCGGACATTGCTCGCCACCTCGCGCAGCGTGACGGTGAAACGCCGGCCCAGCACCTGCGCGGAGGTCTGCATGTCATGTTCGGCGACGCGGACCAGCATGGTGCGGCTGGCTGTGTAGAAGTAATAGCCGGTGACGCCGGAAGCCAGAATGCCGAACACCGCCAGCAGGATGCCGAACTTGAGGCGCAGGCCGAGCGAGCGAGTCGCTTGCATCTCAGTCGGGCAGCTCAAATTTGTCCGGCAGATCGCCGGAGACGATGCGCTTCCACAGTGCAGTGCGCCGCAAGGCATCCTCCACCGGCTGCAGCCAGATCAGCTTGCGATCCCGCTCGGCGGGCGAGATGAAGAGCGTGTTGGCGAGGCCCTGGCGTTCGCTCAGCGCGTTGCTGACCGCATTTTCCAGGCTGTAGTCGATCCATGCCGCGGCCAGTTTCGGGTTGCGCGCGCCGCGCGTGACCGCCCAGCAATCCAGCCAGCCCAGCGTGCCGTTGCTCGGAATGACATAGCCGATATCGGCGCCGGCGGCGCGCAGCAGCTTGACCTGCTGCGTACCGTAATTGGCGAACAGCAGTACGCCGCCGTCCTGGCGAAACAGTTCGACCGATTCCTCCGGCAACGAGTAGAACGCCAGCGCGTTGCGGCGTAGTGCGATGAGTTGCCGAGTGACGCGTTTGAAATCGGCGTTCGACAGCTGGAACGGGTTCTCGATGCCCAGCATCAGGGCGGCCAGCGTGAAGTTGTGGGTGCTGCCGTCGTACAGCAGCACCCGCCCGCGGTAGCGCGGATCGGCCAGGACGGCGAGGGAGTCGGGGGTTTCCGCGGGGGAGCCCTTGACCCCGGCGCGGTCGTAGATCAGGCCCATTTCCGAGTAGGTGTAGGGAATCGCATAAATCCGGCCGTTGCGGCTGATGCCCGGAATGCCGGTCAGGTCGCGGAAGCGGGGCAATTGCGCGCGCGTACGCGGAATGCGCGCCAGGTCGAGCGGTTGCACCAGGCCTTGATCAATGTAGCCGTGGAGTTCCGCCGTGTTGGCGGCGAAGACATCGAAATCGCCGGCGCGATTGGCGCTCAGTTTCTCGCGCAGGGCATCGTCGGTGCTGACCAGCGTGACTTCGACACGGACCTTGTGGCGTTGCTCGAACACGCGCACCAGATCGGCGTCGGCATAGCCCGGCCAGGCCAGGATGCGCAGCGTGTCGGCCGCCGTAGCGAGGCCGGCCGCGAGCAACGCTCCGGCCAGAAGAAGCAGGACCTTGCCAGACAGGGTGCGAAGAAGAAACATGGCTGCATAACGGCTTGAGGGCGGCAAAGTTTAGTGCGTAATCCGCCTGCGCCAAGCGTGATCGCGCCTTGGAAGGCGCTCCTACCTACCCGTAGGAGCGCCTTCCAAGGCGCGATGCAGCTAGACCAATTCGACCCGGTTGCGCCCGTTCTCCTTGGCCTGGTAAAGCGCCTTGTCGGCACGCGCCAGGGCGGTGTCGGTGCAAGTGTCGGCCGCGCACAGTGCGGTTACGCCGATGCTGACGTTGATTCGCAGCGTTGTGCCGTCGAAAGCGATGTTTTCGGCGGCAATCTGTTGGCGCAGGCGCTCGGCGTAATCCGTCGCACTGACGCGATCGCTGCCATAGAGCAGGATGGCGAATTCCTCGCCGCCCAGGCGTCCGGCCAGGTCGGTCTTGCGCAGGCTGGCGCGGATCAGTTCGGCGAAGCGGCGCAATACCGCGTCGCCGGCGGCATGTCCATGCGTATCGTTGACCCGCTTGAAGTGGTCCAGGTCGAGCATCAGCAAGGTCGCCGGAGTTTCGTGGAAGCGTTGCTGGCGGGCGACTTCCAGTTGCAGTTGGGCGAGGAAGTGGCGCCGGTTGGGCAGCCCGGTGAGCGGGTCGGTGGAGGCCAGGTTCTGCAACTCTTCTTCCAGGCGTTTGCGTTCGCTGATGTCTTGTTTGATGCCGACGAAATGGCGTATCTCGCCGGATTCGTCGAGGACCGGCGTGATGATCAGCTCCTCATCGTACTGGCTGCCGTCACGCCGCTTGTTGACGATTTCGCCGTGCCAGGTCCGGCCGGCCAGAATGGTTTGCCACATCACATCGTAGAAGGGCTGATCCTGGCGGCCGGATTTCACCAGTTCGGCCGGTCGCTTGCCGGTGACTTCGACGCGGCTGAAGCCGGTCAGCGCCTCGAAGGCCGGATTGACCCATTCGATATTTGCCTTGGGATCGGTGATCACGATGCCGCTGGCGACCGCTTCCAGCGCCGAAACCAGCAGTCGGTCACGCGCCTGGGCGACCTGGCGCTGGCTGATGTCGTGGAATACCACCACCGCGCCGATGCGTTTGCCGGCGCGTTCGATCGGCGCGACTGTCGTCTCGACCGGGAAGCCGCAGCCATCCTTGCGGAAGAACCATTCTTCGCCACGTCGAACCTGACCGTCCTGCAGGGTGTGGAAGATCGGGCAGAGGGCGTGCGGATACGCTTGTCCGTCCGGGCGATGGTGGTGCACCAGACGGTGTTGATCCTGGCCGAGCAACTCGGTTTCGCTGAAGCCGAGCATCGCCTGGGCGGCCGGATTGGCAAAGGTGCAGCGACCTTTCAGGTCGACCCCGTAGACGCCTTCGCCCAACGCGGCGAGTAGTTGCTGGCGTTCCTCGGACAAGCGCTGTTCCTGCAGCCGCATTTGCTTTTGTCGGGCCGCCAGCATGAACAGCAGCGCGACGATGGCGCTGCCGCTGCCGCCGACCAGGGCGAATTCCAGCCGATGCTTGTTCACGATGTCTTCCCAGGTGAACGCGGGCGCCTGATCGAACGGCGGCAGGCGCAATTCCTGCAGCAAAGTGCGCACCGGCTCGTAGTCGGCCGGAATCGCCCAGCCGTGGTAATGCCCCTGGCGGGCGGCCGGGTGCGTTTCATGCAACGAGAACAGGGCCTTGGAAACTTCCTGGGCCAGGTGCTCGTCGACGCCGGGCATCGCGGCGATGGGCCATTCCGGATAGAGCTTGGTCGACAGCAGGAAGGGGAAGCCGGGCGCGGGGCGACGGTTCAGTACCGCAATCTGGCTGGCCTCGATGCGGCCGGCCCCGATCAACGCCTCAATCACGCCGGTACGCACGAAGGCGGCGTCGGCGCGGCCTTCCAGCAGCGCGAACAGCGCTCCGTCATGCGGCATGCCGGTGATCAGAAGTTTGATTTCTCCCGCCACGCCGATCCCGGCCTGGGCCAGTTCGTAGGCTTGCGTCTGGAAGCCGCCGAAGGAGCCGGTGTCGGGCGTGGCGATGGTTTTTCCCCGCAGGTCAGCCAGTTTGACGATGTCCTTGCGCCCGGCGCGGGTGACGATGACCCCGCCGAATTGGGTCAGCGGCTGGTAGTTGTCCAGGTCGATCAGTGTGGCCAGCGGCGACGACAGCCCGTTGCGCTTGGTCATCAGGACATAGTGGCCGGGGTTGGTCAGCACGAAATCCACCTTGTGCTGGCTGATCGCCGCTTCCAGTTCCGGGTAGGTCATCGCCTGCAGAACGAAGCTGCGACCGGTTGACGTAGCCAGGTAGTCGGCGGTGGCTTGCCAGCGGGTCAGGGTTTCCGGCTTGGGCCGGAAGGCGAGCACGCCGAGGGTGACCGGCGCCTCGGCGGCAACCGCGAGCGAGCAGACGAGAAGCGATAGCCACAGACCCATGCAGATCCGGGCGCGGACCAGGCCCAAGCGGGGCGTTGCGGGGTTCGTTGCGAGGAAAAACGGTCGCATCAAAGGGCGTAACGGTAGGGGAATTATTCCCAACAGAATACCCGCGATCCGCTCGTTAAGTGCCGCTATAACCCGCATGGCGAAGGTTGCTTCCTCTTTGTCTGCGACAAATTTGTCTCCTGCTGAGGTTTGGTCTCGGCTGGCGTGGCCGCGAGCAGAGCGGCCAGCAACACGATGGCTGGCAGGCTGTCAGCCGCATCCATACCGGCAGACGCAGCCTCATGCCGCTACCTCCGGCTGGGCGGGCGTGGCGGCATCCAGGGCGCGGACGATGGCATCGAAGCGATAGGCTTCGATCATGTCGTGCAGCGTATTCGCCAGCGCCGGTTGCTGCGCCGCGATGCGGGCGACGACCGCCTGGATGGCGTCCAGATCGAGTGCCACGGCGGCGGCGTGCAGGGCCAGGCTCAGATCGGCGGGCAGTTCGGCGAGGCCGCCGAGTGCAGCGTCGTCGGACGCGCGGGCGGCGGCTTCCACTGCAGTGTCGGTTTCGTAGCGGTAACGGATGCCCAACAGGCGCGCCATGACTTCGAAGATACGGGCTTCGACCAGGGGCTTGGCGACGACTTCATCGCACCCGGCCGCCAGGATGGCGCCGCGATCTTCCGCAAAGGCGCTGGCGGTAAGGGCGGCGATCCTGACCTCGGCGCCGCCGGGCAGGGCGCGGATGCGGCGGCTGGCCTCGTAGCCGTCCATGACCGGCATGCGCATATCCATCCAGATGAAGTGCGGATGCCAGGACAGGAACAGTTCGACCGCTTCGCGCCCGTCACGCGCCAGTTCGACGCTGAAGCCGGTCTTGCGCAACAGTTGTTCGAGCAGGTCGCGGTTGTCGGCATTGTCTTCCACCACCAGGATCCGCCGCGTCGCTTCGCCCTCGCTCAGGCCGAGCACACGGCAGGTCCGCTCGGCCGCCAGGCGTTCCCTGGTTACGGCCGGCAGACGTGCCTCGAACTGGAACACGCTGCCGGCGCCGGGTGTGCTCTTCACCGTCAAGTCGCCGCCCATCAGGCGGACGTATTCCCGGCTGATCGCCAGCCCCAGGCCGGCGCCCTCGCCGCGGGCGATGCCGAGAGCGGTCTGGTAGAACGGTTCGAAGATGCGCTGCTGTTCTTCCAGGGCGATGCCGGGGCCGTGGTCGGCAACCTGGAAGCGCAGCCGGTCCGGTCCTGCTGGCTCGATGCGGAGGCCGATTTCGCCATCCTCGGAGAACTTGACCGCATTGGTGAGCAGATTGAGCAGGACCTGGCGCAGCCGTTCGGCGTCGCCCTCGACACAGCAGGGTAGGTTGTCCGCCCGTTGCACGTTGAAGGCGAGGCCCTTGGCCAGGGCGCGTACCCGCGCCATTTCCTCCACCGTGGCCAGCGTCTCGGCAAGGTCGAACGGGCGCGCGCGAATGGTGGTGCGGCCGGCCTCGATGCGGGAAATCTCCAGCACATCGTTGATCAGGCTGAGCAGGTGGCGGCCGCTGCGGTTGATGGCGGCGAGATTGCTGCGTTGTTCGGCATGCAGGTCGCGATCCCGTTCCATGATCTGGGCGAAGCCGAGGATGGCGTTGAGCGGCGTGCGCAACTCGTGCGACATGTTGGACAGAAACACGCTCTTGGCCCGGTTCGCCATCTCGGCGGCATCGCGGGCGATCTCCAGTTCGTGCGTGCGGGCAGCCACCTGTTCCTCCAGATGATGGCGGTGGCGAATCAGCTCTTCTTCGGCCAGATGCTGGGCGGTGATGTCCTGCACCGTGCCGAGCGAGCGCAACGGTTTGCCGTCGTCGCCGTAGTAGGTCTCGCAACGTTCGTGCACATACTTGATGCGGCCGTCCGGCATGCGCAGGCGGTGGCTGATTTCGTACGGCTGGCGTGTCGCCAGGGAATCGGTGTAGGCACGGTTGACCGCGTCGCGGTCGTCCGGATGGATGGCGTCGAGAAAGGCTTCGTAGCTGGTGCCGAAACGTGCCGGATCGATTTCGAAGATGCGAAAGATCTCGGCCGACCATTCCAGCCGGTTATTGCTCAGATCCAGTTCCCAACTGCCCAGATGGGCGAGACGCTGCGCTTCGGTCAGGCGGTGCTCCTGCTCGCGCAATGCCTGTTCGACCTGGCGGTAGCCGAACGCCAGCCCGGTGATCAGCAGGTTCAACAGCGTGATGCCGGTCAGGTAAATCCAGAGCAGGAGCAGACTCGCTTCGGCCGAGTCTGCGACGAACGGGCCGCGGCCATGGGCGGTGCCGAGTATGGCGATCAGCGCGAAGGCGAGGACGGCGCTGCTGGTAATCCAGTTGTCCCGGCGCATGGCCAGCCAGAGCAGCGGCAGCAGTGGCAGAAACAAGGCCGCCAGGGGCGGCAACCGACTGAACAGGAGCAAGCCGCTGGCCATGAGCACGGCCAGGGCGATCAACGTTTGCGCATCGCGCGGCAGCTTGCGGCGCCAGTCGCTGCCGCAGAAGGTCAGCAGCGGCGGCGCAAACAGCAGCACGCCCAGGCTGTCACCCAACCACCAGGCCAGCCAGGCTTTGCCGAGCTGTTCCGCCGGCAGGGCGCCGGCCAGCCAGAGCGAGAGGACGCCGCCGCTGGCGCTGAGCAGCATCGGCAGCAAGGCGCCGGCGACCAGGAAGACGGGGATGTCGTGGCGTCGCTCCAGCGCCGGTTGGAAGTCGAACCGGCGCAACAGCAGGGCGGCGGCCAACGGCGCCAGGGCGTTGCCGACGGCGATGGCGATGGCGCTGGCAAGGTTGCCGCCGACCACCAGATTGACCAGGAAGGCGCCGAGGAACACCGCCGGCCATAACCGTAGTCCCCAGATCGCCAGAGCGGCGACGGCAATGCCGCTGGCCGGCCAGATCAGACTGATCTGGCTGCCGACATAGGGCAGCGCCAGACCCAGATAGCCGCCCAGGAAATAGGCAGCGGCAACCAGGGCGGAGCGTTGCAGGTGCGCAGTGGCAATCATGGCAGCTATCCCGATTCGGCTTGCAGCGCCAATTTGCCGATGGCCTCCGCCGGCAGCGGGCGGCCGAACAGGTAGCCCTGGAAGGCGGGGCAGCCGGCCGCGCGCAGGAAGACCCATTCCGCCTCGGTCTCCACCCCTTCGGCGATGATGCCGAGCTGAAGGTGTTGCGCCATGGCGATGATGGTGCCGACGATGGCGGCATCCTGATGGTCCTTGTGCACGTCGCGCACGAAGGATTGATCGATCTTCAGGCGATCCAGCGGCAGCTGCTTCAGATAGGCCAGCGAGGAATAGCCGGTACCGAAGTCGTCGACCGCGAAGCGGATGCCGAGCGCCTTGAGGCGGCTCATCTTGGCGATGCTGGCGTCGACATCGACCAGCAACACGCTTTCGGTGACTTCCAGTTCCAGCGTATGCGGGTCGGCGCCGGTGGCGGCCAGCACGGCTTCCACCTGTTCGACGAAGTCGGCCTGATGCAGTTGGCGCGAACTGACGTTGACCGAAACCATGCCCAGGCGTGGCGCCACGGCCGGGTCGGCCTGCCAGCGTGCCTGTTGTTGCAGCGCCTGGCGCAGCACCCAGGCGCCGAGCGGCACGATCAGGCCCGAGTCTTCGCACACCGGGATGAACTCGGCCGGGCTGACCAGGCCGCGTTCGGGATGATTCCAGCGCACCAGCGCCTCGCAGCCGCGCAGGTTGCCGGCGGCATCGGTCTGCGCCTGGTAGAGCACGGTGAACTCTTCCTGTTCGAGTGCGCGGCGCAGGTCTTTTTCCAGATGCAGGCGCTGTTCGGCGAGGGCCTGCATGCGCGCTTCATAGAAGCAGATGGTGTTGCGGCCCGCCTGTTTGGCCTGGTACATGGCCGTGTCGGCATGGCTGAGCAGTTCGTCGCTGGTGGCGCCGTCCGTGGGGTACAGCGTGATGCCGATGCTGGCGTCGAGCTGCAGCTCGTGTCCTTCGATGTGAATCGCTTCCGCCAGTTGTGCAGTGAGTTGGCTCGCCACGACATGGGCGCGGCGGGCGGCTTCCTGGGCGTCGGTGGCGAGGGACGGCAGCAATACCAGGAATTCGTCGCCCCCCCAGCGCGACAGCGTGTCCTCGGTGCGCAGCACGCTCTGGAACAGGTGGCTGACCTGGCTCAGGTAAAGATCGCCGATGGCGTGGCCGAGGGCGTCGTTGATCGTCTTGAAGCGGTCCAGATCGAGAAACAGCACCGCGCCGATATCGCCGCGGCGCTGGGCGCGCGCCAGTTCCAGCGTGAGCCGGTCGGACAACAGGCGACGATTGGGCAGGCTGGTCAGCGCGTCGTGATAGGCCAGGTATTCGATCTGGTTGTCCGACAGGCGGCGTTCCACGCCCATGCTGAGTACGCCGGTGACGCGCGTCAGGAACTCGCTCCAGCGTTCGGGCCCCGTCCGGCTGGCCGGCACATGCTGCACCAGCAGGCCCAGGCGTTCGCCCTCGGCCTCGATGGGAAGGGCGAAGCGGGGCGGTGCGACTTCGGGCGTGTCCAGTTCCAACGGGACGCTGGCATCCATGATGGCGATTTCGACGGCGTGCCGGAAGCGCTCGCCTTCCAGCAAACGCATGCGCAGACGCGGCGGCCCGCTGTCGAGACCAAGCTGCGTGATGCGTTCGCTGTCGCGATTCAGGATCAAGCGGGAAAACGCGCCTTCGCCGGACCATTCCACCTGTGTGCCGAGCACCTCCATGGCGGCTTCGAGGAATTCCGCCGCCGAGGTGTGTTGCAAGCCCAGCGCCAGCAACTTGCCGAGCACCTGTTCCTCTTGCATCGAAAATCGGATTTTTTCGTTGGAGGCTTCCAGCTGCTGGGTGCGCTCGGCAACACGCTGTTCGAGCTGGCTATTCAATGTGCGCAGTTCGCGCCGTGCCTGGGCGAGTTCGAGGTGGGTACGCACGCGCACCAACACCTCTTCGAGCTGGAACGGTTTGACGATGTAGTCGACGCCGCCGGCCTGGAAGGCGTGCACCTTGTCTTCCATGTCCTGCAGCGCGCTGATGAAGATTACCGGCACGTCGCTGAGGGCCGGATCGGCCTTGATGCGGCGGCATACCTCGTAGCCGTCCAGCGTCGGCATGCGGATATCGAGCAGGATCAAATCCGGCAGGCCGGTATGCAGCGCACGCAACGCCATTTCGCCGGACAACGCGGGACGCACCTTGTAATCCGCCTGCTGCAGCATGCTGCCGAGGACTTTCAGATTGTTGGGGTTGTCGTCCACGATCATGACGACAGGGGCGCTACCGGTCTCGGGTGCCATGCGATTGAGCCTGCTTTTCGGTTTTTTTGCGGGTTGAGTCTACCGTTCGATTTCTATTACTACTGTAGCAAGTCAAGGTTTGTCGGGATCGACTGTTTCAAGCTATCGACGATCGTAATGCCTGCCTGGGAATAAGTCCGTACTTCCGCATTCCATTAAGTGTATTCATTTGGGTAACTGACTGTATTGACCTATGGATTGCACGCCATAACATCCACACTGAATGCATGGCTTTGTGTAGGTCGTTGATACTAATGACTATACTGGTTGTGCTTTTTGGATAAATTAGTAGGTCTCGGGAATACACAGGATCGACCAAAATGTCAGGTGGTTCGGGTTGTGGAAGTGGAGGTTGATTTCTACTTTGACGACAGGGCGTTACGGTCTCTCATCAAGGCGCATCTCTTTGGGATCGGCTCGCCAGACTCGATTCCGTGGGAGAGAGATGCATGTCACGGTCACCTATTAGAAGGAATATGTCATGGTGTTCATGAATCGCTCTCGCACGGATCAATCGCTGCAGCGCGTCGAAGAGCTGGAACGGGAAAACGCAACGTTGCGCCAGCAGTTGGCCCATACCCATGACCACAACAATACGTTGGGCGCCGACCGGCAGCGACTGACCGACGAAGTGCTCCGCATGAGCAGCCTGACCGAGCATCTCGGCACCTTCAGCGAGTCGCTCAAACTGTCGCAATCCTCGCTGGCCTCGCTGGCCAACGCGATGAAGCACGAGACGGAACAGGTGGTGAACAATGTCCATTCGGTCGGCGACAACCTCGGTCTGATCGAACGCATGTCGAGCAATCTGACCAGCTTCGTGCAGCGCCTGCATGACACTTCCCAGGCCGTGGCGGAATTGCACGAGCGCACCGGCGAGATCGGCGGCATCGGCAATCTGATTCGCGAGATCGCCAACCAGACCAATCTGCTTGCCCTCAACGCCGCCATCGAAGCCGCTCGCGCCGGCGAGCAGGGCCGCGGTTTCGCCGTGGTGGCCGATGAAGTGCGCAAACTGGCCGAACGTACGCGCAAGGCCACCGAGGAGATTTCCACGCTGGTGCAGACGGTGCAGGACGAAGCCAGTTCGGTGCGTGCGCGGGTTCAGGTCGACCCGAGCCACACCCAGGCCTTCAGCAAGGAAGGCGAACAGGCCTATGCCGGCATGAAGAACCTGATGGAAATGTCCCACACCATGATCGGCACCATTTCCGCCACCGCGCTGCGCAGTTTCGTCGAGACCGCGAAGCTGGATCACTTGGTGTTCAAGATGGAGGTCTACAAGGTCTACATGGGGCTTTCCGACAAAACCTCGAAGGATTTCGCCAGCCATAAGGAATGCCGCCTGGGCAAGTGGTATTACGACGGCGACGGTCAGCATTGTTTTTCCAAACTGCCCGGCTACGTCGAGCTGGAACCGCCGCATGTCAGTGTGCATCGCTACGGTGTCGAAGCCGTCGAACACTTCAAGGCCGACAATGTCGCGGCCGGCGTCGAAGCCCTCCGCCGCATGGAAATAGCCAGCACGAAAGTGCTGGAACAACTGGAAGTCATGGCCGCCAGCGGCGGTAAAGACCCGAGCATTTTGTGTGCGTCGCTCACCGGCGCGCATCTTCATCCGTAACAACTGCGGCCTGGCGCCTTAGGCGCCAGGCCAAACCGAGGCATGTCCGTTCTGGAGTCATGTTCGTCGATTGACACTCTGTGATTCAGAGTTGTAAGCTCTGAATCACAGAGTTAACTCGAACGCGGATATGACCCCTCACCACGAACAGTTTCAGGCCATCCAGTCCATGCTGGCGGCCGGGCATCGCAGCGTGCACCTGGAGCGGCACAGCCTGCTGTTGATCGGCGGCGTCGGCGGCTTCATCGCCGGCGCGACCGAATACATCATCACCGACGCGCGGTTTCCCGACCTTACCCAACGCGCCGTGGCACTGCTGCTCTGGCTCAGCGCCTGGCTGGGCGGCATGGCCTGGCTCGACCACAGCTTGACGCAACGCGCCCGCATGCGCCGCGACGAGACGCTGCCATTCGCCCAGGCGCAGATCACACGCGCCTGGTGGATGTTGCTGGGCATGGGCACGCTGGGCTCCTTCGCCATGTTCTTCTATGGCGGTGGCGGCATGATCTACGCGCAGTGGATCGTCCTGCTCGGCCTCGGCATCTACCTGTTCGGTCTGTTCTCGCGGCCGCTGATCGAATGGATCGGACTGGCCACCATCCTGCTCGGTGTCGCCGGGTTGGCCGCCGGCCTGCCTTATGGCGCAACGCACTGGCTGGCGGCCTCCTGTTTCGCCCTCGGCATGCCGTTGGCCGGTTGGTTGAACGCGAGATTCGGCGAGGACGGCCTGCCGCGCAGCTTCCTGGCGCTCGGCTTTTGGTTGCTGGTGGTGGTGACGCCGCCGCTGCTGCTGACGCGTTTTTCCATCGCATCGGTGCCCGCCGCCGGCGAACAGGTGCTGCTTCTGCCGGCGGGTAGCCGCATCCCGCTGCGGGTCGATCTGGACAGTCCCATCCTCCGCGTCTCCCCGCAAGCCGCGCTGGATTTCGCCCTGACCCAGCCGGTCGAAGTGGTACTCATCGATGGCCAGCCGGACGGCCGCTACCGTATCGGCGACGGCAACTGGCACAGCATCCGCGACGGTGTGCTGCATCTGATGATCGACCGCTTTACGCCGCGCCTGGCCGGCGATGCGCCCGAGGTGCGCGCCCACGCCCGCTTCGATGGCGCCGAATTCAAAGGAGATCAACCATGAGTACGCCCCTGCCCACGCTCGACCCGCTGCTGCACCAGCCGGCACGCACACAACTGGTCGCCTTTTTGTCCGGTCGCGGCGAAGCCACTTTTTCGGAACTGAAACGGGTGCTGGGGGTGACCGACGGCAACCTCGGCGCCCATCTCGCCAAGCTGGTCGAAGCCGGCTACGTCGCGACCGGCGAGGCAGCCGGCGGCGGCCGCGCCCAGACCGTCTATGGGCTGACCCCCGAAGGCCGCGCGGCGCTCAACGAATATGTCGCCCGCCTGTCGGCGCTGATGGCGCTGTCCGCCGGCAGCACGCAGACGAGCGAGTTATCCCCGCACCTCGCGGGCCGTACCTGAACCGCCACTTCAAGGAGTAAATCAGCATGAACATTCGTCTTCTGCTCGCCGCCCTGAGCCTTTCCACACTCTCCGCCTGCGCCGGCCTGACACCACCCGCCGCCGACAAACTCGCCGCCATGCCGACGGTGACTTACCCGGACAAACCGCCGGCCGGCGACTTCATCTACAAGCTGCCCGCCGGCCAGCCCATCGACCTGAACATCCGGGCCGACGGCAGCCTGCTTGCCGCCAACCTGGAACAAAAGGTCAGCGCCAGCCTCAAGCACGACCTTTTCCTGCACAAGAACTGGGCCAGTGAGGACGCCCGACATTGGCAGCGCGCCGACCGGCTGGTCGGCGTCAATCTGAGCGTGACCCTGCCGTCCTACCAGCATCCCGGCCCCGGCGAGCTGCATATGACACTGGAGCGCAAGGCGCCATGAAAACCACGCTGAGCCTGTTGCTGATCCTGGGCATCGGCGGCTGCGCTACGGACTGGTCGCGCAACCTGTACGAGGGTGTGCGCCAGCAGCGGGAAGCCGTGCCCGACCCGACCGCAGCCCAACCCGCCAGCCGGAATCCGGACTATGAACAATACCGGCGCGAGCGCGATGCGCTGAAAGACGCGCCGGCTCGCTGAGCGGCGCCGGTTATTGACCAAGCCATTTCATTTTTCGACAGGGAGAACCGCCCGCCACGACCGGGAACCTGGGCCGATCCATTCTTGACCGAGTTGCGGGCGTTGCTGGGATCACGGGAAAATCGCTTAAACAACAACGGGAGAGAAAAATGAAAGTCCACGTTCTGCAACACGTCCCCTTCGAAGACATCGGCGGCATGGCCGGCTGGTTGGCCGGGCATGGGGCCGAGCTGCTGGCCTACCTGACCGGGCGGTCTTGAGCCGGGACCACCCCGTCGAAGCGCTGGAACGAAGCATGGAAATCGTCTTGCTGCGGCATGGTCGGCCCCGGATCGATACGCGACAGCGTATGAATGCCGCCGGGTTTGGGCACTGGATTTCAGCCTATGGCGATGCCGGCCTCGACCCGTCCTCCCCGCCGCCTCAAGAAGCGTTGCTGCAGGTGAAAAAGTGCGCCTATGCACTCTGCAGCGATCTCCCGCGTTCGTACGAATCCGCCGCGGCGCTTGGCCTGGAAGCCCATCGCGAAGGGATGTTCCGGGAACTGGGCCTGCCTCACGCTGACTGGCGCGTGCCACCGTTGCCGCCGGCTGCCTGGGCGGTTCTGTTTCGGCTGCTGTGGCTGGCCGGATACGCCCACGGCACCGAGTCCGTCGCAGCAGCCCGTGCGCGGGCACACGGCTGCGCCGAACGCCTGATGGAACTGGCGGCCGAACACGGCAACGTGATGTTCGTCGGACATGGCTCGTTGAACTGGCTGATCGCCGGACAGCTCAAGCGCAAGGGCTGGCACGGTCCTGTCTTGACTCCCGCCAGACACTGGTCGTTCGGCGTTTACCGTTACCGTTGAGCCGGCAACCCGGCCGAATAATTCGCACCTACGGGCCAGCGGGTTGCCAACTACGTTTCAAGTATCAAGCCGCGTTTTTCGCTTCCAGTTCTTCCCAACGCGCCAACAGGTTCAGCAGCGCTTCTTCGATCTCCGCGCTGCGGCTATTGAGTTTGGCCGCTTGCGTGTGGTCGGCGTAGACCGCCGGATCGGTCAGTTGGCGGGCGACTTCGGCCTGTTCCGCCTCAAGTGCCGCAATGGCTTGCGGTAGTCCTTCCAGTTCCTTCTGTTCCTTGTAGGACAAGCCGGATTTGCGCGCTTTCGCGATGGCGGTCGCGGCCGGCTTGACGGTCGCTTTCGCCACGGCGGCCACCGTTTCCGCCGCCACCCGTTCGCGCCAGCCCAGCCAGTCGGAATAGCCGCCGGGCAGTTCGAGCAGGACGCCGGGGTTGTCAACGCTCCCGGCAAAAGCGATGGATTGCGTCGCGACGTTGTCGAGGAAGGCGCGGTCGTGCGACACCAGGATGACCGTGCCGGCGTAGTCCTGCAGCAGTTGTTCGAGCAGTTCCAGCGTATCGATGTCGAGGTCGTTGGTGGGTTCGTCCAGCACCAGGATATTCGCCGGCCGCGCGAACAGGCGCGCCAGCAAGAGCCGGTTGCGCTCGCCGCCGGAGAGTGACGACACCTTGGCGCGGGCGCGTTCGGCCGGGAACAGGAACTCTTCCAGGTAACCGATGATGTGTTTCTTCTGGCCGCCGATTTCGACGTAGTCGGAGCCGGGCGCGATGGTCTCGATCAGCGTCGCTTCATCGTCCAGCTGATTGCGGAACTGGTCGAAATACGCGACTTCCTGGCGTGTGCCGCGTTTGATGCGGCCGGCGTCGGGTTCGATTTCGCCCAGGATCAGTTTGATCAGCGTGGTCTTGCCGGCGCCGTTGGGGCCGATCAGGCCGAGCTTGTCGCCGCGCAGGATGCGCGTGCTGAAGTCGCGGATCAGCACCTTGCCGCCATAGCCGTGGCTGACCTGGTCGAACTCGGCGATCACCTGTCCGGAACGGCCGCCGGCATCCAGCGAAAAGCCGACCTGGCCGAGCCGCTCGCGGCGCGCGGCGCGTTCTCGGCGCAACGATTCCAGGCGCAATACGCGGCCTTCGTTGCGGGTGCGGCGCGCTTCGACGCCTTTGCGTATCCAGACTTCTTCCTGTTTCCAGAACTTGTCGAATTTGCGGCTTTGCGCCGCTTCCACTTCAAGTTGTTCCGCTTTCCTGATCTGGTAGGCCGAGAAATTGCCGTGGTACTGGCGCAGCTGGCCGCGATCCAGCTCGATGATGCGATTCGCGACGCGGTCGAGAAAGGCGCGGTCGTGCGTGATGAACAGCAAGGCGCCGTCGAACTCGGCGAGCTGGTTCTCCAGCCATTCGATGGCGCTGAAATCGAGATGATTGGTGGGCTCGTCGAGCAACAGCAACTCAGGCTCGGAGGCGAGCGCGCGAGCCAGCGCGACGCGCTTCTTGTTGCCGCCGGACAGTGTCTCGACCAGCGCATCGGCGGGTAGATCGAAACGCGCGATGACTTCCTCGACGCGGCTGTTCAGGCGCCAGACGTCATGTACTTCCAGTTCGTGCGACAGCCGCGACAGTTCTTCCATCGCATGGTGCTCCCCGGAAGCGGCATCGTGCGCGGCGGCATGATAGGCGCTGAGCAGGCCATGCGCCGGACCGGCCCCGGCCGCGACCGCCTCGAATACCGTGTGCCCCGGCGTGAACGTGGGTTCCTGCGCGACAAACGCCATGCGCAGATCGGGTTTGCGCCAGACCACGCCGTCATCGGCCTGGATTTCGCCCGCCACCAGTTTCAGCAAACTGGATTTGCCGGCGCCGTTGCGGCCGATCAGGCCGATGCGCTCGGATTTGTCGATGACCAGGGCAGCGCCGTCGAGCAGGGGCCAGTGGCCAAAAGCGAGGGAAACGTTATCGAGGGTGAGATAGGGCATGCGGCTTCAGCAGACAAATACAGACAGACAAGCAAAACGGGCGGCCAGGCCGCCCGCAGCAGAGGGAAAAGCAGATCAGATCGAGCCGTGATTCTGGCCGGCGTGAGTGTGCTCGAAAAGGTCCTGGCAAGTCACGCAACGGATGGCCACCGGATTGGCGACCAGACGCGCGGCGGGAATCTCCGTACCGCAATCCACGCACAGACCGAAATCCTCGTAGTCGAGGCGCAAGCGCGCATTTTCAAGGGCTTGCAGGGCGCGCACCTCATGTTCCAGTCGCGCTGCGGAAAGGTTGCCCAAGGTCACCGCCAGGGCTTCGTCGGCGCTGTCGCCGGAAGCGCGGCCGAGCACCTCGGCAAATTGCGTTTGGCCGCTTTCTTCCAGCGCATTCTGCATCGCCTTGATCAATTTGCCGCGTTGATCTTCCAGTGCGGCGCGGATCGCGGCACGGTCTTGCTGAGTGAGATGGCTCATGACTGCACTTTCCATGGTTTATTGCGGGGAGACGGTTTGATTATTGGCCCCGGAGGAGGGCGCCACAACCCCAAATCCAGCCAGATCGGCAAGGATTTCCTCTGCATGACGATCGGCGGCAATTTCACGATAGACCTTTACGATGCGGCCGGCAGGATCAATCAGAAAAGTATGTCGCTTGGCAAAGCGGAAAACGCCGAAATCCCACAACGAGCCATACGCTCGCGCGACGCTCGCATCCAGATCGGAAAGCAGCGGGAACGGCAGGCTGTGGCTTTGCGCGAAGTCCGCATGGCTGGCCGCATCGTCGAGCGAAACGCCAAGCAGCGCGACATCGCGCGCCCGAAACTCGCCGTAACCGTCGCGCAAGTTGCAGGCCTCGGCCGTGCAGGTGGGCGTGGCATCTTTCGGATAGAAATACAGCACCAGCCAGCGACCGCGATAGTCCGCCAGACGATGCGGCTTGCGCGCGGCATCGTACAAATCGAAATCCGGCGCGGCAGTCCCCACGGCAGGCGGCTCGCCACGCCCGCCCCAGCGCCAGGCAAGACCCGCCAACGCACCGAGGACAATCACAATCAGCAGGAATTTCAGCAAGTTGCACCTTCCGTGTAGGTTAAAATCCGCGCCGATTTTATGACTCGATCCGCAATGGCATCGTTTCATCGGCCCAGAAAAATGCCCCCGTAGCTCAGTGGATAGAGCATCCCCCTCCTAAGGGGAGGGTCACACGTTCGATTCGTGTCGGGGGCACCAAAAATCAATGGGTTAGCACTTGTTTGAAGAGGTTCGTCGTTCTTTGTGCTACCCCTGTGCTACCAATATTGCCCAATCCAAGGTGTACGGCCCGAGATCTTTGGCACGGATATGCAAGATATTTGGCGCAAGGCATGCCGCATTTCTCGGCAAATTACAGCGAGCGTAGCCTGGATGAAGCGCAACGGAATTCAGGGGCCTTGGCAGCGAATCCACCGCCTACCCCGGATTCCGGCCTGACGGCCTGCATCCAGACTACGGTGCTGCCAGCCGTGGTGCTGGGTTTTCGATACGTTCTGTCACCGCATCCGTAAAAGATCACTCCATATACGCGTTGGCTTCTTCACCCGGATGCGGCAGGCCGGCGACGCGCCAGAGGCTCTTGCAACTGCCGAACAGCTTGTGCGCCTTGTGCCGGTCGAGGCCGTTGGCGCGGCAGACCAGGCGCATCACCGGCAGGGAACCGAGCTGGAAATACTTGCCGCGCACATGGTCGATCACTTCCCAGTGTTTGGCGGTGAGCAGCGCAATGCCTTCGGCGCGGGCGATGCGCTCGGCGATGGGGCGGTCCCACCGCTGCGATTCGGCGTAGTAGCCGTCGATATCGAAAACCAGATCATCGATGGCGGGAGTGGCGAGGGCGAGGTTCATGCTGTATCTCCTTGGCGGGTCAGGTTGGACTACACCGTACCGGCCGACGTCGTCGCTGTGAAATCACCCTTGGTCATGGCGAGCTAAGCTGCGGTTATGAACTTTTCAGGAGTCGCGCCATGCAACTGCAACAACTGCGTTATCTGCTGGCACTGGCGGCGAGCCAGTTCAACGTTACCGGCGCTGCCGAGCGGGTGTTCAAATCGCAGCCCGGCGTCAGCAAACAGTTGCGCCTGCTGGAGGAAGAACTGGGTGTGCCGCTGTTTGAACGCGCCGGGCGGCAGATCACCGGATTGAGTCCGGCCGGGCTGGCGGTGCGCGAACTGGCTGAAAGTGCTCTCGCCAATATCGAAGCGATCCGCCGCACGGCGCAGGAGTTCAGCGATCCCGGCGGCGGCGAACTGTCCATCGCCACCACCCACACGCAGGCGCGCTATGTGCTGCCGCCGGTGATACGCGCCTTCCGCCGGCATTACCCGAAGCTGGGCCTGCATCTGCACCAGGGCAGCCCGGCGCAGATCGCCGAACTGGCGGCCAGCGGTGCGGTGGATTTCGCCATCGCCACCGAGAGCCTGCATCTGTTCGATGAACTGGTGATGCTGCCCTGCTATCGCTGGAACCGCGCCGTGGTGGCGCCGCGCGGGCATCCGCTCGAACAGGCGGTGCCGCTCAGCCTGGCCGCGGTGGCGGCCTATCCCATCCTGACCTATGTGTTCGGCTTCACCGACCGTTCCCACATCAACGACGCTTTCCAGAGCCACGGCCTGACGCCGGAAGTCGCGCTGACCGCCACCGACGCCGACGTGATCAAGACCTACATCCGCCTCGGCCTGGGCGTCGGCATTCTGGCCGACATGGCGCGCGACGAAGGCGCCGACGGCGATCTGGTTTTCCTCGACGCGGCGCATCTGTTCGAGCCCAGCGTGACCAAGATCGGCTTCCGCAAGGGGCTGCACCTGCGCCCCTGCCATTACGACTTCATCCAGGCCTTCGCCAGCCATCTCGACCACGCCACGGTGGAGCGCGCCGTCGCCGCGCCGACGCCGGAAGCGCGCGCCGAGTTGTTTGCCGGCATGGCGATCCGGGATTATTGAAGCGAGGGTTTGGCCGGCGGGACGCCGGCGCTCCCAGAGGGGCCGGCTTGTATGTGCGCTCCCAGCGGGGTTTGGCCGGCGGGACGCCGGCGCTCCAAGCGCGGCAGCGCCCCTCTGGGAGCGCCGGCGTCCCGCCGGCCTGCTCTAGCGCAAATTGCCGGTGCGACTGCAGACCAGCGCTGCCCAGGCCGAACAGGAGCCTGGTGGAGGGTCCGGTACCGGTGCGATATGGTAGACGCGGGGTCGACGCGGGGTAGACGCGGCCGCCAGAGCCGTCGGCATCAGGGTTGGTGACGAGGGCATACAAGTTTCGGCCGGCGAGCGTACAGCCCCGCTCAGTTCACCCGGTAGTGCCGCACCTCCTCCTGCAGGCCGGCGGCGAGGCGCTCCAGATTCTGCGCCGTCACCGTGGTGGCTGACACCGCGGCGCTGTTCTCTTCTGCCATCTGGGCGATGCGCTCGACGTTGACGGCGATCTCGTTGCTGGCGGCGCTCTGCTCCTTCAGCGCGGCGGAGATGTCGTTGACGGTGCCGACCACCCGCCCGGCGCCGGCCTTGATGCGCTCCATTGCCTCGTCGGCCACCACCGCGAAGCCGCGCCCGGTCTCGCCGGCGCGCATGCCAAGTCTCCGGATGGAAGGCCTCGGGGGCCGATGGCGAAATATCGGCCGGCAGGGGGTGGGCTTTAGTACGCATGTACCATTAGGGAGATGCCTGCGCGACGCTGTAGCGCGTCTCGGCGAATACGAACTGACGGTGCCGCGATGGTCGAATGCGGCGCAGCGCGCGCAACAATCGCGCCTTGGAAGGCGCTCCTACGGTGCCCTTCGCCGGGCGTAGGCGAGCAGGCCGAGGCTGCCCAGGCCGAACAGGAGCCAGGTGGACGGTTCCGGTACGGCGGCGATCTGGTAGACGATGCCGCCAGTGCCGTTGGCTGGCGTATTGGTGACGATGGCATACAACTCGCCGGCGGCATCCTCGCCGAAGCCGTGCACGGTCAGGCCGTCGGGCAGCACGCCGTTGGCGAACTGCGGCAGCAGGAATTCGCGCAGTTCGCCGGTCTGCAGGTCGGCGTAGAACAGGCGGCCGTCGACGCGCGGCGGCAAGTTCTGCAAGGCCAGGTCGCCGAACACGTACTTGCCGCTCAACTCGGGGATGGCGCTGCCGCGATAGACGAAGCCGCCGGTGATGGCGATGCCGTCGCCGTGGTCGTATTCCAGCGTGCCGAGCGCGCCGGAGATGGGATCGATCAGGCCGGCCGGGACGCCTGGGCTGCGCACGCCGATGTCGCCGCTGCTCCGGTCGAACGGAAAGTCGCCTTCCTTCACCGCCCAGCCGTAGTTGCCGCCGAGTTCGACACGGTCGATCTCCTCGATGTTGTTCTGGCCCACATCGGCCAGGATCAGGTCGCCGCTGCCGCGGTCGAAACTGAACCGGTACGGGTTGCGGAAGCCGTAGGCATAGATTTCCGGCACCTGGCCGGCGGCCTGGAACGGGTTGCCGGTGGGGATGCGGTACTGGCCGTTGGCGCTGACCGGGTCGGCGCTGGCGCCGGTCAACGCCGGGTTGAGCGCATCCAGGCGCAGCATCTTGCCGAGCGGCGTGCTCAGGTTCTGCGCATTGCCGCCCGGTTCGATATGGCTCGCCCCCACGTCGTTCGCATTGCCGCCATCGCCCAGGCCCAGATAGAGATAGCCGTCCGGGCCGAAGGCGAGGGTGCCGCCGTTGTGGTTGCCGGCCGTCTTGCCGAAGGAAATGATTTCGCGGCGCGAGTTCGGGTCGACCAGATTCGCATCGGCCGCGCTCATCTTCCATTCCGCCACCACGCTCTTGTAGTTCTGCACGGCCGCGTTGGGCGCCGCGTAGGTCGGCGAAGTGCCCGTCGGGATCGGTTCGGTGCTGAAGGTGTATAGCGTGGCAAAGCCAGCACTGCCCGCATCGTTGAAGCCGGGATGGAAGGCCAGGCCGAGGAAGCCGCGCTCGTCGTTGGCGTTCGAAGGATTGAAACTGGTGCCGAGGCGGCCGCTCATGTCCAGTGCCGGCGCGGCCAACAGGCTGTCGTTCTGGATTACGCGCAGCAGGCCGTTCTGGTCCACCACGAACAAGCGGCTGCTGTCACCCGGTGCGCCAATCGCGTAATTCGGCGCGCCCAGGCCGGTGGCGATGGGGTTTAGGTGGATGGCGATGTCGCCTTTCTCGATCGCCGGCAGGTGCGGCAGTGCCCAGGCCGGCGTGGTCAGCGCCAGAACGAACAAGGTCTGGAATGATTTGGATCGCAGCGATGGGTTGCAATACATGGGGCACCTCCTCCGATGAATTTGTGGCCGCGACGCGTCGGCGCGGCCTTATCGTTGCTGCTGTTTTGCGCGCGCGCGGCCGGCCACCAGCGCCAGTCCGACGGCGGACAGCAGGAGCGTGGTCGGTTCCGGCACGGCGGCGATGTTGTCGACGCCGAGTTGGGCGGCGATGAAGGGCGTATCGGTACGGAAAATGGTGAAATCCGGGCTATGCAGCAGCGTCAGCGCGGAGACGTCGCCAAGCACGCCGGCATAGTCGCCGCCGCCGAGATTGGCGGCGGCGAGTGAAAAGGACACCGTGTTCCAGCCGCTGCCGGCGGCGACATTCACCGGGCTCAACGTGCCCAGATTCTGTCCTAGTGTGGCGCTTTCAAATATCAGTCTGAGCGCCAGATCCGTCGCGCCCAGGTTGTTTACCTGCATCCGGATCGCGTCGACGCCCGCGGCCAGATAGTTGCCCGCCCACTGGCCGCTGTTGAATGCCACCAGGCGGCCACCGCTGCTGGACAAGCCGCTGGCGCTCAGACGCAAGAAATTGTCCTCGGTGCCGGCGGAATTATCGATTGCCGGTCCGTTCGGATTGTTCAGGCCGCTCGTCCAGCCCTGCAGGCCGCTTTCGAAATTGTCCGACTGGCCCAAAGTGACCGCCGCGCCGGCCTGGCCGGCAAGCAGGATCAGTCCGCTTGCAATGATGGATAGGTGAAATCCGGCTGGCATGTTGGCTCCCGGTTGTTATCGATAACTCGATATAGCAACCAGGCGGAACTCGGGTAATCAGTCCGATGCCCCATCCTGCAGCTACGGGACGGCAGGTTTGGCAAAGTAATCGGCCCGCGTGCCAAAGCAACACACGTAGGGTGCGCCATGCGCACCAATGCCCGTGAAATGGTGCGCATGGCGCACCCTACCGAATGCGCGACGGGCGGCGTGTCGCTCACGACACGGAAAACGCCCCTTCGCCCTCCGCTTCTCCAGCCCAGTTCCCGCCGCACTCGCGTACCAGCGCGAGCAGCGCGGCGGCTTTGTCGAGGCATTCGCGATACTCCGCGTCGGCATTGGAATCGGCCACCAGGCCGCCGCCGGCCCAGAAGCGCAGGCTGTCGCCGGCATTCACCAGCGTGCGGATCGCGATGTTGCAGTCCATGTCGCCGTTGAAACCCAGCCAGCCGATGGCGCCGCAGTAGACGCCGCGCCGGTGCGGTTCCAGTTGCTCGATGATCTGCATCGCCCTGAGCTTCGGCGCACCGGTGATCGAACCGCCCGGAAAGCAGGCGCGCAGCAGGCCGATTGCGTCGCCAGCGGCGGCCAGACGGCCGCTGACGGTGCTGACCAGATGATGCACGCGGGCGAAACTCTCGATCTCGAACAGTTTCGGCACCGTTACCGAGCCCGCTGCGCAGACCTTGCCCAGGTCGTTGCGCAGCAGATCCACGATCATCAGGTTCTCGGCGCGATCCTTTTCGCTGGCCTGCAACGCCCGCGCCAATGCCGCGTCGGCGGCCGGGGTGGCGCCGCGTGGACGCGTGCCCTTGATCGGGCGGGTTTCCACCTGGCCCTGCCTGACGGACAGAAAGCGCTCCGGCGACGAGGACAGGATTTGCACGCCGGGATGATTCAGATAAGCCGAATACGGCGCCGGGTTGAGCCGGCGCAGGGCCTGATAACCCAGCCACGCATCGCCCGTTGCCGGCGCGGCGAAGCGCTGCGCCAGATTGACCTGATAGCAATCGCCGGCGGCGATGTAGCGTTGAATCCGGGCGAACGCCGCGTTGTAGGCGGCGCGCGTGAAGTTGCAGGCCACCGCGCCGACCCGGAACGGCGTTCGCGCTCTGGCTGCGGCCGGTGCGCTGAACAGCGCGACCAATGCGTCCCAGTCTGCCGCCGTGCGCGCATCGCGTTCGGCGCCGAGCAGCCAGCTCGCCTGCTCGGCGTGGTCGACCAGCACGGCCCAGTCGTAGATGCCCACTGCCATGTCCGGGCTGGCTTCGTCAGCGAGCGCGTGTTCGGGCAGGCGTTCCAGGCGGCGGGCGAGATCGTAGGAGAAATAGCCGATGGCGCCGCCGGTGAAAGGCAACTCCGGCAATCCCGGCGTCGGTGCGGCATCCACCGCCAGATGGCGGCGCAGCAATTCGAATGGATCGTCCGGCGACAGCGTCGCGGCACTGTCGCCATCGTGTTCGTAGCGGCGGATTTCTGTCATGTCGCCACGGGTGACTAGTGTGGTGCTCGGCCGCGCCGTCAGGATGTCGATGCGGCCGGCGCTGGAACGCGGCCGGCCGCTGTCGAGGAAGACGGACCAGGGTTCGTCGGCGATAACTTCGAACAACGCGGCGCTGTCGGGACGGTAGGGGAGGGCAGTCAGGCGCATGGGGATATTCTAAGAGCCTATGCCGGCGGCAAAGGCGGCTGCTAGTTTTGGCGTTTCACGCTATCAGGAACTTAAGCCACGAAATCGGCG
>JASJPK010000124.1:0-14168 GCA_031426735.1 Hydrogenophilaceae bacterium | reverse complement strand
CGATGCCGATGCTGGAACCCTCGCGCGCCGGTTTGACGAACAGCGGCAAGCCGAGTCGGTCTATCGCCACGACAAAATCTTCCGGCCCGGCCAACACGGTGAATTCGGGAATCGGCAAACCCAGCGAGTGCCAGACCAGCTTGCTGCGCCATTTGTCCATCGCCAGCGCGGAAGCCAGCACGCCGCTGCCGGTAAACGGCAGATTCATCAGCGTCAACGCGCCTTGCAAAGTGCCGTCCTCGCCGCCGCGTCCGTGCAGCGCGATGAAGACGCGCTGAAAGCCTTCCTTGTGCAGATCGGCCAGCGGACGTTCCGCCGGGTCGAAAGCGTGCGCGTCGACGCCGCGACTCTGCAAGGCGGCCAGTACCGCGGCGCCGCTGTTGAGCGAAACCTCGCGCTCCGCCGAAGTGCCGCCGAACATCACGGCGACTTTGCCGAATTCTTTGTTGCCTGACCCACTCACGCTTTTTCTCCCACGATGCGAACTTCGCGTATCAGTCGTATGCCGAACTTTTCTTCCACCCGCGCCTGGATCTTCTCGATCAACCCTTCGATATCGGACGCGCTGGCGCCGCCCAGGTTGACGATGAAATTGGCGTGTTTTTCCGAGACCTGCGCACCGCCCAGTTTTTCGCCCTTCATGCCGCAGGCTTCGATCAGCCGCGCCGCGAAGTCGCCCGGCGGATTGCGGAACACCGAACCGGCGTTGGGCAGGTTGAGCGGCTGGCTGGCGATGCGCTTGTCCAGCAAGGTCTTGATGTCGTTGCGCGCTTTTTCGCCGTCGCCGCGCGGGAACATGAACCAGGCGCCGACAAACCATTCGTTGCAGGTCGCGGCCAGTTGTTCTCTCAAGTCGGCGTCCGGCTCGACATGGCGATAGCTGACCCGGTATTCATTCGGCGCGCGGCGATTGACTTCGCCGCAGCGGTTCACGGTCAGTACCTGCGAGACGAATTCCCAGGTCTCGTGGCCGTAGCAGCCGGCGTTCATCGCCAGGGCGCCGCCGACCGTGCCGGGAATGCCGGCGAGGAATTCCGCACCGACCAGATCGTGTGTCGCGGCGAAGCGGGCCACTTTCGGGCTGGCGACGCCGGCTTCGGCAAAGATCACGCCGTAGGGACTGGCCGCATCGCTGCCATTGGTTTTGCGTTGCTCCAGATCGATGCGACGCAAGGCGCCGTGTACATGCACTACGGTGCCGCGCAAGCCGCCGTCGCGCACCAGCAGATTGCTGCCGAGGCCGATGAAGTGCACCGGCTCGGTCTTGTCCAGCGTCTTCAGGAAGGCGCACAGATCGGCCAGGTCGATCGGGGTGTACAGCCGCTCCGCCTTGCCGCCCGCGCGCCAGCTGGTAAAGCCGCTCATGTCGGCGTGATGCAGCAGTTCGCCCTGGGTGCCGGGCACCTTCGGCGGCGGATCCAGGTATTCGGCGACGATCATGCGGCGGTTCCGTCCATGCCGGTTTGCACGCCCAGTGCCGCCAGCCGCGCCGGGGTCTGGCCGATGGAGCCGGCGCCCATGCACAGCACGACGTCGCCGTCCTTGACGAAGTCGGCCAGCGTGGCGGGCAGATCGTTGACGTCGGCGACGAACACCGGCTCCACCTTGCCGGCGACCCGCACCGCGCGCGCCAGACTGCGGCCGTCGGCGGCGACGATGGGCTGCTCGCTGGCGGCGTAGACCTCGGTAAGCAGCACCGCGTCGGCGAGCGACAGCACCTGCACGAAATCCTCGAACAGATCGCGCGTGCGGGTATAGCGATGCGGCTGGAACGCCAGCACCAGGCGGCGGCCGGGGAAGGCACCGCGTGCGGCGTTGAGCGTGGCGCGCATTTCCACCGGGTGATGGCCGTAGTCGTCGACCAAAGTGAAGTTGCGCCCGTCCGCCAGTGCGATCTCGCCATAACGCTGGAAGCGGCGGCCGACGCCGCTGAAACCGGCCAGCGCCTTCTGCACGGCGGCATCCGGCACCTGTAGTTCCCAGGCCACGGCGATGGCGGCCAACGCGTTCAGCACGTTGTGCATGCCAGGCAGATTCAGCGTGATGTCGATGCGCGAGCGCACGCCGTTGCGGATCGCGGTGAATTTCATGCGGCCATCCTCGGCGCGGATATCCACCGCCTGGATCGCACAGTCGTCGCTGGTGCCGTAGGTCATCACCGGCTTGGTGATGCGCGGCAGCAAGGCGCGCACATTGGGATCGTCGGCGCAGACCACGGCCATGCCCCAGAACGGCAACCGATGCAGGAATTCGACGAAGGCCGATTTCAGCTTCTCGAAATCGTGGCCGTAGGTTTCCATGTGGTCGGCGTCGATATTGGTGACGATGGAGAGTACCGGCGACAGGTGCAGGAAGGAGGCGTCCGATTCGTCCGCTTCCGCCACCAGCCATTCGCCCGTGCCCAGACGCGCGTTGGCGCCGGCGGCGAGCAATTTGCCGCCGATGACGAAAGTCGGGTCCATGCCCGCCTCGTTCAGCACGCTGGCGATCAGGCTGGTCGTCGTGGTCTTGCCGTGCGTGCCGGCGATGGCGATGCCCTGTTTGAAGCGCATCAGTTCAGCCAGCATCATCGCCCGCGCTACCACCGGTATACGCGCCGCTCTCGCGGCCTGTACTTCCGGGTTGTCTTCCTTGATCGCGCTGGAAATGACCAGCACATCCGCGTCGGCGGCGTGCTCGGCGGCGTGGCCCAGGAAGACCTTGGCGCCCATGCCGGTCAGGCGCTGGGTGACGGCGTTGTTGGCGGCATCGCTGCCGGACACCTGGTAGCCCAGGTTGAGCAGGACTTCGGCGATGCCGCTCATGCCGGCGCCGCCGATACCGACGAAGTGAATACGACGGACTTTATGTTTCATGGCTGCACTCCGATCTGGCCGAAGTTGCCATCGGCGGCGAGCGCCACTCGCGGCCGGTCGCACCTCCCGCTGCGCGGCAGGCACTGCTCCCTGCTCGTGTCGACTCCGATGCCGACGAAGTGGATGCGTCTAACCTTGTGTTTCATTTGGCGAGTTCCTTGCAGATGGCGGCAACGCGCGCCGTGGCTTCCGGCTTCGCAAGTGCGCGCGCCTGGCTGGCGCGGGTCAGCAGTTCGTTTCGGTTCAGGCCGGCGAGCCAGTGCGCCAGTCCTTCTGTCGTCAATTCGCTTTGTTGCATCAGCCAGGCTGCATCGGCATCGGCGAGAAAATGGGCATTCGCGCTCTGGTGGTCGTCCACCGCGAACGGGAACGGCACGAACAGCGCGGCACAGCCAGCGGCGGCGACCTCGGCCACGGTCAACGCGCCGGCACGGCAGATCACGACATCCGACCAGGCGTAAGCCGCCGCCATGTCGTCGATGAAACTCAGACAGTCGGCCGCGACGCCGGCGGCGGCATAGTTGGCCTTGAGCGTGTCCAGATGCTTTGCGCCGGACTGGTGGCGCACCTGTGGACGTTGTTCGGTCGGGAGTCGCGCCAGTGCCTGCGGAATGATTTCGTTCAGCGCCTGCGCGCCGAGACTGCCGCCGACCACCAGCAGGCGCAGCGGACCTTCCCGCCCGGCCAGACGTTCCGCTGGCGCCGGCAGGGTGGCGATTTCCGGCCGCACTGGGTTGCCGACCCACTCGCCGGCGACCTTGCCGCACGGGATGGGTCGGTCGTTGCTGTTGCCGAATGCGGCCGGCAAACCGAGCAGAACGCGGTCCGCCAGGCAGGCCAGCATGCGGTTGGTCAGGCCGGCGACGGCGTTCTGCTCGTGGATCACCAGCGGTTTGCCGAACAGGCTGGCCATCATGCCGCCGGGGAAGGCGACGTAGCCGCCGAGGCCGAGCGCGACATCCGGGCGTACCCGGAATATCGTGCGCGCCGCCTGCCAGAACGCCGCCAGCAGATTGGCCGGCAACAGCAACTTGGTGAGCAGGCCTTTGCCGCGCACGCCGGCAACGCGTACCCAGGCCATTTCGAAGCCTTTGTCCACCGCCAGTTGCGCTTCCATGCCGGCGCGGGTGCCCAGCCAGACCACGCGCCAGCCCTGGTGGCGCAGGGCTTCCGCCACGGCCAACGCGGGCATGACATGGCCGCCGGTGCCGCCGGCCATGATCAGCAGGGTGCGCGGGGTGTTCACGCTTTATTCGCCTCGAAGGCGGCGCGCCGGTTGCGCGCGGCGGTCGAGCCGCCGACGGTGGAGCTGCCGCCGCTGCCCTTCATCAGACTGCGGTTCTCGAAGTCCACCCGCAGCAGCACGGCCAGCGCCAGACAGTTGGCGACGATGCCGGAACCGCCGTAGCTCATCAGCGGTAGCGTCAACCCTTTGGTCGGCAACAGGCCGAGGTTGACGCCCATGTTGATGAACGATTGCACGCCCATCCAGACGCCGACGCCCTGCGCCACCAGCGCGGCGTAATTGCGCCCCATCAGGCCGGCCTGCCAGCCGATGGAAAAGGCGCGCCAGGTCAGCCAGGCGAACAGGCCGATGATGGTCATCACGCCGATCAGGCCGAGCTCCTCGCCGGTCACGGCAAGCAGGAAGTCGGTGTAGGCCTCGGGCAGATAGAACAGTTTTTCGACGCTGTCGCCGAGACCGACGCCGGTGAGTTCGCCGCTGCCCAGCGCGATCAGCGCATGCGACAACTGATAGCCGGCGCCGTACGGATCGGACCAGGGATTGAGATAGCTGGTGACGCGCGCCAGCCGGTAGGGCGACAGCACCACCAGCAGCACGAAGCCGACCGCGAGCAGCACGATCAATCCGGCGAACAAACGGGCATTGAGGCCACCCAGGAACAGAATGGCCAGCGCGATCGAGACGATCACCACGAAGGCGCCGAAGTCCGGTTCGATCAGCAACAGGCCACCGAGGAACAGCATGACCAGGAACATCGGCAGGAAGCCCTTCTGCAGGCTCTGCATATGCGCCGCCTTGCGCACCGTGTAATCGGCGGCATACAGGATGGTGGCGAACTTCATCAGTTCGGACGGCTGGAAATTGCCCAGCGGCCCGAGCGGAATCCAGCGCCGGCTGCCGTTGACCTCGCGGCCGATGAACGGCACCAGCACCAATACCAGCGCGACCGCGCCGGCCACGAACAGGATCGGCGCCAGCTTTTGCCAGGTGTCGGTGGGAATCTGCAGCGCGGCATAACCGGCGCCCAGGCCGATGGTCAGATACATGGCATGGCGGATCAGATAGAACGCCGGCTGATTGGCGGCCGACTTGGCCTCGGCGGTGGCGATGGAGGCGGAATACACCATGACCAGGCCGATCATCAGCAAACCCAGCGCGGCGAACACCAGGCCCCAGTCGTACGGGGTCAGCGCGGTGCGCTTGAGGGCGGCGTTATGGAACATGGCGCGACATCCTGCGTTGGCGCGTACGCCGTTCCAGCTGAATTTCTTCGGCGCTGTGCTGGCGGCGCTCCTGCACGCGGCGGCACTGGCTGTCGTAAGTGGCCAGCACTTGCACGGCGGCAATGAATACTTCCGCCCGGTGCGCGTAATTGCGGAACATGTCCCAACTGGCGCAGGCCGGCGACAGCAGGATGGCGTCATTCGGTTGTGACAGGTCGAAAGCCAGACGCACGGCGTCCTGCATGCTTTCGGCACGATGTACCGGGCTGGCGTCAGCGATGGCAGCCGCTACCGCCGGACCATCGCGGCCGATCTGCACGACGGCGCGGGCATTTTTCACCGCATCGCGCAGCGGCGAAAAATCCTGTCCCTTGCCGTCGCCACCGGCGATCAGCACGACCGGGACGGTGAAGCCGAGCAGGGCGGCGACGGTGGCGCCGACATTGGTGCCCTTGGAGTCGTCGTAGAACGTGCGGCCGGCGATCTCGGCGACGCGCTGCACGCGGTGCGGCAAGCCTTCGAAGGTCTTCAAAGCCGGCACCAGGCCGTCGTAGGACAGGCCGATGGCGCGGCACAGCGCCAGCGCGGCCAGTGCGTTGGCGGCATTGTGCAGGCCGGCGATGGACAATTTGTCGACCGGCAACAAGGCTTCCTTGCCTTCGGCCAGCCAGAGACGGTCTTTGCGCCGGGTCAGGCCGAAGCTGGGTGGAACAAAACCTTCCGGGGCAGTGGCGTCGATACCGAAGCTGGCTTGCGGGCGGCCTGGCAGCGCCATCGCCATGACCATTGCATCGTCGCGGTTGAGCAGCTGTAAACCGGCGCCGGCGAACACGCGCGCTTTCGCCGCCGCGTAATCGTCCAGGCCGGCATAGCGGTCCATGTGATCCTGCGAGATGTTCAGCACGGTGGCGGCGTCCGGGTGCAGGCTGGACGTTGTTTCCAGCTGGAAGCTGGACAGTTCCAGCACCCAGACATCGGGGCTGCCACCCAAGGTCTCTCTATCGTCGAGCGCTTCCAGCACGGGCAGGCCGATGTTGCCGGCGACCACGGTATCGAGGCCGATCGCCGCGCACAGGTGGCCGACCAGGCTGGTCACGGTGCTCTTGCCGTTGGAGCCGGTGATGGCGATGACTTTCGCCGGGGTATGGGCGATCGCGCGCGCGAACAGTTCGACGTCGCCGACCACATCCTTGCCGGCCGCGATGGCGTGCTGGATTGCCGGCGTCGCCAGGGCGACACCGGGGCTGACCACGATCAGATCGGCCCAGTCGAAATCGGCCGTGGCGAAACCGCCCAAGCTGAGCGGCACTTCTGGGAACGCCTCGCGCAGATGCTGGGCGTGCGGCGGTTCGCCGCGCGTATCGGTGGCGCGCACCGTGGCGTCGTGCTCCAGCAGCCAGCGCACACAGGATGCGCCGGTGTCGCCGAGGCCGACGACCAGGGCCTTGCGGCCGGAGTAGCTATTGGTGCGATTCATCGGCTCATCTCAATTTCAGCGAGGCCAGCCCGATGAGCACCAGCATCATCGAGATGATCCAGAAGCGGACGACGACCTGGGTTTCCTTCCAGCCCTTCTTTTCGAAGTGGTGGTGGATCGGCGCCATCAGAAACACGCGTTTGCCGCGCAGCTTGAACGAGCCGACCTGCAGCATCACCGAGATCGCCTCGGCGACGAAGACGCCGCCCATGATGAACAGCACGATTTCCTGGCGCACGATCACCGCCACGACGCCGAGACCGGCGCCCAGGGCGAGCGCGCCGACGTCGCCCATGAACACTTCGGCCGGATAGGCGTTGAACCAGAGAAAGGCCAGCCCGGCGCCGACCAGCGCGGCGCAGAACACCACCAGCTCGCCGGCGCCCGGGATATGCGGCAGACCGAGGTACCGGGAGAACACGGCATGGCCGGCGACGTAGGCGAAGATCGCCAGCGCGCCGGCGACCATGACGGTGGGCAGGATGGCGAGGCCGTCGGCGCCGTCGGTCAGGTTGACCGCGTTGCTGGTGCCGACGATGACGAAGTAGGCCAGCACGACGAAGCCGGCGACGCCCAACGGCATCACGATGTGCTTGAAGAACGGCACGATCAGTTCGGTCTGCGCCGGCAGATGCGCCGACCAGGCCAGCCAGGCCGCGATGGCGGCGGCGATGACCGATTGCCAGAAATACTTCCAGCGCGAGGCGAGGCCGCGCGGATTCTTTTCCACCACCTTGCGCCAGTCGTCGACCCAGCCGATGGCGCCGAAACCGACCAGCGTCAGCAGCGAAATCCAGACATAACGGTTGGTCAGGTCGGCCCACAACAACGTGGTGATCGTGATCGAAGCCAGGATCAACGCGCCGCCCATGGTCGGCGTGCCGGCCTTGACCAGATGCGTTTGCGGACCGTCGTCGCGCACCGGCTGGCCGACCTTCAGTTCGGTCAGCTTGCGGATCATGGCCGGGCCGAGCACGAAGGAGATCAGCAGCGCGGTCAGCGCGGCCAGCACGCCGCGCAGCGTGATGTACTGAAATACGTTGAAGGCGCGAATATCGTGGCCGAGCCACTGGGCGAGCATCAGGAGCATGTGTTGGCCTCAATGAAGGATTTCACCACCCGTTCCATCTGCATGAAGCGGGAGCCCTTGACCAGCACCGTCACGTCAGGCCCGAGGGCGCATTCGATTTCGGCGAGCAGTTCCTCGATGCGCTCGAAGTGCATCGCGCCGGGACCGAAGCCTTGCACGCTATTGAGCGACATCTCGCCCAGGCAGAGCAGCCGGTCGATGCCGGCGGCTTTCGCACTTTCGCCGATCTCCCGATGCAGTGCGGCCGCTTCCGGGCCGAGTTCGCCCATGTCGCCCAGCACCAGGATGCGCATGCCCGGCCGCGCCGCCAGCACCTGAATGGCGGCCAGCACCGAATCGGGATTGGCGTTGTAGCTGTCGTCGATCAACGTCGCGCCGAGAATGCAGGCGTGCGTTTGCAATCGGCCTTTGATGCCGCTGCAACTGGCCAGGCCCTGCGCGATCGATGCCGGGGCGATGCCCAGCGCCAGCGCCAGGCTTGCCGCGGCGGCGGCATTGCGTTGATTGTGTTCACCGGGAATCTGCAGCGTCGCTTCGATGCGGCCTTGCGCCGTTTCCAGGGTCAGTTGCGCGCCAGGCAGGATGCGCACATCGGCATTTTCGGCAAAGCCGAAACTCATCACCTGGTGGCTGCCGGCGAGTCCGCGCCAGAGGTCGGCATGCGGGTCGTCGGCGTTGACGATGGCGATGCCGCCTTCTTTCAGGCCGGCATAGATTTCGCCTTTGGCGCGGGCGACCGCTTCGACGCTGCCGAGGCCGGCCAGATGCGCGCGCAGGGCGTTGTTGACCAGCGCGACATCGGGCCGCGCGATTTGGGTCAGATAAGCGATTTCGCCGGGATGGTTCATGCCCATTTCGATCGCTGCGTAACGATGTTCCGGCGTCAGTTTCAACAGGGTCAGCGGCATGCCGATGTCGTTGTTGAGATTGCCGGCGGTGGCCAGCACGGCTTCGGCGCCGGCATCGACGGCCAGAATCGAGGCGAGCATTTCCTTCACCGTGGTCTTGCCATTGCTGCCGGTGATGGCAGCCACTTTGGCCGACATGCGGCCGCGATGCCAGGCGGCCAGTTTTCCGAGTGCCAGCAACGTGTCGTCGACGACCAGCGCGGGACTGACCTGCAATTGCGCGGTTGCGGCCACCATGACCGCTGCCGCGCCCTGTTGCAGCGCCTTGGCGGCGAATGTGTGGCCGTCGAAACGGGGTCCTTTCAACGCCACGAACAGGCAACCGGCCGGCAGGTTGCGGGTGTCGGTGGAGACGGCCGTGATCGCCACGTCCGCCCCGACGGCTTGCGCATCGATGGCTAGTGCGGCTTCATGCAGATGCATCTGAATTCCTTGCTTGGTTTGCGGATCGCGTCGCCAGCGCCAGGCGGGCTTCGACGAGATCGGAGAATGGGTGTTTGACGCCGTGGATTTCCTGGTAGTCCTCGTGTCCCTTGCCGGCGAGCACGACGATGTCTGCCGGGGCGGCATTCAGAATGGCGGCGTTGATCGCGGCGCGGCGGTCGAGGATGACGGTCTGATCCGGCGGCATGCCGGCGAGGATGCCTGCGACGATCAGGGCCGGATCTTCGTTGCGTGGGTTGTCGCTGGTGACGATGGCGACATCGGCGTGCGCCGCGACCGCAGCGCCCATCAACGGACGTTTGCCGGTGTCGCGGCCGCCGCCGCAGCCAAACACGCAGACCAGGCGGGATGCGGTGAGCGGTTTCAGCGCGCGCAGCACCTTGTCGAGCGCATCCGGCGTGTGCGCGAAATCGATGATGACGGTGGGCGCGGTCGCCTCCGATGCCACCCGTTGCATGCGGCCGGCGACCGGTTGCAGCTTGGCCAGCGCAGTCAATGCCGCCGCCAGCGGCACGTTGCTGACCAGCAATGCGCCGAGCACCGCGAGCAGGTTGTAGGCGTTGAATTCGCCCAGCAACGGCGAATCGAGTTCGCCGCGGCCCCAGGGCGAGTCGATGGCCAGATGCAGGCCGTGGCGGTCGGCCCGACAGCTTGTGGCGCGCAGTTCGCCGGACATGAGGCCATAGCCGAGAACCCGCGCGGCACTGCCGCGTTGTTCTATCAGCGTGGCACCCAATGCGTCATCGGCGTTGATCACCGCCGCTTGCAGGCCCGGCCACTGGAACAATCGCGCTTTGGCGGCGGCGTAGCTGGCCATGTCGCCGTGGTAATCGAGGTGGTCGCGCGACAGATTGGTGAAGACGGCGACATCGAACGCAACGCCGTCGACGCGGCCCTGATCGAGTCCGTGCGAGGAAACTTCCATCGCAACGCCCGCCGCGCCGTTTGCGCGGTAATCCGCCAGCAGATGTTGCAGGCTGACCGGGTCGGGCGTGGTGTGACTCGCGACGGCAAGCTGGCCGGGAAAGCCGTTGCCGAGGGTGCCGATGGCAGCGGTCTTGCGATTCAGTTCGGTGAATGCGGCGGCGAGCCATTGCGCAACCGAAGTCTTGCCGTTGGTGCCGGTGACGCCGGTCATCCACAGCGTCGCCGAAGGCTGCTCGTACCAGGTGGCGGCCAATTCGGCGGCACGTGTTTTCAGATTGGCGACGGGCAGATGCGGCGCGCGCCACTCCGCCTGCCATGCGTAACCTTCCGGCTCCCAGACGACGGCGGCGGCGCCGGCATGGATGGCGGCGACGATGTGGCTGCGCCCGTCATGCGCGGCACCCGGGTAGGCGAGGAAGATGTCGCCTGGCCCGATGCGGCGGCTGTCGGCGCTGATGCCGCGCGCCGCCGGCGCGATTTCGCGCAGGATGGCGATTAATTCGTGGATGCTTTCCGGGGTGTCGCTCATATCGACTCCGGTACCACGGGGGCTTCGCCGGGCGGCGCGCTGGTGCGGTCGAATGGCGCATCGGGCGGCAACGCCATGAAGCGTAGGGCGCCGGACATCACTTTCGAGAACACCGGCGCTGCGATCAGACCGCCGTAGTAATCGCGGCCGTTCGGTTCGTCGATCATCACCGCCACGACCAGACGCGGGTCGGAGGCAGGGGCGAGACCGACGAAGGAGCTGATGTAGGCCTTGCCGTCGTAGCTGCCGTTGATGAATTTGTGCGCGGTGCCGGTCTTGCCGGCGACGCGATAGCCGGCGACGCGCGCCATCGGCGCGGTGCCGTCGTCCGCCGTCACCATTTCCAGCATCTGCAGGATCTGGGCCGCGCTGTTCGCGCTCATCACGCGGCTGCCGGCGGCGGCGCCTTCGCGGCGCAGCGCGGTGAGCTGCGGCATGATGCCGTCGTTGGCAAAGGCGGTGTAGGCGTGCGCCAGTTGCAACAGGCTGAGCGACAGGCCGTGGCCGAATGCCATGGTGGCTTTTTCGATCGGCCGCCAGGTGGCAAACGGGCGCAAGCGCCCGTTCACTTCGCCCGGCATGCCGGATCTGGGCGGCGCGCCGATGCCGGCGCGCGACAACAGACGCCAGTAATCCTCGCTACGGGTTTCCAGGGCGATCTTGGCGACGGCGACGTTGCTGGATACCTGAACGGCCTGGCCCAGCGTCATGACGCCTTTCGGGTGGGTGTCGGTGATTTTCTTGTCGCCGACGATGAACCAGCCCGGACCGGTATCGATCACCGAATCGGGCCGCACTACGCCGGCATCCAGCGCCGCCGCGACGAACAGCGGCTTCATCGTCGAGCCGGGTTCGAACGTGTCGGTGACCGCCCGGTTGCGCAGTCGATCGGCGGCGAACGTGCTGCGGCTGTTGGGATTGAAGCCCGGCGTGTTGGCCATCGCCAGAATTTCGCCGGTACGCGCGTCGAGCACCACGACCGAACCGGCGCGGGCATTGTTCAGGGTGACGGCGTCGTTGAGTTCGCGATAGGCCAGATACTGGATGTGCTGGTTCAGCGACAGCGCCAGATCGCGCCCCGGCTTGGGCGCCTTCAGGCGTTCCAGCACTTCGACCACGTTGCCGGGGCGATCCTTCACGACGCGCTGGGCGCCGGGTTCGCCGGTGAGCCAGGACTGGTAGGCCAGTTCCAGGCCTTCCTGGCCGTTGTCTTCGACATCGGTGATGCCGAGGACGTGGCTGGTGACTTCACCGCCCGGGTAATAACGCCGGTACGCCGGTTTGCTGTGCAGGCCGGCGATCTTGAGCGCCCTCGCCTGTTCCGCCTTGGCCGGTTCGAGCAACCGCTCGACGTAGACGAAGCCTTTCTTTTTGTCGGCGAACAGCGCCGCGATCTGGTCCGGATTCTTGTCCAGGATGTGCGCCAGCGCCTGAATCTGGGTGGCGCTCGGGTTGGCTTCCTTCGGATTCGCCCACAGCGTTTCGACCGGCGTGCTGACCGCCAGCGGTTCGCCGCGCCGGTCGGTGATCATGCCGCGATAGGCGGGAATCGGCGCGATGCGCTGCGCACGCTTTTCGCCCTGGTTGGTCAGGAAGTCGCTTTGCCAGACCTGTAGATACACGGCACGCGCCGACAACGCGACGAAGCCGGCGAACAGCAAGCCCAGGGTCAAGCGCGCCCGCCAGCGTTGCAGGTCGAGGCGCAGCAGCGGGTGCACGCTGCCGGCCCGGCCCAGGGCGTGCATGGCGCCGCCGCGCACCGTCGCCCCTCTTGCGGGGGCAGCGGAGCGCGGCGGCGGCTCGAAACCGGGTTGGCTCATGGCTGTTCGCCCTTCTGCAGCACGTAGATGCGGCCCGCTTCCGGGATGACCATGTGCAGGCGGCCGCGCGCGACTTCCTCGACTCGGTTGTGCATCAGCCAGGTGGAGATTTCCAGTTGCAGTTGGCCCCACTCGACTTCGAGGTCGCGGGCGTGCGCTTGTTCGGACTGCAACGTCACAAACAATTTGCGCGCCTGGTGGCGCGCGGAGACGACGGAAAGGGCGACTGCGACCAGCGCCAGGGTCAGCATCAGGTTCAGCTTGACCATTCGCCTCTCCAGCCCGCTTCGTTGCTGCGTTCAGCCACACGCATGGTGGCGCTGCGCGCACGCGGATTCGCCGAACACTCGTAATGGTCCGGTTTGATCGCCTTGCCGACCAGATGCAAACGGCCGCCGCGCAGAGCGTCGGCGGTCACGGGAATCTCGGGTGGAACCCGTTCCCCTTCCGCTTCGTCGCGCATGAACCGTTTCGTCATTCGATCTTCCAATGAGTGAAAACTGATGACCACCAGGCGTCCGCCCGGTTTCAGGGCAGCCACCGCTTGCGGCAACGCCGTTTCGATTTCCTCAAGCTCGCGGTTAATGAAAATCCGCACAGCTTGAAAGGTGCGCGTCGCCGGGTCCTGGCCACGCTCACGCGTGCGCACGGCAGTGGCGACGATACTGGCCAACTGTCGGGTCGTGGCGATTGGAGCGAGCGCGCGCGCTTTAACAAGCGCCCGCGCAACCTGCCTAGCAAACCGCTCCTCGCCATATTTCCAGACAACTTGTGCAATCTCCTTTTCGTCCGCCTGATTCAACCATTCCGCCGCGGTCATACCCTGACTGGTGTCCATCCGCATATCGAGCGGGGCATCGAAGCGAAAACTGAAACCTCGCGCCGCATCGTCCAGTTGCGGGCTGGACACGCCCAGATCGAACAACACACCATCCACCGACTCGATTTGCAGTTCTTCCAATACTTCCGACAACTTCGAAAACGCGGCATGCACCATATGCAGTCGCGCATCCTGTATTCCTGCCGCCGCAGCCACCGCCTGCAGGTCGCGGTCCAGCGCGATCAATTTTCCGGCCGGACCCAGCCGGTTCAGGATTTCCCGACTGTGTCCGCCGCGCCCGAAGGTGGCGTCGACATAGACGCCGTCCGGGCGAATGTTCAGTGCGTCCACCGCCCCTTCCAGCAGGACGGAGATGTGCGCCCCTCCGCTCACAACGAAAAGCCCTTGAGTTCCTCCGGCAAGGTGCCGTCCCGCGCGGCACTGATGAGCATTTCCGGCAGTTGCGCGGAGGCGTCGAACTTGGCTTGCCAGGCGGCTTCCTGCCAGACCTGGAATTTGTTGCCCTGGCCGACCAGCACGACGGACTTCTCCAGCACGGCGAACTTGCGCAGCAGCGGCGGAATCAGAATGCGCCCGGCGCTATCCGGTTCCACTTCTTCGGCCGAGCCGACCACGACGAACTTCAATTGCTGCGTCAGCGGATGGAAACCGGGCAGGCTGTTGATCTGGCGTTCGAGGGCTTCGAATTCGGGGTAGGGGTAGAGCAGCAGACAGCCGTTGGTCGGGTCTGCCGTGAGCATGAGATGGCCGCCGCATTGCGTAGCCAGACGCTCACGGTAGCGCGCGGGAATGGCCAAGCGCCCTTTCC
>JASJPK010000123.1:0-20954 GCA_031426735.1 Hydrogenophilaceae bacterium | reverse complement strand
TTGGCTCAACCCAATGCCCACACCTTAAGGCTGTAAGTAGTTTGTTAAAGAACTGATTTCATTACGTTTTTTGCTGTTTCGCTGCGTTTGTTTCTGCAGCGAGAGACCGGCATTATAGGGAGCGTTTTCTGACCGTCAAGCTTTTGTTGCAGGTTTTTTACACCGGGGATAAAAGTGCCATTAAGTCATGAGGTTAGCTACACACATGAAATGCGGGCAAAGCGTCTTTTGCCTACCTGGGCGACAACCGAACTACCCTTTTTCAGCATCAGCCCTTTGTCCACCACCTTTTCGCCATCCAATTTCACCCCTCCACCTGCAATTGAACGCATGGCTTCCGACGTACTGGGCACCAGACCGGCCATTTTCAGCGCTTGCGTGATTATCAATCCGCCCTCAGACGCTTCGAACTTGAACTCCTGTATGTCATCAGGAATACCTCCTTGCCGGAAACGCGATTCGAAATCCTCGAGCGCCGATCTAGCCGCGCTGCTGTCGTGGAACCGGGTAATGATTTCCTGAGCGAACAAAACTTTGATGTCACGTGGATTGCGACCGCCCTCAACCTCACCCCTCCACCGCCTTATGACCGACAGCGGCTCAAATGAAAGCAACTCGATGTATCGCCACATCAGGTCATCCGAAACAGACATCAATTTGCCAAACTGCTCGGTTGGCGAATCGGTGATGCCCACATAGTTGCCCAGCGATTTGGACATCTTGTTGACCCCGTCCAACCCTTCCAGCAACGGCATGGTCAGAATGCACTGCGAGGGCTGTCGGTAATGACGCTGCAGTTCGCGCCCCATATGTAAATTGAACTTCTGGTCAGTCCCACCCAACTCGAGGTCCGCTTTAAGCGCCACGGAATCGTAGCCCTGGATCAACGGATAGAGGAACTCGTGGATTGCGATAGGCTGGCTGCTGGCGTAGCGATTTGAGAAATCGTCGCGCTCCAGCATCCGTGCAACAGTGTGGGTTGCCGCCAACTTGATCATGTCCGACGCCGACATCGACCCCATCCAGCGGGAGTTGAACTCCACCTCGGTCTTCTCCGGATCGAGGATCTTGTATACCTGCGCTTGATAGGTACGCGCGTTCTCTTCCACCTGATCCGGCGTCAGCGGTGGGCGCGTGGCATTCTTGCCGGTGGGGTCGCCGATCATGCCGGTGAAATCACCGATCAAGAACACCGCTTGATGCCCCAGATCCTGCAGCTGTCGCATTTTGTTGAGCAGGACAGCGTGACCCAGGTGCAAATCCGGTGCGGTGGGATCGAACCCCGCCTTCACGCGCAAAGGACGGCCCGATTTCAGTTTCTCGATCAACTCGGCTTCGACGAGCAAGTCGTCGCAACCGCGCTTGATGATTTCCAGGGACTCTTCGATGGATGGCTTGGGCATTTGTGTCTAGACCTGTCTTTGGGAAAACCCCAAAACTGCCGAACACGGCCAGGGACAAATGAAGCCAGACTGTGCGCCCATGGCCGAGCGCAGCGGAAATAAGATTAACGGGTAGAAAAACTGGAGCGGGTGATGGGAATCGAACCCACGTCTAAAGCTTGGGAAGCTCTCGTTCTACCATTGAACTACACCCGCGTTGTAAACTCGCGGCCCAGAATCCTACTTGATTTCGCGGGCGCCACAAAGTGATCACCCTCAGTATTAACGGCCAGCAGCGCCAATTCCCCGCCCCCTTGAGCATGACCGAACTCATCCGCGAACTTGATCTTGCCGGCAAGCGCGTTGCGGTCGAACTCAATGGTGAAATCGTTCCCAGAAGCCAACACGGGGAAGTCGTCCTGTCCGAGGGCGACCAATTGGAAATCGTCGTTGCCGTTGGTGGCGGTTAAAGCCAGCGCAATCAACACAACCGGATGGGCTTCGAAGTCCACTCCCCATACATCAGCCAATCAACTCTCGCGACGCATAACGCCATGGACTCACTTCTCATTGCTGGCCAACCTTTCGACTCCCGCTTGCTGGTAGGCACGGGCAAATACAAAGATTTCCAGGAAACCCGGGCGGCGATCGATGCCTCCGGCGCCCAGATTGTCACGGTTGCCATTCGCCGGACGAACATCGGTCAGGATCCGAATCAACCCAGCTTGCTGGATGCCCTCCCGCCCAAACAATTCACCTACCTGCCCAATACCGCCGGTTGCTATACGGCGGAGGATGCCATTCGTACGCTGCGCTTGGCGCGTGAACTGCTTGACGGCCATGACCTGGTCAAACTGGAAGTGCTCGGCGATCCGCAAAGCCTTTATCCAAATGTGGTCGAAACGCTCAGAGCCGCGGAGATCCTGGTCAAGGATGGCTTCAAGGTCATGGTCTACACCAGCGACGACCCGATCGTCGCCAAGCAGCTCGAAGACATCGGCTGTGTTGCCGTCATGCCGCTAGCCTCTCTGATTGGCTCGGGCATGGGCATCCTGAATCCCTGGAACCTGCAGATAATCATCGACCGCCTCAAGGTTCCCGTGATTGTCGATGCCGGCGTCGGCACCGCGTCGGATGCCGCGATTGCGATGGAATTGGGCTGCGACGCGGTACTGATGAACACCGCCATCGCCCAGGCCAAAAACCCGGTACTGATGGCTTCCGCGATGAAGAAAGCAGTCGAGGCCGGACGCGAGGCCTTCCTGGCCGGACGCGTGCCCAAGAAGATCTACCAGGCCACCCCGTCCTCGCCAACCTCCGGGCTGATCGGCTCCTGACCCCCTGACCTCTTATCCACGTCACGAGCCGGCAGTCGCTGTCGGCGTCTCGGACTCGCCATGCCTGAACATTCTCAACGCCACACCATCCGCTCTTTTGTCCTGCGCGCAGGGCGCATGGGCTCGGGGCAACAAAAGGCGCTGGAGGAGCTTGGGCCTCGCTTTATCCTGCCCTATCACCCGGCCGAACTCGACCTCGATGCAACCTTTCAACGTAGTGCTGCCAAAATCCTCGAAATCGGCTTCGGAATGGGGGGAGCCACCGCCGAAATTGCGGCAAGCCATCCGGAAAACGACTATCTCGGCATCGAAGTCCATACCCCGGGCGTCGGCGCGCTGCTGAAGCAGATCGGCGAGCGTAATCTGGGCAACCTGCGCATCGTTCAACACGATGCCGTCGACGTTCTCCATCACATGATTGCCGACGCCAGCCTGGATGGGATCCATATCTATTTTCCCGACCCCTGGCATAAATCGCGACATCACAAACGCCGCCTGATTCAACCCGGCTTGGTTGCCCTGCTGACGCAGAAGCTCAAATCCGGCGGATACCTACATCTGGCGACAGATTGGGAAAATTACGCCGAACAGATGCTGGAAGTGCTTTCGGCTGAAAAACAACTGAAGAACACTGCAGCCGACTATGCCCCGCGCCCCGCTTATCGTCCGCTGACTAAGTTCGAACAGCGCGGCTTGCGCCTTGGACATGGCGTGTGGGATCTCGTGTTCAGACGCATCTGATTCAGGCGCGCACAAGCGCGCCGCAGAGGCCAAAAATCCGGCGAGCCGCCTCGCGGGAGCGGGTATTCGTCGTTACAATTCGGCAACTCCTTAATTATTAAGAACAAGCCATGAAGAGCAGCGAAATCCGCCGCCTGTTTCTCGATTTTTTTGCCTCGAAAGGGCACACCCCGGTGGCGTCCAGCCAACTTATTCCGGGCAACGACCCCACCCTGCTGTTTACCAACGCGGGCATGGTGCAGTTCAAGGATGTCTTTCTCGGCCGGGAAACACGACCCTATGTGCGCGCTGCCTCGTCGCAACGCTGCGTGCGTGCCGGCGGCAAGCACAACGACCTGGAAAACGTCGGCTATACCGCCCGCCACCATACCTTTTTCGAGATGCTGGGCAATTTCAGCTTCGGCGACTATTTCAAGCGCGAAGCGATTCGCTTTGCCTGGGAATTCCTGACCGTCACGCTGAGCATCCCGAAGGAAAAACTCTGGGTCACCGTCTATCAGGACGACGATGAAGCCTATGCCATCTGGGCCGATGAAATCGGCGTGCCGAAAGACCGCATTACCCGCATCGGCGACAAAGGCGGCCAGAAATACCATTCCGACAACTTCTGGGCGATGGGCGATACCGGCCCCTGCGGTCCCTGCACGGAAATCTTCTACGACCACGGCCCGGAAGTCGCCGGCGGCCCGCCCGGCACACCGGAAGAAGACGGCGACCGCTACATCGAAATCTGGAACAACGTGTTCATGCAGTACAACCGCGACGAAATGGGCGTCATGCACCCGTTGCCGAAGCCGTCGGTGGACACCGGCATGGGCCTGGAACGCATCTCGGCAGTGATGCAGGGCGTGCATTCCAATTACGAAATCGACCTGTTCCAGGTGCTGATCAAAGCCGCTGCCCGCGAAACCGGCGCGCAGGATCTGCACAACAACTCGCTCAAGGTCATTGCCGACCATATCCGCGCCTGCGCCTTCCTGATCGTTGACGGCATCATTCCCGGCAACGAAGGCCGTGGCTATGTACTGCGCCGCATCATCCGCCGCGCCATCCGGCACGGCTACAAACTGGGTTGTAAGACCCCGTTCTTCCACAAACTGGTCGCCGACCTGGCCAGCGTCATGGGCGAGGCTTATCCGGAACTGGTCGCCGCGCAGGAACGCGTTGCCGCCGTTCTGAAACAGGAAGAAGAGCGCTTCGCCGAAACCCTGGAAAACGGCATGGGCGTTCTGGAAACGGCGATGGCCTCAGAAGACAAAATGCTGGATGGCGAAACCGTGTTCAAGCTGTACGACACCTTCGGCTTCCCGCTCGATCTGACCGCCGACATCGCACGTGAACGCGGCATCACCGTCGATTTCGCCGGCTTTGAACATGCCATGCAGATGCAGCGCGAACGCGCTCGCGCCGCCTCCAAATTCAGCATGGGCAAGGGTCTGCAGTTCGACGGCGAGAAAACCGAGTTCGTCGGCTACGACAGCCTGCAACAGGAAACCCGCATCGTCGCTCTGTACAAGGAAGGCAGCCAGGTCAATGAAATCGCTGCCGGCGACGAGGCCGTCATCGTCCTCGACCGCACCCCGTTCTATGCCGAGTCCGGCGGTCAGGCCGGCGACATCGGCGAGATCTCCAGCGGCCACGGCAGCTTCGCGGTGGACGACACCCTGAAAATCCAGGCCGAAGTATTCGGCCACAAAGGGCGACTGGCTACCGGCAAGCTGACCGTAGGCGAAGCCGTCAATGCCCAGGTCGACACCGAAGCCCGCCAGCGCGCCGCTTACAACCACTCCGCCACCCACCTGATGCATGCCGCCCTGCGCACCGTGCTGGGCAACCATGTCACGCAGAAAGGCTCGCTGGTCAATGCGGAGCGTACCCGCTTCGACTTCGCCCATCCGCAACCGATGACCGCCGAAGAACTGCGCCGCATCGAAGAATTGGTCAACGCGGAAATCCGCCGCAACAATCGCGTCGAAACCCGTTTGATGAAACACGAAGAAGCCATCAAGGCCGGCGCCATGGCGCTGTTCGGCGAAAAGTACGGCGACGAAGTGCGCGTGGTCGGCATGGGCGAGTTCTCCACCGAACTGTGCGGCGGCACCCACGTCAAGCGCACCGGCGACATCGGCCTGTTCAAGATCGTCACCGAAGGCGGCGTCGCTGCCGGCGTGCGTCGCATCGAAGCGGTCACCGGTCCAGGCGCGTTGGCCTATGCGCAGACCCAGGAAGCCACCTTGCGCGAAGTCGCCGATCTGGTGCGGGCGCAGCCGCAGGAAATCGCTGCACGCCTGACTCAGATTCAGGAACAGGTGAAGAACCTGGAAAAGGAACTGGCGCGCTACAAATCGAAAATGGCAGCTTCGCAGGGCGACGATCTGGTTGCACAGGCAATCGAAATCGGCGGCATCAGGGTGCTGGCGGCTGTCATCGAAGGTGCCGATGCTAAAGCTTTGCGCGAACTCGCCGATAAGCTGCGCGACAAGCTCCACTCCTGCGCATTGGTCCTGGGTAGCGTGGTAGACGGCAAGGTCGCGCTGATCGCAGCGGTGACAGCCGACGCCGTCGGCAAAGTAAAAGCCGGAGAACTGGTCAATTTCGTCGCCAGCCAGGTCGGTGGCAAAGGCGGCGGAAAACCCGATCTGGCCCAGGCTGGCGGTACGCAGCCTGACAAACTGCCCACTGCCTTGCAAGGTGTAGCGGATTGGGTTCGTGGCAAATGCGGTGTCACAACAAACTAAGCGAGGATTAAGCACTATGTTCGGGTTCTTCAAACGCAAGAAGAGCGAAGAGGATCCGCTGAGCGACCTGAAAACGGTCTCGCGCTGGATGCAGGAATTGCCTGCGGGAGACATCTACACCGCCCAGGAACAGGTGGTGCAGAGCCTGATTCAGTTCAACCACGCCGGTTTGCCGATGTCCAAGGATCGGTTGCAGGTGCTCATGCATCTGGATAATCAGGCGCGCGACATGCAGTACTCGCTGTGCGTGCAGTACCTGCGCAATCCGCGCATGTCGAAAGTCATCGAATCGCGGCTTTGGACCGCCATTCACGCGTTCTACTGGGAAGTCACCCGCGGCTATCACACCTTCATCATGGATTTCGTCGCCAATCCCGGCGGCAGCAAGATCCAGCCGGCCATCCCGCAAATTGCCGCGCGTGCGATTCGCGGCTTCGCCGACATCTTCAAATGGCGTTATTTCCGTTACGAAAAAGTTGAGGAAAAACTCTGGTCGCGTCTGCACAACCTCTACCGAATCACCGAATTCGACGCCTTCCAGAGTACCCGCATGAAGCTGTATGCATCCGATCCGAAGCCATCGAGTTGCATGGAAGAATACGTCCAGGCGCTGCTGCTCTCTCCGCTTGGCGCGGGCAGTATGACGCCGAAACAGATCGAAATGGTCGACCACTGGCTCGACAACTGGTCCGAAATGACCCCGCTCGAATCCAGCTACGACGCATCCCGCCATTTTTTCTATATCGATACGGTAAAAGGCCAGGGACTCAAACGCATTCGCCCACAACTGGAAACGGAAACGAGCTTCCGCTACGTCGATACCGAGCGTCTGCAGGAACATCTCAAGCAAACCGAGCGTGCATTGAAATCCGGCGCACTCCCACCCAGCCTGGGTCTGGGCGAGGAATTCCGCTTGCCGGACGGATACGATTTGCTCAACCACGCTGCCAACGAATGGGCCGCCACCAATGAACGCGAACGCCGCGTCAACAACCGGGCACCGGCACAAGGTCGCTGCGAAGTGCTGCGCGATCTCGGCGCGATCTGCAAGCGGATCGAAACGGAGCAGTTGATCAGTAGCGGCAACAGCCCCAGCCAACAACTCAGTACGGAAGAAATTCTCGACATCAAGCTTTACGGCTTCGTCACCGAGCGCACGAAATCGGCCGCTTCCCAACGTGCCCAGGGCAACCGCGACCTGAGTGCGGAACAATGGCCGTTGTTCGACCGCAGCGATACCGGAATTGGCGTCATGCTCAAGGGCGAGGAAAGCGAATGGGTCAAGGTCGGCAAACTGCTGGCGATACGACTCGACCCGACCCACCCTTGGTTGATCGGCGTGATTCGCCGCATCACCCGCATGCACGACGACATGCGCAAGATCGGCGTACAGACGATCAGCAGCGAACCGGTGCTGGTCCAGCTCGACACCCACGAAATCTCGGCCGGCCTCAGCTATTCAGTCGAAGACAGCCGGCAAGAACAGCAAGCCAGCAGCCACGCGCTGATCTTCCCGAACCTGCCGGATGGCAACGTGATCGTCATGGAAAGTGCTCGCTATGCCCACGGCCGCCAATACAAGATGCGCGATCAGACCGGAGTGCGCCTGATCCGGCTCGAATCCGTGCGCGACAAAGGCGATGGCTGGTTGATGGCAACCTATTTCCAGTCGGCCTGATTGCGCGCGTGGCAAAACATGCGGCGACACCAATAACAAGTACGTCTGCATGCCGCACGGCAAGGCAGCATGATGGAGAAACCACGTGAATTCTGATGCAAAACCGGCCTTGCTCATCGTCGATGACGATCCGTTGATTACCGACACGCTCCACTTTGTCCTGTCCAACGATTTCGACGTGTTTGTGGCCGAATCCCGCCAACAGGTCAAAAGCCTGCTGACTCAACTCGATACACCGCCACCGCTGGCCCTGATCGACTTAGGCCTGCCGCCCGCGCAACACAAGCCGGATGAAGGCTTTGCGCTGATTACCGACCTGCTCAATTACTCGAAAAAGACCCGCATTCTGGTGCTCTCCGGCCAGAACGACGAAGCCAATGCGCGCCATGCCCGTGCGCTCGGCGCGATAGATTTCATCGCCAAGCCGGCCGACCCGGAACAGATCAAACAAGCGCTGTTCTCCGCCTTGCGCTTCAATCATGAAGAACCTGCCGTCCTGGCACCACCGGCATCGCTCGAAGCAAGCGGCATCGTCGGCTCCAGCTTTGCCATCGACCGACTGCGCAACCAGATCAAGCTGTACGCCGAAGCACCCTTTCCCGTCCTGATCGAGGGCGAGTCCGGCAGCGGCAAGGAATTGGTCGCCAAAAGCCTGCATCAATGGTCCAAGCGCAGCAACAAACCTTACCTGGCGCTCAATTGCGCCGCGATTTCGCCCACGCTGGTCGAGCCCACGCTGTTCGGCTACGCCAAGGGCGCGTTCACCGGCGCCAACCAGGCGCAAACCGGCTACTTCGAAGATGCCCGCGAAGGCACCTTGTTCCTCGATGAAATCGGTGAACTGCCACTGGAGCTGCAGGCCAAACTGCTGCGTGTACTGGAAAACGGCGAATTCCAGCGGGTCGGCGAAACCGGCAGCCGCTTTTCCAATGCCCGCATCGTCGCCGCCACCAACCGCGATTTGCGCAAGGAAGTACGCGAAGGCCGCTTCCGCGGCGATCTCTACCATCGTCTGTCGGTGTTTTCCGTACATGTGCCGCCGCTGCGCGAGCAGATGGAAGACAAACTCTCGCTGCTCGATCATTTCCGCAGCCATTTCGCGCGCGAAGTCGGCGCCGCACCGTTCATCTTCGCCCCGGATGCCCGCCGCCTGTGGGAGGACTACCACTTCCCCGGCAATGTGCGTGAACTGCGCAATATCGTCATCCGGCTGACCACCAAATACGCCGGCCGCACGGTCAATGCGCGCGAGCTCGAAGACGAGTTCGACCTCGACGTGGTCAACCCATCCACCATTCCGCTGCCCACGGACGGGCTGGCCTTGCAGGAATACGCCAAATCGCACCTGCGCAACCTGCACAACTTCAATCTCGATCAGGTCATCCGGCAATGGGAACGCAGTTACGTCGAAGCCGCACTGGCGATGACGCACGGCAACCTGTCGCAAGCCGCCAAGATCCTCGGCGTCAACCGGACCACGCTGTACAGCCGCATGCAAACCTATCAAAACGACTAGACGCCCAAGCGCGGCCGGCAGCAAGCCGACCCCAGCCGCCGCGCGCGTCCTGACATGGCCCACTTCCCCGAACCGCCCAAGCTAGGCGAATGGCTCGCCGGACAAGGTCTGATCAGCCCGGATCAGTTGCGCATCGCGCTGATGGAGCAGACCGCCAGCGGCTTGCCGTTGGGCCGCCAACTGATCAGCCTGGGCTTCATCAACGATAGCGTGCTGCGCGACGTACTCGCGCAGAACGCCGGCGAAACCAGCATCGATCTGGCGCATGTCGTGGCCGACCCCGAAGCCATCGCGCTGACGCCGGAACACCTGGCGCGGCGCCACCATGTCCTGCCCCTGGCGGCGGATTCCGAAGCGCGCACCTTGACCGTTGCGGTGCCCGACCTGTTCAACCTGCTCGCCCTCGACCAGCTGCGCGCGCATCTGGAAGGGCGTTACGACATTCGGCCGGTACTGGCGGCGGAAGCGCAGATCCTCGAACACCTCGACAAGTTCTACGGCTTCGATCTGTCCGTCGACGGCATCCTGAAGGAAATCGAAACCGGCGAAGTCGACTGGAGCAGCCTGCACATGGGCGGCAATGTCGGCGCCGGCATCGGCAGCGGCACCGAATACACCCAGCCGATCGTCCGCCTGGTCAACGCCATGCTCGCCGAAGCCGTCAAACGCGGCGCTTCCGACGTGCACTTCGAGCCGGAAGCCGCCTTTCTGCGCGTGCGCTACCGCATCGACGGCGTACTGGAGCCGATGCGCAGCCTGCATCGCAAATACTGGCCCGCCATTTCCGTACGGCTGAAGGTGATCTCCGGCCTCAACATCGCCGAATCGCGCGCGCCGCAGGACGGCCGCCTGTCGCTGACGCTGTATGGTCGCGGCATCGATTTCCGCGTATCCAGCATGCCCACCCTGCACGGCGAAAACATCGTGCTGCGCATCCTCGACCGGGAAAAATCAATCATCCCGCTGACCCGCATGGGCCTGCCGGAGGAAACCCTGGAACGCTTGCTCGGCGCGATTTCCCAGCCCGAAGGCCTGGTCATCGTGACCGGCCCGACCGGCTCCGGCAAAACCACCACGCTGTATTCGCTGCTGGCGCATCTGAACCGGGAAGAGGTCAACATCATGACCCTGGAAGACCCGGTGGAATACCCGCAACCGCTGATTCGGCAGACCTCCCTCACCGAACTGTCGAAAGTCGATTTCGCCGGCGGCGTGCGCGCGATCATGCGGCAGGACCCGGACATCGTGCTGGTCGGCGAAGTGCGCGACCGGGAAGCGGCCGAAATGGCCTTCCGCGCCGCCATGACCGGCCATCTGGTCTTCACCACGCTGCACACGCATTCCGCGCTGGGCGTATTTCCCCGCCTGGAAGACATGGGCATCCGCCCCGCCATCCTGGCCGGCAATATCGTTGCCGTCGTCGCCCAGCGTCTGGTGCGGCGCCTGTGCCCGCATTGCAAGGAAGCGCACAGTCCGGACGAAGCCGAACGGCGCCTGCTCGACAACAATGCTCCGGCCCTGATTTTCCGCGCCAAAGGGTGCACCCATTGCGCCTACAAGGGCTATCGCGGCCGCTTGCCGCTGATGGAGTTGCTGCTGATGGATGCGGCCCTCGATGAGGCCATCCTGCGCGGCGCCACCCCGCGCGAACTGGCCGGCCTCGCCGCGCAACGCGGCTGGCGCAATCTGGCTGAAGACGGACTCGAACGTGTGCGCAACGGCGACACCTCCTTGTCCGAAATCAGTCGCGTGGTCAACCTGGCCAAACGCTAGTCCGCCCGCATGCCCCGCTTCCGCTACCGCGCCGCCGACGCCCAGGGACATCGCATCCAGGGTGAACTCGCCGCGATCAACGACATCGACCTCGACCTGCGTTTGCGCCGCATGGGGCTGATCCTGATCCGGGCGCGCGCCGCCAACCGGCGCGGCGTGTTCTCGGCCTGGCATGCCAGCCGGCGCGACCTGATCAGCTTCTGCTTCCACATGCAGCAGATTGCCCGCGCCAACGCGCCGCTGCTCGAAGGCCTGAAAGATCTCATCGCCAGCACGGAAAACTCCCGCTTTCGCGATCTGCTCGCGCTGGTGGCGGACGACCTGGAAGGCGGCAAGCTGCTCTCGGAAGCCCTCGCCGCGCATCCCGACGTATTCGACCGCGTCTTCATCGCACTGATCCGCGCCGCCGAAAAAAGTGACCAGATGGAAATCGTGTTTGCGCGCCTGGAAGCGCGCCTCAAACAGCAGGACGAACTACAGACCGAGTTCACCCGCCTGCTGATCTATCCCAGTCTCGCCGCCACCGCCGTATTCGCCGCCGCCGGCGTGCTGCTGTTCTACCTCACGCCGAAACTGGCCATCCTGGTGTCGAGCCTGAACATGCCGATGCCGGCGGCCACGCGCGGCTTGATTCAGGTATCCGAACTGGCGCGCGCACATCTGATCTGGCTGTTGCCGGTGCTGCTGCTGGCGGGCATGGCCTTGTTTCTGGCCATGCGTCACGCGCCGGGTCTGGCGAAACGCCTGGATGGTTTCTGGCTGAAATTGCCGATCGTCGGCACCACCTTGCGCAAACACATCCTGGCGCGCGTATCCGGCCTGCTCGCCTTGCTGCTGCAATCCGGCGTCGGCCTGCTCGATGCGCTGCAGGCCTGCGCCGACAGCGCCGGCAACCGCGTCATCCAGCTCAAGCTGATCGCCACGGCGCAGCATATCGCCGCCGGCGAAGGCGTCGCCAACAGCCTGCGCCGGCAAGACCTGTTGCCGCCCCTGGTGCTGCGCATGGTGCATACCGGCGAAGCCAACGGCGCGTTGGGGGAAGCATTTGAAAACGTCGCCTGGTTCTTCGAACGCGACTCGCGCGAAACCATCACGCGCGCGCTGAAGTTGCTGGAACCGGGCTTGGCCGCGCTGCTCGGCCTGCTGCTTGCGGTGTTGATGCTGGCCGTGTTCCTGCCGGTCTATCAGATCATCGGGGAGTTGCCGCTGTGATCCTGAAAGCGCTCACGCTGAACGACCGCATCCTGCTCTATCTCTCCGCCGCCGGCGCGAGCTGCGCGCTGTACCGGCATGGCACGCTGAAGGAAGTGCACTCCCTGCCCAGCGACGAAGAGGGGTGGGAAGCCTTCAACGCAATCTTGCTGAGCCATCCCGACAAACCCGTCGCAATTGCCGTCGATACGGTCGATGAGGTGTACCGACAGGACATCCTGCCGCGCGCGCACGGCGCCGACCGGCGCGAAATGACCGATCGCCGCCTGCGCCAGCTGATCCACCACTCGGCTTATCGCGCCGCCCTGCGCCAGAAGCCGGTGCCAGGGCAAACCCGGCAAGACCGCTATCTGATGATGGGGCTGACCAATACCGAGATCGTGCGGCCGTGGCTCGATATCCTGCACGTGCGCGGCGCCCATCTCGCCGGCATCTGGCTATTGCCGGCGCTGGCCATCCCGCTGGCCCGGCAATTCCGTCTCACGCACACCCGTTTGCTGCTGGTTTCCGAACAAACCGGCGGCTTGCGCCTGACTTACCTGGAAGATGGCGAACTGCGTTTTTCGCGCTTGGCGCCGGTCGATGGCAGCCAATACGAAAACCCGCTGGAAAGCTATGCCGAGGAAATCGAACGGACCCGCCAGTCGCTGGTCGGCCAGCGCCTGCTGGCGCGCTCGGAACCGCTGCGCACCCTGCTGCTCGACCCGCTCAACACGCTGGCGGAGCTGCACGCCTTTCTGCCCGAATCGGCCGGCTTCCTGTGCGAAAGCATCCTGCGCGCGCAACTGCTGGATACGCTGCAACTGCCGCCGACGCTGCTGGCGGAATCGTCGGACGCGCTCTATCTGAAACTGTTGCCGGATGCGCCGCACAGCGCCAATCTGATGACCCGCGAGCAACACGCGGTGACGCGGCTGCACTGGATGAAACGCGGTCTCCAGTTCGTCGCCGCCGCCTGGCTGGGCCTGGCCGTACTGACTTCCACACTGTTGTTGCTGGATGCCTGGCGGCTCGATCGCGCCGCCAACCGGGAACACGCCGCCAGCCTGGACAACCAGGCCAGGGAGGCGCACCTGCTCGCTGGCGCTGGCGGCACGGCTGCACTCGAACAGCGCATGCAGGCGGTACAAGCCTGGCACAGCGTCGCGGCGCTGGAAAACGATCCGGCCGCGCTGTTTCAGAGCGTCCTGAAGACGGCCCGGCAAATTGGCAACCTGCACATTCAGCGCATGGAATGGGGCGTCAACGCGCCGACGCCGGCGGCCATGGCCGCATTCGGCATCGAGGGCGAAATAGTGCCGTTCGACAATGATTTCCGTGCCGCCCACCAGCGCGTGCAGAGTCTGGCCGGACAACTCCAGGCCACGCTTCCCGCCGGTCGCGTCGTCACGGTCAAGCGCTGGCCGCTCGACACTTCGGCGACAGGCGACCTGGAAGGCGAATTCGGGCATAGCCATCTCAATGCCCGCTTCCTGATCGAAGTCTCCGCATTGCCAGCAGGGGATGTGTCGAAATGAAGCTGCTCGACCCAAAACTGCGCCTGCCCATGGTGCTCTTGCTCGCTTCGCTGCTGCTCGGCGCCGGCATCTTCCACGTCAGCCTGAGTTTCCGTCTGGCTAGCGAAGCTCGCCTCATCGCGGAAAAATCGCGCGCCGAAGCCGCTGCGCGCGGCGTGCGTGAAGCGCCCGCTCGCCTGATCCAGGACCAGGCAGAAGCGACGCTGCACAAGCGCATCCGCAGCAGCGGTTTCCTTGGCCCGGAAGACCGCGTCGGCTGGATCACCGCACTGGCCCAAACCCAGGCCCGGTTCCAGCTCGGCAGCCTGTCCTGGCGCATGACGCCACAGACAGCAAGCCCGCTGGCAGCAAATTTGAATATCAGCAACATGGAATTCACCGCCGGCCCGCTTACCCCGGATGAACTCGGCGGTTTGATCGCACATTTGCACGCGACCGCCCCCGGTCGCTTCACCGTCGAGCGTTGCACGCTCACGCTCGATCCGAACGGCACCAGCGGCCAGGCCAACTGCCGCCTGAACTGGTGGACCCTGGCGCAATATGACCGATCAGCGCCTTATGACCGGTAAGCGCCATTCGTCCCGCACGCGGGCAACCGGCATGCCGATGCGCGGCTTCACGCTGATCGAACTGGCCATCGTCCTGTTCATCATCACCCTGCTGCTGGGCGGCGTGCTGACGCCGCTCGGACAACAGATTACCGAACGCCAGACCGGGGAAACCCGCCGCGCTCTGGAAGCGGCCCGGCTAGCCCTGGTCGGCTACGCCTTGCGCCAGGCCGATCGGGCCGGCCCCCTACCCTGCCCCGATCTCCGCAGCCAGGCTGTGCACAACGGCGAGGGACCGGGCAACGATGGCCTGGAAGATCGGCTGGACGATGGCAAATGCGCCGCGTTGAGCGGCAATCTGCCCTGGAAAACGCTGGGTCTGGCCGAGGCCGATGCCTGGGGCAACCGCCTCGGTTATGCCGTCGCCGCGGAGTGGGCCCTGGCCGGTGGACGCACGGCCGGCCTCGCGCCCCTGCTGCAGATTTGCCAGAACAAGACCTGCGCACAGCCCATGTCCGCTGCCGCGCTGGTGCTTTCGCATGGCCGCAACGGTTTTGGCGCCGACAATGTGGCGGGCGGCCGCAACCTGGCGCCGACCGCGCGCGACGAAATGGAAAACAACAACGATGACGCCCGCTTTGTCATGCAGCCGCCGCGCGCCGCCGATCGCCCGGGCGGCGAATTCGACGATCTGCTGTTACCGCTGTCGCCGGATTGGTTGCGCGGCCGTTTGTGCGAGCCGGCCTCGCTTTGCGGAGGCGCTTAGAAACCGACTCAAGGCTGGCTGCAGCGCATGGGCTGCAAACCGTTCGGCCAGGCCGCCTCCGGATTCGGCAAGGCGCTTGCGGGGAGCGACTCGGCCATGACCAGGTGCACCGGGCCGGCATCTGGACGCGGCGCGTACTGCACCCCCTTGATTCCTTTATCGGCAAGATAGGCCGCGTGTTGGCGCGCCTTGGCCAGATTCGCGAAGGCGCCGAGCGACAATGCGTCGCGCATGGCACCGCCCCGCACTGGCGCATAGTCGGTGACGCCGAGACGGCGCACCTCTTCGATCGTCGCCTGCAACGCCGCATTGTTCGCGGCCGGCGGCAAATACACCCACCAACCCAGCTTCTTGCCGGCTTCGTTTGCCAGTTCGAAGTCATAGGCTTTGGTCACGATGCCGAGCTGTTTGAGATGCGCCTCGACCGCGACCAGAGCCGCCGCATCGAGCGACTTCCAACTCAAGCAACGTGGATTCGTAGCGTCGGCCAATGCCTCCGGCGCAGGCGGCGTCGGTGTCGGGCTCGTTTCCGGCGCCGGAGGTTGCGGCGCGTAGGCGGCTGGCGCGGCCAGCAAGCGGATCTTGTCGGCGTTGAAGACCAGCGGCGTCGACGCGGGCGGCGACCAGGATTGCATCGCCATGCCGGCCAGAAATACGCCGAGATTGAGCGCCAACAACAAGCCGATCAATCTGCGCGGGTCGATGCGATCCATGCCAATCCTTCCAATACCAGATCTTCGATTTCGATGACTTGTCCCCGCAACCACTCGCGCACCTGCGCACGTGCACCGCCGGTCAGGATGACCAGCGGCAGGTCGGCATCGGCGGCGGCCATGCGCCGACACATCGCGTCGACCGCGCCGGCCTGGGCCAGAGCGACCCCCATGGCGACCGCCGTCGCGGTATCGCGCGGCAGGCTGGCCGGATCGACCGCTAACCTGGCGCGCACCGCTTCGCCCTGCATACGGGATTCGATCTGGCCGGTGGCGCCCAACAAGGCGGCGCGCATCAGGTCGGGACCGGGCAGGATGACCCCACCGAGGAACGCGTTGTCGCGACTGAGCATGTCCACCGTAGTCGCCGTGCCGACGCTGACCACGACACAATCCCCCACCTGCAGACGCGACGCGGCGATCAGCGCGGCATAACGGTCGGCGCCCAGTTTTTCGGGCGTGTCGTAGAGATTGGTTAGGCCGTAATTTTCGCGTTCAGGCTGTAGCCAGTGCGCCGGCACAGACGACGCGGCCAGTATCCGCGCCAGACCGGCCTGAGTTGCGGCGTCGGCGACGCAACTCAGCAGCGCACCAGTCGGATGAAACGGTTGCCATGCCGGCGCCAAGGTCGCCACCTGCGCGGTCGCGACGACGCCGCTGCCGAGTAGTTCGCGGTCGGCCACGATGCGCCACTTGATGCGCGTGTTGCCGGCATCGACCAGCAATTTCATGGCTGCGCGCGCAAGCTGACTTCGCCGGAGTGAAACGTGCGCACCCCGGCAGCGGTTTCCAGCAACAGCGCGCCTTGCGCATCGACGCCGCGGGCCACGCCGGAAATGGCTTCGCCCTGGCCGGGCTGTATGCATACCGACTGGCCTTGATGGGCATGACAGGCATGCCAGGCGTCGAGAAACGCCGCGAAGCCGTCGCGCTCGAAACGCGCCAGCGCGGCGTCCAGCCCGGCAACCAGACGCAGCAGCAGGTCGTTGCGGTCGACTGTTCCGAGGTGGGCATGCAGATCGGTCACCGCCTGACCGACCTGGCGACTCAATGCATCGCCGCCGAGCACATTGATGCCGACGCCGATGACGGCGCTGCTCGGCCCGAGCACATCGCTGGCGAAGCGGTCGCCGGCAAGCTCGATCAACACGCCCGCAAGCTTCGCGCCGGCGACCTGAATATCGTTCGGCCATTTCACCTGGGCGCCGGCCAGCCCCATTTCGCGCAAGCTTTCCACCAGGGCCACCCCTACCGCCAGCGAGAGTCCGGACAGCTGCGCCGCGGGGCGCCCGGAGCGCCACAGGAAGGAAAAGGTGAGTCCGCTGCCGAGACCGGCATGCCAGCTGCGCCCGCGCCGACCGCGCCCCTGGTCCTGCCATTCGGCGCTGACCAGCGCGCGATGCGGCGCCCGCTCCGGCGCATCCGGCGAGCACCCGGAAGCTGCCCACTGCAGCATCTGCATATTGGTCGAATCGACCTGATCGAGGTGGTGTAGCGCAATGCCCTGCGCCGCAAAATCCTGGGCAAGCCGCGCCGCATCCAGCCAGCTGACCGGGTCGACCAGACGATAGCCGCGTCCATGCACGGCATGCACTTTGAAGCCGGCGGCCAGCGCCGCTTGAATGGCGTTATGCACGGTACCGCGCGAACAACCAAGTGCTTGCGCGATGCGTTCGCCGGAAAGAAAGGTTTCAGCGGAAAGCTGCCGTAGAACGGGCAGCAGTTGGACCGGAAATGCGTTCACAAATCGATGCTAACGCCAGCAATCGGAAACCTTCGCACGGGCACCGGTCACGCCGGTGCGTCCAACCGAATCGAGCAGCAAAACTCCGCAGGCATCGTCATCGACCGGCACGGCTTGCAAGGTATACGTGTCAGCATTGGTTGCCGGGAATGCCGCCTTCGGGTCGGCGGCATTGACGACCGCGCTAGTGAGTTTGATGCGGTACATGGCATCGCCATCGCTCGGTGTTTGCGCCATCGGCAGCTTCACCATGAAGGTACCGGTTTTGGCGTGTTGCAGATTCAGCCATTCCGCCGACTCGACCAGGGCTTTTCTGGCCTGGCTTCTGGCTTTCTTGGTCATGTGATCCTGAAAAGACGCCACCGCAACGGCAACCAGAAGGCAAACGATGGTGATCGCCACCACCAGTTCAATCACCGTAAAACCCGTGCTTCGCTTCATTTGAATCGCCTCATCCTGCTATTAGTTGTATTACCAAGAAGCAGGATCACGACCCGCTTCGCGCCCCTGAGAGGAGCTGTTCAATAAGACCGTAAAAACCATGGCAATTCAAGCTCCACGAGGCAGATATTGCTAAGTAGTAATACTTATGCCAAAGCAGAAGGCTGGTTGTTGCGGGATAGCGCCTCGGCATAAGGTGCAGCCGCAATCGCGGGTTGTCTGGCCTCGATCAGGTCCGCCAGCAACATGGCGGAACCCGGCGCCATGGTCACGCCATAGCGAAAATGGCCGCTGTTGACGAACAGGTTGTCGTATTCGGGGTGCCGCGCGATAAGCGGCACATTCTCCGGCGATCCCGGCCGCAATCCGCTCCAGTGGCGGGTCAATACCAGATCGCTCAGCGCCGGCAAGGTGCTCGCCGCAAAGGCCAGCAAGTCGTGTTTTGCCGTCTCGGTGGTGGATTTGTCGAAACCCGCCCATTCCAGCGTACTACCGGCCAGGACATGGCCGTCCTGGCGGGGAATCAGATATTGGCCGTTTTGCAGGACGATGCAGCGCAAGGATGCCGGCGCCAATTTGAACAGCAGCATTTGCCCGCGCACCGGAAAAACCTGCATGCCGAGCGGCTCCAGGCCCGGCAAGGCGCCGCTCCAGGCACCCGCCGCGACGACAACGCCGGCGGCGGAAAAATCGCCTTGCGTCGTCGTGAGCCGTGTCACGCGACCTTGAGCGGCAATCAGGCCAGTCACTTCCGCCGACTCCACGATGCGCACGCCGGCAGCCAGCGCCGCACCGCGCAAGACCTTGACCAGACGTGGATTTCTGGCCTGGGCGACATCGGGTAGCCAGAGCGCGTCCTGGCTTGGCGTCGTCGGCAGCAATGCGCCGCTGTCTCGCATCTCGCAACGCCACGCATGCTGCGCACACCAGTCCAACGCCTGCACTTGATCGAAAGGCGGCAATACCAGCATGCCGCTGACGCGATATTCGGCATCGAGGCCGGACATCGCCTGGAGACGCGCACACCAATCGGGAAACAGGGCGCGGGAATACTCCGACAGCGCATTCACCGCCGCGCCATATTGCCAGGGCAACAGCGGCGACAGGATGCCGCCACCGGCCCAGGTCGACTCACCGCCGGCCCGCGCACGCTCCAGCACGGTCACGCGCGCCCCACGCCGCGCCAACTCCAGAGCGGAGGCCAGGCCGACGGCACCGGCGCCGATGATCAGGAAATCGGGGAACAAAATAAACGTCAGTCCTACAACGTCAGCGAATCCGGCCCATCGTCTTCATCACCGTACAGGGGTCGCCCTGTATCGGCGGCAGCACGACATTGCGCGCCTTGGCGCGTTTGTCGATCTCGACGTAGTGCGCCTGCATATAGTCCCTGCACTCGTCGAACGACTTCATGCTCTGCAGGCGGCTTACGTAGGCCTTGCGTTCATCCGGCGCCATCAGTTCGGCGCCGCGCACGTTGTCGCCCTGGGCATACCAGGGGAAAGCCAAAGCCTGACCACTGAGCAAGACCAGGAGAACGGTCAAATGCAAACGTTTCATTGCGATCCAATCGAAAAAGCCCCGACCGAGACATCTCGGACGGGGCCATTTTAGCTTTAGGAAGCGCGTCTTATGCGCAGCGCATCCGATCAAACGCAACCGGTCGGTTTCGGGGTGCCTGCGTAACGGCCAGCCTGCTTGGCGGGCCCGAACGGGAAAATATCGAAAAGAAACTTCTTTTCGCCCCACTCGTCACCAAACTCCTCCTTGAGTCCTTTCTGCAGGAAACGCAGATTGGGCGCGGTGCCGTACTCCTGAAAGTAGCCCCGCATGTAATTGATGATTTTCCAGTGGTTTTCACCCAGTTCCAACTTGTCCTGACTGGCCAGATATTCGGCAACATCCTCCGCCCAGTCTTCCAGGTTGACCAGATAGCCTTCGGGATCGGTTTCGACGATACGTCCGTTAATTTCAAGTTCCATGGTGCGTCCTCTCTTTCAAAAGTTCAGGTCAAAAGCTGCATGGCGACACTTTAGCTATAGTTGACGCTTTTAGTCAACAATTATTCTAGACTTGTTCCAGCATCGCGCCACGGGAATAGGCAATACCGCCTTGCGAACATGGGGAAAAGCCCGCATCGCGGGCAGATTCCGCTTGCCGCATGCTTGGCCGACGCCGTCAAGCACGGGAATCCACACCGCTAAAGCTGACATTCGTGTCGTCAATAGCCTACATATTCAGTCAAGTATTGCCCGAGTCCCATCCGGCCCGTAGAATCCGCGCTCGGATTTCACTCAGCCGCTTCACAACAAACCCGGAGATACCGCTATGGAACACCAACTACCCGCCCTGCCCTATGCCAAAGACGCGCTCGCCCCGCACATGTCGGCCGAAACTTTCGACTACCACTACGCCAAGCACCACCAGGCCTACGTCACCAACCTGAACAACCTGATCAAGGGCACCGATTTCGAAAGCAAGTCGCTGGAAGACATCATCAAGACCGCCCCCGCCGGCGGCATCTACAACAACGCCGCCCAGGTCTCCAACCACACTTTCTTCTGGTCCTGCATGCAGCCGAATGGCGGCGGCGCCCCCACCGGCGCGCTGGCCGCTGCGATCGACGCCAAGTGGGGCAGCCTGGACGAGTTCAAGAAAGCCTTCCAGACCAGCGCCGTCGGCAACTTCGGTTCCGGCTGGACCTGGCTGGTGAAGAAGGCCGACGGTTCCGTCGACATCGTCAACATGGGCGCCGCGGGCACCCCGCTGACCACCGCCGACAAGCCCCTGCTTTGCGTCGACGTGTGGGAACACGCCTACTACATCGACTACCGCAACCTGCGTCCGA
>JASJPK010000122.1:0-57600 GCA_031426735.1 Hydrogenophilaceae bacterium | reverse complement strand
GCGGGTTGTTCGGGATACCCGAGGCAACCAGCTTGTGGAAGGTCGGGCGCGAGCGCGCGTTGGAGTTCTTGCCACCAACCCAGATCGCAAACTTGGAATACTCGGGATCGTTGATCTGCATCGGGGGGCACGGGGGGAAGCAAGCGCCGCAGCAAATACATTTCTTCTCGTCGACTTCCAACGAGGGCTTGCCATTCACCAGAGCGGGACGAATCGCCGCAACCGGGCAACGCGCAACGACGGAAGGACGCTCGCACACGTTGGCAACCAGATCGTGATTGATCTTCGGCGGCTTGGTGTGCTGAATCACGATCGCAATATCCGCTTGACCGCCGCAGTTGATTTCGCAGCAAGAGGTGGACAGCTTGACGCGGTTCGGCATCTCGCACTTGATGAACTCTTCGTACAGTTCATCCATCAGCGCCTTGACCGCGCCGGAAGCGTCGGTACCGGGGATATCGCAGTGCAACCAACCCTGAGTGTGCGCAATCATCGAGACCGAGTTGGCAGTTCCGCCGACAGGGAAACCGTTATCGGTAAGCGCCTTGATCAGCGGCTCGACCTTCGTGCTATCGGTGACCATGTACTCGATATTGGCGCGTGTCGTGAATCGCACATAACCATCAGCGAACTGATCGGCGATGTCAGCCAGCTTGACAATGGTGTAGTGGTCCATCTGGCGTTGCGTACCCGCCTTGACCGTCCAGACTTCGGCGCCGTTCTCGGCACGGTGATAAAGCACGCCCGGCTTGGGATGCGAGTGGAATACCCACTTCCCGTAGTTGTCTTTCATTACGGGGTGCATGTAGGGCATCGGATCCGGCGCACCAGATTCGATGGTTTCATGTGTCCTTTCAGCCATACTTTTCTCCAACTAATAAGATCGGAAAACTTTTTTGTATCCGCACCACACCGTCGGGGTGCGGTGCGGAACTACGAAATTACGCAGCAGCCTTGCGTTCGAACCATTTCGCCGCTTCTTCGTCCCAATCGTCGGAACGGAAGTACGGATTGGTACGAGGATGCAAGATCATGGTGGGATCGACTTCGATATCCAGACCTTCGAGGAAGTTCACCAGACCGATACGTTCGATCATTTCACCGGTACGCTCATGCTCCAGCGCATTCTCGGCAAAGAAGTCGAGGATGTTGCGGGACAGATCGTTCAGCTTCTCGAAGTCCTCATCGGACTCGAGTTTCATGAACGGAATCACAACGGTACCCATCGAAGCACCGATCTTCAGCACGCTCTTACCACCGACCAGGATGGTGACACCCTTCTCTTTACCCGGCAGCAGCGCGCCCGGCATCACATTCAGACAGTGCATGCAACGCACGCAGTTGTGATTGTCGATCTCCAGGCAGTGGTCGTCGGAGATGGCGACTTTGGTCATGCCTTCACCAGCAGCAACGCCGTCGTTCTTCTTGAGCTGAATTGCTTTGGTGGGACAGTGATTGACCACCATGTTGATGGTGTCTTCGATGCTGTGGGCGGCATACCAGTCGCGTGCCAGTTTTTCGTCGGCACGGATGTTGTCGCGCCAGGTGCCGATGGTGGCCATGTCGGAACGCTGAATGGCGTTCATGCAGTCGTTCGGGCAACCGGAGAACTTGAACTTGAACTTGTACGGCAGGGAAGGACGATGCATGTCGTCAAGATTGTTGTTGATGACGGTGCGCAGAGCACGCGCTTCGTCATAACAGGACATTTCACAGCGAGCGGCACCGACGCAGGACATCGAGGTACGCAACGCGGGACCGGCACCGCCAAGGTCGAATCCCATTTCGTTGAACTTGTCGAAGGCGCGCTGCACATCGGCAGTCTTGATGCCCTGCAGCATGATGTCGCCGGACTGACCGTGGAAAGCAATCAGACCAGAGCCGCCGGTTTCCAGCCAGGCATCGCACATTTGACGCAGCAAGTCGGAGGTGTAGTGCATGCCGGCAGGCGGCATGATGCGCAAAGTATGGAACTCGGCAGCCTCCGGGAAACGGGGCGCACCGTTCTCATCTTTCAATTCGGTGAAACGCGGGATAACGCCACCGCCGTAACCCACCACTCCAACCGTGCCGCCCTTCCAGTAACCGAACTTGGTCTGATAGGAGGTTTCCAGCTGCCCCATCAGGTCGACCATCATGTCGTTGTCTTTAGCCAGACGCTTCAGACCGGTCACGAAAGAGGGCCACGGGCCAGTCTCGAGTTCGTCCAGGTTCGGCGTTTCATGCATTTGTTTTGCCATCTGTATATCTCCTTGAAGTCTTGAACCACAGGGTGTCGTCACAATTCACAGCACCTTCCCGCTGACAAACCGCCATACGGAACGAGTGCATGCATATTAGGGAGCGCTTATCCGCCTAACCATCATTCCGAAGGGGTAACCGGGTATTTCACTCGGGTAACTCAAAACCTACCCGTTCGGGTAGGCTTGCACCCACCCAAGTCGGCAATACCTATACCCGACTTAAAATGTCAGATAATCAGCACATCACCAGATACTCATGGATTATGGACCAGATCAAACCTCTTGCGAAGTTTCGCAACCCTTTCGGTAACCAGGAAATCGAATTTCACGAGATCGTTTACGAAGGCGGTGGCACTCCCATGCTGCGTTTGCGTATCAGGGAGCGTGGTGCGCGCTTCACGATTTTCGATATTGATCCCGTCACGGCCAAATTCTGGGCAGACGAAATGCTGAAATGGGCAACGCCTCTGGCCGAACCGCCCAGCAACACCGAGGAGAACTGACGCCATGCGCATGTACAACCCGGAATGGGAAGCCATCAAGCATTTCAACTTCACGACCAACGTCACGGATGTTCAGTTTGACTTATCCGGTCTGGAAATCCCGGCCGACCATGGCCATGCCCTGTTTGAAGAAATTGCGCGTCATCTCGCCTGGGTGCGCGACGTGCCGAGCCTCGGCATCCACCCGGTGCACGGCGCGCCTAGCGGGCGCAACGACAACCTGGTGATCAATCGACGCGTAAAACTGGTTTTGCGCATACCGACAGAGCGGGTTCGCGACGCACATGCGCTGGTCGGCAAGGAAATCGATCCCGGCGCTGGAAAACTGCTAATCGGCGCCTTGAAAGAAAAATCCGTGACGCCATATGCGACGCTCTATTCACACTTTGTCGCCGTCGACAACGAGGATGAAGCGGGATTTCTCGACGAAATCCGACGCCAACTGCAGGAATTGGAGATCGTTGCCGGACTCATCCCCGGCAAGCCCCAAAAAATGCACATCCCCAAAAGGGTAATTGGCGGCTTCAGCCTGATGTTGCACGATATCGATCTGATGCAATCCCTGATGCTGCAGGAACGCGGCCTGGGCTTGTATCGAGGGTATGGCTGCGGAGTTTTCATTCCGCACAAATCGATCAAGGCAGTGGCTAACGACTGAGCATGTCAGCGGCCGCAGCCTGATAAGAAGTGTTTTTTCAACCCGATTGACAGGAGAAAACCGTGGGATACGTACTGAATGGCGAAGAACTTGAAACCGGCGAAGAAGATTTCCTTCTCGAAGCCAATTTCAGCGACGAAATCGTTCCGATCATCGCCGCCGCAGAAAAAATCACGCTGACCGACGAGCACTGGCAAGTGGTCAACTTCATGCGCGAAAAATACAAGGAAGATGGCCACACCCCCAACTTCCGCAATCTGCTGGCGGAACTTGACGAGATGTATCCGGACACCGACTGGAAGAAGAAATTGTACGAACTCTTCCCCAGCCAGCCCGCGCGCCAGGCCGCACGCGTTGCCGGCATGACCAAGCCGTTCGGCAAGGGCGGGTACTAACTCGAAGTTACGCGTTGCCGGTTGGTCTGGTGCGCAGTGGATATCGATTCCGTTAGCCCCAGCAACCAGCAACGCGTCACTTGTCAGCCACAACCATGTACATCAACACCCTCGTTACCACAGAAGATCTGGCCCGACATCTCGACGATCCCGACTGGATCGTGCTCGATTGCCGCTTTACCCTGACCGATGCCACAGCCGGTCGCCTGGCTTATCTGAAGAACCACATTCCCGGCGCGCGTTACGTCCATCTCGACGAAGACCTCTCCGCACCGATCACCGCATCGAGCGGCCGCCACCCGCTGCCCGACCCGCAGCTTTTTGCCGACAGACTTTGCGGCATGGGCGTAGGCATCAACAAGCAGGTTGTCGTGTATGACGACAGTTTCGGCGCCATGGCCGTGCGCGCCTGGTGGATGCTGCGCTGGCTCGGCCACCCTGCCGTGGCATTGCTGGATGGCGGCTATCCGAAATGGTTGCGCGAGAAGCGCCCAGTCACCGCCGATCTGCCCGAATCTCACAAAGGACAATGCGCCTGTCTGCCGGAACCGAGCCAAATCGTGACCGCCACCGACGTGCTGCATGCCGTAAACAGCGGCGATCAATTGATCATCGATGCCCGACCGGAGCGCCGTTTCTCCGGCGAATACGAACCGCTCGATCCGGTAGCAGGCCACATTCCCGGTTCAATCAACTGGTCGTTCGAAGAGAATCTCGATATCGACGGCACCTATCTGCCACCGGAAGCCTTGCGCGAAAACTACCAGGCCCTGCTCAAGGGCCGCCCCGCCTGGCAAGTCATTCATTCCTGCGGTTCCGGCGTTACCGCCTGCCATAACCTGCTGGCCATGGAAATCGCCGGCCTGCCCGGTTCACGGCTTTACCCCGGCTCCTGGAGCGAGTGGATTCGCGACCCATCGCGTCCGATCGCCACCGGAGAATAAGGAAACCTCAAATGCTGCGCGTCAAGACCACCTGGTTCAAGAAAGAAGGCGAACGCCCGCCGGAGGAAGTCGCAACGGTGATGGCTTCCATGCTCTGGCGGCTTGCCGACAAGGCCATAGACAATCTATCCAAGGCCGACTACGACATCATCACGCCGGAACGCGGCTTCAAGATCATTGCCGAGCTGACCTGTTTTCTCGTGCATTACATGGATCGGCTCGCGTTCGACCGCATGGACGACACTCAACGCCAGGAACTGATCAGCGCCACGGGAATTCGTCTCGCCGAGGTCATGGAACAAAACATCCTCGACTTCAACGAAGGCGCGCGCGACCCCGAATACGACTATCAGGAAGGCTACATCGAACTGCTCAACAAGCGGATGCAGGACTACGGCGAGTTCGACGAGTTCACGCTGCCCGATGGCAAAGCCAGCTTCCAGGCGGCGCGCTTCCTCAGCCTGATGATTCGGGAAGACATGTTGAAATCCGATCAAAGCTGGATACAGGATCAGCTGATGGACATCGAAGTCCCGGCGATGATGGCCATGGCCCGAAAAAACATGGACGGCTTCTACCCGCCGGAAACCGCGGCATGATCCCGACAGATAGCCCGTTCCATCCCGACAATGGCGCGGGTTATCAAGCCTGGCGTGCTGAAAAGCTCAGCGGCTACCCAACTCGCGGTGATGACCTCATCGTTCCGGTGCGCGACCCGAAACAGCTCAGCGACGCCGAATACCAGGCCATCTGGCAGCGTATCGCCAAGACCAACATGGCCATCTACGCGACCGATCTGGGCGAGACGGAAGACAAGGATGGACCGCGCCGGCTCTCCGCCCAATTCGGCCTGACCCATCTGGATGCGAACTGGCTGGCCGACGAAGACGGCATTTCCAGCCTGACGCCGCAAGACGAAGGCGACGCCCAGGCGACCCGCGGCGAATTCATTCCCTACACGCATCACCGCATCCGCTGGCATACCGACGGTTATTACAACCCGCCGGAACGCCGCATCTTCGCGATGACGCTGCATTGCGTGCGGGCAGCCGATGCGGGCGGCGAAAACGAACTACTCGACCACGAACTGGCCTACATCGCGCTGCGCGATGCCGATCCGGCGCATATCCGCGCCCTGATGGCGGCCGACGCGATGACCATCCCGGCCCGAGTTGACGAAACAACAGATGCGACCGGCGGGGAACTCACCATCGCCCGCGCCGACGAAACCGGCCCGGCCCTGTGCGTCGCCGACGGCCAGTTACATTTGCGCTACACCGCCCGCACCAAGAGCATCGCCTGGAAACAGGATGCGGCCACGCAGGCCGCGCTGAAGGCGCTGGAAGAACTCCTCGCCAGCCGTCCTGCCGGCGTGTTCAGCCTCATGCTTCGACCCGGCATGGGCGTGATCTGCAACAACGTGCTGCACACCCGCACGGGCTTCAGCGACCGCCCCGAACACCGCCGTCTGCTCTACCGCGCGCGTTACCACGACCATCTGCGCAATCTGCGCGGCTAAAGTTCCGCGTCAGTTTTTCCGGCTCGCCTCGAAGCCCGGCGACAACTTGTTTTCCACGGCGAACACCGCCGCTTCCACGCGCGAAGACAGATTCAGTTTGGCCAGGATGTGGCGTACATGCAGTTTCACGGTGTCGTAACTGATATCGAGTTCGCGCGCGATGGTCTTGTTGCTCTCGCCCTTGGCCAGATGCTTCAGGATTTCCCGCTCGCGTTGCGTCAGCGACTCCAATAACGAGGTCGCGCTGTTGTTCTTGCCGTCTAGCATGCGCACCAGTTTCGCCGTCATCGCCGGCGCTACCACGGTTTCGCCGCGCGCCGCGCGGATGATCGCGTCGACCAGTTCGTCCGGCTCCATGCTTTTCAACAGATAACCGTTGGCGCCGTTGCGCAACGCGCGCGCCATGTCCTCTTCCGCCTCGCTCACCGTCAACAGCAGCACCGGCAACATGAACGCCTCGGCGCGCAATTCCTGCATGACCTGAATGCCGTCGGTGCCGCCGATGTTCAGGTCGAGCAGCAATACATCGGGCGCATGGGTTCGCAACAGGCCGGCCACCTCGGCGGGATTACCGGTGATCGCCGACACCGCAACCACGCCATCCCGTTCCAACAGTTCGGCCAGACCTTTGCGAAACAGCGTGTGGTCGTCGACCAGAACGATACGAAGTTGGCTCATGTTTGGTCCTCAACCCCCGGCCGCGCCGGAAAACTCAATCGCACGATGGTGCCACCCGCCGGGCGACTCTCGATGGTCAACTTGCCCCCCAGTTTGGCGGCACGCTCACGCATGATGGTGAGGCCGAAACTCTTGCCCATGTTGGACAGCCCATCGCCATGCAGGCCGACGCCGTCGTCGGCTACGTTGACCACATATTCGTTATCGTGCAGATCCAGCGTCACCACGACATGGCGCGCGCGCGCGTGTTTGCAGATGTTGTAGAGCGATTCCTGAATGATGTGGAACACCTGGATTTCCTCTTCCGGCGTCAGCACCACATCCTGCGCCACATTGAGGAAGTCGACGTCGGCATTCGCCTTCTTGCTGAAACTCTCCGCCATCTCCTGCAACGCCGGCACCAGGCCGCGCGGGTCGATGCGGTCGCGGAACTGGGTGATCAGGTTGCGCAGTTCCGAATAGGCCAGATCCACCGCCTCCTCGACATCGCCCAGATAACGGTTGGCGCGATCCTGATCCTGGTCCGCCAGCGCCTCGTTCAGAACGGTCAGGCGCATTTTTGCGTAGGCCAGGGTCTGCGCCAGCGAGTCATGAATCTGATTGGCCAGCATGGTGCGTTCGTTCATCAGCGAGATACGCATGTTCTCGCGGGTCAGGCGGGTGTTTTCCAGCGCCATGCCGAGGTGTTCGCTGATCGAGTTGAACAGGTAGCGAATGTCTTCCGGCAGCGGCGCCGGGTTATCCAGGAAGATGTTGTAGACGCCCAGCACCTTGCCCTTGTGGCGCAGTGGCACCGCGTAGATCGTGCTGCATTTCTGCGCGAAGTAGATATGGCGCACCTGCTTCTGGCAAACCTCCATGACGCTCTCCGACTGCGAAGTCTGCGACAGCGTCGCCTTGCCGCAGATGCCGCACTCCAGGGGCACATAGCGTTCCTTCTCCACCAGCGCCGGGCTCAAACCGATCGAACCGACCATGCGCAGATGCGCGCCATCCGCCGTCAACACGCGCACCGCGCCCGCCTTGGCGCGGGAAATGCGCACCATGATTTCCAGGAAACGCATCAACATCTGTTCCGTATTGGCATCGGAACTCATGCTGCTGGCGATCTCCGCCAACACCTCGATCACCGGCAAACGATCGCCGTGATCAGTCTCGCCCGACTCGTCGCGGGATGTCATGCGGATGGCGGAAATGGGGATGTGCTGGTTTTCCAAGTCTGATCGATTACAAGTGAAGTCGGTCCCGGATGGTACTGGACGCCTTCCAACCGCGGCAATGAAGCGTTTGCCAAGTCCTTCATCGGATTCGTAAATTGATGCGCTCGGCGATTCGTGTACATCGATTCGTCGGAACTCAAACGAGGAATAACAAATCACTGAGGACCAGACGTCAGAAAAATGAACGGGCCCAAACACTTCAGGCCGCTACTCGCAGGGAATACACCGGATACGTCAGTGCTTCGGCGCTGACGTATCCGCCGCATCCGGGATAGTATTCCCCTACCAAACAACTTCCGATTCGCGCACGGAGCCGTATTCATGTCAGACAAACATCCCATCATCGCCGTGACTGGCATGGCCGGCGCCGGGCTTTCCACGGTCCGGCACGCCTTCAAGGATCTGTTCAAACGCCATAGTGTCAGCCCCGCCATCGTGCATGGCGACGGTTTCCGCCGTTATACCGACCGTCAATTCGCCGCGCTGCTCGACGAAGCACGCGCCAGCGACCGCCGGATTTCCTGGTTCGGCCCGGAATGCAATCATTTTCCCGAACTGGAACAGTTCTTCCAGACCTACGCCGAGACCGGCAGCGGCGTCGTGCGCGAATACGCCCACAACGATACGCGGGCAGCCGTCCTGAACGTCAAGGCGGGCGAGTTCACGCCGTGGAAGCCGTTGGCGAGCGGTTCCGATCTGCTCTTCTACGAAGGCCAGCACGGCGGCCTGGTCGCCAATACCTGGACCCGCCGCCAGGTCGACTCGCGCCACTTCCCGCCCGAAATCGACCGTCGCGTCGGCAAGCAAGGCATCGATGTCGCACAGCATGTCGACCTGCTGATCGGTGTCGTACCGGCCATCAATCTGGAGTGGATACAGAAAATCCATCGCGACATTGCCAGCGGCTACTGCTCGACGGAAGATTCATTGGAAACCATCCTGCGCCGCATGGACGACTACATCCATTACATCGTGCCGCAGTTCGGTCTGACCGATATCAATATCCAGCGCATGCCGCTGGTCGATACGTCCAACCCGTTCATCGCGCGCGATGTGCCGACCCCGGACGAATCGGTGCTGGTCATCCACTTCCGCGACCGCAAACGGCACGACTTCCCCGCCATGATGCGCCGCATCCCCGGCTCGCGCATGACGCGTCCGACCACCATGCTGGTACCCGGCGGCGAATTGCGCCTGGCGCTGTCGACCATCTGCGGGCCGCTGGTCGAAGAGATGATGGATAAACAGCGGGCCAGTTGACGATTCGGCCCGCACCCGCAAGGGGTACGCCGAATCCGTAAGCGCTGAAGCGCCAACGGCTTCGCTGCAAGCGGGCCTCCTACCGCCAGTAGCGTTTCTCCGTCTCGCGCATCCGTTCCAGTTCGATTTTTTCACCTTGCAGGCGCAACGTGACCGCGCCATCCCGGTCGGTGCGCGCCAGCGTCGCGCCCAAGCTGCGGTAACGCGCCAGCACTTCCGGATGCGGATGGCCGTAGCGGTTGCGATGCCCGACTGGAATGACGATCCAGCGCGGTTGCAACGCGGCAAGAAATGCCGGCGTCGATGACGACGCACTGCCGTGGTGCGGCGCCACCAGCACATCCGTTGGTTGCACAACGCCGCGCTCAAGCAGATTCATCTCGCCCAGCCGCTCGACGTCCGCCGCCAGCAGCGCGCTGAAGCGGGCCGTCTGCAGCCGGATCACGCAGCCACGATTGTTGTCGCTATGCCCCGCATGCGCGTATTGGTGTGCGGGCGGATGCAACACCTCGAAACGCACGCCATCCCAGATCCAGCTTTGTCCAGCACGGCAAGCCAACGCATCCGGACGCGCACGGCGCACGCCCTGGCCAACCGCGCCGAGCGACTCAGGCGGCACGCCGGCCAGCGAGGTCAACAGCCAGTTCGGCCGATGGCTTTGCAGCAGCGACGCCGCGCCGCCGGTGTGGTCGAGATCGTCGTGCGTCAACACCAGACCATCGAGCCGATTCACGCCCTGATGCCAGAGCGCCGGCGCGATCACGCGCGCGCCGGCATCCTCGCCCGAGGCAAAGCGCGGCCCGGTATCGACCAGCAACGCATGCTGCGCCGTGCGTACCAGGACCGCCTCGCCCTGCCCCACGTCCAGCACCGTCATCCAGGCAGCACCTTGCGGCGGCGCGGACAGACGCGGAAAAAACAGCGGCAGAAACATCAGCCAACCCAGCCAGCGCGCCGGGAAACCGCGTGGCAACAGGAGCATTCCAGCCCCTGCCAGCGCCAGCAACAGCGCCGGCAGCGTCGGGGCGGCGGCATGCAACAGCGGTTGCGGCAAGCGCACCAGCCATTCCAGCGCCCACATGACGCCGGCCACCACGCCATGCGCCGCTGCCGCAAGAAACTGCCAAGGCAATACCGCCGCCAGCAAGGACAGCGGCACGGCGACCAGACTGATCAGCGGAATCGCCACCGCGTTGGCGAACGGCGAAACCAGCGACACCTCCTGAAACAGGCTCAGCAATAGCGGCGTCAAGGCCAAGGTAACCGCCCATTGCGTCTGCAGCCAGGACAGCCAGACCGGCGCCGGCCGCAGCCGGCCCATGCCCGAGTAGAGCAGAGCAGCCACCGCACAGAACGACAGCCAGAAACCCGGCGCGTTGGCCGCCCACGGGTCGATCGCCACCACCACGGCGAGAGCTGCCGCCAGCAAGCGCGACGGCGTCGGCGTCCGGTCGAGCAGCGCCACGCCGGCGGCACCGACCAGCATCAGCAAGGTGCGCTGGGCGGGAATGCCGAAGCCGGACAGCGCGGTATAGGCGGCGGCGCCAAGCAGGCCGAGCAGCGTACCTGCCGTGCGCGCAGGCACACGCAGATTGAGCGCCGGGACACGCCGCCAGAGCAGCCGCACCAGAGCGAACACCAGCGCAGAGAACAAGGTGATGTGGAGTCCGGAAACGGAGAACAGGTGCGAAGTCCCGGTCTGTCGGAACAGGGTCCATTGCGCCCCGGCAATCGCATCCTGATCGCCCACCGCCAGCGCCACGACGACGCCGGCGTAGGGCTGTTCCGGCAAAGCGGTACGCAGATGTGCGCGCACCGCCGTGCGGGCGCGATCGAGCCAGCCCTGCGCGGCACCTGGACAGTCCGCTGCAGGCCGAGGTGGTGCGAGCAGGCTGCCGGTCGCGCGAATCCCGCGTTCCAGCAACCAGGCCTCGTAGTCGAAGCCGCCGGGATTGCCGCCGCCATGCGGGCGAAACAGGCGCGCAGTCAGATCGAGGCAATCGCCGCCGGCCAGAACCGGCATCGGCTCGCCCGGACGCGTAAACCAGCCCAGTTGAATCCGCCTGGGCAACGATGCGCCGGGCGTATCGACACGCGCCAGATCGAGCACGAAGCGCAAACCGTTCGGCGTGGTTTCGGGCAATCCGAGTACGCGCCCGCTCAGCGCGACAGCGCGCCCTTCCCATTGCCGCGGCAAGACTTCGGCCAGCAGGATTTCAGCCCGCCAGGCGGCATAGAAGAAACCCAGCACAGCAGCCAGCAACAGTGCGGCGGCAACCTGCAAGGCCTTGCCGAAACGGCCTGGCGTATGACCCCGCCGGCGCCATGCCGCCAACAGCAAGGCCAGCAACGGCAAAACGGCAACCCATGCCAACGGCGGCAAGGCCGGCTGGGTCTGCAGCCAGGCCGCGCCCACGGCGAATGCAAGGATCAGCCAGCGCCAACCAATCAAATTAAACTCTCCCCATGCCCAGAAAATACTTCCGCAAGTACCTGCCCGACCATGCGTCCATTCGCAGGCACAAGCATCTGCGCTTATTTCAGCCGCTTCTGAAGCACCCCAACCTGTGGCACCTGAACCGCCATTCCGTTGCCGGCGGTGTCGCGGCCGGGCTGTTCGGCGGCCTGATTCCCGGCCCGCTGCAAATGCTCGCGGCGGCCATTCTGGCCATTGTTTTTCGCGTCAATCTACCCGTCGCGGTAGTCACCACCTTGTATACCAACCCGTTGACCTGGGGCCCGCTGATCCTGGCCGCGTATGCCATCGGCCGCTGGGTGACCGGCGGCAGCGGCATGCCGGCCACGAGCCTGGAATTCGACTGGGGCAGCCAGAACTGGATGGAATTTCTGCCGGCATTCTGGAACTGGTTCTCTGGCCTGGGCGAGACCTTCCTGCTCGGCAATCTGATCCTGGCGTCGAGTCTGGCGATACTGGGTTACTTCGCCGTTCACTTCGCCTGGTGGCTGCATATCCAATCTTATTTGCGGCGGCGACGCGCTCGGCCGAAACAAACCGCCGAACGCGCCGCCAAGCCCGATTAGTCGCGCTCGCTCGGCACCGAAACCGGATAACCGTTGCTCAACCCGGTCAGGAACACCTCAATGTCGGTGTACGCGCGGCTACCCGGCAGCAGCGGTTGCGTGCGGGTATCGAGATTGCATTCGGCAAAACGAAGATGCAGCGATTGCAGCTGATAGCGCGTCCGGTACACCGGGTAATGCGCGGCATCGCCATACGGCGTGGTGACCACGGTGCCACGCAGATGCAGGCCGATCTGATGCGTATGACACGACGAACAAGCCAGATTGAAACGACCGACGCGAGTATGGAAAGCCTTGCGACCACGTTCGTAGGCGTCCTTCAGCGGACCTTTTGATGTCACATCGATCTTGATCGGCATGCCGGCGCTCTGGCTCGCCACATAAACCGAGACGGCACTGTTGTCGTAGCTGCCGTTCTGCAACACGCGACCTTCCTTGGCCGCACACTTTTCGATGACTTCTTCCAGGCCGGCGATATGTTTCAGATCGGGGCGATCCATCGGATACCGCGTGCGCAGCCCTTTCAGCCCCCCTTTCTTTGCGCCCAGACAGCGGGCAAAACTTCCGGTCTTGTTGAGTTCCTGAAAGATCGACTCGCCGCGATCGGCGGCAAAGTGGCCGCCATGCACGGAAGCATTGAACGGCGGATCCATGAATTTCCAGTTCAGTTTCCAGTTTTCGTCAGGATTGCCGGCCATGCGCCAATCGAGATTCTTCGGATCTTTCCAGTAACGGTACGAGCCGGACAACAACAAATCGCCTTTGACGTTCGGCAGATAGTTTTCCATCGGATCGTATTCGCGATAGGGCGCGTTGGCGGGCGCGTTGGAGGAGGTTTCGGCACCGGCCGCGCCGGCCAGCAGCATTGCAATCAGGACCAGGGTGAGTTTCATGTCGGGTTCCTCAATCCAGGCTTTGCAGATAGGCCACCAGATCGCGTATTTCCTGTTCGTTCAGGATACCGAAGGTGCCATAAGGCGGCATGACGCTGTTCGGATTGAACGCGCGCGAATCGAAAAGCTGCTGGAACACCAGTTCGTTCGGGTAATTGTGTTGCTTGAAGTTCAGCAGCCTGGCGCCCACCGTGCCAGGCCAGGCCTCGCCGGGCATTTCATGGCAGACGATGCAATAACCTTTGTCGCGTGCCAGGGCGAGTTCGCGGCCGCGCACCGGGTCGCCGTTCAACGGCTCATCCAGCATGACTTTGCGCGGTTTCGGTGTCGGCCGTTTATCTTCGTGGCTGAGGCTGGGCCACAGCGTCAGATCGCGTTTGAAGGGAACCCATTCGAGACGGCCGCTGTTGACCACGACTTTCGGCTCCAGCGTCATATTCACCGTAGCCGGGTTGACCGCGAGATCGGCCGGCAGATCGTTGCCGCTCCAGGCCGATGGTGCAACTAACACGGACAAACAGAGAAATCCCGTACCGATACGCATGCTGCACTCCTCATCCAGACACCCAGATTGAACTACGCCGCCAGATTACTCCAAACCGCCATCGCCCAGCCGTAGCACCCGGTGCATGCGTGCGGCCAGTTCCGGGTCATGCGTGACGATCAAAAATGCGGTGGCATGGCGCTTGGACAGATCCATCAGCAGATCCTGGATACGCGCCGCATTGTGCCGATCCAGATTGCCGGTGGGCTCGTCCATCAACACGCAGGCGGGGCGCGTCACCAGCGCACGGGCGATGGCGACACGCTGGCGTTCGCCGCCGGAAAGCTCGCCCGGACGATGCTGCAGACGATGTTCCATGCCCACTTCGCGCAGCCATTCGGTCGCCGTCGCCAATACCGCGGCGCTGTCCTGGCGCCGGATCAGCAACGGCATCGCGACGTTTTCCAGCGCGGTGAATTCGGGCAGCAGATGGTGGAACTGATAAACGAAACCGAGGGCGCGATTGCGCAACTTGCCGCGCGCCAGTTCGGACAGCGCCCAAATCGATTCGCCCGCCACCGTCACCTCGCCCGCATCGGGCCGGTCGAGCCCGCCCAGGACGTGCAACAGGGTGCTTTTGCCAGTGCCGGAAGCGCCCATCACGGCGACCTGTTCGCCGGCGAAGATTTCCAGATCGATGCGAGTGAGCACCGGCACTTCCAGCTTGCCTTGCCAATAACTCTTTTTCAGGCCGGCGCAGGCCAGCACCGCGTTGCCGTTTCCCGCTTCACTCATAGCGTAGCGCCTCGGCCGGTTGCGTCCTGGCGGCGCGCCAGCTCGGATACAGCGTGGCGAGGAAGGCCAGCACCAGCGCGACGCCGCCGATGAAGAAGACATCGGGCCAGTGCAATTTAGAAGGCAGTTCGGAGATGTAATAAACATCGGCAGGAAACAGATCCATGCCGACCGCCTGCTCGATCAACGGCACCACGGTTTCCACATTGAGCGCCAGCAAGACGCCGGAAATCAGGCCGAGCAAGGTGCCGATCACGCCGATCAGGCTGCCCTGCACCATGAAAATCGCCATGATGCTGTTCGGACTCGCGCCCAGCGTGCGCAGGATCGCGATGTCGGCCTGCTTGTCGGTGACCGCCATGACCAGCGTAGACACGATATTGAACGCGGCGACCGCGACGATCAGCGTCAGGATGATGAACATCATGCGTTTTTCGATCTGCACAGCCTGGAAGAAATTGGCATGGCTCATGGTCCAGTCGGACAGATAAAAATCGCCGGCCAGCGTTTTCGAGAGTTCGCGCAGCACCCAGGGCGCGCGTTCCATATCGTCCAGTTTCACGCGCAGCCCGGAAACCGCATCGCCCATGCGATACAGTTTTTGCGCATCTTCCAGATTGATCAGCGCCATGCCGGCGTCGTACTCGAACATGCCCATCTGAAAAATGCCGACCAGGTTGAACTGCTTGATGCGCGGCATCATGCCGGCCGGCGTCACCACGCCCTGCGGCGCAATCACTGCAACCTTGTCGCCTGGAAATACGCCGAGCGAGCGGGCCAGATCGCTGCCGAGCAGTATGTTGAACTCGCCCGGCTTCAGGTCTTCCAGCTTGCCGCTCTTCATGTGGCTGGAAAATTCCGCCACCTTGCCCTCTTCCGACGGCAGCAAGCCGCGAATCAGCGCGCCCTTGGTTTCGCTGCCCTGCACCAGCAACGCCTGCCCCATGACGAACGGCGCCATGCCGCGCACTTCGGGATGTTTCTCGACCTGCTGCGCCAACGCCGGCCAATCGTGCAACTGGCCGCCGCTGCCGCTAATTTCCAGGTGCGAAGCGACGCCCAGAATGCGGCCACGCAACTCCTCCTGAAAACCGTTCATCACGGAAAGCACCACGATCAAGGCCATGACGCCCAGGGCGATACCCCCCATCGAGGTCATGGAAATGAAGGAAATGAAGTGGTTGCGGCGTTTTGCGCGGGTGTAGCGCAGGCCGATCAGGAGTTCGTATGGCAGCACGGGACGAAGTCTGCCACAGCGAAGCCGTTGGCGCTTCAGCGCTTACGGATTCGGCGTGCCCCTTGCGGGTACAGCGAAGCCGTTAGCGCTTCAGCGCTTACGGATTCGGCGTACCCCTCGCGGGTGCAGCGAAGCCGTTGGCGCTTCAGCGCTTACGGATTCGGCGTACCCCTTGCGGGTGCAGCCGTTGCCGCTTTAGCAGGGATAATCGCCCCCATGAAACGTCTCCAACTGCTGCTTCCCCTGCCCGCCCGCCTGGATCAAACCCTGGCAATCGCTCGTCATGCCGCGCCGAGCCTGCTCAAGCTGCTGAAGCGGGGGCAATCCGCGACGCATGAAGCCAGCCTTGCCGGCACACTCTGTCGGGCGTTCGGCATCAAGCAACAACAGGATTGGCCGCTGGCCCCGGTAGGCGCCATGCAGGATGGCTTGAATGCCGCCGATGGCTACTGGTTACGGCTCGATCCGGTGCATCTCGAAGTCGGCATGGGCGGCCTGCTCCTGCATCCCTCCGAGAACCTGCAACTCTCACAGACCGAAGCTCAGGACCTGATCGCCGATATCAACCTGCATTGGCAGCGCGAAGGCCTGAAAATCCAGGCGGCCCATCCGACCCGCTGGTATGTAAAGCTCGACGACACGCCCAATCTGCGCACCACGCCGCTGGACCAGATGGCGGGCGAATATCTGACGCCGGGCTTGCCGCGCGGCGCCGACGCACGGCAGTTCCTGAAACTGATCAACGAAGTGCAGATGCTGATGCACTCGCATCCTGTCAACCTGGCACGCGAAAACGAGGGGCGCCTGGCGGTGAATGGCCTTTGGCTTTGGGGTGGCGGCACCCTGCCGGCGAGCAAGACCCGGCTTGACCGGATTGCCGGCGACCATTTCGACTTGCAGGCCTTGGCACACCTCGCCGGCCGCTCCGCCGGCACGCAACCGAAGACATTGTCCAACCTGCACGGCAGCGAGCGGGCTTTGGTGGCACTGACGGCACCGGACAAGAACTGGGACGGCGACCTGGAAACCTATCTGGCGCAGCTGGAAGAAAACTGGTTTCACCCGCTGCTGCGGCAACTCGTCTGGGGCCGCATCCGCGAGGTGCGACTAAATTTGATCGGCCAGCAAAGCGTCACGCTGACGCCGGCGCAGGCCTGGCGAATCTGGCGCTAGCGTGGTGTTGCACGCTCCGACCTGGCGCTGGTACTCCGGCTTCCAGCCGGCTTCGTCAATTCCGATCGGACGAACGGGCCGGCTGGAAGCCGGCTTTCCAACACAGGTCAGATCTCCGCCACGCTAACGCGGCACCGTCACCTGATACATCCGCGCGGCAATGATCGCCTTGCGCTTGAGCAGGCCGCGTGCCGAACGATGTGATTCGTAATAGCGCGGATTCGGAATCATCGCCGCCAGCAATGCGGCCTGGTCCGGCCCGACACCGGCAGCCGAGGTCTTGAAGTAACGCCGGCTGGCCGCTTCGGCGCCATAAATGCCGTTGCCCCATTCGATGACGTTGAGATACACCTCGAGAATGCGATGCTTGCTCCAGATCGCCTCGATCATCACCGTGATGACCGCTTCCTGAACCTTGCGCAACGGATTGCGCGAGGCGGAAAGAAACAGGTTCTTGGCCAGTTGCTGACTGATCGTGGAACCGCCGGCAACGATGCGCCCCTTCTTCAGGTTCTTCTCCAGCGCCAGTTCCATGCCTTCCCAGTCGAACCCTTCATGCGCCAGGAAGCGGCTGTCTTCGGCCGCGATGACGGCGCGTTTCAATTGAATCGAAACGCGGCTGTATTCGACCCAGCGATAGCGCAACTCCGCATCGGGATTCTTCTCCTGCATGCGCGCCAGACCGGCTTCCATGAACGCCGTCGAATCGGGATCGAACGCCTTCCACCAGAGCACGTGGCCGAGATACCAGAGCTGCATCAGCAGCACGAGCACGACCAGCAACAACAGCCCGCGCCAGAACAGCCGCCACTTCGAAGGCTTTCTCCGCGCCATCACGCCCCCCTCAACAACTGGATTACCGGCGCGGTATGCGGCCGCACACCGCGCCAGACCGCGAATGCCTCCGCCGCCTGTTCGACCAGCATGCCCAGGCCATCCGCCGTGCGCGCGCCGTGCGCGCGTGCAAAAGCCAGAAAGGGGGTGTCCTTGCCGTACATCATGTCGTAGGCCAGCGCATCGGGCGCGAACACCCCCTCCGGCAGCGGCGGCAAGTCGCCGGCCAGGCTGGCCGCGGTGGCGTTGACGACCAGATCGAATGCGCCCGCAAGAGAATCGAAGCCGCCGCCCTGCAGCCCGGATGGGAATCCGGGGACACCGCCGTCCACGCCACGAAAGTAGTCGACCAAATCAATCGCCCGCGAAGCCGTTCGATTGGCAACGAACACGCTAGCCGGCTTTTGTTCCAGCAAGGGCAGGATGACGCCGCGCGCGGCACCGCCCGCCCCCATCAGCAATATCCTTTTATCGGCGAGAGAAAATTCAAGATTGGCCATCAGATCGCGCACCAGACCGGCGCCATCGGTGTTGTCGCCGAGCATGCCGGTCGCTTCGAATTGCAGCGTATTCACGGCGCCCGCCGCCTGCGCGCGTGCGGTAAGGCGGGTAGCCAGCGCATAGGCCTGCTCCTTGAACGGCACGGTGACATTGGCGCCGCGGCCTCCATGCGCACGAAAGGCGGAAACCGACTCGCGAAAGCCTTCCAGCGGTGCCAACAAGGCGGTATAGACCATGTCTTGCCCGGTCTGGCGGGCGAACTCGGCATGGATGCGGGGGGATTTGGAGTGGGCGATCGGGTTGCCGAATACGGCATAAGAATCGGTCATGTCAGCAACGGAGGGAAACGAGTGGCCGCGATTGTAGAAGTCCGCGCCGGCCAGAAACAGGAAAGCCTTTATAAAAATGGACAGCACTCGCCCGCTTCAATGCACCGCAATGGCGCACATGGCACCAATTTAGGGCAATTCTTTTCCCATTCCCGCCCCGAGACCTTATGGCACAATACTTTGTCCGATTTCGGGGCGTGGCATGGAACATGCTTTACCGCCCCCGGTGGATATCCACGTGTGCAATCCAGTTTAATCAAGGAGCTTGAAATGGCGGTCGCCGATGTAATGAAGATGATCCAGGAAAACGACATCAAGTTTGTCGATTTCCGCTTTACCGATACCCGCGGCAAGGAACAGCACGTCACCGTGCCCGTCTCCAAGAACGGCTTCACTGAAGACAAATTTACCGACGGCCACGCGTTCGACGGCTCCTCCATCGCCGGCTGGAAAGGCATCCAGGCTTCCGACATGCAGTTGATGCCCGACCCGGACACCGCCAACCTCGACCCGTTCATGGACGAGCCTACCCTCATCCTGACCTGCGACGTCGTCGAACCCGACACCGGCAAAGGCTATGACCGCGATCCGCGTTCCATCGCCAAGCGTGGCGAGGCTTACCTGAAGTCCACCGGCCTGGGCGACACCGCCTACTTCGGCCCGGAACCCGAATTCTTTATTTTCGATTCCGTGACCTGGGGTTCCGACATGTCCGGCACCCACGTTGCCATCGAGTCCGAAGAAGCCGCCTGGTCCTCTGCCAAGAAATACGAAGGTGGCAACATGGGTCACCGTCCCGGTATCAAGGGCGGTTATTTCCCGGTTCCCCCGGTCGATTCCCTGCACGACATTCGCGGCGCGATGGTCATGGCCCTGGAAGAAATGGGCGTGCCGGTCGAAGTGCATCACCACGAAGTCGCCACCGCCGGCCAGTGTGAAATCGGCACCGTGTTCAACACCCTGGTGAAGCGCGCCGACTGGACCCAGATCCTCAAGTACGTCGTGCACAACGTCGCCCACAGCTACGGCAAGACCGCGACCTTCATGCCCAAGCCCATCGTCGGCGACAACGGTTCCGGCATGCACGTGCACCAGTCGATCTGGAAAGACGGCAAGAATCTGTTCGCCGGCAACGGCTATGCAGGTCTGTCCGAGTTCGCGCTGTACTACATCGGCGGCATCATCAAGCATGCCAAGGCGCTGAACGCCATCACCAACCCCGGCACCAACTCGTACAAGCGTCTGGTTCCCGGCTTCGAAGCCCCGGTCATGCTGGCCTACTCCGCGAAGAACCGTTCCGCTTCCATCCGCATCCCGCACGTCGCTTCCGACAAGGCGCGCCGCATCGAAACCCGCTTCCCGGATCCTTCCGCCAACCCCTATCTGTGCTTCACCGCGCTGATGATGGCCGGCCTGGACGGCGTGCAGAACAAGATTCACCCCGGCGACCCCGCCGACAAGAATCTGTACGACCTGCCGCCGGAAGAAGAAAAGGCTATCCCGAAGGTTTGCCATAGCCTGGAAATGGCCCTGGAAAACCTAGACAAGGACCGCGAGTTTCTGACCCGTGGCGGCGTCTTCTCGAACGAGTGGATCGACGCCTACATCGAACTGAAAACGGAAGAAGTGAACCGCTTCCGCATGACGACCCATCCGGTCGAGTTCGACATGTACTACAGCCTGTAATCTGCCGGTAAAGTTTCCGGCTTGACTGCCGATGTAGAGGGCGGGATCGCATCCCGCCCTCTTTTTTTGTCTTGTCGGAGGGCAATCCGCAAGGCAGGAGACGGCATGAAATACCTCGATAACCTGAAGATCGGCACCCGGCTGATCGCACTGACCATTTTCACTTCCGCTCTGCTGTTGTTCGGCGGTCTGCTCGGCGGCTGGGGCATTCAGCAAAGCAGTCATGCACTGGCGCAGGTTTATGACCGACATCTGCTGTCGATCAATCAATTGCAGCAAGTGCGCCTGACCCAATTCCAGATCCGCAACGACATCTTCAAGGCCAGACTGGCACAGGACAGTTTCGCCGCGCAGGAAATTTTCGATCAGGTCGACAAGCGTATCCGCACCATCAGCGAGTCGCTTGAGGCTTACAAGAAACAACCGCTCTCGAACGAAGAGAAGAAACTGCTCGATACCTACATGGCGGCGCGTATGGACTTCGGCGCCAACGGCATCGGCAAGATGCGCGATCTCCTCAGCAGCGAAAAATACGAAGAGGCTGACAGCCACAGCAAAGACGTGATGGACCCCGCTTTCACCCGCATCCTGGTCGCCACCGACGCGCTGATCGACCACTTGACCGCTGAAGCCGGCGCCTATCGGGAAAAGACCGAAAGCCTGACCAAAGTGCTGAAACTGGTTTATGGCATAGGCGTTGCCCTCGGCCTGGCGTTATCCATCGCCATCGGCCTGATCATCCGCCAATCCATCGTGCGCGGTGCCGGCAACCTGGAACAGGCCGCCAGACAACTTGCCCAAGGAGACCTGACCGGTAACGCCACGATTTCCGGCAAGGATGAATTTACCCAGGTGGCCACCGCCTTCAACCACATGTCGCGCGAATTCAGCCAGATCGTCGGCGATATTCGCGGTGCCGCCGACGAAATCAGCGCTTCGGCCAGCCACACCACCGAAAACAGCCAGCATGTCGCGGCCTCGTCGAACCGTCAGCAACAATGCGCCGAAAATGCCAGCTCCGCCTCCACTGCGCTGACTCAAGCGGTCGCCGAAGTCGGCGAGCAGATCACCGGCATGGTGCGCTCGGCCGACCAGGCCAGCGAACTCGCACGCACCGGCCAGCGCGTCATCAGCGAAGCCGCGGCCGGCATCGAAGCCATCTCCCAGTCGGTCAACCAGACTTCAAACGTCATCGCATCGCTGGGTAGCCACTCCGACGTCATCGGCAAAGTCGTCGGTGTAATCAAGGACATCGCCGACCAGACCAATCTGCTCGCGCTCAATGCGGCCATCGAAGCCGCCCGCGCCGGCGAACAGGGTCGTGGCTTTGCCGTGGTCGCCGATGAAGTGCGCAAACTGGCTGAACGCACAGCGCGCGCAACGGAAGAAATTTCCGCGACGGTACGCACCATTCAGAACGAAACCGCGCAGGCCGTGCAAACAATGGAATCGGCTCAGCATGAGGTGATTCAGGGCGTGGAAAAGGCCCGCCTGGGCGACCGTGCCATCGCCGATATCAATCAGGCCGTCGCCAGTCTGAGCGGCCAGATCCACGCCATCGACGGCATCCGGGCAAGACAGGACGAATCCAGCCGCGACATCACTCAGCGGGTCCAGGAAATTCTCGCCATGGCAGGAAACAACCGGACCGCCGCCGAGAGCTCCGCCAGCGCAGCCGCGGCCTTGACCGAACTCTCCACGCGACTGACGGCAGCAGTCAGTCGCTTCCGACTCTGACAATGAGATAGCCGTCGTTCTGCGTGGCTTGCATATAATGCTGCGCAGAATGAGTGCCATCGCCATGCCAACAATCCCCGCCACATCGCGAGCGTCCGTCTTGCTGACACTGCTATGCCTGATTTCGGCAAGCACCTGCCAGGCCGAAATCTATAAATTCGTCGACGAAAACGGCGTCGTGACCTACACCAACATGCCGCGCCCCGGCAGCAGGCCGCAGATGGTGATTCCCGACCTCACACGCCCAGGCACGTCGCCAGTACCCAGCGGGAAAACACTCAAATCTAGCGGCAAGATAGCGACACCGAGCTATTTTCCGCGCGTCGATAGCGGCACGCAGCGCAAGCGCGACGACATGCGTCGCCAATTGCTGGTGGAAGAATTGCGCAGCGAGGAACGTAATCTTGCCGCCTCTCGTGACAGCCTGATGCAAGCCAGTCGGCAACGTGGCTCAGATACAGGCAAGCTGGCCGAATCGGTGCGCATGCACGAGAAAAACATCGAAATGCTCAACAAAGAGCTTTCCCACATCCGCTGAAATCGCACACGGCCAGCCGCATTACAGGCCGAGCGCGCTGGTAAAATCGGTGTCCCTTTCAGTCAGCCAGCTCAATCATGCGGATTTCCCAATTTTTCCTCTCCACCAGCAAAGAAGCGCCTGCTGAGGCCGAACTCGCCAGCCATCGCCTGATGTTGCGTGCCGGCCTGATCAAACGTCTGGGATCCGGCCTGTACACCTGGATGCCGCTGGGCCTGCGCATTCTGCGCAAGGTGGAAGCCATCGTGCGCGATGAAATGAACCGCGCCGGCGCCATCGAATTGCTGATGCCCGCCGTGCAACCGGCCGAACTCTGGCAGGAAACCGGACGCTGGGCCGTGTTCGGCCCGCAGATGCTGAAAATCAAGGATCGCCACCAACGCGATTTCTGCTTCGGCCCGACGCACGAAGAAGTCATCACCGATCTGGCGCGCAAGGAAATTCGCTCCTACAAGCAGTTGCCGCTGAATTTCTATCAGGTGCAGACCAAGTTCCGTGACGAGATTCGACCGCGCTTCGGCGTCATGCGCGCACGCGAATTCCTGATGAAGGATGCCTATTCCTTCCACATAGACGAAGCCAGCCTGAACGACACCTACCAGACCATGTACGCCGCCTACTCGCGCACTTTCACCCGCCTTGGTCTGAAATTCCGCGCCGTCGCGGCTGACACCGGCGCCATTGGCGGCAGCGGCTCGCACGAATTCCATGTACTGGCGGATAGCGGCGAAGACGGCATTGCCTTCTGCCCAGGCTCCGACTACGCCGCCAACGTAGAAATGGCCGAAGCCTTCGCACCCGCCTCCGCCCGTCCAGACGCAACCGAAAGCCTGCGCGACGTTGATACTCCCAAACAGACAACCTGCGAGGACGTTGCCGCGCTGTTGGGCATTACGCTGCAACAAACCGTCAAACTGATTGCCGTGATAGCCGACGACAAGATGCATGTTCTGCTGATTCGCGGAGATCACAGCCTTAACGAAGTCAAAACTGGCAAGATCGCCGGCCTGGCCGACTTTCGTTTCGCCACCGAGGCGGAAATCCGCGCGGCGTTCAATTGCCCGCCCGGCTTCCTCGGTCCGGTCGGACTCGACCGCAGCCAGATCCGTGTTATTGCCGATCGCACTGTCGCCGCGATGGCCGATTTCGTCTGCGGCGCCAACAAGCCCAAGTTCCACACCGCGGGCGTCAACTGGGGCCGCGACCTGCCCGAACCCGATCTGGTGGCCGACATCCGCAACGTCGTTGTCGGCGATCCCAGCCCGGACGGCAAAGGCGCGCTCGACCTGTGTCGCGGCATCGAAGTCGGCCATATCTTCCAGCTCGGCACCAAATATTCCGAAGCGCTCGGCGCCACGGTGCTTGATGAGCAGGGCCAGGCCCGTACCGTGGTGATGGGCTGCTATGGCATCGGCGTATCCCGTATCGTCGGCGCGGCGATCGAACAAGGCAACGACGAGCGCGGCATCGTCTTCCCGCAATCCATCGCGCCGTTCGAACTTGCCATCGTGCCGCTCGGTCTGAAACGCAGCGAAGCGGTTCGCGAAGCCGCTGAAACGCTCTATAAAGAGCTCATGGCTGCAGGTATTGATGTGGTGATGGATGATCGTGACGAACGCCCGGGTGTGATGTTCGCGGATATGGAATTGATCGGCGTACCCCATCGCGTTGTGGTCAGTGATCGTGGTCTGAAAGAAGGTATGCTGGAGTACCAGGGTCGCAGCGAAGCCACCGGCACGAAGATTGCTCAACAAGAAGCAATCCAATTTATTCAAGGGAGAGTCAACGCATGTCGTTCCCCAAGCTGAAAACGTTAGCCTGGCTTGGCGTGTTTATGTCCGGCACTGCCTGGGCCGGTGCGCAGCAATACGAACCGTTGTCTGCCAGCGTCAAATCGCAGCTCTCCAAAGCTGTTGCCGACACTGCCGTTAAAAGCGCGGCCTTTGCTACCACGCCAGCGGTACAAGCCTGGTTGGCGGAGATGTCACGCCGCCTCGAACGACGAATTCCCGACAGCGAGTATCGTCAGGATTTCCTGAACACTGTGCATTACGAATCTATCCGCGCTGGCCTTGACCCGGAAATGGTGCTCGGCTTGATTGAAGTTGAAAGCGGCTTCCGCAAATACGCCGTTTCCAGCGCCACGGCCCAAGGCTACATGCAGATCATGCCGTTCTGGACAAAATCGATCGGCACCCCCGACCACAACCTGTTCCACCTGCGCACCAACCTGCGCTACGGCGTCACCATCCTGCGCCACTATATCGACATCGAACGCGGCGATCTTTTCCGCGCCCTCGGCCGCTACAACGGCAGCCTGGGCAAGCCGGAATACCCCAGCGCCGTCTATGGTGCCTGGCGGAAGAAATTCACCTACGGCGTTGCGCCGGCGAACTCGCGGTCGACGCGGCAGGTGCAGTCGGGCTTGGTGCGCTCAGGGAGTTGAGGCTCAGTTTAGCTGCAGGGTGTTTCTAGTTCTTTTGTAATTCTTGCTTTGCCGGTGAATGAAATAACAACATCCCGACCGTTCCCGGAAGGCGCCGGGGATGGCGGGCAAAGGTTAAATGTTCCGCCTTGCTGGGCTCCAGCGGTGGTCTTGGTAAAACCTTCGGAACTGTATGAAACGTAATTAAGGATATTGTTATTTCCGGTTAGTGTATATCCGCTTTCCAGCGTGGACGATTTCTGAACGACCAACTCGCCCCCCGATACCGCCGCATCGTTGTTCGTATCCACGAATACGATCCACCCCTGCTCCCAATTGCCGGTGCAACTTGCACCATCCGAACTCTTGCAAACCACTACCCGCTTGTTTCGCTTAATGGCCTCGCTTCGGGCGAGCACAAGGGAAGAATACAAGGCATTCGAGTAAGAGCTCAGGCGATTATCGATAATGAAATTCTGAAACGAAGGCACCGCCACGGCCAACAATATAGCGAGTATCGAAATCGAGACCATCAGTTCGATAAGTGTTACGCCGGAGGAATCGGTCCTGTGTATGGTCATGCTGAGGTCTCATTACTTTTCAAGATACCAGTAAACACGGGTTCGTTTAATCGAGATGGGAATTGTGGGAAGGTGCACTTGCACGGTAGAAACTGTCGTGTCTCCTGAGCCGGTGGTTTTGCCGCCGATGATGAAGGGGACGTTTTTCGTGGTTGTCGTCGTAGTGTCATCGCTGTTGGTGATTGTCACCTCGACGGCGACGATGCCCGCCACGGGCGATGGCGGCAGTCCTCCGCCCGTAAAGGTATCAAAGCGTGTTTCGTTTGCCACCGCTGTGGCATCCAGGAAATTCACCGCGTAGCCACGGGCAGTGCCGAGGTTGGCGCCGCATTGGACCGCTGCGGTGGGTGCATAGGTACTGAAATAAACATACCCGCCGACAACCACCGACGAAGTGACCGTAGCCTCTTTGGTATCCGCGAAATCCAGATACCAGCCTTTTTTACCGGTCAAATTGGTTGCCGCCGATGCATTGGCATTGTCGACCAGGGCCAATGAATCCCTGCCGATCAGGCTGTTGTTTATATTGTCCTGAATCATGAAAAACGCATTGTTCCCATTGGATGTGTTTGAATCCAGCGGATGTTCGCGATCGCCGCTGCCGACCAGAACGGCGGTGTAGCCATTTGCGGCACTGTAGCCACCATTGACCGTCACCGCCTCGGGGGCAAACAGGAATTTGCTCTTTGTACAGGCCGCGCCTGTTGTGTTGCATCCCAGGGACGCAACCTTGGTGATCGTCGTATTGTTCCAAGGGTCGGCAACGTCGGCAGCGGCATCGAAAGCCAGGATTATTCTGTAAATATTGCCGGCCGTATCCACTGCGTAGGCTAATTCGTTCTGCCCGTCAAAGTTGACGTCCACCAGAGTCACATCGGCCGCAACTGCTCGGTCCGTGGTGAGCTCCTTCAGGATGCCGCCGGTCTGCGCATCGATCACGAAGACACGGTTGCCTTTGGTGGAGGCGCAAACCGCCGGGTCGACATCTTCGCAAGTGTCATATCCGCCTCCCATAATGAGGACGGGTTTTAGATTGCCTCCATCGGCATAACCGGCAACCAACGCACTCTTGGGTTCCGACCAGGTCTGGCCGATGGCGGACCAATCTGATGAACAGCCCGTGTCGACCGGAGCAGGACTGCCGAGCGGGGAAAGATTGTCGGTGCAACCGCGCCGCCACATCAGCACAGGCGAGGTGGGGTCGCTGACATTGAAGGCGTAGACGGTACGCCCCCCCCGACGTAAGGTCGGGAAGATCCAGGTTGTACTGCCGCTCTTGTAATGGCCGATCGGTCCGTCAAAGAAGTAATCCTTGGGGGTGCCGGTAAAGGTGGGGAAATTGATCAGCGAAGTGTTGTCTTTGATGCGCTGGAGTTTCGACCAGGTTTCCGGTGCCACGAAAGACCAGAGCTCGCCGCCGTCCGTATCGGCCTTATTGCCGCTGATTGCACGAAACATGCCATCGTTGCCGCCATAGAAAACCTTGACGTTCGGCGCGCCAGCGGTACCGAAATCGATCGCCAGAGGGCGTGAATGGACGACATCGCCATGCACCGACCGCCTGATCTCGGCCGTATCGCCATCCCCATCTTCGTTTCCCACATCACGTCCCTTTGCCCACTCGACCAGATCCGAACTCAATCCCGTATTCGTGGTATTGAAATCCAGCAAGCTGGGGCAAGAAGCCAATGCACAGGTTTTGACCGTGCGAGCATCTATCGAGCCAAGCATCCGCAAATGCTGTCCCGCTCCCCCCTTCTCTACCACCTCGCCATCCGGCAGATCGTAGGTGACCGGGTTTAGCACCTCGTCATCTTGCAGATCATCAGGGATGCAGTTGCCGTACGGCGCGTCGGTATCCGGGAAGGTGGTTGGCCAATAGGCACCGAGCGAATCGGTCGTCCAGAAACTGGTCGCACAGGGACGGACGAAGCCGGTGCTGGAACTGATGGCGGAATTGCCATTCTTGTCACCCATTTCCAATACATAGCTGTTGGATGCGATGTTGTAACTGGCAATAAATTGGTATTGCTTCAGATTACCCAACCAGCGTGGCTTGGCAGCCGCGTCGGGACGGAACATGCCGATGAATATCTGATTCAGATAGGTGCCCTGGGTATTGACGTTAACCGGCAAGCTGGCAGATGCAAAAGCACTGTTGACGGCCTGGATATCCGAAAAGATGGTCTGCAGATGTCCGGCGATTTGATTGGTATTCGTTGCAACGAAATATTCGCCGCCGCCCTGAGTGGCCATGCTCTGAAGGAGCGCAGTCCAGCCTGGACCTTGTTGGCCTGTTGTTTCTGGAAGCACATCAATTGCGAAGGTGCGCACGTTTTGTGTACCAGCCAAGGCGGCATTCACATCGGCAATCGCAAGAAAGCGGGCCCACTCATCTGCAATATTTTTCTCACTAGCGTCAGGACTAAGTTCAATTTGAGTCGTGTCGCCACCGGCGCTGGATAACCGCGCTGTGGCGTCGGGGGTATCATCGTTGTTATCATGAGCTGCGCCGTTGCTTATGTAGATGATGTAATTATTGGCGCAGGCTGCGGTAACCGGGCTCACATAGGTTGTACTGTCGGACGAAATAAATGCATTACCGGTTGCGGCGACTCCGGCGGAAATACCGCCGCTTATATTGTTCAAATAATCGCGTTTGACCTTGATGCCCGAGTTGGCCGCACCCGCTTTGAAATACTGGTAAGCTTCGTTCATGGTCAAGCCGAGCTTGCCCCCATTACTATGGTCATCATTTTTATCCAAGGCACCAACCAAATTGGCCAAAGCAGTTTTGTTTGCTGCTGTCATATTTCGAATGGCAAAGCGGACATACCCACCATCTTCATTCCCATTCGCCCCCCCCGTTTCCGAGAACATCATCAGGCCAACGTTGAAACGCGTGTCCAGACTATTGACCAAGGCCACCAGCGCAGCTTTTTCAGCAACGAACGGCCCATTCCAGTTCGCGGTGTTATCGAGCACGATCAGCACATTAGGTTTGTCCGTGCCACCGGACGCAGCGCCGACGAACAGATCGATATCCTCGGCCTGTCCAAACGAAGAGAACAGGCTGGCCATCAGCATCGCCATGGCTACCAGCGTGCGGCGCGAAAGATTCGATACGAGATTCATTTTGACCTCCTAACTACACTGGCTTTGCGCCAGAGTGGATTCCATGCGCTTGTCGACCCCCTGATGCAACGTGACCACGCCACCGCTATTTGCATCCTGCACTGTGGCGATCACCTCCCAGCGGGTATCCGCGCAAAGTGACTGGGCGCCCATGCCCATACCGGCGCCGGCCACGCAAGCGGATTCCGTGGGCAGATTGAGATCGCTGTTGTTCAGCACTTTGATTTTCACGCAAGCGGGCTTTGCGATATTCACGGTGTAATCGGTGGCGCCGTCCCGGCTGATGTCGACAGTAATCGTCTGCGCTTGCGGATTGATGGTGAAATCGGTGCCGATCAACTGCTCCATCGCCAGGTTGGCGGCGGCCAGCGCCTCAGAGCGGTACTGCATATTGCCGGCCACTTTGAGGTTGGTGAGGCTGAGCGACATACTGCCTACCACCAGTAGCGTGACCATGACCAACATCACCAGGGAGATGATCAAGGTTGCGCCTTGTTGGCTGCGAATGCGCGGGATCATATTCAGTTAGCCTTTCTACTGGCTGGATTGACCAGCCTGACCACGATACTGAATACGTGCCGCTTGTAGCCTTTGTCTGCGTTGGGCGGCGTCCACGAGCCTGCGCCCGAACCGAGGTTGTAAGTCTTGCTGTCGTTGTAGCCCGGAGAGGTCGTTGAACTCCTCGCGACGACATACAAGCGCACCGCGACAACCTGGCTCCACCAGACTGCCCAAGCAGCATCATCCACTAAACAAGTTAAACAGGTTTTCAAATAAGCGCCATCCCCGATTCCGTCGCCGGTGGTGTCGAGCAAATATTCGACTTGCAGGTTTTCGATGTCCTCAACCAGGGTTTCCGCGGTGCGCGCGATTACCGCGCCGCTTTGTGCGTCAAACTCGGAACGCGCCAGCACCGGCGGCTCGTCGTCATCACTTTTGCGAACGTAATAGATGTAGGAAAGAAACTTCCGCTTGCCGGCAACGGTGGCGCAATCCTTTTGGGTGCGATCGAAGGTGACGGTGTCACTCACCCTACCGAAAACCAATTCCGGCGATTGCGTTGCGCATAGGGACGTTTGCAGATACAGCTTATCGTTGGCTGCATTCTCGCAATCTCCAACGCCGGCAATACAAGTCTGTGCGTGACGTACGACGAGTACATCCGTGCCGTCCACCCGGTTGGATAACGGCGTGGCGCATGCCGCCGGCAAAGTGGGCACGGTGACGTTGGTGCCGGAATCGGCGTTGTACCCGACCACGGGAAGCCCCAGCACATTGGCCTTATTGGTCGCGTTGACAGCGGCATTGGCTGTAGCCCCCCAAGTTGCCCACGCCGCACAGGGATCGATGGTGGCGGAAGGCGCTGCGGTTGAAGGAATGAACTCGCCCCAGAATCCGGCATGCATCAACTCCTGTTGCAGTAACTGCAACGCGTAACGCCCGTTTTCGATCTGGCTGTTGGTGCGCTGAAATTCAGCACTGGTCGCCGCCGTACGTGAGTAGATGGTGATCAGCAAAGCCGTGATGAGCAAGCCGATCGCCATGGCGACCATCAGTTCCAACAGGCTGAAACCGGTTCCGGCAAGGACGATACGTTGCGTGTTCGGCGACTGGCGCATCTTGTTGCCTATAACGTAAGCGGGTTGTAGACGGTGATTGTCGTGCTGACAACGCGCCGACAGCGGTCGTCTCCGCTAGAGCAACTGGCGTTGAAGGCGTTCAGCCCGCAAGTTACGTTCGCGTGTGGTGCTGTAGTCGGCGAAGCGCCTTGCCAGACAACTGTAACGATCATTTGCTTTTGAAAGCCACCTAAAGAAACTCCAGTTCTTTGCAGACATCCACGTGCGCCAATCAGCGCGCCGACACTGCTGCCGCCCATTGTTTCCGCAGCACCCTTCAGACTGTTGCTCCACTCGCAAAAATCAAGTCGTTGGCGGTAAGTGTCAGCCGGCAAAGCAGAGACCGTTCCGCAATTGGAAGGTTGAACTGGCGATTCACTTGTGCCTAATAAAGTCATCTCGGCATCGCAATCATCTGTGTAATCGCAATGTTGTGTCTTATTTGCAAGAATCCTGCTAGCCATATCCTCGACCAGAAGAATGGCCTGGGTCCGTTGATACGCCTCCATGTCGGCAACTTGCATTTTCGCCTGGAGCCCGGCCAAGCCCAGCAAACCCAAGGCCACGATCACAATGGACACCAGCACCTCCAACAAAGAGGTGCCCGAGTTGTGTTTTCCGTTGGGGATGCGCGACAGTTTCATGTTTTCTCGGCAACTTTGTGGGCTATTTCCACTTATCGGCCGGCGCCTTCACGCCTTGTTCATTTAACGTTAAGTTCCCATCGCCTGCTTGGGCCGAACCGACTACCGGGGTGGCCGTCAGCGTAAACGTAGTGGCGGTATTGGCGATCGTGACCGTGTAGAAGAGATTGACGTTATCCGGCTCGTCGGCGTATCCAAGTTTTGTCAGCGTATCGGCGTAAGTCCGCGCGTCCAGCAGGTACTGCTGCTGTTTGTTGGCCAGTTCCATCATGAACGACTCGGCGGCGGAACGGCGCGCGCGCACCATATAGTCCTGGTAAGAAGGGAGGGCGATTGCTGCCAGAATGCCCACTACGACAACCGCGATGAGCAATTCGATCAGCGTGAAGCCACTCGATGAATGGTTAGCTCGTTTCAGCATCACTTCCTCGATGAAAAATTAAAGCCTTAAAGGCCGACCACAAGCACCGCATACGTTAAGAATTGGCGGAATTGTCTGTGCTGGCAAGACGGCAAGGATGAGCGGTTTGTCCAGGCGGTCTAACGGCAACGGGCGGCCTGACCTTGCCCCCATCGAGAAGAGGATGTTTTTCCCCCGTCAGGCGAGCAGAGGACTCCTTCCAAGCAAGCCCCCCCGACGGGCGCACGAAAAAAAACCTGTCGACCTTCCAGGAAGGTCGACAGGCCGGATGAGAAGCTAGGTCAGCGAAACTGGTCAGATCGCCTTGCGTCTGGCTACTGCCAATCCAGCCAATCCCAAACCCAGAATGGCAATGGAGCTTGGTTCAGGAATGCCACTGGCATTCTGGACCTGCGCGGTGAAAGATGCCACGTTTATACTTCTCATGCTGATCTCGCCCCCAGTGGAGCCGATGTTTAGCCATTGCGAATACCGGGTTGATGAGGGGGCAATCTCCTCAAAAAAGAGATTTGAAACGAGATCATATGAATCAAGACCCGCCGCATCATTTCGGAGAGTTAGCAAATCGAAAGAAGTGACGCCTTCAATACCAAAACCCAAGCGTCCTGCTGATCCAACATTGTGGTTATCAAAAACATACGTAGTGTTTAAAAAAGAGGCTGATAAGCCATTCCAACCAAATGTTGCGTTTAGGCCACCAATGGCAGGGATGCCAGCACCAAATAGGCCAGTTCCCACATTCGTGGTATCTCCCAAAATAGTGACAGCGAAGTTGCTGTCTTCAAATGCGCTATTGCCGACAGAGAAGTCACCATTGCCTGTGAAGGTGTAGGTGATGGGCAGGGCATGCGCGCTGAAGGAGGCGATGCATAAGATCGCAGCGACCAGGGTGGTTTTTTTGAACATTTGTAGCTCCTCGATAAATGGGTAACCTAACCACACACAAGCATTAAACATGCCATGTAACATTCATCCATAAAGAACAGTGACTTACATCTGCCTCATGCAAAAACCATGGCAAAAGTGTCAAAACTGCCGACACTTCGAAGGCGGGATTTCATCACAAACCAACCGCCGCATATGCATTCGACGCAGCATATTCTCCAACCTACAATCGCCGTTAACCTCTTTATCGGCATCCTGACTCCATGTCCCACCAGCCCGCCCCCATCCCCCGCGCCGTCATGTCGGAACGTCTCCGTTCGTTTGGCATCGCCCCTACGCATCAGCGCATTGAAATCGCCAACGCGTTGTTCTCGCGTTGCGAGCATCAATCCGCCGACCAGATTCTGGACGTGGTGAATGCGCACCATAGCGAAACGTCGAAGGCGACGGTTTACAACACGTTGAAGTTGTTTCTGGAGAAGGGCCTGGTGCGGGAAGTCATCGTCGATCCCAGCAAGGTGTTCTACGACCCGAACACTGTGCCGCATCATCATTTCTACAACATGGTCAGCGGTGAATTGACCGATATCCCGGTCGATGCGCTGGAGATTTCCGGCATGCCGATCCTGCCGGAAGGCATGATGGCAGACAGCATCGATGTCATCGTGCGGATCCGGCCACGCGCTTGATCCGGTCTGGTTTATCTCCTTCAGGAATACCCATGCAACGACGCACTTTTCTGAAATCCACCGGTGCCGGCTTGGGGCTTTCCGCCACAACGCTTGCGCCCAAGGCCTTTTCCGACGGCCCGGCCATCAAGTGGCATCTGGCTTCGAGCTTCCCCAAGAGTCTGGATACCATTTATGGCGCATCGGAAATCCTTGCCGATCGACTCAACAGGATCACCGGCGGCAAATTTCAGTTGCGTGTGCATGCCGGCGGCGAACTGGTGCCGGGCTTGCAGGTGCTCGATGCCGTGCAGAACGGTACCGTCGAGTGTGGCCATTCGGCGAGCTATTACTACGTCGGCAAGAACATGGCCTTCGCTTTCGATTGCGCCCTGCCCTTCGGCCTGACTGCACGTCAACAGAATGCGTGGATGTATTTCGGTGGCGGTCTCAAGCTGATGCGCGAGTTGTTCAAGCAGTACAACATCGTGCAGTTTCCCGGTGGCAACACGGGCGTGCAAATGGGGGGCTGGTTCCGCAAGGAAATCAAATCGCTGGTCGATCTGAAGGGGTTGAAGATGCGCATCCCGGGCATTGGTGGCCAGATCATGGCCAAGCTCGGCGCGGTACCGCAAACGCTGGCTGGCGGCGATATTTATCCGTCCCTGGAGCGCGGCGCAATCGATGCGGCCGAGTGGGTGGGGCCTTACGACGACGAGAAACTGGGTTTCCACAAAATCGCCAAGCATTACTACTACCCCGGCTGGTGGGAAGGCGGTCCACAGCTCTCGTTCTTCGTCAACATCCAGAAATGGAATGATCTACCGGAAGCCTACAAGGCTGCGTTCGAAACAGCCTGCGTCGAAGCCAATGTCAATATGCTGGCGGAATACGATTACAAGAATCCGCAGGCGATGATGCGGCTGATCAAACAGGGTGCGAAATTGCACGCGTTTCCGAAGGACATCATGGAAGCCGCCAAGAAAGCGGCTTTTGCCATGTATGACGAGGAGGCGGCAAAGAACCCAACCTTCGCGCGGATTTACAAGGAGTGGAAGAGCTTCCGCGACATGGAAATCCAGTGGTTCAAGGTGGCGGAAGCGTCATACGCCAACTTTCTGTATTACGCCAAGTGAATCGGGAAAAAATGCGCGCCACGCTAGCCTAACTTTTTGCGTGTCGATACTGAGCGCAATCCCGCGTCCAGCTTGAGGTGGACTTGCCCCCACAAGAGTGGGCCCATACTGGGCGCACATGAAAAGGCCCCGCCGAAGCGGGGCCTTTTTGCAAGTAACGCCAGAGCTTACTTGTATAGCGTGGTGGCTTCGGTTTCCATCACTGGACGCTGACGCAGATCGCTGGTCATGATCACCGTGAAACGATGGTCCGACGGTACGACGGCCTTGGCATTGACTCTCCATTCAGCCTTGGCGCCCGGTTCCAGCTTCGGCAGCGGTGCGAATTCGACACGATTGCCGCCGACGGCCAGCGCGGTCGCGCCATCGCCGGAAACGAACTCCATCGCTCGCTCCAGTTCAGCCACGATACGTACGTTGATGTCGGTTGCCGTTCCCTGGTTGGTCGCGGTGATGACATAAGTAGTGGTCTTGCCGACCTCGACCGGGTCGGTCAGGTCGACCACTTCGAGCAACACGGCCGGGATGCCGATGATCGCGGTCTTGGCTTGCGCGGCGGCATCGGCCGCACAGTAAGCGGTGGCGCGCGTGCTGGTCTCGATGCTGCCGACAGACTGGGGCTGCAGGCTGACCTTGACGATTTGCGACTGCTTCGGCGCCAGTTCAGGCAGATTCCAGACCACGCGGCCAGCCTCGATACGGCCATTGTTCGATGCGCTGCTGGCATTCGAACCGACCGGCAACGTTTCTTCCACGACCAGATTACGCGCGACTGCATCGCCGGTATTGGTTACGGTGATGTCGTAGTCCAGACCGCGGCCCAGGATCACGGTATTGGCAACTGCCTTCTCTACGCGCAGCGCCGGCTCGGTGACCCGCGTGGACGCAACGGCGTTGGCCTGCATGCCGGGTTCGGCGGCAGCGGATGGGTTGAAGGAATAGACGCCCGGCTTGGCGGCCATAACAGCAGCCTTGAATTCCTTGCTGGCACCGGCGCTCAGGTCACCTGCAGACATCTTGTCGAGACCGTCTTTGAAGCTGACGCCTTCCGGCAGCGGCTGCGCCAGCGTGGCATTACGCGCAACGCCGGTACCCGTGTTGGCCAACGTGTAGGTCAGCGGAATCGCATCGCAACGCATGACTTCGGCCGGTGCGCTGGCCTTCAGGCTCAACTCCGGCTTGACCACGTTGAAAGCCATGCAGGAGGCTTGATCGTAGCTGGCAGACAAGCAGTTTTGCGCTTTGCCGGCATCGGCAACCTGGCCGTTGACATGGATTGTGCGGGAGGCATTGGCATCAAGATCGCCCAGTTTCCAACGCAGCAACGTATCGCTGACACGTTCGGCATCGGGGTTGGCGCCCAGCAGTTTGAAATTGCTGCTGCAGAGATCCTGCACGACCACGTCGCTCAACTTATTGGCGGTCAGGTTGGTTGCCTTGATGTCATAGCTGAACGGCTGGCCCGCAACGATTTCATTCGGCGCCATGCGCTCGATCATCAACGCGCTGGTGGCACGCACGCCCGTGGGGAGGTACATCACCGAATCAAGTGTATTGCTGGTGCTGACAACCGGAGCGGGAGCGGCCTTGACCACCGGGGCAGGTGCCGGCGCCGCCACGACGACCGGTGCCGGAGCGGGTTTCGCCACGGGTGCAGGAGCTGGTGCAGGCGCGGGTGCGACGACCTTCGGTTCGGTGTTTACGCAAGCAGCATCCAGGATGCCTTTGCCGGGACAACCGATCGTCTTGGTCTGATCGGCACCAGTAGTCATCCCTGTCGGGCTGGCGGGGTTGGAGGGGTTGTAATACGGTGCGGATTGCGCCTGAACCTGGGCGATACCGACGCTGAAGAGTGCACCGACGAGGGTGGCAATGAGTTTTCGTTGCATGTGTTACTCCTTGGACAAAAAAGCGGGTGAGAGGAATTTGGAATATTTCGAATGTCTCTATAGCGCAATGTCTACCGTTCCGAATTAAGCGATTCCCTGAATAAGACATCGGAGCTTCTAAGAATAAGGGTTCCGTGTGTGTAATCCAACACGCCGGCATCAACCCAAATACGTATTTGTCGATTGACGCTTTCGCGAGATACGCCGACAAGATTGCCGAGTTCTTCTTGCGAAAGTTTGAGGCCGATGGCGATGCCCGCGCTGGTCAGTTTGCCGTATTGCTGGCCCAGATTGATCAGGATACGTGCCAGCCGCGCCGGCAGGTTGAGGAAGCTGAGGTTGCCGACCATATCGTTGGTCGCACGCAAGCGACGCGACAGTCCAGCCAGCAACTTGAGCGCGACATGCGGATTGCGTTCCAGAAAAGGCAGGAAATCGCGGCGCCAAAGTACCAGAAAATTGCACGCATCCATCGTCGTCAGTGTCGCGCTACGGGTCTCGCCGTCGAGCAGCGCCATTTCCCCCATGACATCGCCCGGCTCGAGAATGCTGAGTATCGCCTCCTTGCCCTCGGCTGAAGTCAGGCTGACCTTGACGCGCCCTTCCAGCAGGATCAGCAGGTGGTCACCCGCCTCGCCCACCCGAAAAACAATGTGTTTTGACGGATGCTTCACAACGCGCCCAAGCTGAATGATCGCATTGGCATCCTCGTCGCTGAGGACGGAGAAAATCACACTGCGTTCACGCAGTTTCTCGATATCCACCTGTGAGGATCTGGGTTCGACACGATGCGGGGTGTGGCTCATACCGGAAAGACTTTCGATGCTAAGAGTTGTTAGAACAATTCTATTGCCGGCCCCAGATGCCGTCAGTGCGTTAATTCACAGACAAGCGGGAAAGGGCACGCTGGAAATCCGGCCAATCCACTGGCAACGGGTGGCTTTGATATGTCGGCTGCCGTGCGATTTGCTCGCGCAACGCGGCGACGCGCTCCTGGCTGGAAGGATGCGTGGCCCAAATACCTGAACCCTCCGTTTCCGGTTTAGCCATCCGCTCGAAAAAGGGCAACATGCCATCGGCCGAAACAGCGGCTCTGCGCAACATCACCAAGGCTTCGCTGTCCGCCTCGCGTTCCAGATCCCGGCTGTAACCCATGTTGCCGAGTTCGGCCGCCATGTTCTCCCAGATGCCGCCGGATAAATCGCCCAATGCCGCCGAGAGGGCGGCCCGCCATCCCAAGGCATGGATGATATTGCGCAAGGTGTGACGCTTTTCGACGTGGCTTGCCTCATGCGCAAGTATTGCGGCGAGTTCATTGGCGTTTTTCGTTGCGCGCAGCAGACCGGTGTAAACGACGACATGGCCACCGGGAAAAGCAAAGGCGTTGACCTGCGGCGAGTCCGCGACGTGGAACACATAGCGATTGCGCGAGCCCGTCGTCACCCGCACGCCGATGAACTCGACCATCTCGCGCACCTCGCCGCGTTCGACCAGGTTGAGCGAGGAGCGCATCTGCTCGAAAGCCAGTTCGCCCAGCCTATCTTTCTGCTCCTGCGAAACCCGATCGGCCGCCCAACGACTGACCGCGTCGCCATAGATCCAGAACAGCCCCAATGCAACAACAGGCAGCAGCGCAAGCACCGCAAGCAACGTTGCGCCGAAGCGGAACATGCGCCCTTTGTCGCCATGTTCCCGGCGTACCTTCCGAAGTTCATCGGAAACCGCTGCCGGCGCCAGTTTGATGAAAACCTCCACGGCATCCTCGCCCTGCAGCATTGCAGTCACCGGCCCGGACGGCGTGTACCAGCTCAACAGCCACTGGCGCCCATCGAAACCGCCGGTGTTGAGACGCAGCTTGTCGCCCTGGATGGTGAACCAATGCCCTCTACCCTGGATGACCAGCACCGACTCCTCAAAATGCGCGCGCGCCTTGACCCCCGCTGGCGGCAAGCCGGGGCCGTAAAGCAGAACCTTGAATTCAGGGATGGGGAGCCGCATGTGGTGGAGCGATACAAAGACAACTCGAAATAATCCGTTGCCAGTCTAACGCGGAATAGACCCGCACCCGGCGAGCCCTGCCTCCTGGGCTAGAATGCCGTGCTTAATCAAGGTGCCTCAGCATGAAAACACAACTCCTCGAAATTTTTCGCCGTCGCCACGCCTGCCACTTGTTCCAGGCGGATCGACCCATCCCCGCGGATGACCTGAATTTCATCCTGGAAGCGGGCAGATTGTCGCCCTCCTCTTTCGGTCTTGAGCAATGGAAATTCGTGGTGCTGACTGCGCCGCAACACAAGCAGGCGCTACAGGCCGCCTGTTTTCAGCAACCGCAGGTCGGCTCCGCCAGCGTCGTCATCGTGGTGCTCGCCAAACTGGCCGAGATGGACCCGGACTCGGATTACCTGCGCACGCTGATGGCGCGCGAATATCCGGGCGAAGCGCTGGCTGGCGCGCTGCAGAACTACCGCGGCTTCCATGCCGCCACCGACGTCAAGGCGTGGAGCGAGAACCAGTGCCATATCGCCGCCGCCAACATGATGACGGCCGCCGCCGGCATCGACATCGACTCCTGCGCCATCGGTGGCTTCAGCCCGGAAGAAGTTCGCCGCCTGCTGGAGATCGACCCGGCCCGCCATCATCCGGCACTGATTCTGACTTTCGGTTACTGCGCGCAGGCGCCCGGCGAAAAACTCCGGCTGCCCATGGCAGAACTGGTCGAATACCGCTGATCCCCGGAGTCCGTCGATGAGTGCCCGCCGCGCCTGGATCATGCTGGGCTGGCTGCTGGTTTTCACGGTGATCTATCTCTCGCTCACCCCGAAGCCGCCGCCGACCTCGATGTCGTTCGGCGACAAGATCGGCCATTTCGTGGCTTATGCCAGCTTGATGGGGTGGTGGCATCAGATCGACCGCAACGGCTACCGGCTGGCGCTGATCTTCGTTCTGCTGGGACTGGCGCTGGAAATTCTGCAAAGCCTGAGTGGCTTCCGCCAGGGCGACATCTTCGACATGGCGGCCAATACGATAGGTGTCGGCATCGGTTGGTTTGCCGCTCGCTTTGCGGCCGGCTGGAGCCGCCGCCATCTCGCGCCATGAATGCTCGCCAAGCCGCCCGCAGCTTACTGGCCGAGACCGATGTCGAAACCAAGCTGGCCGGCGCCCTAAAGCTTTGGGCCGATTGCCAGGCCGGCGAACTTTCGCTCGATGCCTTAGCCGCCCCGCCGCTCGACCAGGCCGGCATTCCCGCCCGCCCGCAGTTGGCAGCGCCGAGCGACATGCCGCGGCGTCAATTGAACGGCCGCGAGAACCATGCGGCACTGATCCATGCGCTGGCCCATATCGAATTCAACGCCATCAATCTGGCGCTGGATGCGGTGCAACGTTTCAGCGATCTGCCGCGCGATTTCTATCGCGACTGGCTGCAAGTTGCGGCGGAAGAGGCCTATCACTTCCGGCTGCTGCGCGATCATCTGCGCAGTCTGGGCAAGGACTACGGCGACCTCCCGGCGCATGCCGGCCTCTGGGAAATGGCGACAAAGACCGCGCATGACCCGCTCGCCCGCATGGCGCTGGTGCCGCGCCTGCTGGAAGCGCGCGGGCTCGACGTGACGCCCGACATCCAGCGCAAATTGCGCGGCTTCGGCGATGCGGCGGGGGCGGACATCCTGAACATCATCCTGCGCGACGAAATCGGCCATGTCGCCGCCGGCGATCGCTGGTTCCGTTTCTTGTGCGCCCAGCGCGGGCTGCAACCGGAAGCGGCATTCCAAACCCTGCTCGCCACGCCGGGCGTCCCCCGGCCGCGACGACCCTTCAACCAAGCGGCACGCCTGGCCGCCGGCTTCAGCGCGCAAGAGCTGGCCGAACTCGACCCAGTCCGAAACCCGGACAAACATGTCGCCAATTCGCCTTGCCCGGGGCAGACCGGGCGGGCATAATCCCGCCCCGTTTTGCAGTTTTATTTCCCATATCTTTCATTGAGTTAGTGAGCCGCATGTCTCACCCGACGGCATCAAATCTCCTCACCCGCACCAGCCCCGCCCTCCCCATCGATTGGTATTTCGATCCGAAGATTTACGCCCTGGAACAGGAACTGTTGTTCAAGCGTGGCGCCAACTACGTCGGCCATGAACTGATGACACCTGGGCAAGGCGATTTCCATGTGCTCGACTGGCTGCATGGCGGCGGCAAGATGCTGGTCAACAACGCCAATGGGATCGAGCTGCTGTCCAATGTCTGCCGGCATCGCCAAGCCCAGATGTTGCAGGGTCGCGGCAATGCGCAGCACATCGTCTGCCCGTTCCACCGTTGGACTTACGATACCCAGGGCCAGCTCATGGGGGCGCCGCATTTCCCCAACAACCCCTGCCTGCACCTGAACAAGTCGCTGCTCGACAACTGGAACGGCCTGCTCTTCGCCGGCCCGCGCGACATTCATACCGATCTGGCCAAACTCGGCGTGGCCGCAGACATGGATTTCGCCGGCTTCGTCTACGACAGCACGCAGATCACCGAATACAAGTTCAACTGGAAAACCTTCATCGAGGTTTATCTGGAGGACTACCACGTCGTGCCCTATCACCCCGGCCTCGGCAACTTCGTCAACTGCGACGAGTTGAAGTGGGAATACGGCGAGATGTATTCGGTGCAGACCGTCGGCATCAACAACCATCTCGCGCAACCCGGCAGCGCCGTTTACAACCGCTGGCACCAGCAGGTAAAGCGTTATCGCGACGGCAAAGACCCGGCGCACGGCGCCATCTGGCTGACCTATTACCCGGCGTTGATGGTGGAGTGGTATCCGCACACGCTGGTGGTCAGCAACATCGTTCCGACCGGCGTCGATACCTGCCTCAATGTGGTCGAGTTCTACTACCCGGAAGATGTCGCGCTATTCGAACGCGAATTCGTCGAAGCGGAACAGGCCGCCTACCGCGAGACTGCGATCGAAGACGACGACATCTGCTACGGCATGCAGAACGGCCGCAAAGCCCTGTACGAACAAGGTATCAGTCAGGAAGGCCCGTACCAGTCGCCGATGGAAGACGGCATGGTGCACTTCCACGAATGGCTGCGGCGGATGATCGAACCGCACCTCTGATAGCGGATTGCGTGGCGCATTACAGCCCGACCAGCTGTGCATGCAAGCCGCGTTTCTGGAACTGGTGCATGACACTGTTGGATCTGGCGACCGTCGAGTCGTATGCCAACATCATCAAATGAGGGAGCTTGGGGTTATGGCCGACCGCCACCACGCCCCAATCTTCGCGAATTGCATCTTCCAGCGTTTGCAACGCGCGTTCATTCAGATTTTCGTTCACGTGAATAATGACATCTGCGATTGCATCGTTCATGACAGCTTCCTTGCTACGTTTTGTTTAATCAACCGAGTGGCTGAAATCGCAATATAGATGTAAAAAGTACATTGTCGACCAAAACAATCGGGTATTAACCTCACTCGCTGTGGTTTCACAAAGTAACCTTGCCCATGTTGTCCATGACCACCGCTCCATTCACCGCAACGATCGCCGCACCGTTCGGCGCGCTGGGAATACGCATTGCCGAAGACACGCTGCTCGGCCTCGAATTCCTGCCGCCCGGTACGCCGCTCGCCGCCTCTTCGCTGCCGTTGATCAAGCAGGTCATGGCTGAACTTGACGCCTATTACGCCGATCCCGACCATCGTTTTACATTGCCGCTGGCGCCCGTCGGCACGGACTTCCGCCGCAAGGTCTGGCATGCCTTGTCGAACATTCCGGCCGGCCAGACCCGAACCTACGGCGAAGTCGCGCGCGAACTCGGCAGCGGCCCGCGCGCTGTCGGCCAGGCGGTGGGCGACAATCCCATCCCCATCGTCATCCCTTGCCATCGCGTCATTGCTGCGGACGGCGGCCTCGGCGGCTTCATGCACAGCCGCACCGGTTACTCACAGGACATCAAGCGCTGGCTGCTGCGGCATGAACACGTCCTCTGACGCGGCCTTCACCGCCGAGCTGGATCGCTTCTGCGACGCGCTCTGGCTGGAGGACGGCCTGGCGCCGCGCTCGCTGGAGAGCTATCGGCGCGATCTGACTCAGTTGTTCACCTGGCTGGAGCAAAAGAACATCGCGCCGGAACGGGCACAACGCAGCGACATCGAACTCTTCCTCGCCCACCGCACCTTCGACGAACACATTGCCGCGCGCAGCCTGGCCCGTCAGCTCACCGCCATCAAGCGCTATCAGCGCTGGCTATTGCGCGAAGGTCGGCGCGAGGACGACCCCACCCTCACCGTCGATCCGCCGCGGTTGCCCAAGACCTTGCCGCAAACGCTGTCGGAAGCCCAGGTCGAAGCCTTGATCGACGCCCCCGACGTGAATACGCCCTACGGCCTGCGCGACCGCGCCATGCTGGAAGCCTTGTATGCCGCCGGCTTCCGGGTTTCCGAACTGGTCGGCCTGCCGCTGGCCGCGGTCAGTCTCACCGATGGCGTCGTGCGCATCATGGGTAAGGGCAGCAAGGAGCGGCTGGTGCCGCTGGGCGAAGATGCGCAGGACTGGATCCAACGTTACGCCCTGGAGGCCCGCCCGCTATTGCTGAAGGGGCGCGGCAGCGAAGCGCTGTTTGTCACCGAACGCGGCAGCGCGATGACGCGGCAAATGTTCTGGTACACGATCAAACGCCACGCCAGGACTGCCGGCATTCAATCTGCGCTGTCGCCGCATACGCTGCGCCATGCTTTCGCGACGCATCTGCTCAACCATGGAGCCGACCTGCGCGTCGTGCAGATGTTGTTAGGCCACGCGGATATCGCAACGACGCAGATTTACACCCACGTCGCCAAGGAACGCCTCAAGGTCCTGCACGCCAAACACCATCCACGCGGTTAGCGCCGGGCGTAGGTTACGAAGTGATAGCCGAGCCCGTCCGGACTGGTGTGTTCCTGCCGCGCGGTCTCTTGCCAGGCATCGCGGTCGAACTCGGGAAAATGCGCATCGCCGTCGTAATCGGCCTGAATTTCGGTCAGGTACAAGCGATCCGCCAACGACAAAACCTGGGCGTACAACTCGGCGCCGCCGACAAAGAAAATCTCCGGGTCTTTGCCACAGGCCGCAATTGCCGCGGCGATGGAGGTCGCGGTCAAACAACCTTCGACGCGGTAACCGGCGTCGCGCGTGACGATCACCGTAGTGCGGCCCGGCAGCGGTTTGCCGATGGATTCGTAGGTCTTGCGGCCCATGACGATGTGATGCCCCATGGTCAGCGCCTTGAAATGCTGCAGATCGGCGGGCAAACGCCAGGGCAATGTGTTGTCGATGCCGATGACGCGGTTCTGCGCCATGGCGGCGATGACGTTGATGGTTGGCATGAAATTTCTCTCCCTCTCCCCGGCCTCCCCGCTTGCGGGGAAGGGGGCGATCAGACCGCGACCGGGGCCTTGATGCCCGGATGCGGATCATAGTTTTCCAGCGTGAAGTCGTCGAACCTGAAGGCGAAGATGTCGGTCACGGCAGGATTCAGGCGCATGCTCGGTAACGCGCGCGTGTCGCGGCTGAGCTGCAGCTTCACCTGCTCCATGTGGTTCAGATAGATGTGCGCATCGCCCAGGGTATGCACGAAATCGCCCGGCTGCAGGCCGGTGGCCTGCGCCATCATCAGGGTCAGCAAGGCGTAGCTGGCGATGTTGAACGGCACGCCGAGGAAGATATCGGCGCTGCGTTGATAAAGCTGGCAGGACAGTTTGCCGTCCGCCACGTAGAACTGGAAAAACGCGTGGCACGGCGGCAACTTCATGTTCTGGATTTCGCCGACGTTCCAGGCCGACACGATGATGCGGCGTGAATCCGGATTGTGCTTCAAGGTCTCGACCACTTCGCTGATCTGGTCGATATGGCGCCCGTCGGCGGCCGGCCAGCTGCGCCATTGGTAGCCATAGATCGGGCCGAGATCGCCGTTGGCGTCGGCCCATTCATCCCAGATCGACACGCCGTTCTGCTTCAGATAGGCAATATTGGTGTCGCCCTGCAGGAACCAGAGCAATTCGTGCACGATGGATTTCAGATGCACTTTCTTGGTGGTCAGCAGCGGGAAGCCTTGACTCAAATCGAAACGCATCTGGTGGCCGAACACGGAAATCGTGCCGGTGCCGGTGCGATCGGATTTTTCAGTGCCATGGTCGAGCACATGCTGGAGCAAATCGAAGTATTGCCGCATCAAACGCCTTCCTTGAGCAGGTGCTGATACACCAGGTTCATGATGATCAGGCGCTGCGATTGCTCCAGTTCGCCGAACTGCAAGCCGAACACGTTCATGCGCTTGCCCTGTTCATCGTCTTCTTCGCCGACGGCGCGGATCACCGCCGGGGTTTTCACATATTCCTCCATATCGCCCAGCATCACCTTGAACGACAGCCAGATGGTCTGATCCTTAACGCCGATTTTCATCGGCGAGTACATGCGCGCCCCACCGACGCTGAGGTCGATGATCTTGCCGGCGCCGCTCTGGCGACCTTCCTCGTTTTCATGCACGGCCACGATGATGTTGGCCGGCGCGCGCATGGCCTTGCGAATGCGCATGGCCTGGACGCTGTCGGGATAGGACAGGTGCAGATAGGGAAACGGCTGCAATTGCGATTTCAGAATGCGCGCCTTGAACGCGCAGACATTCAGGCCGGAGAACGCGCGCACCAGGTAAGTCTGGCCGTCGCGCACGAAGATCAATTTGCCGTCCACCACCGGTGCGGTGACCAGCAGGCTTTTCGGCTTCATGACGCCGATCACGTGGACCGAAAACCGTTCGGTCTGGCCTTCCAGCAATGGCTGCAGTTGCAGGGCATCGCCCGGCATCAACTTGACGGCATCGAAACTCAAGGTTTCACCCTGCGGCTTGCCGCCAGCCTCGGCGGGCTTTTCATCCGAGCCATCGCTTCCGCCAACGCCTTTCGGTCGGTTCCGTTCGCGATACAACCCTTTCTGCATCAGCACATCGATCTGGTGATCGCTAGTCACGATCACGCCACGGTTCAGCAGCAGGTTGCGTTCGGCATCGTAAGCGGCGAAAGGCAAGGGCTTGCCCAACTCGATATCCGATCTCCGAACCGGTATCAGGAACTGGTCTTCAGCCATCCGTATTCATCCTTTCTAATCGGCGCTTGGGCAGGCCGGCATTGTATGACGCACATCACAGGTCAACAGGGTTAATGCAACGTGCTTTTGCCGAGTTCATTCAGGATATCGAGCAGCAGATTGCGGCCGAGCGCGCCCATGCCCTTCGACAAGACCTCGAAATCGCGCTCGCCATTGACCAACCGCCGCATGACGCCGCCGAGGCGGGCCATATCGCCGCCGGCACGCACCATCTGTTCGGCCATGTTGGCCAGCGCCGCCAACGCCTGCGCATCGCCGCGCGCGCTGGCGGCGATCATCGCTGCCAGGCCGGGTGCGGCGGCGGCGGCATCGGGTTTCTGGTCGAGCGGCGGCAGCGTCGCGGGGTTGCTGAGGCCGCGCAGAATCGCATCGACGACGATGCGATCTTCGTCATCCAGGCCGAGCTTGACCGACTCGTCGCGCTTGCCATCGACGACCATGCGCAACGCCCGCACCAGCGCGGCCCACCCCTGCTGCTCGGCGGCGGCCAGGGTTTGCATCAGTTGCGGCAATTGCGCTCGATCGGTCAATGCGTTGACTACGGCATGGATGAACGGCGCATGCATTTGCAGCACCTGTTCCACGGCATCGGGCAGTTTCGCCATCATTCGTTTCCATTTTCAAAGTTCAGTCTTTGCCAGCGCCCGTCCAGCAAGCCTTCGAGCGGGCGGTAGCTGCTTTTGTAAGCCATCTTGTGACAGGCCTCGATCCAGTAGCCGAGATAGACGTAAGGCAGGCCGATTTCCTGTGCCAGGCGAATCTGGGTGAGCACGCCGTATGCGCCCAGGCTGCGCTTTTCCAGGTCGGGATCGAAGAAGGTGTAGACCGCCGAGAGGCCGTCGACCAGCTTGTCGACCAGGGCCACCATGACCACTTCGCCGGCCAGGCTGAATTCGGCGAGGACGCTATCGACCCGGCTTTGCAGCAGGAAAGCGCAGAATTGTTCGCGGTCGTCCTGATCCATGCCGCCGCCGGCATGGCGCGTCGCCTGATAACGCCGGTACAACCGGTAATGCGCCTCGTCGAACACGAGGGGACGCAAACTCAGACTGAGATCCGCGTTACGGCTCAAGCAGCGGCGCTGGCTCCGGCTCGGTTCGAATTCCGCGACCGGCACGCGCACCGAGACACACGCCCGACAGGTATCGCAGCGCGGCCGATAGACATGCTGACCGCTACGCCGGAAGCCGAGCCGGACCAGTTCGCTGTAGATGCCGGTGTCGATCATGTTGCCCGGCGCCGCGACTTGCGAGCGCGCCTGCCGCTCCGGCAGATAACTGCACGGGTACTGTGCCGTCAGATAAAACTGCAGGCGGAAGATGGGCAGGTCTTTGGCGAAACTCATGTCAGTTGCTCCACCACACATCGCGCAATTCGCGGGATGCCATGCGTGGAGCGCCGGCCTCTGGCCGGCTTGCCGGCGGGACGCCGGCGCTCCCGGCAGCGATGCGTGGTAATGGACTTTTCATGTCAGCGGATGCTTCGCCAATGCATGCCAGTCGGACAAACCGGAGCGTACGGTATGGCGCTCCAGCAATTCGGCAAACTCGGCGCGCGGGATCTCGCGGGCACCGAGCGAGGCGAGATGGGCGGTGTTCATCTGGCAGTCGATCAATGCGAAATCGTGTTCCTGCAGCCAACGGACCAGATGTGCCAGGGCGATCTTGGAGGCGTCGGTCTGGCGCGCGAACATCGATTCGCCGAAAAACACGCGGCCGAGGGCGACGCCGTACAAGCCGCCCACCAAGGTTTCGCCGTTGGCGTCGATACGCCAGGTTTCAATCGAATGCGCATGGCCCGCCTCATGCAACGCGGCATAGGCCGCGATCATCTGCTCGCTGATCCAGGTGCCGCTGCCGTTGCCGTCGAAACCGTCGCGCGGCACCGCGCATTCCCGCATCACCCGGGTGAACGCCGTGTCCACCCGCACGCTGTAATCGGCACGCGCCAGCCGTTTCTTGAGCGAACGCGACAGTTTGAATTCGGCCGGAAACAACACCATGCGCGGGTCCGGCGACCACCACAGGATCGGTTCGTCGTCGTTGTACCAGGGAAAAATCCCGCGCCGATACGCCGCCAGCAGGCGTGGCACGGACAAATCGCCGCCGGCAGCCAGGAGTCCGTTGTATTCCCGCGATGCGCGCTGCAGCGGTGGGAACGGGTCGTTGCCGTGGAGCCAGGGAATCACTTCCGAACCGGGCCGGAATCAGGCCCGCAATTTCTCGGCCAATGCACGCAGCGCCTGGCCACGATGGCTGATGCCATTCTTGACTTCCATGCTGAGCTCCGCGCCGGTCTGGCCGAACTCGGGCACCAGGAAATACGGGTCATAGCCGAAGCCGCCGTCGCCGCGCGGCGTGTCGATGATTTCGCCATGCCAGGCGCCTTCCGCGATGATCGGCTGCGGATCGTCGGCGTAACGGACATAGACCATGACGCAGTAGTAATGCGCGCGCCGGTTGGCTTCGCCTTGCAGCGCTTCGATCAGCTTCTGGTTGTTGCGCTCGTCCGATTTCGGCTCGCCGGCGTAGCGCGCGGAATACACGCCCGGCGCGCCGTTCAACGCATCGACGCAGATGCCGGAATCGTCGGCCAGCGCCGGCAGGCCGGTATGGGCGGCGGCATGGCGCGCCTTGGCGATGCAGTTTTCGACGAAGGTGACATGCGGCTCCGGACATTCCGGCACGCCGAAGGCACCTTGCGGCATGGCCTCGAAATCGAGCGGTTCCAGAATGCGGGCGATTTCGCGCAATTTGCCGGCGTTGTTGGAGGCGATCACGACTTTCTTCATCTCAAGACTCCAGCGCTGCGCTTTGCGCGGCGATCAATTCACGAATGCCTTTCTCGGCCAGATCGAGCAGCGCATTCAGTTCGGCGCGTGAGAACGCGGTGCCTTCGGCCGTGCCCTGCACTTCGATCAGCCCCCCCGAACCCATCATCACGACGTTCATATCGGTGTCGCAGGCGACATCCTCGGCGTAATCCAGATCGAGCACCGGCATGCCTTGCCAGACGCCGACCGAGATGGCGGCGACATGGTCGCGCATCACATTGGCCGCCAGCTTGTCCTGCGCGACCAGCCAGTTGATTGCGTCCTGCACGGCGACCCAGGCGCCGGTGATGCTGGCCGTGCGGGTGCCGCCGTCGGCCTGCAACACGTCGCAATCGACATGGAGGGTGCGCTCGCCGAGTTTTTCCAGATCGACCGCGGCACGCAGGCTGCGCCCAATCAGGCGCTGGATCTCCTGGGTGCGGCCGGATTGCTTGCCGCGCGCGGCCTCGCGATCGCCGCGCGTATGCGTCGCGCGCGGCAACATGCCGTACTCGGCAGTGAGCCAGCCGGCGCCCGTCCCGCGCACATGCGGCGGCACTTTTTCCAGCACGCTGGCGGTGCACAGCACCTTGGTATCGCCGCATTCCACCAGCACGCTGCCTTCGGCATGCTTGGTGTAGCGGCGGGTGAGCTTGATGGACCGAAGTTGATCGGCCGCGCGTCCGGAGGGACGTTGTTGATTGGTCATGGTGAGCCTTGGTGTGAAAAAGTCAGGAATTGCCGTATTTGGAAAGCGCGGCCTGGATATCGGCCATCGCCCGGTCAAGTTCCTGGTCGGTGGTGAGCGGCGTCGTCATCCCCTTGCCGCCCAGATTCTTGAGCTGGGTGGTAAAGCCGTCGAGACCGAGATCGTCGCCGAGCAACAACTCGCCAGCCTCGAAACGTTCTTCGCCGAAACGCATGGCCACCACGGAAAGATTGTCGCCGTACTGGCCGGAACGGAATTCGGCGTGGTCCATCATGTGCTTGACCGCGCGTTCGAGCGGATAGGCGCGCAACGTCGAGAGCATTTCCGAGGAGGTCAGCTCCGGCCAGACGCCGTCGGTGCACATCAGCAACACGTCGCCGTCATGCAGTTTGGCCGGCTGGTCCAGCTCGATATCGGGCAGCATGTAGCCGCCCACCGAGTTGTAAAGTTTGTTGCGGTCCGGATGCGTGCCCATCTCGGCTTCGGTAATCACGCCATCGTCGAGCAACTGCTGCACGGCGGAGTGGTCATGCGTGCGGAACAGGGTATCGCGGCGACTGAAATGATAGAGCCGCGAATCGCCGACATGCGCCCAGCACGCCATGCCCTTCTGCACGACACAGACGACGCAGGTGGTGCGCGGCGGGTCGGCCATGCGTTTGCGCAAGGCGTATTCGTTGATGGCGTCATGCGCGGCGTAGATGCCGTCCAGCAAGAACCCACTCAAGTCCGGCAATACCGGTTTGGCACGCGACTGAAACAGGCTGGTAATGACCTGCACGGTCAGTTGCGAGGCGATCTCGCCATTGCTATGCCCACCCATACCATCGGCCAGCACCATGACCAGCGCCTCCGGCGTGTAGGCATAGGCGACCCGGTCTTCGTTGTATGGACGCCCGCCGCGACGACTGGCCTGATAGACGACGTATTTCATATTTCCCTGGTGAGTCTTTCTTTGATCAGCGCAAACAAGGTCGGCTTCTGCGCCCGCGCAGCCTGGGCCATGTTGATCAGCTGCTTCTGCACTGAAAACACGCTTTGCGGTCGCTCCGTGTAATTTAGACGCAACATGGAATCGACCAGTTCAAGCAGACCTTTAGAGTAAATACCGGCATGCGACTTGAGCAGCGGGGTCAGCTTGTCTTTTTCCGTGCGTTCATCCGCCGGCGGCGGCGGCCCTTTCGTCATGCAGGCGAACATGGTGGCGCCGACGCTGTAGATATCCGTCCAGGGACCGAGCCGGTCGCGCTGCTTGTACTGCTCGGGTGCGGCAAATCCAGGCGTGTACATGGGCGAGGCCATGAAATCCTGCGACAAGGCATGGCGCGCGGCGCCGAAGTCGATCAGCACCGGCGAACCGTCGGCGCGGATATAGATGTTCGAGGGCTTGATGTCGAGATGCAGAATCTTGTGCGCATGCACTTCGCGCAGGCCATTGAGCAACTGGATGAAGACGCTGCGCAGGAAGGATTCACGCATCGGCTCTTCCAGTCCGACGATATGGCGCTGCAGGGTTTTGCCCTGCTCATACTTCATCACCATGTAGACGGTGTCGTTGGCGCGAAAGAAATTGACCACCTTGACCACATTCGGGTGGCGGATGCCGGCCAGCGAACGGCCTTCCTCGAAGAAACACTTCATGCCGTAACGAAACGAAGATTCCTTGTCGACGGAGACCGGGTGCACCGTGCCCTGTTCGCCGCGTGTCACGACGCCGCCAGGCAGATATTCCTTGATCGCCACCGGTTGTCCATTGACATCGAAGGCCAAATAAACCAGCGAAAAGCCGCCGCCCCCGATTCTGCGATCGATGACGTACTCGCCCAAATGATAGCCGTGGGTCAGTGGTTCGGTGGTTTGGGCAGCCATAGGCGGGGGACGATAACGGCGGAGTAAACTGCGCGGCTTGTAAGAACCATCCAAGGATAACCAAGATCGTGGCCGCCATGAAAGAAACCCCGCAGGAAACTCGCCCCAACGCCAAACAAAAACGCTCTAGCGGCCAGGATGACCTGCGCAGCATGACCGGTTATGCGGTCGACACCGCCGACTTGCCCGGCGGCCAACTCTCGCTGGAACTGCGCGCGGTCAATTCGCGCTTCCTTGATCTGACCTTCCGCATGGGCGAGGATTTCCGCGCGCTCGAACCGGCCTTGCGGGCGAACATCGGCGAGCAAGTCAAACGAGGCAAACTCGAATGCCGCGTCAACTTCACACCGCGCGAAGATGCCGCGCTGCCCGAAGGCCTCAACGCGCCGCTGCTGACTCAACTGCAAGCGCTGTCGAACGCCGCCTTGGCCGCCTTCCCGCAAGCGCGGCCGCTGGCAGTGCAGGAAATACTGCGCTGGCCGGGCATGCTGGGCGACACCTCGCCCGATCCGCAGGCTTTACATGCCACCGCATTGAAGTTGCTGGAAACGGCGCTGGCGCAGTTCAATGCCAGCCGCGCGCGCGAAGGCGACAAGCTGAAAGCCGTCATCCTCGACCGCGTCGCCGGCATCCGCGGCCACGTCGAGCGCATCCGCCCGCGCACCGCTGAGATCGTCGCCGCCTATCGCGAGAAACTCGGCAAGCGCCTGGAAGACCTGCTGCCGACCAGCCTGGGCGATCACGACCGCGACCGCATCAATCAGGAAGTCATTCTGTTCGCCCAGAAAATCGACGTCGATGAAGAACTTGATCGTCTGGTCACCCATCTCGACGAAGTCACCCGCGCGCTCAACGCCGGTGGTTCCGCCGGCAAACGTCTGGATTTCCTGATGCAGGAACTCAACCGAGAAGCCAACACGCTCGGCTCGAAATCGGCTTCATTGGAACTCACGCAAACCTCGGTCGAACTGAAAGTGCTGATCGAACAGATGCGCGAGCAGATTCAGAACATTGAGTAACCGGGACTTGCGAACATGAGCGGCAATCTTTTCATCGTTTCGGCGCCGTCCGGCGCGGGCAAATCCAGCCTGGTCAAGGCGCTGCTGGAACGCGATAGCACCATTCGCTTATCGGTTTCCTACACTACGCGCGCCCCCCGCACCGGCGAGGTCGACGGCGTGCATTACCACTTCGTCAGCCGCGAACTGTTCCAGGAACGGCTTGAGCGAGGCGAATTCCTCGAAAGTGCGGAGGTGTACGGCAATTTCTACGGGACTTCGCAACGCTGGATCGAGGAGGAAATGGCCGCCGGCCGTGACATCCTGCTGGAGATCGATTGGCAAGGCGCGGCTCAGGTTCGCCGCTTGATGCCGCAGGCCCTGTCCATTTTCATCCTGCCGCCGTCACTGGAAGAACTGCAGCGGCGCCTGGATGGGCGCGGCACCGACAGCGCCGAAGTCATCGCCAAACGCATAGCGGCAGCGCGCGAAGATATCTCGCACGCACTTGAGTTCGATTATCTAGTGGTCAACGACGCATTCGACGAAGCGCTGGCCGACTTGCTGGCGATTGCCCGCGCCCAGCGTCTCTTGATGCAGAACCAGACACAACGCCAGTCTTTGCTGCTATCCAGCTTGCTGGGCTGATTCTTGCGGTGTTGCCGGGGCGGACATCTCCGCCCCGCGGCGTTCAGCCGAAATGGCAAACGTAGTGATAGCTCTCGCCGGGCGCGACTTCGATCTCGAAGCTGGAGTTGCCGGGCACGCTGAACGATTCGCCCGGGCCGTATTCCTTCCAGGCGCTTTCGCCCTTCAATTGCACGCGGCAGCGGCCATCCACAGTTTCCATGATTTCCGGCACGCCGGTGTTGAAGGTCAAGGTGGCGGGAAGGATGACGCCCACCGATTTCCGGGTGCCGTCGGCAAACTGGACCGTGTGCGAGACGCATTTGCCGTCGAAATAGACATTGGCTTTCTTGATCACGGCGACGTTATCGAACTGGGACATGCTTATTTCCTCTTTGCGTCGAGTTTGGCTGCAATGCGCATGCGCAGCGCGTTGAGTTTGATGAAACCGCCTGCGTCCTTCTGGTCGTAGGCGCCGGCGTCGTCCTCGAAGGTGGCGATGGTCGAATCGAACAGCGAGTCGCTCTTCGAATCGCGGCCGACGACGATGACATTGCCCTTGTACAACTTGAGGCGGACGAAGCCGTTGACGTTCTGCTGGGTGTGGTCGATCAGCACCTGCAACGCCTTGCGCTCCGGTGCCCACCAGTAGCCGTTGTAGATCAGGCTGGCGTAACGCGGCATCAGATCGTCCTTGAGGTGGGCGACTTCGCGGTCCAGCGTGATTGATTCGATAGCGCGGTGTGCTTTCAGCAGGATGGTGCCACCGGGGGTTTCGTAGCAGCCGCGCGACTTCATGCCGACGTAGCGGTTTTCCACCAGATCGAGGCGGCCGATGCCATGCTTGCCGCCGAGCTCGTTCAATTTCGCCAGCACTTCATGCGCCTGCATCGCCACGCCATCGATGGCCACAACATCGCCGCGCACATAATTGAGCGTGATGTACTCGGCCTGATCGGGCGCCTTTTCCGGCGACACGCTCCAACGCCACATGTCTTCCTCGGCTTCCGCATTCGGGTCTTCCAGATGGCGGCCTTCGTAGCTGATGTGCAGCAGGTTGGCATCCATCGAATAGGGGCTACCGCCCGCCTTGTGCTTCATCTCGATGGGAATGCCGTGCGTCTCGGCGTAGTTGATCAGCTTCTCGCGCGACAGCAGATCCCATTCGCGCCAGGGCGCGATGACCTTGATGTCCGGCTTCAGCGCATAGGCGCCGAGTTCGAAGCGGACCTGGTCGTTACCTTTGCCGGTGGCACCATGGCAGATGGCATCGGCGCCGGTGGCATTGACGATCTCGATCAGGCGCTTGGCGATCAACGGCCGGGCAATTGAAGTACCGAGCAGGTATTCGCCTTCGTAGACGGTGTTGGCACGGAACATCGGGAAGACGAAATCGCGCACGAATTCTTCGCGCAGATCGTCGATGTAGATCTGTTCCGGCTTGATGCCGAATTGCAGCGCCTTGGCACGCGCCGGCTCCAGTTCTTCGCCCTGGCCCAGGTCGGCGGTAAAGGTCACCACTTCGCACTGGTACGTGTCTTGCAGCCATTTCAGGATGACGGAGGTATCGAGACCGCCGGAATAGGCGAGGACGACTTTTTTGATTACGGGTTTGTTGATATCACTCATGATTTTTCCTAGCGACAAACTGCGGCAGCGCGAACATGCGCGCACCGCGAAATGAATTCAGTGGGCGGAATCAGACACGGTATGCACTTCACCGGGGAAGTCGCAGGCTCAGTCTTCGACCCGGCCGCGCAGCAAATATTCGAGCAGCGCCTTTTGCGTGTGCAAACGATTCTCCGCTTCGTCCCAGACCACGGACTGGCGACCGTCGATCACTTCAGCAGCCACCTCTTCGCCGCGATGTGCCGGCAGGCAATGCATGAACAGCGCATCCTTGTCTGCCACTGCCATCATTTCTGCATCGACCTGCCAATCGGCAAAGGCCTTCATACGCTCGGCGTTTTCGGCCTCGAAACCCATGCTGGTCCAGACGTCCGTGGTAACCAGATCGGCGCCACGACAGGCATCCATCGGATCGGCGAACTCTTCGTAATGCGTGGTCGTGAACAGACCGGCACGCTCGGGCTCGACTTCGTAGCCCGGCGGCGTGGAGACATGAACGTTGAAATCCAGCACTTCCGCGGCCTGCAGCCAGGTATTGCACATGTTGTTGGAGTCGCCGACCCAGGCCACGGTCTTGCCCTGAATCGGGCCGCGCTGTTCGATGTAGGTGTAGATGTCGGCCAGGATCTGGCAGGGATGGTATTCGTTGGTCAGACCGTTGATGACGGGAACCCGCGAATGCGCGGCAAAGCGCTCGATGATGTCCTGCTCGAAGGTGCGGATCATGACCACATCGACCATGCGCGAAATGACCTCGGCGGCATCTTCCACCGGCTCGCCACGGCCCAATTGGGTATCGCGCGTATTGAGATAGATGGCCGAGCCACCCAGTTGGTGCATGCCGGCTTCAAAAGACAGCCGCGTCCGCGTCGAGCTTTTCTCGAAGATCATCGCCAGAGTGCGATCGGCCAACGGGTGGTAAGGCTGATAGCGCTTGAAGCGGTCCTTGATAATCTGCGTACGCACGAATAAATGCTCCAACTCGGCGCGGGCTAGATCCTTGAACTGCAAATAATGTTTGATGGGGGCAACCATACTCATCAGCCCAGAAACGCGCGGATCAAGCGCGCCAACTGCTCTGTAAGCAACTTCGCATCCGCCAGCGTCAGCACCAGCGGCGGCAGCAAGCGCACCACAGTGTCATTGGTGACATTGATGAGCAATTTTTCGGCCAAGGCAGCCTTCACCAGATCTCCGCACGGACGATCCAGCTCAATGCCGATCATCAGGCCCTGACCACGAATCTCCAGGACTCCGGCCTGGCCCTGCAAACGCTCGGCAAGGTCGGCGCGAATGAAAGCGCCCAATTCCGCCGCGTTCTGGAGCAAACCATCGGACTCCATGACTTCCAGGGTCGTCAGCGCGGCAGTGCATGCCAGCGGGCCGCCGCCAAAAGTCGAACCATGTTTGCCCGGCGTAAAAGTTTCCGCAGCGATGCCACGCGCCAGACAGGTGCCTATCGGCACGCCGGAACCCAAGCCCTTGGCTAGGGTCATGACATCGGGCATCACGCTGGTATGTTGAAATGCAAACCAGGTGCCGGTTCGTCCGACACCGGTCTGAACTTCATCCAGCATCAACAGCCAACCCTGTTCATCACAAATACGCCGTAGATCGGCCAGATAATCCGATTGGGGAATCTGCACGCCGCCCTCACCCTGATAGGGTTCCACCAGGACGGCAACGATATTCTTGTGGTGCGCAGCCAATGCTTCGACAGCCGCAGCGGAACCAAAAGGCACACGGACAAAACCGGAAACCAGCGGTTCGAATCCAGCTTGCACCTTGCGATTGCCCGTTGCAGAGAGCGTTGCCATGGTACGGCCATGAAAACTCTTCTCCATGACCACGATGGAGGGATTCTCTATACCTTTGTTGTGGCCATACAGGCGCGCAATTTTGATCGCAGCTTCGTTGGCCTCTGCTCCGGAATTGCAGAAGAATGCGCGCGAAAGACCCGATAGGCGGCATAAACGCTCTGCTAACGCTTCCTGCTCAAGGATGCGGTAAATGTTCGAGGTATGAATCAGCCTCGCTGCCTGGTCGGATAACGCCCGAACCAACCGAGGATGGCCATGCCCCAGACCATTCACGGCAACGCCAGCCAAAGCATCAAGATACTTGTCGCCGTTCGTATCGAACAACCAGGCCCCTTCGCCGCGTACGAATGCGACAGGTTGCCGTGCGTAGGTTTGCATCAGGTAATCAGACATACTGGGTTCCAACCGCTTGAAAAAACACAACGGCGGCTAATGCCGCCGTGCGAAAAGGAAGAAACATACCACTATTTCAACCTGAGAAAAATCCTTGCGTGACGACTCGAATGAACCGAGCAGGTAGACTTGGCTTTGCGTCAACTTAAGCATCGTTGCTCAATCGTGTCCTCCACTGCTGCTGTCATCACCGTAAGTGAGTTGAATCGTCTCGCACGCCTTGCAATAGAGAAATCGCTGCCGTCATGCTGGATTTCCGGCGAAATCTCGAACTTCACACGAGCCAGTTCCGGTCATTGGTATTTCACACTCAAAGATCAGCAGGCCGGCGTCCGCTGTGCATTCTTTCGCAATCGTAGCCAATTTATGGATTGGGCGCCGATGGACGGGGATAGGGTTGAAATCCGCGCACAAGCGACCCTTTATGAGCCGCGCGGAGACTATCAACTGCTTGTCGATGTGATGCGCCGCGGCGGACAAGGAGCGTTTTATGAAGAATTTCTCAGGCTGAAGTCAAAACTGGAAGCCGAAGGGCTATTCAGCAATGAGCGAAAACACAAGATTCCTCGCTTTCCGTTACGCTTGGGAATCGTCACATCGCTGCAAGCCGCAGCACTTCACGACGTACTTAAGACACTTGCAATCCGCTGGCCGTGCTGTTCCATCGTCATCTATCCGGCTTCAGTACAAGGCAGTGATGCGGCACCAATGCTCAGGCAAATTTTAAGTACCGCAATTAGCAGAAATGAATGCGAAATCATTTTGCTTGTCCGGGGTGGCGGAAGTCTTGAAGACCTTTACCCTTTCAACGACGAGATGCTGGCTCGCACAATCGATGCATCTCCCATTCCGATCATCACAGGAATCGGCCATGAAACCGACTTCTCAATAGCCGACTTCGTTGCAGATGCGCGCGCAGCCACACCAACAGCGGCTGCGCAGTTGGCTGTTCCGGACAAGCAGGAAACCAATCTGCAATTGAACCACCTGCTTAGTCGCAGCAATAAAACCATGACAAGATTGATGCAGCAGAGGATGCAGCGCCTAGATGAACTCTCCCGGCGGGTATTGCATCCGGGCATTAGCGTAAGCAATACAAAAAATCATGTTTCCCAGCTTAAGAGGCGCTTGGAATTATGTCACTGGAATTATTTATCATATAAGAAACAGATACTTGAAAGAGGAATAGTAAACATCATTTCACTTAGGCCAAAGTTGGAATCACGTAGAAACAAGATAGAAAACCATCTGGTCGCAATGAAAACGAATTTAAATAAGAGTCAAGAAAAACGAAAAGTAGAAATAATCGGCTGCATATCATCCCTCCAACAACTCAACCCGGACAACATACTTTCTCGAGGGTATTGCTTAGCATTTGATGAGAAAGACAAAGTTATCAAGCATATTCAAGAAATACGCAGTGGAAACAAAGTAAAAATAAGGCTGAAATCAGGCCAATTCGATGCAACTGTCGGCAACGTTATGCCGTAACAAGGGAGTCGCTGGTGCAGAATTACAAATAGAAACGCCCCATCGAAGATGGGGC
>JASJPK010000121.1:0-20512 GCA_031426735.1 Hydrogenophilaceae bacterium | reverse complement strand
TCCCCGGCGACTACAAGGTCGAATTCATCGCCCCCGCCGGCTACGCCCTGGCCCAGCAAGACCTGGGCAACGACGCCAGCGACTCTGACGCCAACGCCAGCGGCATGACCATCGTCACCACGCTGACCTCCGGCGAAAACGACCTGTCGTGGGACGCCGGCCTGGTGCGTCTGGCCAGCCTGGGCGACCGGCTGTGGATTGACAGCAACGCCAACGGTAAACAGGACGCGGCCGAAGTCGGCATTTCCGGCGCCACCGTGACACTCATCGGCGGCGGCGCCGACGGCTTGATCAACGGCGTGGGCGATACCACCGCCACCACCACCACCGGCACCGACGGGTTCTACCAATTCACCGGGCTCAACGTGGGCGAGCAGTATCAGGTGCAGTTCAGCCAGCCCGCGGATTACGTCTTCACCACGCAGAACGCCGGCAACAACAACTTCGACGGCATCGATTCCGACGCCAACACCAGCACCGGCAGGACGCAGATCGTCACCCTGGCCTCGGGCGAGAACAATCCGACCCTGGACGCCGGTGTGTATCAGACGGCTTCCATCGGCGACCGAGTCTGGCTGGACGCCAACGCCAACGGCGTGCAGGACAACGGTGAAACTGGTCTCAGCGGCGTCACCGTCAACCTGTTGGATGCGGCCGGCGCCGTGATCGGCACCACCACCACCGACGCCAGCGGCAACTACCTGTTCAGCGCCCTGAACCCGGGCGACTACGCCATCCAGGTTGTCGCCCCGGCCGGCTATACCGTCACCGGCAAAGATCTCGGCGGCAACGACGCCACGGACAGCGACATCGACGCCACCACCGGCAAGACCATCAATACCACGCTCATTTCGGGTGAAAACGACCTCAGTTGGGACGCCGGCCTGTACCGCCAAGCCGCGATCGGCGACAAGGTCTGGCTCGACAAGAACGCCAATGGCGTGCAGGACGCGGGTGAAGCCGGCCTCGGCGGCGTCACCGTCAACCTGTTGAACGCCGCCGGCAACGTGGTCCTGAGTTCCACCACCACGGACGCCAACGGCAACTACCTGTTCAGCGGTCTGGTGCCGGGCGACTACTCGGTCCAGGTCGTCGCCCCGTCTGGCTACTTCGTGTCTCCGAAAGATGCTGGCGGCAACAATGCCACCGACAGCGACATCGACGCCGCCACCGGCAAGACCATCGCCACCACGCTCGACTCCGGCGAAACCGACCTCACCTGGGACGGCGGCCTGTACCAGAAAGCCAGCATTGGCGACTTCGTCTGGAATGACGCCGACCGCGACGGCGTGCAGGATGCCAACGAAGTCGGCATCGGCGGCGTCAGCGTTCGCCTGCTCGATTGCAACAACAACGATGCGCTGGTCGCCACCCAGGTGACCAATGCCGGCGGCTACTACAACTTCAGCGATCTGCAGCCCGGCAATTACAAGGTCCAGTTCGTCGCCCCCAACGGCTATGTGCTGAGCACGCAGGATGCCGCCGTCGCCACCGATGCCACCGACAGCGACGCCAGCAGCGCTGGCCTGACCGGTTGTTACACGCTGAATTCCGGCGATGCCGTCACCAGCGTCGATGCCGGCATGTACCTGCCCAGCGTCGGCATCGACATCGAAAAATATGTGCGCGGTCGTTACACCGATGAAACCGGCGGCGGCGAAGGCTTGACCCCGGGTTTCTGGAAGTCCCATTCCAGCTACGGCCCGGCGCCGTTGTCCGGCTGGCCGGAAACCGGCTACAGCCCGGATGACAGCTATGAAAGCATCTTCGGCGTCAGCATCGCCAATTCGAACCCGACCCTGCTCGATGCGCTCGGCATGAATGGCGGCGGCTTGAATGCGCTGATGCGCCACTCGGCGGCGGCGTTGCTGAACGCGTCCAATCCGAACGTGGATTACGAATACAGCAAGGCGCAGGTCATCGCGATGACCCAGAGCGCGTTCGCTTCCGGCGTCTACGAAGCCACCAAGGATCTGTTCGTCGCGCAGAATGAACTCGGTGCCGATCTGGACACCCCGGCCGGCGGCGGCACGGTGATCGAAACGCCGGATTACGACGCCGATTCGCCGACCGGCCCGCTGATCCCGGTCGGCGGCCAGGCCATCTTCACCTATGTCGTGACCAACACCGGCGAAACGGCGTTGTCCAACGTGCAGGTGACCGACGACCGCATTGCCAACCTGACCTTCGTCGGCGGCGACAGCGACAACGACGGAAAGCTGGACACCAACGAAACCTGGACCTACACCGCCACCGAGACCGTGCAGCCCGGCGTGCAGTACGTCAACATCGGCACCGCCACTGGCGTCGATGCGACGACCGGCCGCAGCGTCAACGACTCCGACGCGGCGCACTACACCACCACCGCACTGACCGCCAGCCTGGGCGATCTGGTCTGGCTGGATGCCAACGGCAACGGCGTACAGGATGCCGGCGAAGCGGGCGTGGCCGGCGTCACCGTCAAACTGCTGAACAGCGTCGGCGGCACCGTCGACACCGCCACCACCGATGCCAACGGCAACTACCTGTTCACCAATCTGGCGCTGGGCGATTACGCCATCCAGGTCGTCGCACCTTCCGGCTACCTGATCACCGGCAAAGACCTCGGCGGCAACGATGCGCATGACAGTGACGTCGATCAGACCACCGGCAAGAGCGTGCTCACCAACATCACCGCCGGCGAGAACGATCTGTCCTGGGATGCCGGCCTGGTGCAGCAGAAAGCGTCCATCGGCGACAAGGTCTGGCTGGACTGCGATGCCGACGGCATCCAGGACGCCAATGAAATCGGCGTTGCCGGCGTCACCGTGAAACTGCTGGCCAGCGATGGCACGGTGCTGCAGAGCACCACCACCGACTACCAGGGCAACTACCTGTTCAGCAACCTGGCCCCGGGCAACTACGCGGTACAAGTGGTGAAACCGAACGGCTATAGCTTCTCCGCCAAGGATCAGGGCACCAACAACGCGCTCGATTCCGATGTCGACACCGTCAGCGGCAAGACCGTCGTCACCGCGCTGGCCGGTGGCGAAAACGACATGAGCTGGGATGCCGGCCTCACCACCGTCGGCGCCTGTCTCGATCTGGATCTGACCGGCGGCAGCAACAGCGGCAGCAGCGCCGGCAACATCCGCAGCTACACGATGAACGGCCTGTCGGTAAATGCCAGCGCCTTCAGCCGTGTCGACTCGACCGGCGCCTGGGCCAACGCCTATCTGGCCAGCTACAGCGGCGGTCTTGGCGTCACCGACACCAGCGAGGACGGTTCGACGCCCAGCCACGCCATCGACAACGTCGGCGGCCGCGACAACTACATCCTGCTTGAATTCGACAAGACCGTTTTGCTGGACAAAGCCTTCCTCGGCTGGGTGTCCAACGACAGCGATGTCCAGGTCTGGATCGGCAACTTCAACAATCCGTACAACAGCCACCTGACCCTGAGCGACGCGGTGCTGACCAGCATGGGCTTCATGGAAGTGAATACCACCACGCTGAGCACGACGCGCTGGGCCGACCTGAACGCGGGTGATTACGCCGGCAACACTATCGTCATCGCCGCCGACACCACCGACATTTCGCCGGAGGATTACTTCAAGCTGCAAACGTTGTCGATCTGTACGCCGGCTTGCGGCCTCACCGCCAGCATCGGCGACAAGGTCTGGCTCGATAGCGATTGCGACGGTGTGCAGGATGCCGGCGAAGCGGGCGTCGCGGGGGTTACCGTCAAGCTGCTGAATGCGGCCGGCAGCGTGCTGGCCACCACCACCACCGACAGCGCCGGCGAATACCTGTTCAGCGACCTCGCCCCCGGCGATTACGCGATCCAGGTCGTCGCACCGACCGGCTATGCCTTCACCAGCAAGGATCTGGGCGGCAACGACGCGACCGACAGCGATGTCGATACCGGCACCGGCAAGACCCTTGTCACCAGCCTGGCCGGCGGCGAGAACGACATGAGCTGGGACGCCGGCCTGAAGCTGGTGCAGACCAAAGCTACCATCGGCAACAAGGTCTGGCATGACGCGGATTACGACGGCATTCAGGACAGCGGCGAAGCGGGTATCGCCAACGTCACCGTCAAGCTGCTCAACTCCGCCGGTAGCGTGGTCGCCACCACGACCACCAACAGCGTCGGCGAGTACCTGTTCAGCAACCTGACTCCGGGCGACTACAAGGTGCAGGTGGTCAAGCCTTCCGGCTACTACGCCACCAAGCAGAACCAGGGTTCCAACGACGGTCTCGATTCCGACGTGAGCAGCAGTGGCTATACCGCGTTGACCACGTTGTCCGCCGGCGAGAACGACATGAACTGGGACGCCGGTCTGTACAAGAAGGCCAGCATCGGCGACAAGGTGTGGGAAGACAAGGACCACGACGATATCCAGGATGGCAACGAACCCGGTATCGGCAACGTCAAGGTCATGCTGCAGAACAGCAGCGGCACGACCATTGCGACGACCTACACCAACTCCTACGGCAACTACAAGTTCACCAACCTGAATCCGGGTGACTACCGTCTGGTGTTCGACAAGTCCAACACCACTTACAACGGCATTTCGATGACCAAGTGGAAGTGGGCCAGCAAGAACATCGGCAGCAACGACAGCATCGATTCCGACGTCAACGGCGATGGCGTGTCCTTGCACAACGTTGCGTACACTGACTACACCACGCTGACTTCCGGCGAGAACGACATGACCTGGGATGCCGCCATCACCCCGATCGTGATCGACCTCAACGGCAACGGCATCCAGACCGTGGCGCGCGCCAATTCCACCGGCACCTTCGACCTGCTCGGTTCCGGCAAGGCGATCGACTCCGGCTGGTTGTCCGGCGACGACGGCTTCCTGGCGGTCGATGCCAACGGCAACGGCAAGGTCGACAGCATCGCCGAACTGTTCGGCGGCCTCGGCAAGGGCGACGGTTTCGCCAAGCTGGCCAGCTTCGACAGCAACGGCGACGGCGTCGTCAATGCCGACGACAGCGGCTTCGCCAGCCTGAAGATTTGGCAGGACGTCAACGGCAACCACCAGACCGACGCGGGTGAACTGATGGGTCTGCTCGACGCCGGTGTCGCCAGCCTGGCGGTGGCTTACGCGGAAGTGCCCTTCGTCGATGCCAACGGCAACCTGCACCTGGAACGCAGCAGCGCCACGCTGGCCGACGGCAGCAGCGTCGACATGACCGACGTCTACTTCAACGTTGCCGCGGAAGATGCGGCTGCGGCCGGCGTCGACGTGGCCAGCCTGGGCCAGTTGCTGGGCGACGACAGCGGTCTGGACGGCCTGCTGGCGGGTCTTGGCGGTGGCGTCGGCATGGCGATCAGCGCCTCAGCCAACGCCGATGCGTTCGATAGCGCCGGTCTCGACGCCATGAAGCAGATGGCTGCGTTGTACGAGGAACAGGCCGCGGCTTGCTGCGCCTGATCCACGCACGAAGCTGGTCCGCGCCGTCTACATGAGGGCGCTACAGCGAGGAAAGGGGGCGAAAGCCCCCTTTCCTCATTTCCATCGTGGCCTCGTTTTCGCGATCCGCTCAAGTTGAATCCGATATATCCGTTATCGTGGCGCTTGCTTGCCGGGCATGTCGCCGGCCTACCCACCGACCCCACCCATGATGTCTGACCAAACGCCTCACCTGGACGCCGACCAACCGACGCAATTCGCCGATGCCGTGCTCGACCGCCTGCTGTTTCTGGCGCGCTACCACGGTCGCGCGGTTGAAGCCGGCCAGCTGATCGGCGGCGTGCCGTTGCCGGAAGGCCGCATCACGGCGGCGGAACTGGCCGAATGCGCCGGCAATGCCGGTCTCGCGGTGACGCCCAGCCAACTGGCGCCGGAGAAGATCAAGTCCTCGATGCTGCCGGCGCTGGTCATCGATGCCGATGGCGATGCCGTCGTGGTGCTGCATCGCGATGGTTCGCGCGTGGAATGTGCATTGCCGGGTGTCGAGGGCAGTCACTGGATCGAACTCGATCGCTTGCTGGCGGATCATCCGGGGCACTGGTATTTCGTGCGGCCGGTGTTCCATTTCGACGTGCGCAGCCTGCTCTATCACCTGCCGCAGCCGCGCCGCTGGTTCTGGGACGTGTTCAAGGCGAATCGCGGCATCTATCAATGGGCGCTGCTCGGCACCGTGCTGATCAACCTGCTCGCCATCGTCATCCCGTTCTACACGATGGCGGTGTACGACCGCGTCGTGCCGAACAACGCGCTCGACAGCCTGTGGGTGCTGACCACGGCGGCGGTGGCGGTGACGCTGTTCGACATGCTGATGAAACTGCTGCGCGGCTACTTGCTGGAAGCGGCGGCGCGCAAAGCCGACGTCGCGCTGTCGGCGCACATCTTCACGCACAGCCTGCGTATGCGCGCCGCCAGCCGGCCGGCTTCCGGCGGCGTGCTGGCCAACGTGGTGAAGGATTTCGAGACGGTGCGCGACTTCTTCACCTCGACCACGCTGACCCTGCTCGGCGATCTGCCGTTCATGCTGTTCTTCCTGCTCATCATCGCGCTGGTCGGCGGTTGGCTGGTGCTGGTGCCGCTCGCCATCATCCCGTTGATGATCGGCTCCACCTGGCTGTTGCGGCGGCCGCTGGCGAAGGTGCTGGGCGAAAACATGAAGGAAAGCGCGCAACGCACCGCGCATCTGTTCGAGGTGATGAACGGCCTCGACACCGTCAAGGGTCTCGGCGCCGAGGCCTGGGCGCGGCGGCGCTGGGAAATGCTGACCGTGCAGATGGCCGAAAACGGCTTGCGCATGCGCGAAATCATGTCGTTCGGCAGCAACCTGTCGGCCACGCTGACCGGCCTCAACATGGTGTTGCTGGTGATGTTCGGCGCCATGCTGGTGGCGATGCAGGAAATGACCGTCGGCCAGCTCATCGCGGTCACCATGCTGTCGTCGCGCGCCATTGGGCCGGTGGCGCAGATCGCCGGCCTGATCATTCGCTGGGAACAGACCAAGCTGGCCTTGCATGCGCTCGACCAGATCATGGCCGCGCCGACCGACGACCAGGCCGGCAGCGTGCACATGCCGGCGCTGCAAGGCGCGGTCGAACTGCGCGACGTGCAGTTCGCCTATCCGAATGCGCAGCCCTTGCTGAAAGGCGTCAACCTGAAGATCGTGCCGGGTGAAAAGGTCGGCTTCATCGGCCGCATCGGTTCCGGCAAGAGCACCTTGCTGCGCCTGCTGCTCAACATCTACACGCCGGATCAGGGTGCGGTACTGGTCGACCGGGTGTCGGTGGCGCAGATGGACCCGCTCAGCCTGCGCCGCCAGATCGGCTATGTGCCGCAGGACGTCGTGCTGTTCCACGGCGACATCCGCGAAAACATTCTGCTCGGCGCCGCCAATGTCAGCGATGCCGACCTGCTGCGCGCAGTGCGCCTGGCCTGTCTGGAAGAGACGCTGGTGCAATTGCCGCAAGGCCTCGGCAGCGAAGTCGGTGAACGCGGCGAACGCCTCTCCGGCGGCCAGCGCCAGGCCGTCGCCATTGCCCGCGCGCTGGTGCAGCAGCCGCGCCTGCTGCTGCTGGATGAGCCGAGCAGCATGATGGACCCGGCCACCGAGCATCAACTGATCGGACATCTGCGCGAACTGAAGGACACCACGTTGCTGCTGATCACGCATCGCACCGCCATGCTGCCGCTGGTCGACCGGCTGGTGGTGATGGATCAGGGTCGCATCGTGCTGGACGGCCCGCGCGACGATGTGCTGCGCCGCCTGCAATCGCCCGCCGTGGCCGGCACTGCTGTTGCCCCCGCTGCCGCCGTGCAAGGCGTACCGGCATGAGTAGCGCATCCTTTTCCACGCATCCCGACCTCGACCGCGGCCCGCGCCGCGCGGTGACCTTGCTGCTCGCATCGCTGGCCGGATTTCTGCTTGTCGCGCTGGTCTGGATGTCGTTCGCCAAGCTGGATATTTCGGTGCAGGCCGTCGGCAAGGTGGTGCCCTCCAGCCGCGTGCAGACCATCCAGAGCCTGGAAGGCGGCATCGTGCGCAAGCTGGCGGTGCGCGAAGGCCAGTGGGTCAAGCGCGGCGACTTGCTCGGGTTTGTCGAAAACCTGCAATACAACGCCGAACTGGGCGAAGGCCAGCAGAACCAGCATGCCTACCGCAGCGCCATCGCCCGGCTCGATGCGGAACTGCAGGGCCGCGCGCCGGTATTCGACGCCAGCCTGCGCCAACAGGCGCCCGGCATGGTGGCGGAGCAACGCCAGTTGTGGGAATCGCGCCAGCGTGAATTGCGCACCGCGCTCGATGTGGTGCGCCAGCAGATCGCGCAGCGCCAGGAGGAACTGAGCGAGGCCAATGCGCGCGTGCAGGCGCTGACGCAGGTGCTCGGGCCGGCGCGCGAAACGCTGGGCATCGAGGAAAAGCTGCTCGCCCAGGGCGCCGGCGCGCGCGCCGATTTCCTGCGCGCCCGCCAGGAAGTCAGCCGTCTCGAAGGCGAACTCGCCAGCGCGCGCATCAATGTGCCGCGCGTGCAGGCCGCGCTCGACGAAGCGCGTTCGCACCTGGCCGAATTGCAGGCGCGGCATCATGCCGAAGGCAGTCGCGAACGCTCCGAACTGGCCGCCAAGTCGGTGGCGTTGAACGAGCAACTCGGCGCGCAGGTCGACCGGGTGCAGCGGCGCGAATTGCGCTCGCCGATGGACGGCATCGTCAATCGCCTGATCATCAGCACCGAGGGCGCCATCGCCAAGCCGGGCGAAACCATCATGGAACTGGTGCCGGTGCAGGACACGCTGCTGATCGCCGCACGCGTGAAGCCCTCCGATATCGCCTTCCTGCGACCCGGCCAGGCCGCCCAGGTGCGCATCAGCGCTTACGATTCGTCGATCTTCGGCAGCCTGCGCGGCAAGGTGGTGCGCATCGGCGCCGACGCGGTGGTGGACCCGAACGATCCGCGCGCCGATCCCTATTTCGAGGTGTATGTGGAAACCGAACGCAACTACCTCGGCAAACCGGAGGAGCGCCTGACCATTTCCCCCGGCATGACCGCCGACGCCAGCATCCAGACCGGCAAGCGCACGTTGATGGAATACGTGCTCAAGCCGGTAGTGAAGACGCTGGATAAATCGTTGCGCGAACGATGATGCAGCCGACCGTTTCCTGCCGCCGTGCCGGCATGGCGTTGCTGATGAGCCTGCTCGTCGCCGCTTTAGTAGACACCTCGGCGGGCGCGGCCGGATTGCCCGAAGTGATGCGCCAGGTCTTGCAACAACACCCGGATATCCGCTCCAGCCAGGCGCTGCTGAATGTCTCGTCGGAACGGCTGCTCCAGGCCCGCTCCAACTATTACCCGACCCTGGGCCTGGACGGCGCCGCATCCGATGCCAAGGATCGCGATGCCGGCACGCCGCAGGACCGCACGACGCGGCGCGCCGACCTGTTCCTGCGCTGGAATCTGTTCAACGGCCTGGGCGATCGCTATGGCAAACGCACGGCCGAGTTCGAGCAACTGGCCGCCGACGCCGATCTGGCCGCCGCGCAGGAACAGGTGGCCTTGCAGGTCGTTCAGGCCTACCTGGACGTGCTGCGCTTGCGCCAGTTGCTGGCGCTGGGCGCCGACTTCATCGCCGAGCAGCAACGCCTGGCCGACGATGTGCGCAAGCGCGTCGAAGCCGGTCGGGTGGCGCTGGCGGACCTGGAACAGATTCGGGCCAACCTGATCCAGGCGCAATTGCAGCAATCGCAGTTGCGCGGCCAGTTGCGCGGCGCCGAGGAACGCTATCGCCTGCTGGTCGGCGCAGCACCCGGCGAACTGAGCGAACCGGTCCTCGACGACAGCGCCGCCGGACAGAGCCTCGACGCGCTGATGCAGCAGGCGCTGGCCGGCAACAGCCGCGTCCAGGGTGCACTGCAACGCGCGGCGGCGCGCGGCGAGGAAGTCGGCATCGCGGCGGCGGCGCTGTATCCCAGTTTCGATCTCGAACTGCGCAAGCGCCTGTATACCGAAATCGACCCGGTGCCGCAGGTGGATACGCGCAGTTCCACCCAGCTCCAGTTCAGTTATCAGTTGCCGCTGGGCGGCTCCAGCTACAGCCGCAAACGCGAGGCGGTGGAACGCAAACTGGCGGCGCAGGCGGCGGCGGATGTCGAACTCTTGCAGGCGCGCAGCGAAATCGTGCAGCGCTGGTCGAGCTGGCAGGAAGTGCGCGAAATCGCGCCGCAATTGGCCGAAAGGGTCGATGCCAGCGACCGGGTGGTGAAGGCGTACGACCTGCAGTTCGCGACCGCGCGGCGTTCGATCAACGATCTGATCGCCGCGCGCGGCGAGCGTTACCGCGCGCGCAGCGATCTACTGGAAAACCGTATGGAACAACTTGCCAGCAGCGCCCAGATGTTGAGCCTGCTGGGACGGCTGCGCCAGAGCGTGCTGGCGGCAGCCGTCCGCTGAAACGCGCTGAGCGCGTTTACTTGCAACTTACTTGCAACTGAGCGCGCCGCGCATCTGCTTCATCCGTTCGGCCTGAACGCCGGTGGCCAGCGCTTTGGCATCGGCATTCTTGCCGGCGAGGACGGCCGGAATGATCTCGTTTTCGCGCGTCGTCTTGAATGCCTCCCAGACCGGTTTGAAGGCATTGGCCTGGGCTTCGTTGCCGGCGTTGTAGCTCTTCTGCATCGCGCTGACTGCCGCATCGACCTTGGCGCTGGCGGCATGGATCTTGGGCTTGAGGTCGGCGTGCGCGGCTTTATCGGTGGAGCCGATCATCGCGACCAGATGGCCGCGCGCTTCCATCAGGGCGGCGCAAGCATCGTCGGACGGGGCGGCGTGCGCCGAAGTGGCGGCGAGCAGCAGGCTGGCGAGAATTCCGGAGGCATATTTGTGCATGGCGAATTCCAATCTGAAGGGATGAGGAGAATGTTGCCTCGCCGGCTTATGCCTCGGCTGAACGCCATGGTTCCATCGGGAGGTAGTACATACTTCCCAAAAACCCTGGTTGCGTCGTTGACATAGATCAACGCCGCTCTTATCAGCCCCTGCGTCGGGCTAGTTCCAGCAGCTTGGCGATGCGCTGTTCGGTCGCCGGGTGCGTGCTGAACAAGCCTCTCAGACTGCCGCCGGAGAGCGGGTTGATGATCATCATCTGGGCGGTTTCCGGATGCATTTCGGCGGCGTGGATCGGCGTGCCGCGCGTATACGCTTCGATCTTGCGCAACGCGGAGGCGAGCCCTTCCGGATCGCCGCTGATCTCTGCGCCGCCATGATCGGCCCCGAATTCGCGGGCGCGCGAAATCGCCATCTGGATCAGCATTGCGGCCAGCGGCGCCAGGATCAACAGTGCCAGTTGCACCAGCGGGTTGGGATTGTCGCGGTTGCCGCCGAAGAAAATGCCGAATTGAGCCAGCGATGAGATGGCACCGGCGACGGTGGCGGAAATGGTCGAGGTGAGGATGTCGCGGTTTTTGATGTGGGTCAGTTCATGCGCCATGACGCCACGCAATTCGCGCGCATTCAGGATGCGCAGGATGCCGGTGGTGGCGGCGACGGCGGCGTGTTCCGGGTTGCGGCCGGTGGCGAAGGCGTTCGGCTGCGCTTCGTCGATCAGGTAGACGCGGGGCATCGGCAAATCGGCGCGGCGCGCCAGATCGGATACCAGGTTGTGGAATTCGGGCGCATCCACCGGGCCGACCTCGCGCGCCTTGTACATGCGCAGCACCACCTTGTCGGAATTCCAGTAGGCCCACAAGTTCATCGCGCCGCCCAGCAGCAGCGCAATCAGCATGCCGCCGGCGCCGCCGAGCAGCATGCCTACGGCGCCGAACAGGGCGACGATGGTAGCCATCAGCAGCGTGGTCTTCAGCCAGTTGTTGAGCATCGCAAGCCTCCGCAGAACGATTATTTCTGCCGGTTAGATAGGCTTGTAGATCGTAAATTCAATGGCTTGCGGATTGCCGCTGTGATCCTGTGTTTCAGATCAATGCGTCGACCAAGTCGTAGGATGGGCCAAGCGCAGCGGGCCCATCAACGCGCCGAGTGATGGGCCCGCTGCGCTTGGCCCATCCTACAAATTCAACAGCTTGCGGATTTCCGGCGCAACGCTGTGTTTCAGGTCAACGCGTCGCCGACTTTGATCGAATGCCCCACCAGGAATGCGTCGACCGGCAGACGTTTGCCGCCGGCCTTCTGTACTTCGCCGACTGCCAATGCGCCAGTACCGCAGGCAATATGCAGCGCGCCGTCGGCCAGCGCCAGGATGCTGCCGGGCGTGCCGTTGCCGACTACCGGCCGGGCTTGCCAGATTTTCAGCGGGGCGGCGTCGAGCATTCCATAGGCGCCGGGGAAGGGATTGAAGGCGCGGATTTTGCGGTCCAGTTCTTCCGCCGGGCGGGTCCAGTCGAGCCGGGCTTCTTCCTTGCCGATCTTGGCGGCGTAGGTGGTTTGCGTATCGTCCTGCGCTTTGGCGGCGATGTTGCCGGCGGCCAATTCAGGCAGCAGGCGCACGATTTCGCGCGCGCCGAGTGCGGCCAGGCGGTCATGCAGGCTGCCGGTGGTGTCGTCGGCGAGGATCGGCATGGCAATGCGCGCCAGCATCGCGCCGGTGTCGAGTCCTTTGTCCATCTGCATCAAGGTAATGCCGGTTTCGCCGTCGCCGGCTTCGATGGCGCGATGGATCGGTGCGGCGCCGCGCCAGCGCGGCAGCAAGGAGGCATGGATGTTGACGCAACCCAGACGCGGCATGTCGAGCACGCTTTGCGGCAGGATCAGGCCATACGCGGCGACCACCATGACATCGGCCTGGGCGGCGAGGATGGGCAACCGCGCTGCTTCGGTTTTCAGGTTTTCCGGCTGCGCGACGGCGAGGCCCGCCTGCAGCGCGACTTCCTTCACCGGACTCATCTTCAGCTTCATGCCGCGTCCGGCCGGGCGGTCGGGTTGGGTCAGCACGAGCGGAATGGTGTGGCCGGCGTCGATCAGCGCTTGCAGCGCCAGCGCGGCGAACTCCGGCGTGCCGGCGAAGATCAGGCGCATCACATGGCTTCCCGCGATTGCTTGGTCAGCTTGTGTTTGATGCGCACCTGCTTGAGGCGGGACAGATATTCGACAAACACCTTGCCATTAAGATGGTCGATTTCGTGCTGGATGCAGATGGCGAGCAGGCCGTGCGCGTCCATTTCGAACGTGTCGCCGTCGAGGTTGGTGGCCTGCACGCGGATGTGTTCGGCGCGAGTGACTTTGTCGTAGATGCCGGGGACGGACAAACAGCCTTCCTCATGTACGATTTCGCCTTCCAGCATCAAGATGCGTGGATTGACCAGGGCGAGCAGGTGGTTTTTTTCTTCGCTGATATCCACTACCAGCAAGCGAATGTGGCGATCCACCTGTGTCGCGGCCAGGCCGATACCGGGCGCGGCATACATGGTTTCCGCCATGTCGGCGGCAAGCTGGCGGATTTCCGCGGTAATTTCGGCGACTGGCTTGGCTACGGTATGCAGACGCGGATCGGGGTAGTGCAGGATTTTCAGCAGGGCCATGTCGAGTGTCGGCGGCTTAATATGGGGCTAAAGAAGGCAAAATTCGGGCAAAGTGGTTTAAGCTTTTTCGCATCTGAATTATAACGGCTTGACCTTTAGTCTCTCGTAGCCGAACTCCATGAAGGGCAGGAACATGCGTACTCTGATATTGATCGCTGCATTGGCTTTGAGTTCTGTCCTGAGCGCCCCGCTCCGGGCCGACGAAATTCGTCTCCAGGAAAATGCGCCCGAGCGCCATGTCGTAGTCAAGGGCGATACCTTGTGGGATATCTCCGAAAAATTCCTGAAAGACCCGTGGAAATGGCCCGAGGTCTGGCAGTTCAACAAGGAGGAGATCAAAAATCCTCACCTGATTTACCCGGGCGATGTCGTGCTGCTGACCATGGAAGGCGGCAAGCCGCGTTTGTCGTTGCAGGGCGGCCAGACGGTGAAGCTGTCGCCGTCCATCCGCGGTGAACCCATCGTGGTCAAGGAAGCGGGCATTCCGGCGATTCCGGTCAACGTCATCGCACCCATGCTGAGCAAGGGCGGGGTCGGCGATCCCACCGATCTGGCGAATGCGCCGATGATTCTGGGTTCGAGCGATGCGCGTGTGATGTTCGGCGCGGGCGATCGGGTCTATGCCGGCAAGGCGGAGGGCGATACCGTCGATTGGCGTGTGGTGCGTCTGGGCCAGGCGTTGAAGAGTCCGGATAACCCGAAAGAGGTGTTGGCGTATGAAATGATCCATATCGCCGACGCGCACACCGAAACGCCGGGCAATCCGCAAATGGTGCGGATTGTCCGCACCGAGCAGGAGGTGCTGGAGCGCGATCGTCTGGTGCCGGCCTGGAAAGCCTCGCCGCCGCAATATATGCCGCACGCGCCGGATAAACCCATCAATGCCAAGGTCATTTCCGCGCTGGGCGGCCCGCGATATGCCGGTACCTGGATGACTTTGGTGCTGGATAAAGGCACGCGCGACGGCGTTGAAGAAGGCCATGTCCTGGCGTTGTTCCGCGCCGGGCGTTCGGTGGCCGATCCAAAGTGCATCCGCGCCGAGAAAATTGCCTTCCTGGCCGGCGGCAGCGGTCATGCCGAAGATTGCAAGCAGGACAAGAACGACAAAACCGCGTTGCCGGATACGCGCAACGGTCTCGGCTTCGTTTACCGCGTCTTCAACAAGGTGTCTTACGCCCTGGTCATGCGGGCGATCGAGCCGGTGACGGTGGGCGACGCCGCCCGTAATCCCTGATCGTGCGCAAGACCTAAATTGCCCGCACGCGCCGATGCCGGCGTCTGGCTGACGCTAGAAGCCATCCCCGGTCTCGGTCCGGATGCCGCGCAGCGTTTGTTGCAGGCATTTGACCGGCCGGAGAACATCCTTGGCGCGCACAGCGCACAACTGGAACGTGTGGTCAGTTCGTCTTTGGCGCGCGCCATCGCGCAAGGCGTCGATGCCGCCGCGTTGCAGCCCGGCCTGGATTGGCTGGCGCAGCCCGATAACCATCTGATTACCTGGTTCGATGCGGCCTATCCGGCGGCGTTGCGCGATCTGGCGGCGCCGCCCGCCTGGCTCTACGTCAAAGGCGATCCGGCCTGGCTGGCGCGTCCCATGCTCGCCATCGTCGGCAGCCGGCATGCCACGCCGCAAGGACTGCGCGATGCCGAGGCCTTCGCCCGGGTCTTGTCGGAAGCCGGCTTGACCATCGTCAGCGGCCTCGCGCTTGGCGTCGATACGGCCGCGCATCACGGCGGCCTGGCCGGCCTGGCCAGCAGCGTGGCGGTGGTCGGCACCGGGCTGGATCGGGTCTATCCGGCGCGCAACAAGGCGCTGGCGCACCGGCTCGCGGCGGAAGGCGCCATCGTTTCCGAGTTTCCGGTCGGCACACCGCCCAAGAGCGGCCACTTCCCGCGCCGCAATCGCATCATCAGCGGCATGAGCCTGGGCGTGCTGGTGATCGAGGCGGCGCTGGAAAGCGGATCGCTGATTACCGCGCGGCTGGCCTCGGAGCAGGGGCGTGAAGTGTTCGCGTTGCCCGGTTCGATACATTCCACGCTCGCCAAGGGCTGCCATCGGCTGATCAAGCAGGGCGCCAAACTGGTCGAATCGGCGTCCGATGTGCTGGAAGAACTGGGCCGCCTGTTGCCAGCGGCATCGCGTCCGCAGACACCACCGGTCGGTGCCGACGATGTCTTGCTTGCAACACTGGCCGGCGGTCCCTTGATCCTCGATCAGCTGGCTTCCCGCCTTGGCTTGACGGTGGAGGATGTCTCGGTCAAGCTTCTTGCAGCCGAAATGGATGGCACTATCGCCAAGCTGCCTGGCGGCCTTTATCAAAGACTATTCTGACGATGTTCGACATCCTTCTCTATCTCTACGACACCTACCTTTTGTCCGAACATTTCCCGGATCCGGAGCATCTTTCGCGCAAGCTTTCCGCTGCCGGCTTCGAGGATGAAGCCATCGGCGAAGCGCTCGACTGGCTCGCTGCACTCGACGATCTGGCCGTGGACGAAAGCGATGTCGCGCATCCCGCCATGCGGATCTACAGCACCCACGAAATCGGCCGCCTGGCCACCGATGGCCGCGGCTTCCTGACTTTCCTGGAAGGCTCCGGCCTGTTGCCGGTGCATGCGCGCGAATGGATCATTGAGCGCGCGCTGGCCTTGCCCGACACCGAAGTGTCGGCCGACCGCATCAAATGGATTGCCCTGCTTGCGCTGTGGAAACTGAAAGGCGCCGGCGACGTGCTCTGGCTGGAAGACCTGGTACGCGGCAACGACGACGACGCCGAAGACGATAACGATTACAGCGGCTGGCAGCCCACTTTGCACTGATCAATACGTGTCCAAACAACTCATCATTGCCGAGAAACCCTCGGTCGCCCAGGACATTGCCCGCGCCCTGGGTGGTTTCCAGAAAGAAAAGGACTATTTCGAGTCCGAGCATTACGTGCTTTCTTCCGCCGTCGGACATCTGCTCGAACTGACTTTGCCGGAGGAATACGAGGTCAAGCGCGGCAAGTGGTCGTTCGCACATCTGCCGGTGATTCCGCCGCACTTCGCGCTGAAGCCGGTCGAGAAGACGGAAGACCGCCTGAAGATGTTGAGCCGCCTGATCAAGCGCAAGGACGTCGACGGCCTGATCAACGCCTGCGACGCGGGGCGCGAGGGCGAGCTGATCTTCAACTACATTGCCCAGCACAGCGGCAGCAAGAAACCGGTGCATCGTTTGTGGTTGCAGTCGATGACTCAGGGCGCGATTCGCGACGGCTTCGCCAGCCTGCGCCCGGGCGAAGAAATGGCCGGCCTGCGTGCCGCCGCGATCAGTCGCGCGGAAAGCGACTGGCTGATCGGCATCAATGGCACGCGTGCCATGACGGCGTTCAACTCGAAGACCGGCGGCTTCCATCTCACCACCGTCGGTCGCGTGCAGACGCCGACGCTGGCCATCGTGGTCGAACGCGAAGAGCGTATCCGCCGCTTCGTGCCGCGCGCTTATTGGGAACTGGAAGCCCGCTTTGCCGGCCAGAAAGGCGAATACGTCGGCCGCTGGTTCGACGAGAAGTTCAAAAAGATCGACGACGACGAACACGCCACCGCGTACCGGCTGTGGCAACAGCCGAGCGCCGAAGCGATTCGCGCCGCCTGTGTCGGCCAGTCCGCCAAGGCAGAAGAAGAAACCAAGCCAACCAGCCAGCTGTCGCCATTGCTGTACGATCTGACCAGTCTGCAGCGGGAAGCCAACGGCCGCTTCGGCTTCTCTGCCAAGACCACGTTGGGTCTGGCCCAGGCGCTCTACGAAAAGCACAAGGTGCTGACCTATCCGCGGACCGACGCACGCGCGCTGCCCGAGGATTACCTGCCGACCGTGAAGGAAGTGCTGGCCAATCTGCCCGAGGAGTACGCACCGCTGGCCGCGAACATCCTGGACAAGGGCTGGCTGAGCGAGAACAAGCCGCTGAACAAGCGCATTTTCAACAACGCCAAGATTTCCGATCACTTCGCCATCATCCCGACCGGCACGCCGCCGAAGTCGCTCAACGAGATCGAACAGAAGCTGTACGACCTAGTCACCCGCCGTTTCCTCGCCGTGTTCTATCCGGCGGCGGAATATTCGGTCACCACGCGGGTCACCCGTATCGCCGAACATGCCTTCAAGACTGAAGGCAAAGTGCTGGTGAATCCGGGCTGGTTGACGGTCTACGGCAAGGAAGTCGCGGTCGAGGACGAAGACGGCGGCGGCCCGTCGCTGGCACCCATCGTGCCTGGCGAAACGCTGGCCACCAAATCGGTCGATATCAAGGCCGCCTTTACCCGCCCGCCGGCCCGCTTCAACGAAGCCACTTTGCTGTCCGCCATGGAAGGCGCTGGCAAGATGATCGAGGACGAGGAGTTGCGCGCGGCCATGGCCGGTCGCGGTCTCGGCACCCCGGCAACGCGGGCGCAGATCATCGAAAACCTGATCTCCGAGGTGTACATGCACCGCGAGGGTCGCGATCTGATTCCCACCGCCAAGGCTTTCTCGCTGATTACCTTGTTGCGCGGTCTCGGTGTCAAGGAACTGACCTCGCCGGAACTGACCGGCGGCTGGGAATACAAGCTGGCCCAGATGGAGCGCGGCAAGCTGTCGCGCGACGAGTTCATGGGCCACATTACCGCGTTGACGCAAGACATCGTCGAACGCGCCAAACGCTACGAATCCGACACCGTGCCGGGCGACTTCGCCACGTTGCAGACGCCCTGCCCGAAATGTGGTGGCGTGGTGAAGGAAAACTACAAGAAATTCGCCTGCCAGGCCTGCGACTGGAGCGCCTGGAAGATTGTCGCCAGCCGCCAGTTCGAAGTGGCGGAAATGGAAGCCCTGTTGAGCACCGGCAAGATCGGTCCGCTCACCGGTTTCAGAAACAAGATGGGACGTCCGTTCGACGCCGAGATTCGCCTCAACGACGACAAGTCGCCGGAATTCGACTTCGGCCAGCCGCGCGAAGGCGAAGAGGCCGAACCCGTCGACTTCTCCGGCCAGGAAAGCCTGGGCGCCTGTCCCAAGTGCGGCGCGGCGGTCTATGAACATGGCAATTCGTTTGTCTGCGAACGCAGCGTCGGGCCGGCCAAGACCTGCGATTTCCGCAGCGGCAAGCTGATCCTGCAGCAACCGGTGGAACGCGAACAGATGCAGAAACTGCTCGCCGAAGGCAAAACCGATCTGTTGACCGGCTTCGTCTCCGCCCGCACCCGCCGCAAGTTCTCCGCCTTCCTGGTGCGCGACAAGGCGGGCAAGGTCAGCTTCGAGTTCGAGCCGCGTGCCGAAGGGGCCAGCAAGCGCGCCGCGCCGGCGCCGGGCAAGGAAATCGGCGCGCATCCCGCCGACGGCAAGCCGATCACCCTCAAGTCCGGCCGCTATGGGCCTTACGTCCAGCACGGCAAGCTCAACGCCACCTTGCCGAAGGAGATGAACCCGGATGCGGTGACGTTGGAACAGGCGATCGAGCTGTTGGCGCTCAAGGCGGCGGCGAAGTAGCTCGCCGGACGGGCTGAAGGCTTTCTTGCTGCAATGCACCAGGGTTAGAATAACTCCAATCCAATAATTGGATTAAAGACTTCCTCACTTTCCTTCTCATCTCTCTAAAAGGCAAAAATCATGGCTGTTCTGGTTGGTAAGCAAGCCCCCGATTTCACCGCTGTCGCCGTCATGGGCGACAACAGTTTCAACGAATCCTTCAATCTGTCCGCGCAGATCAAGGGCAAATACGCCGTCATCTTCTTTTATCCGCTCGACTTCACCTTCGTCTGCCCGTCCGAACTGCTGGCTTTCGATCATCGTCTGGCCGAGTTCCAGAAGCGCAATGTGGAAGTGATCGGCGTATCCATCGACTCGCATTTCTCGCATCTGGCCTGGAAGAACACCGCCATCAACAACGGCGGTATCGGTCAGGTGCAGTACCCGCTGGTCGCCGACATCAAGCATGACATCTGCAAGGCCTATGACGTGGAAGCCGACGGTGGCGTCGCGTTCCGCGGTTCCTTCCTGATCGACATGAACGGTGTCGTGCGTCACCAGGTCGTCAACGACCTGCCGCTGGGCCGCAACATCGACGAGATGATCCGCATGGTCGATGCCCTGCAGTTCGTCGAGGAACATGGCGAAGTTTGCCCGGCTGGCTGGAAGAACGGCGACGAAGGCATGAAGCCCTCCACTGCCGGCGTCGCCGAGTACCTGGCCAAGCACGGCGAAGAAATGTAATCGCCTGTTTGCCTTCGCAAGCGAACAAGGGGCCGGCACGCTATGTTGCCGGCCCTTTTGCTTTTGTGCTTGATCGCGCGTATCTCAATCCGGAGCCGTCATGAGCCCTCCAGCCACCTTGTTATCCGTCATCGAATTGCTCGGCTATCCGAATCTGCGCCCGCTCTATGAACGCATGGGCTATCGGGTACTGACCGAGTTCGCCGTGCGCAAGGCGATCACGCTGCTGCGCAAGGAAAAACCGGCGGTCATCGTCGCCGATTTCTACTTCCAGCCGGATTTTCGCGATCGCGTCAGCAATCTGGAATCGCTGCTGGCCAGCGCGCAATCGCACAAGGATGTAAAGGTGCTGGTGCTCTACGAATCGGCGCATGCGCACGCGCTGGAGCGCTTGCGTCCGCGTTTCCGCATCGACGCAGCCTTGACCCTGCCGGTGAACGAGGCCGAACTGGAACGGGTATTGGCGGACTGGAAATAAAAAACGCCGTGCAGGCAACCTGCACGGCGTCGGGGGCGGGCTTGGAACGAGGCCTCAGCCGCGCCGCATCGACTCGAAGAAGTCGTTGTTGGTCTTGGTGGCGCGAATCTTGTCGCTGAGGAATTCCATCGCTTCCATGTCGTCCATCGGGTAGAGCAGTTTCCGCAGCACCCAGATTTTCTGCAGGATGGAAGCCTCGATCAGCAGTTCTTCCTTGCGCGTGCCGGAGCGGTTGACGTTGATCGCCGGGTAGACGCGCTTCTCGGCCATGCGGCGATCCAGATGGATTTCCATGTTGCCGGTGCCCTTGAATTCCTCGTAGATCA
>JASJPK010000120.1:0-24850 GCA_031426735.1 Hydrogenophilaceae bacterium | reverse complement strand
ACTTCGCCACCGGCATTGCCGGCGGCGATAGCGCCGAGCTCGCCGATTTCACCGCTGCCAACGGCAGCTTGACCTTCGCTGCCGGCGTGACCAGCCAGACCTTCAACGTGCAGACCGCGGCCGACACGACCTACGAAGGCGGCGAGACCTTTACCGTCACGCTGTCCAACAACAGCACCGGCAGCACGATCAGCGACGCCACCGCCACCGCCACCATCTTGGATGACGGCAGCGGCCCCGATCCAGATGGCGCGGGTCCGCTGACATCCGATGACGACCGCCCGGTCAGCATCACCAGCCCGACGGTGAATGAATCCTCCCCGCACGCCGTCTTCACCGTCACCGGCACTGCCGGCCAGAGCGTCGCGCTGAGCCTGACCGCCGGCACTGCCTCCGGCGGCGGCACTGACTTCGGTTCAGCCGACAGCAGCACTCTGCAAGTCTCCACCGACGGCGGCACCACCTGGAGCGACTACAGCACGGCCATCGCCACCCCGGCCGGCGGCAGCTTCCTGGTGCGCACGCCGGTGATCGAGGACACCATCCAGGACAACGGTGAGTCCTTCACCTTGACTGCCACATCCGTTGGCGGCCACACCGCCGTCGGCACCGCCACGATCAACGACGAGGGCGGCGGCGATATCTTCAATCCGGATGGCTCGCTAAACACAAGCGCCACGAAGTCGGATGACCGGCCGCTGCCGCCACCGGTCAACGATCCAGTACCGGATCCCGTCTTAGTTTTACCCCCGGCCGAACCCGCAGTGCCTGACGTGGTTCCGCCGTTGGCCTTGGAGGACAGCTTGGCGGGCAATGCGGGCGAAGTGAATACCGTCCCCGGCGAGTCGACATCACCGCAGGAGTCCAGCAGCCAGAGCGTCGAACATGAATTGCGGCTGGACCGCAACATCCCGGATCAGGCCTTGCGGCCGGGCGGCGAACTGGAATTCGTCATCCCCGCCGATACCTTTGCGCATACCGATGCGCAAGCGACGGTGATGCTCAACGCATCCATGGTGGACGGCTCGCCATTGCCATCCTGGCTGAGCTTTGATCCGGTCCGCGGCCAGTTCAGCGGCACGCCGCCGGCGAATGTAAGCGGCGAGCTACAGATCAAAATCGTGGCGCGTGACGATGCCGGTCGCCAAGCCGAGACCATGCTGCGGATTGTCGCGGCAGGGAGCGATGCGCCCACTCCCGTCGCTTCAGCGCCTGCTGTGCCGACAACAACAAGCGCGCCATCAACACCCGCCGCAGAGGGCGGCGAATCTTCAGCCGCGCGATCGGAAGCGCCATCTTCCAGCCAAGGAAGCAGCGACCGAGGCAATTCAGCTCAACCAGGCGAAGTTCGCACCACATCCGGTTTCCCGGTGCAGGTTGCGGTTAACCATGGCAGCGGCGGTGAACATGACTTGCGGCTGGACAAGGCCATTCCGGATCAGCACTTCCCGTCCGGTGCGGCAGCCATCTTGTATGTCGTGCCGACCGATGCGTTTATCCACACCGACAGCCTGGCGCGCGTCGAACTCTTCGCGAAGATGGTCGATGGCACCTCGCTGCCGAACTGGCTTGCGTTCGACAAGGAAAAAGGCGAGTTCAAAGGGACGCCGCCAGCCAATTTCAAGGGCGAGTTGCAGATCAAGGTGATCGCCCGCGACGAAGCCGGGCGCCAGGCGGAAACCATCGTCCGCATCCGCATCGGCGACAAGGTCGATCAGATCAGCTTCAAGGGCAAGCCGGCGCTGAGCGCGCAATTAAAGGCTCAGGGCGTGTTTTCCTGGAAAGCCGAACGAGACAATCTGGTACAGCAAGCACGCGATGCAGGCCAGAAGCTGAAGACTCAGCAGCTGAAGGCTGACGGACCGAAAGCCGAGAAAGTTGCCTGATACAGCGATGGAGGTAACCCGGCACGACGCTTCGGAGGCGCAGGCGCTTGCCACGCTGGTGCAGCTGGGTCGGCGCGCCCGCGAGGCACGAGATGCAGCTGAACTGGGCTTCATTGCCGTCAACGAAACGCACGCGCTGGCGTCTTATCGACAGGCAGCGCTTTGGCTTGATGGCAAAGGCGGCAAGGCTGTGGTTGCGTTGTCGGGCGTGGTTGCACCCGAAGCCAACGCGCCCTATGTGCATTGGCTGGGCCGCGTTTTTGCCGAGTTGCAAAAGCACATCGAAGCGGGCTCGTCGTTTTTGATCGATGCTGCGCACCCGCCGGAGAAGGTGTGGCAAGAATGGGCCGAATGGCTACCTGAATACGGACTCTGTTTGCCGTTGCCGACGCTGGGACGCGAGTTCAGGGGCGGCGCGTTGCTGCTGGCGCGCGACGAACCGTGGAGTCCGGCGGAAATGGCGTTGCTGGGCGAATGGGCTGCCATCTGGTCGCAGTCGCGGGCGTTGCAAGCGGCTGGCTCGGTTTGGTCGCGCGCCTGGCGAAGTCTGAGCGGACAAGCGCAAGCCGGAGCGCAGCGCTCCGGCGTAGTTAATCTGTTGCTCAACAAACGGCTATGGTTGGTCGCTGCATTGGCCGGCCTGATGTTCTTCCCGGTCCATCTCACCGTATTGGCGCCGGCAGAACTGGTGCCGTTGAACCCGGCGGTGATACGCGCACCGCTGGATGGCGTGGTGGACCGGGTTCTGGTGATGCCGAACCAGAGCGTAGCCGCGGACGCCCCGCTGTTCGAGTTCGACCGCGCCAACATCCAGAACCGCTTGCAGATCGCGTTGCGCGCCCTGGGCACGGCGCAGGCTGAATATCGGCAGAAGGCGCAGCAAGCCTTGTTCGACCCGGCCAGCAAATCGCAATTGCTGGTGTTGCAGGGCCAGATCGCGGAGAAAAGCACCGAGGTCGCCTTCCTGCGCAAACTCGATCAACGCGGCGTGGTGGTTGCGCCGCGAGCCGGCGTGGTGCTGTTCGATGCACCGACGGAATGGGTCGGTCGGCCGGTGGTCACCGGTGAACGGGTGATGGTGGTGGCTGATGAGCACGCGGTCGAAGTCGAGGCCTGGCTGTCGCCGGCGGATGCCATTCCGCTCGCCGATGGCGCCAAGGTGACGCTTTATCTGAATGCCGATCCGCTCAAGCCAGTCGCTGCCACGCTCAGCTATCTCGGCCACGAGGCGATTCAGCGACCGGATGGCAGTTACGCCTACCGTGTGCGCGCGAGTCTGGCAGAAAGCGCAATGCGGCCGCGCGTCGGCTTGAAAGGCACGGCCAAACTGCAAGGCGAGCAGGTTACGCTGGGCTACTGGATCGTGCGGCGTCCGCTTGCCGCCGGCCGCGCCTGGCTGGGTTTGTAAGCGAGGCGATAGGTCCATGCTGCCGGCATTACGCGATGAACTCGCCCTCTTTTCCGGACCTGCCGCCGGCAATGGCGCGCCGACCTGGTCGTTGCAAGACCCCGCGCGCAATCTGTTTTTCCGCATCGACTGGCTGACTTTCGAGATTCTCTCGCGCTGGCATTTGCATGACCCGGCGGCCATCCTGAGCGCGGTGGAACAGGAAACGCCCATCCAGCCGGAACCCGACGACATGGCGGGCGTGCTGCGATTCCTCACCGACAACGAACTGGTGCGCCGTAACGACGCGGCCGGCTCGGTCTGGTTGTGCGAGCAAGCCGAAAAACGGCGATCCTCGCCGGGACGCTGGCTGTTGCACCATTACCTGTTCTTCCGGCTGCCGCTCTGGCAACCCGATGCCTGGTTGAAGCGCAATACGGGCCGTGTTGCGCCGATCTACACGCGCTTCTTTCTGGCGCTGACACTGCTGGCGTTGTGCGGCGGTCTGATCGAGGTGTCGCGGCAATGGGATGGCTTTGTTGCCACCCTGGTTAATACCTTTAGCTGGCAAGGCGTCGCCGGTTACTTCCTCGCGCTGATCCTGGTGAAATTCCTGCACGAACTCGGTCACGCATTTACCGCCAAGCGCTTCGGTTGCCGTGTGCCGACGATGGGCGTGGCGTTTCTGGTCCTGTTCCCGATGGCTTACACCGATGTCAACGAGGTCTGGAAACTTTCCGACAAGCGGCAACGCCTGGCGGTCGGCGCCGCCGGCATCCTCACCGAACTCACCCTCGCCGCCTGGGCGACGCTGGCTTGGGCGCTGTTGCCTGATGGTTTTCTGCGCGGCGCTGCGTTTCTGCTCGCCACCACAACCTGGATCTCGACTCTGATCATCAATGCCTCGCCCTTCCTGCGCTTCGACGGTTACTTTTTATTGATGGACTGGCTCGACCTGCCCAACCTGCATCAACGCGCTTTCAGCCTGGCGCGCTGGCAATTGCGCAAAGTCCTGTTCGGCTTGCAGGAAACGGTGCCGGAATACTTTGCCAAGCGCCGCCAGCGCGGCCTGATTGTGTTCGCCTATCTGACCTGGCTGTACCGACTGGTGGTGTTTGGAGGTATCGCGGTCCTGGTCTATGCCTATTTTCCGAAACCGCTTGGACCCTTCCTGGCCGCGGTGGAAATCGCCTGGTTCATCCTGTTGCCGATCTGGCGCGAAGCGAAGGACTGGCAAAAACGCCTGCCGGCCATCGTCATATCGCCGCGCGCCTGGCTGACCCTGGTCCTGCTCGGCCTGGCCCTGAGCGCCGCGCTGCTGCCATGGGATCGCCGGGTCAGTTCGCAAGGTCTGTTGCGGCCGGCCGAGCATTTTCCGATCACCGCGCCGGGCAGCGCGCGTATCAAAGCGTTGCCGGTAGCGAATGGCCAGCAGGTCGGAAAAGGACAGTTGCTGATCAGGCTGGAAGCGCCGGATCTCGGCTTCCAGCAACAGGCCGCCGCCAGCCGCGCCGCCAGCCTGCAATGGCAGGCGCATGCCGCCGGCGTCGATCCGAAACTGCGCGAACAACAACAGGTGATCGAAGCGGCACGCGGCAGAGTCGGCGCGGAAATCGCAGGCATTCGCGATGAACAGGATCGCTATTCGCCACGCGCTCCGTTCGCCGGCCGCCTCTATCTGAGTCACCCTGACCTGCGCCCGGGCAACTGGGTTGGCAAGAACGAACGACTCGGCATCCTCGCCGATACCTCACGCTGGCTGGTCGAAACCTATCTGCCGGAAGCGCAACTGAGCCGGATCAAAGTCGGCGATCGCGGCCATTTCTATTCGGAAACGCCTGATGTCGCGGAACTGCCGCTGCGCATCGAACGCATCGACCGCGACGCCACCCGGATTCTCAGCGACGGTATTCTCGCCTCGACCCGGGGCGGCAAGTTGCTGGTGCGTGAAAGCGGGCAAAGCCTGGTGCCGGAAACGGCGCTATACCGCGTCACGCTGTCGCTGGAGACGGCTTACGCGCCGAACAATCCGCAAATTCTGCGTGGCCAAGTCGTGCTGCTGGGAACGCCGGCGGGTTTCCTGGACGAGTTCGCCCGCGCCGCCGCCGCGCTATTCGTCAAAGAAGCGGGCTTCTGAAAGCCGCAGCGGACGCAAAAACGGCGACCTTCAAGTCGCCGTTTTTGCTGATTACTCATGGAGTTTCTGGTGGGCAGTACGGGGTTCGAACCTGTGACCCCCGCCGTGTGAAGGCGGTGCTCTACCGCTGAGCTAACTGCCCGAAAGAGGCGCGCATTCTAAAGATGCAGGACACCTCGGTCAAAGGCTTTTTTCCGGGCCGGGGCGGGTAAAATCGCCGCCTTTCCATCCCATTTCCCGATCATGGTCCGCACCCGCTTCGCCCCCTCCCCTACTGGTTATCTGCATATCGGCGGCGCGCGCACCGCGCTGTTTTCGTGGGCGTACGCCCGCAAGATGGGCGGCGAATTCATCCTGCGCATCGAGGATACCGACCTGGAGCGTTCCACCCAGGCGTCGGTGCAGGCCATTCTCGACGGCATGGCCTGGCTCGGCATCGACTGGGACGAAGGCCCGTACTACCAGATGCAGCGCATGGAGCGCTACAAGGAAGTCGTCGATCAGTTGCTGGAAGAAGGCCATGCCTATTACTGCTACGCCAGCAAGGAAGAACTTGATGTGATGCGCGAAGCGCAGAAGGCGCGCGGCGAAAAACCGCGTTACGACGGGCGCTGGCGGCCGGAAGCCGGCAAGGTGTTGCCAACCCCGCCGGCCGGCGTGGCGCCGGTGATCCGCTTCAAGACGCCGCTGCAGGGCGTAGTCACCTTCAACGACATGATCAAGGGACCGATTTCCGTCGCCAATGCCGAACTGGACGATCTGGTCATCGTGCGCGGCGACGGCGTGCCGACCTACAACTTCGGCGTCGTCGTCGACGATTGGGACATGAACATCAGCCACGTCATTCGCGGCGACGACCACGTCAACAACACGCCGCGCCAGATCAACATCCTGCAGGCGCTCGGCGCGCCGATTCCGACCTACGCGCATGTGCCGATGATTCTCGGCAACGATGGCGAGCGCCTGTCCAAGCGGCACGGCGCCGTGTCGGTGTTGCAATACCGGGAAGAAGGCTTCCTGCCCGAGGCCCTGCTCAACTACTTGGCGCGCCTGGGCTGGAGCCACGGCGACGACGAAAAATTCGACCTGGACCAGTTCGTCGAATGGTTCGACCTCGGCCATGTCAGCCATTCCGCGGCGCGCTTCGACGGCAGCAAACTGGCCTGGCTCAGCCAGCAATATCTGAAGGAAGCCGACAACGCCCGCCTGGCCGAACTGGTGCAGCCTTTCCTGCAGGCGCAGAACATCGACACGACGGGCAGCGAGGCGCTGGCCGGTCTGATCGGCCTGGTCAAGGAACGCGTCAATACCATCGCGGAATTGGCCGATGGCCTGCACATCTACTACCGGCAAAGCCTTGCGACGGTGGAAGACCTGCGCGCCAAACTGCCGCAAGCCGCGCTGCCCGCCTTCGAGAAACTGAAAATGGATTTTGCCGCTGTGGCCTGGGAAGCGCCGGCGCTGAGCCAGTTGCTGAAAGACACGGCGCAGGCCTTCGGTCTCAAGATGGGCCAGATCGGCATGCCGTTGCGCCTGATCCTGTTCGGCACCGCGCAAACGCCGGCCATCGATCAGGTGCTCGCCTTGCTCGGCCGCGAGGAAACCCTGCGTCGCCTCAATACCGCCTGGCCGCACACGCTGGCCGCGGTCGAGTAAGCAGTGGAGTAATTGCGCGTAGGGCCGTTAGAATCGCGGCCCTGCTGATAACAAACAACGAACATTTTTCAATGTCTCAGAAAATGCAACTCATCGGCTCACTGACCAGCCCGTTCGTACGCAAAGTGCGCATCGTCGCGGCGGAAAAGTTCATCGAATACGAACTGATCGTAGACATTCCCTGGAGTGAAGAAACTCGCGTACCCGAGTACAACCCGCTCGGCAAGGTGCCGGTCTGGGTGCTGGATGACGGCAAGACGCTGTTCGATTCCCGCGTCATCGTCGAATACCTGGAAAACGTCAGTCCGGTCGGCCATCTGCTGCCGAAAGATGCGCGCCCGCGCATCGCCGTGAAGCGCTGGGAAGCGCTCGCCGATGGCGTCTGCGATGCCGCCGCGCTGATCTTCCTGGAACGCAAACGCCCCACCGCCAAGCAAGATCCGGACTGGATCAAACGCCAGATGGCCAAGGTCGAAGCCGGCCTGAAAATGATGAGCGACGATCTCGGCCAGCAGACCTGGTGTACCGGCGAATTCTTCTCGCTGGCCGATATCGCCACCGGCTGCGCGCTCGGCTATCTGGAATTCCGGTTCCCAGAGATCGACTGGCGCCGCCAGCATCCGAAGCTGTCCGAACTGTTCGACCGCCTGATGCAACGTCCGGCGTTCAAGGACACCGTACCGGTCGCGTAAACGCTGTAGATACTGCTATCCCCGTCAAGGCGTCGTAGGGCGGGAATCCCTTCCCGCCGATCCACTATCTGATTGCCTTTGGCTTGAGCAGGCGGCGGCGCCCCGCCGCGAGGGAGATAGTCGGCAAGGGATTGCCGACCTACTTCGGCCAGCACGGCAGCGACGATCAGGCTGCGATAAATTGTCCATAATCAGGCCATGCCGACCGATCAACTCGCCACCCTCTATCCCTTCCTGACCAGCCTCGCACTCGGCCTGCTGATCGGGCTTGAACGCGAGCGTTCGCCTGCGGCCCGCGCCGGTCTGCGCACGTTCTCGCTGGTCGCGCTATCCGGCACGCTCGGCGCGTTGTTGTCGGAAAAGACCGGCGCGCCCTGGGTGCTCGGCGCCGGGCTGATCATCATGGGCGGCATGATGGTGGCGAGCTACTTCAAGACCACCGAAACGGATGACCCCGGCACCACGACCGTCGCCGCCGTCGTGGTCTGCTACGCGCTGGGCGCGATGGTCTGGTACGACATGGAGCAACTGGCCGTCACGCTCGCCATCCTGACCACCGCCCTGCTCTACTTCAAACCAGAATTGCGCGGTGTCTCGCGCAACCTGACGCGGCTCGATCTGGTTTCCATGCTGCAGTTCGCGGTGCTGTCGTTCGTCATCCTGCCCATTCTGCCGAATCAGGATTACGGCCCCTATAACGCGCTCAACCCGTATCAGATCTGGTGGATGGTGGTGTTGATTTCGGGCTTGTCCCTGGCCGGCTATGCCGCCTTGCGCATTGCCGGACAACGCCATGGCACCTTGCTCACCGGCTTGTTCGGCGGTATCGCCTCTAGCACCGCGACGACGCTGGCGTTCTCGCGGCATGGCCGCAATACGCCGGAACTGGCCGGTATGGCGGCGCTGGTCATCCTGCTCGCCAACTGGGTCTTGCTGATCCGCCTGTCGGTGCTGGTGGCCGTGCTGGCGCCGGGACTGTTGCGGCCGCTGCTGACCTTGTTCGGCGGCGGCGCGCTGTCCGGCCTGATCGTGCTGTACTTGGCCTGGCGGCGCCTCGACAAGCAAGACAACGCGCCCCGGCTGGAGATGAACAATCCGACGGAAATTCGCGCCGCGCTCAGCTTCGGCCTGCTCTATGCCGCAGTCCTGTTCGCCGCCGCCTGGCTGTCCGATTTGGTCGGCAGCCAGGGGGTCTACGCCGTAGCGCTGGTCTCCGGCCTGACCGACGTGGACGCCATCACGCTGTCCAGCCTGCGCCTGTTCAACCTCGGCAACCTGCAGAGCGAGCAGACCGCCAATGCCATCCTGCTCGCGGTCCTCGCCAACATTGCGTTCAAGAGCAGCCTCGCCGCCGTCATCGGCGGCGGCGCGCTGGCCCGCCTTGTGCTGCCCGGCATGGCCGCGGTGGCCGGTGGGCTGGTGCTGGGCTGGCTGTTGGTCTGAGCGACACCGCGCAGCGTCGGCAAAGAATTCCCGACCTGTCTCTACTCGCCGGGATGTCGGAGCGCTTCCAAGCCGCGATGCTTGTGTGCGACCTGTGTTTGTAGCTGCGTGTCCATCAAACTCGCTGGGCGATGGGCACGCTGCGCTTGGCCCATCCTACCGACTGAAGTTTCTGTAGGGTGAGCGATGCGCACCCTACTGTCTGAAGCTGCCACCGGCCAGCCCCAGCTTGCGCATTTTGGAGCGCAGCGTATGCGGGTTCAGGTCGAGCAGGCGAGCGGCGCCGAACGGGCCTTCGACGCGGCCGTGGCACTGCCTGAGCGCCGCTTCGATGTGCCGGCGAACGACGTCCTCCAGGCTGGTCAGGGTCTGCTCGGCAACCGGCACCGCGCCCAGAGCGGCGTAGAGCGGCGACACGCCCAACGCGCGTGCGACTTCCAGGCGGCGGCCATCGCCCAGGATGGCGGCGCGTTCGATCACCGAAGCCAGTTCACGCACGTTGCCGGGCCACGGATAGGCCGTCAGCAAGGCCAGATCGGCGGCATCCGGCATGCGCGGCGGCAGTCCCAGGCGTTCGGCGGCACGTAGCGAGAAATGCGCGGCCAGGGCAGGGATGTCCTGCAAGCGCTCGCGTAGCGGCGGCAGCGGAATCGGAAATACCGCGATGCGGAACCAGAGGTCTTCGCGGAAACCGCCGTCGCGCACGGCCTGGCGCAAATCGCGGTTGGTCGCAGCAACCAGGCGCACATCGACGTTCAGGCCGCGCTCGCCGCCGACGCGCTGGAAACTTCCGTCCTGCAAGACCCGCAACAGGCGCACCTGCGCGGCCAGCGGCAGTTCGCCGATTTCGTCGAGGAACAACGTGCCGCCGTCGGCGCGCTCGAACCAGCCCTTGCGCGTACCGACCGCGCCGGTGAAGCTGCCGCGCTCGTGGCCGAACAGCTCCGAGTCGATCAGTTCCGGCGGAATGGCGCCGCAGTTAACGCGCAGAAACGGGCCGTTGGCGCGGCGCGAATGGGTATGCACGGCGCGCGCGACGACTTCCTTGCCGGTGCCGGTTTCACCCAGGATCAGCACCGGTGCGTCGGCACGGGCGACCTGCCGCACCGCCGCCATTACTTCGCGCAAGCCTTCCTCGGCACCGACGATGGCCTCGTTGAGGCCGGCGCGTTTGATCCGGAAGGTATTGCGTTCCTCGATCAGGCGCATGACCAGTTGGCGCGCGCCGGGACCGAGGTTGTTGCCGAGTTCGGAGAGGAAATCCTCGATAGCCGAGTCGCTGCCGGTGCATTGCGCGGCCAGGGCTTCCAATTCATTCGACTCCGGGGAAATCTGTTTTATTTCATTGATATCCATTTTATTTCCTCGTTTTTCTGTTTCATTAACCAGTCTAGGCAAGGCAAGCCAAGAAACAAGGTTAGTAGTCAGGATGCAGTGCAGCGGAATCCTGCACGCGCACCCCTGGATTCCGCTGCGCTGCATCCAGGCTACATCGCTATGCGAGGACGCAGCATCGACTTGGCACGGCATATGCAGGACAAGGACATCCGCAACCCTCAGGAGTCGATCATGCCCGCGCTGTCCTTTGCCGCTCTGCCGCCGCTGTCCAGCCGGCGCACGCGTTTGTGGCTGTTTCTGGTGACGGGCGTGGTCGGCTTGCTGATCACCTTGCATTTCATGCCGGGTTGGAACGTCCCGGCGCAGGCCACGCTGGGTCTGCCGACCTTTACCGTGCTGGCCATTTTCATGGCGGCACTGGCCTGCGAATACATGGATTCCAGCCTGGGCATGGGCTACGGCACGACGTTGACGCCGGTGCTGCTGCTGGCCGGCTTCGCGCCGCTGCAGATCGTTCCCGCCGTGCTGTTGAGCGAGTTGATGACCGGACTCGCCGCCGGCGTGCTGCATCAGCGCGATGGCAATGTCGACTTTCTGCATGACGCCCGCGCCCGCAAAACCACACTGCTGCTGGGCAGCCTGAGCGGCATCGGCGCATTGCTGGCGGTATGGCTGGCAGTCAGCATTTCTAAATTCTGGTTGGGCCTGTTCATCACCGCGATCATCCTGGCGATGGGCGTCATCATCCTGTTGACGCGCAATCGCCAGATTCCGTACCGGGCCGGCGGCATCGTTGCCATCGGCGCCGTTGCCGCGTTCAACAAGGGTTTGTCCGGCGGCGGTTACGGCCCGCTGGTTACCGCCGGCCAGGTGGTTTCCGGCCTGCCCGCCAAACACGCGGTGGCCGTGACCTCCGTCGCGGAATCGCTGACCTGCTTGATCGGCGTGCTGGGCTACCTCGCACTGGGCAAGAGCATCGCCTGGGAACTGGCCATGCCGCTGGCGCTGGGTGCCCTGCTTTCGGTGCCGATGGCGACGCTGACCGTGCGGCGTTCCTCTGAAGCCACCTTGCGCGGACTGGTTGGCGTAGTGACGCTGATTCTGGGCGGGGTGGCGTTGATGAAGTTGTTGTGAAGCTGCATACCGTCAAAACCACTGACTTCCCCAAGGAGCGCCGGCGTCCCGCCGGCCGGCCGGCTGGAAGCCGGCGCTCCAATCCACGCCCTGCTGGTTTACTTCCGACCGACCGCCCTCTTCAACGCATCCGCCAACGCACCGCCGGCCGGTTCCGGCGGTTTCGCCTGTGTGGGACGCACACGCTGGGTCGGCGCCGCAGCAGTCTTGGCCGGAAGCGCGTCCTGCATCCGCATGGTCAGCGCGACGCGCTTGCGCGGGATATCCACTTCCAGCACCTTGACCTTGACGATATCGCCCGCCTTGACCACCTCGCGCGGGTCTTTGACGAACTTGGTGGACAGCGCCGAGATATGCACCAGGCCGTCCTGATGCACGCCGATGTCGACGAAGGCGCCGAAGTTGGTGACGTTGGTGACGACGCCCTCCAGTTGCATGCCCGGTTGCAGGTCCTTCAGGTCGTTGACGCCGTCCATGAACGCCGCCGCCTTGAACGCCGGACGCGGGTCGCGTCCGGGTTTTTCCAGCTCCTTCAGGATGTCGCGCACGGTGGGCAGGCCGAAACGCGCGTCGACATACTTCGCGGCATCCAGCCGCTTCAGCACGTCGGTATTGCCGATCATGCCTTTCATGTCCAGCTTCAGGTCGGCCAGGATGCGCTGCACGACCGGATACGCCTCAGGATGCACCGACGAGGCGTCGAGCGGGTTGTCGCCGCCCGGCACACGCAGAAAGCCGGCGGCGAGTTCGAACGTCTTCGGGCCGAGGCGCGGCACCTGCTTCAGTGCATCGCGATTGGCAAATGGGCCGTGCGCATCGCGGTGCGCGACGATCTGATTGGCCAGCGTGGTGTTCAGGCCGGACACGCGGGTGAGCAGCGCGGCCGAAGCGGTGTTCACATCGACGCCGACCGCGTTGACGCAATCCTCCACCACCGCTTCCAGTGCCTGGCCCAGCTTGGCCTGGCCGAGGTCATGCTGGTACTGGCCGACGCCGATCGCCTTGGGTTCGATCTTGACCAGTTCGGCGAGCGGGTCCTGCAGGCGGCGGGCGATGGAGACCGCGCCGCGCAGCGTCACGTCCATGTCCGGGAACTCGCGCGCGGCCAGCTCGGAGGCGGAATACACCGAGGCGCCGGCTTCGCTGACCGTCACCTTGGTCAGCGCCAGTTCCGGTTGCAAGCGCGCGAGTTGGGAAATGAGATCGGCGGCGAGTTTGTCGGTCTCCCGGCTGGCGGTGCCGTTGCCGATGCTGATCAATTCCGCGCCGTGCTTGCTGGCCAGTTTCGCCAGCGTGGCCAGCGCGCCGTTCCAGTCGTTGCGCGGTTCGTGCGGGTAGATCACGGCGGTATCGAGCACCTTGCCGGTGCGGTCCACCACCGCCACCTTGACGCCGGTGCGGATGCCGGGGTCGAGACCGATCACCGCTTTCGGTCCGGCCGGCGCGGCCAGCAACAAGTCTTTCAGGTTGCTGGCGAAGACGCGGATGGCTTCATGCTCGGCGCGCTCGAACAGCGCGTTCATCAAGTCCAGTTCCAGATGCAGCGACAGCTTCACCTTCCAGGCCCAGCGCACTGTGTCGAGCAGCCACTTGTCGCCGGGACGGCCCTGATCGCGCAGACCGAGGTGGGCAGCGATGTGACCTTCGCACGGGCTGGAGGGCTTCTCGGCAAGTTCTTCCGGCAATTTGACGGTCACCGACAGGACGCCCTCGTTGCGGCCGCGGAACAGCGCCAGCGCGCGGTGCGACGGCATTGCTTGCCAGGGCTCGTCGAACGCGAACCAGTCGCGGAATTTCTGGCCTTCTGCTTCCTTGCCCTCGATCAGGCGGGAAACGATGCGGCCGTTGTCCTGCAGATGGCTGCGCAGCTTATCGATCAGCGCGGCATCTTCGGAGAACTGTTCCATCAAAATCTGGCGCGCGCCGTCGAGCGCGGCTTTCACGTCGGCGACGCCTTTTTCCAGATCGACGAATGCGGCGGCTTCGGCGTCCGGTGCCAGCATCGGGTCGGCCAACAACTTTTCCGCCAACGGGCCGAGGCCGGCTTCGCGGGCGATCTGCGCCTTGGTGCGGCGTTTTTGTTTGTAGGGCAGATACAGATCTTCCAGGCGTTGCTTGGTCTCGGCTGCCACGATCTCGGCCTGCAATTCCGGCGTCAGCTTGCCCTGTTCCTGGATGCTGGTCAGCACCGCCGCACGCCGTTCCTCCAGCTCGCGCAGATAGCCCAGCCGCTCTTCCAGTTGACGCAACTGGGTGTCATCGAGGCCGCCGGTGGTTTCCTTGCGGTAGCGCGCGACGAACGGCACCGTGGCGCCGTCATCGAGCAGCGCCACGGCGGCGGCGATCTGGTTGGCGTGGACGCCGAGTTCCTGGGCGATGCGATTTTCGATGGCATTGGGGTGTTCGATGGGCATGGCGGTAAGTCCGGCAGAGGAGGTGTCGAGCAAGGGGCGTGAGGATGGGGCAACCAGCCCCGGCGAACAAGGCTTGACAATGCAGCGGAGCCGTTGCCGCTTCAGCGGCTTACGGAACCGGCGTGCCATGCACTGGTGCAGCGGAGCCGTTGCCGCTTTAGCGTGGCGTTTCACGCTATCAGGAACTTAAGCCACGAAATCGGCGCCCTGCTGGGAGCGCCGGCCTCTGGCCGGCTGGCCGGCGGGACGCCGGCGCCGGTTTGTTTGGCGCTTCACCCTCAGGGTGAGTGATGGCTCCACTCGTAGGAGCACCTTCCAAGGCGCGATCGCTCCGGACATCGCGCCTTGGAAGGCGCTCCTACGACAATCCGTTACGGAACCGGCGTCTTTCTTGCGAGGGCGATGGGTTTATTTGGCACGGCGACGCCGTCATTTGCTTGAAAATCGGGGCTATATAGGCATCTATGGCTACGGATAGACCGTTATGCTTGCCGTTGAGATGGAACTGAGCGCCCAGCCAGGAGATAGATCGATGCCGGAAACCGCAATGCTGGATAGTTGCCGCGATATGGTCGCCGCGCGGCTGTCCGAAGACCTTGCGCAAACCTTGACGCGCGTGGTCGCCGAGTTGACCGAGCTTGCCGGCAAGATGCCTTCGCAGGAAATGTACAGCCTGTACATGGACAGCATGGAGCTGGCGCGTGAAAAGAGCGCGTCGATCACAGCCGGTTTCAGGAAGCACTTCTTTACCCGCTTCAACGCAGAAAAACGGCGTGTTCACGCCGAGTCCGGCATCCGCGATCTGGACCTGTCCAACCTGAGTCTGCTGGAGCCGGACGATCTGGAAGAGTCGCTGGCTGCCAACACCATCGCCAACGCCATCGCCAACACCTGCGGCGAGGAGTTGTTCGGTCTGGGCAAACGCATGGGCGTACTGCTCAACGAACCCGACCTGACCACCGAGCAGATCCCGCTCGGTCCGGACGCGATCGGTGCCGCGCTGCTCGATGCGCTGAAAGACCAGAATGCCAGCGTCAAGATCAAGCTGCTGCTGGTGACGCGTATCAACAAGTATTTCCCAGCCAAGGTGCGCAGCGTCTATCAGGAGGTCAACCGCCATCTGATCGAGCACAACGTACTGCCGACCATCCGCGTCGGTATGACGCGCCCCGCGCCGGCTGCCGCGCCGGTTGCGACCGCTCCGAGTCCGCTGCCAGGCGGCAATAGCGCGGCCGGCGCCGGCGGACAGGACATGTTCGCCATGCTGCAGCAGCTGATGGCTTTCGGACACGCCGGCATGGCCGGTCCGGCTATCCCCGGCATGTCCATGCTGCCCGGCGGGCTGGAAAGCGGCGCTGCGACGGGACTGAGCGGCGGCCAGAGTATCGACCCGGCGGTGATGCAGGCGCTGACCCAGCTCCAGCATGGCCGCCTCGAAGGCCTTGGCCTGGCTGCGGGCGGGCTGAATGCGGAGCTGATCGCCGACGGCCACATCAACGTGCTGCGCGAACTGAAGAACTCGCGCGCGGCCGGGATGATGGGGCAGATGGATGCGATGACGCTGGACATCGTGGTGCTGGTGTTCGACTACATCCTCGGCGACAACCGCATTCCGGATGCAATGAAAGCGTTGATCGGCCGCCTGCAGATTCCGGTGTTGAAGGTGACCATGCTCGACAAGTCATTCTTCTCGCAGAAAGCGCATCCAGCGCGCCGACTGCTGGATCTGCTCGCCGATGCCTCGCTCGGCTGGGATCCGGAAGAAGGCCACGACAGCAGCCTGTATCAAAAGATCGAAGAACTCGTCCAGCGCATCCTCAACCAGTTCGACGACGGCCTCGATGTCTTCTCCGACGCGCTGAGCGAATTTCAGGCCTATCTGGCCGAAGAGAAACAGCTCAGCGACACGCTTACCAGCCGCAGCGCCCAATTTCTGCGCAACCGCGAACAACTTGCCATCGCTCAGGTCGTTGCGCATGACACGATCGCGGCCAGTCTGCTCGACCATCCGACACCGGCGCCGATCCGCGAATTTCTGCTCGGCCACTGGGAAACCCGGCTGGCCGGAACCTACGTCGACAAAGGCGAAGGCAGCCCGGAATGGAACGCTGACGTGGCCACCATGAACGACCTGCTCTGGAGTCTGACGCCGAAAACCGACAAGGAAGAACGCCGCAAACTGATCGAACTGTTGCCGCGTCTGTTGAAACGCCTCGATAGCGGCATCAATGCGCTTGGCCTGGGCAAAGCAGTGCGCGACGCGTTTTTTTCCGATCTGGTGAAATGCCACGCGGTCGCGGTGAAAGCCGGCTTCCACGGCGAACAAGGCGAGACCGAAGCAGCGGCCAGCGCGGTCGCAAGCACCGATATCCCCGATCTGTCGGCGCAGCAGGCGCCGGTTTTCGCAACGCAGGACTTCGAGGACATTCCGCTTCTGACCGAAGCCATCATTCCGGATGCCGCGCTGTTGCAGGAGATCGCCGCCGCACAGGAGGTGGATTCGGATATCGAGGAAATCACCATCGGCGGCGTGCGTGGCGCTGCCTGGGACGAACCGCGCGACAGTCATCACGAAAGCATGGTGAAAGAACTCAAGCGCGGCGTCTGGATCGAATTCAAACAGGATGACGGCGTCAACCTGCGCGCCAAGCTGGCCTGGATCAGCCCACTGCAGGGCACTTACCTGTTCACCAATCGGCTCGGCCAGCGCGCCGTTTCGATCAATGCGCAAGGCCTCGCCGCCAAATTCCGCGACGGGCGCGCGCAGGTCATCGACAACGTGCCGCTGATCGACCGCGCCGTGAACAACTTGTTCGAACACTTTCAAAAAGGCGCCTGAGCCATGAGCGAATCACCCAAGGACGCGCCGAAACCCGTCGATGGCATTGCAACCCTGCAACGCTTCCTCACCCGACAGCCGATTCTGGACAGCGAACATCGCATCGTCGGCTACGAACTGAAACGGCGCGACGCCGGCATGACGACGCCACCGGAGGCGCTGCCGTGCGCCCCGACACCGCAGCAGGCTGAGGATGAATTGCTGCTGACCAGCGCCATCGATCTGGCGTTCCAGCGCGCACTGGGCGACAAGTTGACGTTTCTCTGCGTCGGCGCCGAAACGCTGCATAGCCCGTTGCTGGAGCAACTGCCGAAAGACAAGGTGGTGGTTGCGCTCCACCCCGGCGTCAGTTCGCCCGCGCTCATCGCCCGCGTCGAACAACTGGCCCATGACGGCCTGCAGATTGCGCTCGACGATCCGCTGGAAAATCAGGAACTCGCCGATTACTGTCGCTACATCCGCCTAGACACCAGGCACCACGACGCAATGTCGCTCGCCGAACAGGTCGTGCGCAACCTGAGTAGCGGCCCCGGCCGGAAATCGCGCCTGATCGCCACCCAGGTCGACACTCCGGAGGTGTACGCAGCCTGCCGCAAGCTCTCGTTCAACCTGTTCCAGGGCTACTACTACACGTACCCGCAAGCCTCCGCCGCGCATCGCCTCGACAGCAGCAGCATGCGGGTCATCGAACTGCTCAATCAGGTCAGAAATCGCGCCGAATTTCCGCAAATCGAAAAAACCTTCAAGCTCGATCCGGCGTTGACCTACCGTTTGATGCGCTACATCAACTCCCCTGCCATCGGCCTGCGCCAGACCATCGAATCCATCGGCCACGCGCTGATCCTGCTCGGCTACGACCAGGTCTACCGCTGGCTGACGCTGCTGCTGTTCACCGGCGGCGAAGTCGATCCGCGCAGCCAGACGCTGCTGCGTACCGCTCTGGTGCGCGCCCGCTTCACCGAAAGCCTGGGCCAGGACAAGCTGAAACGAAACGAACGCGACGGCCTGTTCATCGTCGGCATTTTTTCCATGCTCGACGCGCTGCTCAACCAGCCGATGGAAAAGGCCCTGGCCGGCCTGCATCTGCCGCAAGCGGTGAACGACGCCCTGACCAGACACAGCGGCATCTACGCGCCTTACCTCAAGCTCGCCCTCGCCTGCGAACGCTTCGACCAGGCCACGATCGCCGCCAGCGCCGCCGACATCGGCCTCGACGCGGATGCGGTCAACCTTGCCCACGTCAACGCGCTGATCTGGTCGGAAGGTGTGGATATCTGATTCCTGATCCCGGCCTGGGCCGCCTATCGGGCTGCTAGACCAATGTCTGCTGAGCAATTACCGCCGGCAGCCGCTTGGGTGATTTGATGCGCAGTTGTTTATTGACATTCATGCGGCCGAACACGACCTCGATATCGCCCGTGGCGACGTCGAATTCATTTGCCAGAAAACGCACCATATGATCGGTCGCCCGGCCTGCGCGCGGGGCGGCGGTGACGCTGACTTTGAGTTGATGGCCGTAGGGCTTGCCGATGGCATCCTGTTTCGCGCTGGGTTTGCCCAGTATGTTGAGCACCAGCGTCTCGCCATCCCAATAGAAGAATGACTTTTCTGCAGTTTCTTTGCGTTCGTCTGGATTTTTCGGCGATTTTTTCATTTTTCTTCAGACCAGCACATGCCGCGTCGACGCGAAAAATCGGTAAATTCGTTGCTCGATACGTGGATCGATCATGACATCGGGGCGCTTGCCATTCGGGCAGGCGAGTCGTGGCGTCGTGCCGTACAAACGGCAGATCAGCGGGCGTTCCGCATAGACCTGACAGCCCGTGTCAGCCAGATGCGGACAGCACAACGCGGCCAACGCGGTCGCATGTTCCGCGTCACTTTTGACCGGAAGCCGGGCCATCTCCTCGCTCGACGCCGTGACCGGCCCGCAGCAATCATGGCAACCCGGTTCACAGGCGAACGCCGGGATACGCCGCCGCAGTTCGCGAACTTGCTGGCTGTCGTGGTTCACGATAAACGCCAGCCCGCGTTCGCCTGAACGATGCGTTCGATCACTGCGACTTGCTTTCGGCTTTGGCGATGGGCCGGGTCAGCCATTCGGGCAGCTCGCGCGACCCGGCGTGTTCGAGGATGTACTGGCGCATCAGTTTGCGGATCACTTGCGAAGACGTGAGATCTTGCTGAGCACAGATGTCTTCGAAGATCTGCTTCTTTAACGGATCGATCAGGATCGTCATCCTGGCGGTTCGGTTTTCCATGAAAGTCCCTTGATGTGAATTCGATGTGCACATAATGATAATTTTATTATCATCGGATTACCATGTAATATGTCGACATTGCGTCGCTGAAACGCCTATCGTTGTGCCTGGACCGGTTGGTCGAGTCATGGTCTCTCGCGCAATTTTTCGAGCTGGACACAGCCTGTTCATCCAGCCTTGAAAAGCTGTCGGGGCATACGCCGCAGCCCTATGTCAGCGCGGCTTCAGACGAATGGGAGGACGATGAAATACAAGACTGAGTTGCATACCATCCCGCTCCCGGAACTGCCTGGCAAACTCCTGGGAGAACGCGGCAGCCTGCGCTTGCTCGAATCGTCGCAGTGCGACCCGAAACGGCTGTATAGCCGCATTCTGAGCGGCAGCTACGGCAAGCCGTTCATCATCGAGGATGGTCGCACGCGACGCCTGCACTTCAACCTCTGTGCCGTGCAGAGCTCAATGCACATCGACGACCCCTACGCGCTCGATTTTGCTTACACCCGCAAGATGATGGCGTTCCTGTTGTTCGTGCCGGACCCCGGCCATGTGCTGATGGTCGGGCTGGGCGGCGGTTCCCTCGCCAAGTTCTGCCACCTGCATCTACCGCGCACGCGCCTGACCGTGGTGGAGGTGAATGCCGATGTCATCGCGTTGCGTGGGGAGTTCAACATCCCCGACGACACCCGGCTTGCGATCATCCAGGCCGATGCCGCCGAATTCCTGCCCGCCGCGGAAGGAGATACCGACGTGCTCTTGCTGGATGGCTTCGACACGGAAGGCATTGCGCCGGCATTTCTCAATCACGCCTTCTACCAGGCGGCGCGCCGGCGACTCCGGCCCGGCGGCGTTCTCGTCGCCAATTACGCCGGTCCGATGGAAGACTGGCAAAAACACTTTGCGCTGCTCAACGAAGTGTTCGAATACCGCGTCCATCTAGGACGCGTAACCGGCGGCGACAACCATATCGCCTTCGCTTTTGCCGATACCGGCTATCCACCGGATTGGACGCTACTGGAAGATCGGGCGGAAAACCTGGCCAGTCGCGTGCCGCTCGATTTTCCGGTTCTCTTGGAGAGATTGCGCGAAGGGGCAGGACTGCGCAGGACGCTTTCTGCGAGACTGCGTAGACCATTCCGCTCACGCGAATAAGGAGTTATGAACATGCAGGAAATATTCGATTATTTGAAACAAAAGGGTGAACGGCTCGATACCGAAATCGCTGAAGCGGTAGGAATCACGCTGGCTGACGTACGTCTTCGGCTCACGGAATTGTCGAACAAGGGCGACGTCATCATGTGTCACACCACGCGCTTCGTCGATGGCAAGAAATGCGAAGGCATGCTGTGCCGCGTCGCTGGCTTTACCCCCACTGCCGCCCCCGGCCGGAAGCCGAAAGCCAAGGTGTAGTCGCTCGCTTATGCCCGCACGTCTGCAAGCGTTATTCGCCGCCATCGACGCGCGCGACGCACCGGCTTTTGCCGATTTTCTCAGTCCCGATGTGGCATTCACTTTTGCCAACGCGCCGACGCTGCATGGCCGCGAGCAGGCACAGGCTGCCGTTAGCGGCTTTTTTGCCAGTCTCGCCAGACTGCACCACGAGCTGACCGAACACTGGCAAAGCGGCGACAGCCTGAGCATGCACGGCAAGGTCACCTATACCCGCCACGACGGCAGCCAACTCAGCGTGCCTTTCGCCAACATCTTCAAACTGCGCGATGGATTGATCGCGGAATACCGAATCTTCGGCGATTTCTCGGCGTTGGCCGGTTAACCGCCCGGTCAACTCCCCTTGCTCAGCCACATCAGGCTATCGAAACGCTGGCCGGCTTTGTGTTCGACACGAATCCGCGCCATGCCGGCAGAACTGACGTTGATCCGGTAAGCCTGCGCGGGCGGCAGGCCGAGGGCATGGCAGATCGCCATGCGGATGACGCCGGCATGCGCGACGACGAGAACATGCTGGCCGGCGTAAATCTGCTGCATCGCTTCGTAAGCGGCGCTGACGCGCGCATGGAAATCGGCCAGCAGCTCGGCACCTTCCGGCCGATTGCCGACCGGATCGCGCTTGAACCGCGCAACACAGTCGGGATCGCGCTGGTTGAGCTGTTCCGCCGTTTGCCCTTCCCAGACGCCGAAGCCGACTTCGGCCAGGCGGATATCGAGTTGCAGCGGCACTGCGCGGGTTTCGGCCAGCCACTCCGCGAAAGCCCGGCAGCGCGCCAACGGCGAGCTGACGATGGCCTGCCAGGACTGCTCGCCGGCGCAGGCGCCACGCATCTGCGCCCAGCCCTTTTCGGACAGCGGATCGTCGCTCTGGCCGCGGTATTTCCTGCCGCCGACCGGTTCGCCGTGGCGCAGAAAATCGAAGGTAGTGATCGTCGTCATGGCGTCTGCAAGGGCAAGGGTCAACGTCCGCGCAGCAGGCCTTCCACCTCGCGCCGCAAGGCATCCACTTCCATGACCGCCAGCGCGGCGCGATTGCCGAGCGAAAGAATGCTGCCGCCGAGCGCGGCGCATTGACGGTACGCCGTGCGGCTCTTCAGGCTGGCGGCCAGCATCGGAATGCCGAATTCCGGCAGCATGGCGAGTACCTCGCGCGCCAGCAACGTGTTCGGTTGCATCTGGTTCACCACCAGACGCGCTTCCAGTTCCGGGTTCTTGTTGCGCGCATGCACGATGGCCTCGCGAATGCGCACCGAAGCCCACAGATCGAGCGGCGAAGGGATCACCGGCACCAGAGCCAGATGCGCGGCACGCAGGGCGCTCGCGGTTACCGGCGCGGTCGCCGCCGGCGGGCTGTCGATGACGATGTAATCGAACTCTTCCGAACGTTTGCGCAAGGCCTTGTGCAACTTGCTCTCCTCACCGGAAACATCTTCCACCTCGGCCGGAAAACCCGACCCGATGACGGACCAATGCACGGCGGTGTTCTGCACATCGGCATCCGCCACCAGGACGCGCTTGCCGCGATCGGCCAAACTGCCGGCCAGCAACATGGCCAACGTCGTCTTGCCGGCGCCGCCCTTCTGATTGACCACGGCGATAATTTTTGCGCTCATGCAATTCGCTCCTGTTAACACCGTGCATGGTAGCGCCATGCTTAGGCGGATGCAGCCGCATGGGTATAATCCGCGCGTTTGAAATTATCAGGATTCGACTCATGGGCTTTCTCGCTGGCAAGAAGATTCTCATCACCGGTTTGCTCAGCAACCGTTCGATTGCCTACGGCGTCGCAAAATGTTGCCACCGCGAGGGGGCCGAGCTGGCCTTCACCTATCAGGGCGAGAAAGTAAGGGATCGCGTACTGGGCTTGATCAGCGAGTTCAGCGGCGCAACGCCTTTGCTGTTCCCCTGTGACGTCAGCAGCGACGAGGAAATCACCGCGCTGTTCGACAGCCTCGGCAAGCATTGGGATGGCCTCGACGGCCTGGTGCATTCCATCGCCTACGTACCCAAAGAAGCGCTGGATGGCAGTTATCTCGATTTCGTCACGCGCGAAAACTTCCGCGTAGCGCACGACATCTCCAGCTACTCCTTCACCGCGCTGGCCAAAGCCGGCCTGCCGATGATGCTCGGCCGCAATGCCGCGATGCTGACCATGAGCTATCTCGGCGCCGTCCGCTCGGTGCCGCATTACAACGTGATGGGCCTGGCCAAGGCCAGCCTGGAAGCCAGCGTGTATTACCTGGCCACCAGCGTCGGCCCGAAAGGCATCCGGGTAAATGGCCTGTCCGCCGGCCCGATCAAGACCCTGGCCGCTTCCGGCATCGCCGATTTCAACAAGCTGCTGGCCTGGGGCGAAAAGCACTCACCGCTGCGTCGCAACGTCACCATCGAGGAAGTCGGCAATGCCGCCGCTTTCCTGCTGTCCGACCTGGCTTCCGGCATTACCGGCGAAATCACCTATGTCGATTCCGGCTTCAGCAGCACAGCGGGCTTGTCGACCGACGATTGAGGTCATTGCAGGCAACAAAAAAGCCGGGCTTGCCCGGCTTTTTTGTTGTCGCGGTTGATTCACCGCACCTTGAATTACTCCGCCTTCGGCTCCAGCGCGGTCGGCTCGATCTTGACCTTGGTCGCGGCCTTGACGCTTTCCAGATAGGCGCGCATTTCTTCCTGCGCCAGCAAACGCCGGATATCGTTGCGCATCGCCTTGACCTGCTCCTTTGGAGGTTCGACCGCCGCGATGCGATTGATCCGATACACGCGGTAACCTTCCGCCGATTCGACGCCGACCCAGGCCGGCAGCTTGCTTGCATCGGCACTGAAAATGGCGCGCACCGAAGCGGCGGGCACATTCAGCGGCTGCATGCGCGAAACGGACATCGGTGCAGACAGATTCGCCGGTGCCTGACCGGCACGCGCGGCCTGCAACGCCTTGTTGCCGGCTTCCGCCGCCAGTTTGGCCGCGGCAATGGCGGTCAGGCGAGCACGAATTTCACCGGCCACTTCGGCCAGCGGACGCATCCCGGCGGGACGATGCTCGATGACGCGTGCCGATACCAGCGTGTTGGGCGCAACTTCGATCGCTTCGACGTTCTGTTTCTTGCTCAGCGAATCCTGACTCAGCAGCGCGTCCATCAAACGGGTATCGCCCAGCATGGCAGGCTGCGCATTGCCCTTGCCGATCCAGCCGCTCTCCTCGATCTTGAGGCTGAATTCCTTCGCCGCCGGCTGCAGGCTTTCCGGCTGCTCGTAAACCATGTTGCTAAATCGCTCGGCTGACTCGACAAAACGCTTTTGCGCCTCCTGCTGCTTCATGGCCTTGACGATGTCGTCCTTGACCACCGCGAAGCCCATCTTGGCGCCGCCGACGATGCCGTCGAGACGAATGATGTGGAACCCGAACTGGCTTTCGACCAGGCCGCGAATCTCGCCCGGCTGCATCGACCAGGCCGCATCGGCAAAGGGCTTCACCATCATGTCGCGGGAGAACGCGCCGAGATCGCCGCCTTTGGCGCCCGAACCCGGATCCTGCGAATGCTGGCGGGCCAGATCGGCGAACTTGGCGGGCGTTTTGCGGACTTCCGCCAGCAGCTGCTCGGCACGCGCCTTGGCGGCCTGTTTGGCGGCAGCATCGGCGCCGGCATCCAGCTTGATCAGAATGTGGCTGGCGCGGCGTTGCTCCGGCTCTTGGAATTGCGCCGGATTCTCTTCGAAGAACTTGCGCGCCTGCTCGTCAGTGATCTGAATTCCGGCTTCCAGCGCCGCTTGCGACAGCGTCAGATATTGCACGCGGACCATGGCCGGCGTCGCGTAATCGGCCTGATGCGCCTTGAACTCGGCTTCGATCGCCTTGTCGTCGATGCGCACGACATTGCTGTAAGCCTTCTTGTCGAAAACCACTTCATTCACTTCGCGCTGCTGCGCCAGCAAGCCGGCCAATCGAGTCGCACTCGGCAAAGCAAACACCGCGCCCTCGCCGTAACCGATCTGCACCTGCTTGAGCAAAAGGTCCTGCCCGATCATCGCCAGCAATTCGTTACGCGCCATTCCGCGACTCCTCAGCCAGGCATCCAGCCGCGCCTCGGAAAACTTGCCGCTCTCCTGAAAGATTTCGACACCGGTCAGCACGGCCTGCACTTGCGGATCGAGGACCGAGAAACCCGCCTTGCCGGCAGCCTGGGTCAGCAAGCGGGTGTTGACCAGTTGGTCCATCACCT
>JASJPK010000119.1:0-5605 GCA_031426735.1 Hydrogenophilaceae bacterium | reverse complement strand
CGCCCTTGGCGAGTTGGTTGGCCTGGCGCGCGTTGTCCGCGTTCTGGCGCACCGTACTGGTGAACTCGTCCATCGAACTGGCGGTTTCCTCCAGGCTGGCGGCCTGGTTCTCGGTGCGGCCGGACAGATCCGAGTTGCCGGATGCGATCTCGCGTGAAGCGGTACTGATCGCATCGGTCGCGTCGCGAATCTGGCTGACGATTTCGGCCAGGCGTTCGGAAGTCGTGTTGGTGTCGTTCTGCAACTGGCCGTACAGACCTTCGTAATTGCCCTCCATGCGCTGGGTCAGATCGCCCTGCGACAGCGCCTTCAACACGCGCGCGACATCGTTCATGCCACGCTCGGAAGTTTCCACCAGCTTGTTGATGCCTGCGGCCAGCTGCAGGAAGAAGCCTTCCTTGCCGGCCGGATCGAGGCGATGCGTGAAATCGCCGGCGGCGGCGGCGCCGACCAGGTTGGCGACTTCGCGTTCAACCGCGACTTCGGCGGTACGGTCCTGCCATTGGGTGACGCGGCCGAGTTGCTTGCCGCTTTCATCCAGGATCGGGCGCGCAATCAGGCGCAGATGATGGCCGTTCGATTCCATGTCGACCTGCGCACCGGAAAGCACGGCTTGATCGAAGCGGGCGGCAGCGGCGGCGTCGGTAAACAGGCTGGACAGTTTGCCGCCGAGCAGACTGTCCACATTCTGGCCGGGCGCGGCCAGACTTTGCAGCAGGCTGCGCGCGCTCGGTGTCATGTGAATCAGTTTGGCTTCAGCATCGGAGACGGTGATGCCCACGGTGGAGTTGTCCAGCGCGGTTTTGATGCGCAGGCTGTCCTGGGCGATGCGGCGCGATTCGGCGACATCGAAGCCGAGGCGAATCTGCATGTTGGCGAGGGCTTCCAGCACCCTGCCGATTTCGTCATGGCGATCGACCTGGATGGCGTTGTCGTAGCGGCCTTCGGAGATCTTGTCGAAGTAGCCCATCGTGCGCTGCAACGGCTGCACGATGGCCCGCATCAGCAGCCAGCCGACGAGGCCGGCACCGACGAGCCCGAGCAGGAAGACCAGCAGCATGACATTGCGCATCGTGGCGCCGTTCGTTGCTGCGGTCGTGCGTTCCTCCTGCGCATAGTCGTCCAGCGCGGCGAGCAGCGTGCCGGTGTCCTCGTTGAGCGTCTTGTAGAGCGGGTTGATGCTGTCGATCAGCATGTCGCCGATATCGTCGTACATCTCGGCCTGCAAGGCGGATTTGGCCGGCAGGATGCCATCCTGGCCGAACCGGGTGCGCGATTGCTGGAATTTCTCCAGTGCTGCCTTGACCTTGCTGCTGGCCGCAACTTCCGGATCGAACGCCACCTTGGATAGCGTATTCCAGGCCTCGGTGATCTTGGTGCTGTTGTCGCCGATGGCATCCAGGTGCGTCGAGATGGCGTGGTCATGCAACTTGGCGAGTGGATAGGCCGGGTTATGCTGCATGCCGAGCAGTATCTGGCCGCGGCTGTCGGACAGCAGGAAACGAATCTGTTCGGCCAGCTTCGCCGGTTCCAGTGCCTTGGCGTAAACCTCGTCGACGCTCTGATTCGACTGGTTGATGCCGAACACGCCAACACTGCCGATGGTTGCCAGGAAGATCGCCATCATGGCGATGGCAGCGGCGAGACGCGCCCCCAGACTCATATTCCGGAAATTCTCGATGACACCGCGCAGACCGGTATGCCGCAGGCGGCCTTCTTTTAGATATATCCCCTTGGCGCGTCCTTCGCGAATGTCTTTGTAGAGTGCTTCCGCGGCAGCCACTTCGTCGCGGCCCGGTTTGGCGCGAATCGAGAGATAGCCGCTGATCTTGCCGTTCTGCTTGATCGTGCTGGCGTAGGCACGCACCCAGTAATGGTCGCCGTTCTTGCGCCGGTTTTTCACCAGCCCCGACCAGGGATGGCCGGTGGCCAGGGTTTCCCATAAATCCTTGAACGCGGCCGCCGGCATGTCGGGATGGCGCAGGATGTTGTGCGGCGCGCCTATCAGTTCGGATTCGCTGAAGCCGCTGGCTTCGACGAAGTCCGGATTGCAGAAGGTGATCAGGCCTTTGGTATCGGTGGCCGAAACAATCTGGATTCCCTCGCGCAACATATATTCGTTGCCGGTCACGGGAAGGTTCTGTCGCATGGTGCTGACTCCTTGGATAGCTAAGCCGTCTGGTTTCGGGGGCGCGGAAGCATGGACAGTCTTGCTCAGGCGATTTTGCTATGTCGTTTCATCGCGACGATGTGATGAATGGTGCGATTGGACAGATCGAAGAAGTTGCCGACCAGCAAGCTGCTGGCACCGTCCTTGTCGCCGGCCTGGGCTTTCCTGAGGATATCGGCGGCGCAGACATGGAAGTCGGCATGGCTCAGGCGCAGCGGTTCGTATTCCGACAGATGCTCGAATTCCTTGCCGGCGCTGTATATCCACTTGCCCAGCGCGCAGGCGTTGTCCTTGCAGACCTCGTTCGGGTCCAGATTCTTTTCGTTGCCGCCGGCTATGGCGCTGCGCAGTTTCTGCTTCCAGGACTGGTGGGCATCGATGATCGCGTCGAAATCGACGTCGCTGGCGTTGCTTGCCGCGGGGGCGGGCGCCGGCAACGTACGGCTGGCCGGCGGCAGACGTGGCGCTGCGGCTGCCGGCGAAGCTAGCCGGGTCATGGCAGGCATAGCACTTTTCCGCGCTACGCCCGGTTTTGCCAACACGCCGCCGCCACCGAAACTGGTTTTGAACACCGCCACCGCCTGACTCAGACTGGCGGCCTGATCCTGCATTGACTCGGCCGCTGCCGCAGCTTCCTCGACCAGCGCCGCATTCTGCTGGGTCGACTCGTCCATCTGCGCAATCGCCTTGTTGACCTGTTCGATGCCCTGGCTCTGCTCGGTCGACGCGGCGCTGATCTCGCCCATGATGTCGGTGACCCGCTTCACCGCATTGACCACCTCATCCATCGTGCCGCCGGCCTGCTCGACCAGCTGGTAGCCATCGGTCACCTTGTCGGTCGAATCGCCGATCAGCCCCTTGATCTCCTTCGCCGCCGCCGCCGAACGCTGCGCCAGGTTGCGCACCTCGCCCGCCACCACGGCAAAGCCGCGCCCCTGCTCGCCGGCGCGCGCCGCTTCCACCGCCGCATTCAGCGCCAGGATATTGGTCTGGAACGCGATGCCGTCGATGACGCTGATGATGTCCGCGATCTTCTTGCTGCTGGCGGCGATGGCGCCCATGGTGTGGACTACCTGGCCGACCACGGCGCCGCCCTTCACCGCGATTTCCGAGGCGCCCTTGGCGAGTTGGTTGGCCTGGCGCGCGTTGTCCGCGTTCTGGCGCACCGTGCTGGTGAACTCGTCCATCGAACTGGCGGTTTCCTCCAGGTTGGCGGCCTGGTTCTCGGTGCGGCTGGACAGATCGGCGTTGCCCGCCGCGATCTCGCGCGCAGCGGTATTGATCGCATCGGTCGCTTCGCGAATCTGCGCGATGATTTCCGATAAATGCTCGGAAGTCGCATTGGTATCGTTCTGCAACTGGCCGTACAGGCCGTCGTAATCGCCTTCCATGCGCTGGGTCAGATCGCCCTGCGACAGCGCCTTCAACACGCGCGCGACATCGTTCATGCCGCGCTCGGAAGTTTCCACCAGCTTGTTGATGCCTTCGGCCAGTTGCAGGAAGAAGCCGTCCTTGCCGGCGATGTCGAGGCGATGCGAGAAATCGCCGGCGGCGGCGGCACCGACCAGACGCGAGATTTCCTGCTCGGTCGCGACTTCTGCGGTGCGGTCGCCCCATTGCACGACCGAGCCGAGACGCGCGCCGTTGGCATCGAGCACCGGATTGGCGGTGACCGTCATGCTGCGGCCGCCGATGGTCAGGGTGTTCTTGTGGGTGGCGCTGAGCGTGGCCAGCATGCTGGCCTGATGCGAGGGAAGCTTGTGGAAGCTGTCGATACTGGCGCCGAGGAGCTTGCCGGCATCGAACTGCGGCAACTGCCGGCGGATGTCGGCTTCGGCCTGCTTGAACAGGGTTTCCGCCGCCCGGTTCACGTAAATGATCTTGCGTTCGGTGTCCGCCATCATCACGTTGGCGTCGACCGAGTCCAGCGCGATCTTGATGCGCAGGTTCTCCACCGCGCGTACCGCGTTGCCTTGAAGTTCGGTTTGCAGAATGCGCAGATTCGCCAGCAACGAGGCGCTGTCGTCGGACGCCACTTCGATGGGTTCATTGAGGCGACCGCTTGCCAGGGTTTGCACTACCGTGCTGGCATAGCTCGGTTCGCCGCCCAACTGATCGAGGATGTTGCGAATCATGCGGCGCAACAGGGTCAGCAGGATGCCGGCGTTGGCCAGGGTCAATCCGATCAGCAATATCTGAACCAACAGGATCATGTGTTCGGATTCGACATCGTCGGCGGCCTGGCCCTTATGGATGTCTTCGTTCAGCCGATTGATGGCATCGGCCAGTTTCGCGGAGGCTTCGTCGAAGCCGCCCGGGCCTTGCATGGCCGTGTCGCCCGCGGCTTTGCCTTGGCCCAGATAAGCCGCTGCCATGGCTTCGCCGGAATGAAACAGCGCTTCCGTATCGGCCTGCATCGCGTGCAGGAGGGTAGCCTTTTCCGGCTGGAGAGTGGCCAATGCCTTCAGCGCTGCGAGGCTGGCATCGCGCGCCGCCTGGGCCTCCTTCAGGCCGTTCTGGGAACCGGTCAGACTGTAGTCGGTCAGGAATTGCTGGATTTGCACCGTGCTGTAGCGCGCTGCGGCGACCTGTAACGATGCGTCGTCGAAGTGCGCAGCCTCCTTCTGATGAACCTTGAGGTTCATGGTCAGCAGTAGGGCGACGATCAGCGTGATCGCGGCCAGGATGGCGTTGATCCAGAGGACGCGTCGGGAGGCTTGCGTGATTTTTGAGGACGGGAGGCTCATGTTCGCGTTCGGTTCCGATGCCTGTGTTGGTAAAGGTCTGCTGGGAGGTTCGGGCGCAGCCGAGTTCAGGCGTTCTTGCTCTGCCGTTTCATGGCGACGATGTGGTGGATGGTGCGGTTGGACAGATCGAAGAAGTTGCCGACCAGCAAGCTGCTGGCGCCTTCCTTGTCGCCGGCCTGGGCTTTCCTGAGGATATCGGCGGCGCAGACATGGAAGTCGGCATGGCTCAGGCGCAGCGGTTCGTATTCCGACAGATGCTCGAATTCCTTGCCGGCGCTGTATATCCACTTGCCCAGCGCGCAGGCGTTGTCCTTGCAGACCTCGTCCGGGTCCAGATTCTTCTCGTTGCCGCCGGCGATGGCGCTGCGCAGTTTCTGTTTCCAGGACTGGTGCGCATCGATGATCGCGTCGAAATCGACATCGCTGGTGTTGCTCGCGGCGGCACTCGCCGGTAAGGCGCGGCTGGCCGGCGGCAGGCTGCGCGGCGCGGCCGGCGCAGAGGGCCGGGTCAAGGCGGACGCTTGCCGCCTTACGCTGGGCTTTACCGCCACGGCGCCAGCGCCGAAACCGGTTTTGAACACCGCCACCGCCTGACTCAGACTGGCGGCCTGATCCTGCAACGACTCTGCCGCTGCGGCCGCTTCCTCGACCAGCGCCGCATTCTGCTGGGTCGACTCGTCCATCTGCG
>JASJPK010000118.1:0-35263 GCA_031426735.1 Hydrogenophilaceae bacterium | reverse complement strand
CGCGCGAAGGCAGCAAAGTGGCGGAACTGGCCGACGCCACGCTGGAAATGCGCCGCTTCGAGAAAAACCACTTCCTCTATGGCCAGCCCGACGATCTGGCCGACCACGCCCGCTTTGCCGCCCGCACACGCGAACTGCTGCGCCGCGACGCCGCCGCCATCGATGCCCTGGCCGGGCCAGGCGCGGCGGCCGGGCTGGAGAATGATCTGACTCGCTACACGTCGGCGATGGCCGCCCACGTGCAATCGCCGTTCGACGAGTCGGTCGCCGATGCGGCACGCGCCCTCGGCAACCGGGTGGTCACCGTCGGCGAACGCCTCGCTGCGCTGGAGCGCCAGTCGCTCAACAGCGCCCTCGCCGCACATCAGCGCAATCTGTTGATCTCGCTGGTGGTGGTGGCGGCGCTGCTGGCGCTCACCGGCGTACTGCTGGCGCGCCAGGTCACGCGCCCGCTGCAGGCCATGGAAACCCGCATGGACGCCGTCGCCAGCGGCCAACTTACGCGTCTCGCGCTGGACAGCCCAGAGCGCGAGTTCGTCTCGCTGGCGGAAGCCTTCAACCACGTGCTCGACGAACTGGAACGCCGCCAGCACACGCTGGTGCGCGCGGAAAAACTGGCCTCGCTCGGCACCCTGCTGTCCGGCGTCGCGCATGAACTCAACAACCCGCTGTCCAACATCTCGTCCTCGGCGCAAATCCTGAAAGAAGACTTTCCCCCCTCCCCCGCAAGCGGGGGGGCCGGGGGAGAGGGCATGGCCGTCGATCACGCAACCGCGTTCCATCGCCAGCTGATCGAAGACATCGACGCCGAAACCCTGCGCGCCCGCCGCATCGTGCGCGCCCTGCTCGACTACGCCGGCGACCGCGAATTCAAGCCGGCGCCGGTGCCGCTGGCCGAACTGGTGGAAGAAACCCTGCGCTTCCTGAAATCGAAACGCCCGCCCGGCGTCGAAGTGCGCGTCGACATCGCGCCGGAGCTGAGCGTGCTGGGCGACCGCCCGCGCCTGCAGCAGGTCCTGCTCAACCTGATCGTCAACGCCTGGGATGCGATGGCCGAGCAAGGCAACCTCGGCGGCGAACTGGCCATCGCGGCACGCGCCGGCGTGGTCGGCAAGCACGACAGCTTTCCTGCCCAGGCCGGCCAATGCCGCCCCGGCAGCGCGGTAATCGACCTGACCCTCGCCGACAGCGGCCCCGGCATCCCGCCCGAACTACTCTCGCGCGTGTTCGACCCGTTCTTCACCACCAAGGCCGTCGGCCACGGCAGCGGCCTTGGCCTGTTCATCACCTACGAAATCATCGAAGAACACGGCGGCTGCATCGGCGTCGCCAATCGCCCGGAAGGCGGCGCGGAATTCCGCATCCGCCTGCCCGCCGCACTCGCGACCAACCAACCCAGCCCGTAGGATGGGCCAAGCGCAGCGGGCCCATCAATCCACGTCACCAGAATCGAATCGCCCATGACCGACCGCCTCCTCCTCGTCGACGACGAACGCATCGCGCTGCGCAACCTGGAACACGTCCTCACCAAAGAAGGCTATGCCATCACCGCCACGCAAAGCGGCCCGCACGCGCTGGAACTTCTCGACAGTCAGCCGTTCGACCTGGTCCTCACCGACATGAAGATGGACAAGGTCGACGGCATGACGCTGCTGCGCCGCTGCAAGGCGCAGCACCCGGATACCGAGGTCATCATGATCACCGGCTACGCCACGCTGGAAACCGCCGTCGAGGCGATGAAGGAAGGCGCCTTCCACTACATCGCCAAGCCGTTCCGCCTCGACGAAGTGCGCCAGACCGTGGCCGAGGCGCTGGAAAAGATCCGCCTGAAACGCGAGAACCGCGCCCTGCGCGCCCAGCTCGACGCCTTCACCGGCCGCACTCGCATCATCACCCGCGACGGCGGCATGCAGAAACTGCTCGACATGGCGCGTCAGGTCGCCCCGACCGGCTGCAACGTGCTGATCACCGGCGAATCCGGCACCGGCAAGGAACTCTTCGCTCGCTATCTGCACGACAACGGCGGCCGTTCCGACGGCCCTTTCCTGGCGGTCAACTGCGGCGCCTTCAACGAAGAACTGCTCGCCAACGAACTGTTCGGCCACGAAAAGGGCGCCTTCACCGGCGCCATCGGCAAGACCGGCCTGCTCGTCGCTGCGCACGGCGGCACGCTGTTCCTCGACGAAGTCACCGAAATGTCGCCCGCCATGCAGGTCAAACTGCTGCGCGCCATCCAGGAAAAGGAAGTGCTGCCGATCGGCGGCACCAAACCGGCGAAAGTCGACGTCCGCTTCATCGCCGCCAGCAACCGCAACATGAAGGACTGGGTCGCCGACGGCCGTTTCCGGCAAGACCTCTACTTCCGCCTCAACGTCGTCAACCTGCACATCCCGCCGCTGTCGCAACGGCGCGAGGACATCCCTCTCCTGGCGCAGCACTTCCTCGACCGCGCCGCGCCGGTGATGGGCAAACCGGTGCATACCATCTCGGAAGACGCACTCGCCCTGCTCAAGGCCTACGACTTCCCCGGCAACGTGCGCGAACTGGAAAACATCATCGAACGCGGCGTCGCCATCTGCCAGGGCGACACCCTCGAAGCCGGCCACCTGCCCGACGACCTGCGCGACCTCACCATCCGCGCCTTCCGCCGCCGCGACGGCCGTGTCATCCCGCTGGAAGAACAGGAACGCGACTACATCCTCTGGGTGCTGGAAGAAGCCCACGGCAACCAGACCCTCGCCGCCCAGATGCTCGGCATCGACCGGGTTTCGCTGTGGCGGAAGTTGAAGAAGTATGGGGAGGAGAAGGGGCAGCGGTCGTAGGTCGGGAGCGCGGGCGTCTCGCCCGCTTGTCGTAGCCGCGCAAACTCGCGGGCGGGACGCCCGCGCTCCAGACTTCTTGCATGAATAGGCGACGACACTTCGCTGGGGAGTAAGCAGAAGTAACCCTAGGATGGGCTAAGCGTAGCGTGCCCATCAAACCGCATCACTTTGCCCTTGGCTTTGTATCCTGGCGCCAGTGCGCGACCACCTCTGTAACCGTCAAGAACTGGGGCTTTCTTCTTCTCCTGGCGGCAGCGGGTCAAGAGACTCCACAGACTTGGAAATCTTTTTCGCTTCCGCACCCAAACGTCGCTCCACCTTTTTGATGTCTTCGGCGGCAGGCAAAGCTTCTGGCACGATCCCACGCCGAATCAGCACATCCCGGACATCGCTGTTGTTCTTGATGTGCTCCTGGGTGATGACCGGTTCGCTACGCAGATCGTCCTTGTTGATGTTGAAGTTGGTGATCTCGTTGGCGAAATCCTTGGCCTTGATGGTGATGGTCGGCAAGAAGTCGGCCAGCGGACGCTTATCCGGCACCCCCAAGCGGTCTTTCATACGCTGCGTGGTCATACCGCCAAACAGCGCTTGATCGCCCTGGCTACGGATGCGCGCAAAGCCTCGCTCGTCACCCACCCGCTCATAGATGATGCCGGAGAGCTGTTTCTCCGAGGCCGTCAGCTTCTTGCGCGCGGAGAGCCGTTCCGCCTCCGCCATGCGCTGCTCTATCACTTCCTGTTTGCGGGTCTGCACCGCAAAGTAAGTCTGGGCAAAGGCGATGGGTTCCTTGGAGGCATCGCCGTTCATGGCGATGAGGTAACAGGCATAACGGGTGAGGGCGATGTCGCTGATGTTCCGCTCAGCTCCAGACCCAAGGGGGACCATTTTCCTGACATCAAGAAAATGGTCCTCCACCGTATGGCCCGAGGTGATACAGGCGGTCTTGGCTTTCTCGACCACCTTGATGAAGTTCTCCCACTTGGCGTAGCCGAGAGTGGCCTGGAGATCACGGGCAAACCAGAATTCGCCGCCGGTGTCGGGGTGATGGCGGACGATGTCCTCGAAAGCAGTATGCAGTTTGGTGATGGCGACTTTTTCCATGCTTCTCCCGGGAATATTGTTGGACGTTGAAGAGCAACACTTAGGCTGGCAATGGCTCGGTAACAAGACCGTAGTGGTAGGCGTTGGCGCGGACTTTTTCTTCGGAGTCGTTGCAGCGCAGGCGCTTGTCTTGGGCCGTGTAGATGATGTTTTTCTGGTCGGCGTCGAGGGAGATGAGTCCCTGCTCCACCCCAATATCCATCGGATTGCTCATGCGATTTGCTCCCCTATTGTTGGCGTTGTGAATTTCAACGAGCGGAGTTTAACCGCCCCCTATGCAAGTCCAGTTACCGCCAGTGAGCGCTATGAAACCCACTAAATGGGCGGCAGCTACCGGAAAACACTTTTTAAGCATCAACGGCCGCGTAATCCCGCTGGAAGAACAGGAACGCGACTACATCCTGTGGGTGCTGGAAGAAGCCCACGGCAACCAGACCCTCGCCGCCCAGATGCTCGGCATCGACCGGGTTTCGCTGTGGCGGAAGTTGAAGAAGTATGGGGAGGAGAAGGGGCAGCGGTCGTAGGTCGGGAGCGCGGGCGTCTCGCCCGCTTGTCGTAGCCGCGCAAACTCGCGGGCGGGACGCCCGCGCTCCAGACTCATCACGCACGCCATACAGAAAACTTGATACAGGCGAATTCCGGTTCGCGTTGCTTGATCGACCGGGTGGCCTTGCTGTTAACCTGCGAAACCCGTTCAAAAGGAGTGCTTCCACCATGAAAACCTTGTTGGCCATTTGTATGCTTGTCGCTGCCCCGCTGGCCTGGGCCAGCACCCCCGCCGCCAGCGCCGTCAAAGGCGAGGTTCTGGAAACCATGAACGCGGGTGGCTACACCTACCTCCGTCTCAAAACCAAAGGTGGCGAAACCTGGGCGGCGGTCAACCAGGCGCCGGTCCGGCAGGGTGCGGGAGTGACGATTGAAAACCCGATGGTCATGCACGACTTCGAGAGCAAGTCACTGAAGAAAACCTTCCCGAAGATTCTGTTCGGCACCCTGGGGGTGGCCAGCGCTAATCAGGACATGGCAGCGGCGCATTCCAGCCTGGCAAAACCGACGGATGCGAAGGATATCCAGGTGGCCAAGGCGAGCGGCACCAACGCGAGAACCGTTGCCGAGATCAACGCGAAGAGTGTCGAACTGAAGGACAAGCCTGTTCTGCTGCGCGCCAAGGTCGTCAAGTACAACCCGGGCATCATGGGCAAGAACTGGGTGCATCTGCGCGATGGCTCCGGCTCCGCTGCGGACAACAGCAACGACATTCTGGCAACCACGTCGAGCAAGACCAAGGTGGGCGATGTGGTCACCGTGCAGGGCACGGTCCGCATCAACAAGGACTTCGGCGCCGGCTATGCCTACAAGGTGATCGTCGAGGACGCGACGTTCCAGTAAGGCTGGTGTGATGTTGCAGGCGAACGGGCCGGCTGGAAGCCGGCGCTCCAGCAGGGCGCCGATTTCGTGGTTCAAGTTCCGGATAGCGTGCAACACCCCACTAGGGCGGTCGACTCCTTATTTCTTGATTGGGGATTGCACCCGGTAGCCATCCTCATGCAACACATAGGCCGCCGTGCCGCCCACCGCGGCGCCGGCCACGAAGGCACAGCCTTGAACCAGGCTGACGCCGGCCAGCAGCGCGGCGAGCAATACAAGTTTTAGTCGTTTCATGTTCCGGTCCTCCTCGCTGGAAAAATCCCACCCGCTGGGGGATTTCACGACGGGTTACGCAGGATTCGTGCCGGTCGCTCCGGAACGTCGGCGCGTTGCGGGAGTCTGTCAGGCATCGATTCCGGAATGCGGTCTGGCATGCAACTACGTCCCCAGTACCCTGCCTCTTTCTCGGTCCTGCTGCTCGCGGGCTTCACCCTGGTGGCGCTGCCGCTGCTGGGCGGCATGATCAATGCCTCGTACATGGTGGAGCGGATCGTGGCCGAGAGCCAACGCGCCATCGCGGTCACCCTCATCGTCACCCGTGCCAGCCGCCAGTTGGTCAGCGGCGTTTCCGGCCTGCAACGGGCAGCGGGGCAGTATTACCTGCTGGAGGACGCGGCGCTGCGAAGGGCCTTTCTGGCGGCACACAGCAACATCCAGAACAGCGTTGCGGTGCTGCGGCAGCAACCCCTGGGCCCGCATTTGAGCCGGCAGATCGGCGAACTGGCGCAGGCAGAGGCCGCGTTGTTCGAACAATTGCGCGCCGACCGCGGCCAGGGGCATTTCGACGCCCACACCGCGGCGTTCGATCGGCTTTATGCCGCCGCCATCGCGATCGAGTTGCAAGGCCAGCAGTTGATCGACCGCCAGGTTGACGACCTGGGCGCGTCGGCGGAGGCGGTGCGGCACGCGTTGAGCTGGCAGGCGCTGGCGATGATCCCGCTGTCGCTGTTTCTCACCGGGCTGTTCTCCTGGATGATCAATCGGCCGCTGCGGCAACTGGCGCAGGCGATCCGGCGCCTGGGCGACGACGATTTGACCGAATTCGCACCGGTGGAAGGCCCGCGCGACCTGGCCTTTCTCGGCGAGCGGATGGACTGGCTGCGCCTACGTCTGATCGGCCTGGAACAGCAGCAATTGCGCTTCCTGCGCCATGTCTCGCATGAACTCAAGACACCGCTGGCCGCGCTGCGCGAGGGCGTCGAATTGCTCGCCGACGGCGTTGTCGGCGAACTCGGGCCGCCGCAGCAGGAAGTCGCCGGCATCATGCGCGGCAATGTGCGCGAACTGCAGCGGCGCATCGAAGAACTGGTCCAGTTCAACCGGGTCAGCCGCGGCGCCGAAGCGTTGATTGCAAGCGAACTGGCGCTCGACAGCATCGTGGCCGTCGCCACCAGGCGACACGATCTGTCGTTGAGCCGCAAATCGATCCAGCTCGAACTGGCGCTGGACGGCGTTCGCGTCCTCGGCGACCGGAACAAACTGGAATCGGTGTTCGAGAATCTGCTCGGCAATGCCATCCGCTTCAGTCCGCCCGGCGGCCGCATCGAGATTGCGGCGACGCGGCAGGACGGCCAAGTCGCGATCACGCTGTGCGATCAAGGGCCGGGCGTGGCGGAAGAAGACCGCGCGCATGTGTTTCGGCCGTTCTACCAGGGCAGCGTGCAACCGCCGGGTGACTTGCGCGGCAGCGGGCTGGGCCTCGCCATCGTCAAGGAGTACGTGGAACAACATGGCGGCCAGATCGACCTGCTGGCGCCGCGTGGCGCGGACGCCGGCCTTGCCGGCGCCTGTTTCCGGCTCCGCCTGCCCGCTGCGGAGAATGGCGATGGTGGCCGGCTACTCTCCAGCGAGGTGACAACATGAGCGCGCACGGTCCCCTGATCCTGACTGTGGACGACGATGCCGGCCTGCTGCGCCTGCTCACGCTGCGCCTGCAATCGGTCGGTTACCGGGTGGCGACCGCCGCCAGCGGCAAGGAAGCGCTGGCCCGCATCGCGCTGGCGCGGCCGCGCGCGGTGATCACCGATCTGCGCATGGAGGGCATGGACGGCATGGCCCTGTTCGAGCGCATCCACAGCCAGGACCCGGCGCTGCCGGTGATCGTGCTGACCGCGCACGGCAGCATTCCGGATGCCGTACAGGCGACTCAGCAGGGCGTGTTCGGCTATCTGACCAAGCCGTTCGATACCGGCGAGCTGATCCAGCTGCTGGCTCGGGCGGTGGCGCAACCGGGTGCGGCGGAAACGGTCAGCGACGAAGCCTGGCGCGGCGACATCATCACCGCCAATGCCCGCATGGAAGCGCTGCTGTCCGAGGCCAGGCTGGTCGCCGGCAGCGAGGCCGGCGTGCTGATCCGGGGCGAGTCCGGCACCGGCAAGGAACTTCTTGCGCGCGCCATCCATCGCGCCAGTCCACGCCAGGCCGGCCCGTTCGTCGCGATCAACTGCGCCGCCATCCCGGAACAGCTGCTCGAATCGGAGCTGTTCGGCCACGTCAAAGGCGCCTTCACCGGCGCGCAAAGCGCCCACAAGGGCCTGTTCCAGGAAGCCGCCGGCGGCAGCCTGTTCCTCGACGAGATCGGCGACCTGCCGCTCGGCCTGCAGGTCAAGCTGCTGCGCGTGCTGCAAGACCTGGAGGTGCGGCCGGTCGGCGCCAGCCAATCGGTGCCGGTGGATGTGCGCATCCTGTCCGCCACCCACCGCGACCTGGAAGCCGCCATCGCCACCGGCGAATTCCGCGAAGACCTGTACTACCGGCTCAATGTGGTCAGCCTGACGATCCCGCCGCTGCGCGAACGGCGCGAGGATATTCCGTTGCTGATCCACCAGTTCCTCGCCCTTTACGCCGGCCGCCAACCGCATCGGGTCAACGGTTTCACGCCGGAAGCCATGCAGATGCTCACCGCCTACGACTGGCCGGGCAATGTGCGCCAGCTCGGCAACGTGGTGGAACAGTGCTGCGCCCTCTGCGCCGCGCCGCTGGCCCCGGCCAGTCAGGTGATCCGCGCCCTCGGCACGCGGCCGTCGACGACGTTGACCTATGCCGAGGCAAAGGACCGCTTCGAACTGGATTATCTGAGCGGCCTGATGAAGAGCACGCACGGCCACGTCGCCGCCGCCGCCCGCCTGGCCGGCCGCAACCGCACCGAGTTCTATCGCCTGCTGCAGAAGCACGGCCTGTCGCCCGACCTGTTCAAGAGCGACGAATAAGCGCTGGAGCGCCGGCAAGATGCCGGCGCTCCCGGATGGCGAAGTCTTGTAGCCTGGCTGGAGCGCCGGCATCCTGCCGGCTTTCCCAATTCCATTCCATCGAGCTGGAACGAAGTTTGCGTTGCTTCCAGCCCGTGTCTGCGGAGCTGAACATGTTCTCCCGGGCAGTCATTTGCCTCGTTACCGCCATCGTCGCCGCCCTCTACGGCTTCGGGGCATGGGACGGCCCGGCGACATGGCTGGCCAGGGCGGTATTCGGCATCGGCCTCATCCTGTTCCTGCTGCTGTTGGTGCGTGGACGTCTGCCGCCCTGGCGCTGACCCGTCGTCAGCGAGCGACGCCTGCCGCCAGACAGACAGCGCAACCCGACAAGACAGGCTAATTCTGTCGGGAAAAGGCAACAGCCTGGCCGCTCGCATCCACCACCGATTGCGGCCTGCCGACCGGCAAGCCGCTACGCAGCGGGGGTTACCGGGGCTGGCACGGCAATTGCACCCTGTCGCATGCGGCAATCCGCCGCGTTGCCATACATGGAGGAATGCACCATGAAACCACGTTCGTACACGTCACTTGCCCCGCTGGCCGCGTTGTTGCTGGGCGCGTTCGCCTTCGGGCCGGCGCTGTCCGTCACGCCGGAACAGAAGCCGGGCGGGTCAGGCTATGAGTCGACTTCGCCGGCGCAATCGCCTGAAACATCCGCAGCGCCATCGCAATCGCCGTCTCAGGCGAGCGAACAGATCATGCCGGACAAATCGCAGGATATCTGCGCCCGCTATGACAAGAACAAGGACGGCGCGCTCACCTGGAAAGAGTTCAAGGGTTCGAAAAAGTCGAACGACACCTTCAAGTCCGCCGATGCGAACAGCGACGGCCGTCTGGACATGAAGGAATGCGCCAGCGCACTGAGTAAATCCTGAGCGATGCCGCCCCGTCGATGAGGAGTTCAACCATGCGATACGTAACGAGACTGGCCGCGCTGCTGGCGGGCGCCTACGCCTGGGCACCGGGTTTTGCCGGCGACGGCGCGGAACCGCCCGCCGCGACGCAAACCTCGCCCGCGGCGATCACACCGGCGCTGATCATGCAGTTGAAGATGCAGGACGTCTGCGCGCGTAGCGACAGCGATCTGGACGGCTATATCTCCAGAATCGAGTTCGTGACGCTCAGGCGACCCGGCTCCGTCTTCAAGGCCTCCGATGCCGATCATGACGGGCGTCTCAGCCTGCATGAGTGCGAGAAGGCCGTGGCCAGTTCTTGACCCGAGTGCGACGGCTGCGCCAAGCACGCCAGCCGCCGCACTTGGCTACCGCATATGGAGGTAACCATGGCCAATGTATTGAGTCACGCAGGGTTGCTGGCGCTTGCGCTGGCGGCGGGCACGGCGCTTGCCGCCGACACGCCCGCCACCGGCCCTGCCCCGAGTGCGGCGTTCGGCAAGGTCGACAGCAATCGCAACGGCACCATCTCGCTGGAAGAATTGATCGCTGCCGGTATGGACGATCTGGCCTTCCGGGCGATGGATATCAACGGCGACGGCGGTGTCAGTGCCGAGGAATACGCCCAGCGCCGCGCCACCGAGCAAGAGGAGGCAAAGCAATCGATGCCTTCCGCGCCACCGCCTGTTCGCAAACAGGACAAATAGGAGAACGCGATGAAAACCAATTTGCTTGTCACACTGGCCGCCGCCCTCAGCCTTGCGGCCTGCGCTCACGACCCGACCCGCGAACAAATCGGTACCGTCGGCGGTGCCGCACTGGGCGGCGCCGCCGGCAATGTGCTGTTCGACGGCAGCGCGGTAGGCACTGTCGGCGGCGCCGCTGCCGGCGCATTGATCGGCAAGGAAGTCGGCGAGGACATGGATCGCAAACGCGGGCGTCGTTACTGACGGCCGTTCCGGCAACGCCATAATGCGGGAAACTGGCAGCCCGCATGTTCTGGAACGCCGCCATGAGCCAGCCTGCCAGCCCCCGCGCAGACGATGTCATCGATGCGATCGCGCGCCACAACGCCGGTCGCGATGCGCAACTTCTGGCCATGAAGTACGCCAGGATGGCGCAGAGTCCGTTCGCCTTTCTGCGTGGCAGTTGTCATCTTTTCTACACCAACCTGCCGGCTGCCGCGTTGCTGCGCAGCGCGCCGCTGGCCTGGAGTTGCGGCGATCTGCATTTTGAAAACTTCGGCAGTTACCAGGGCGACAACCGGCAGGTCTATTTCGACATCGGCGATTTCGATGAAGCCGCCCTCGCCCCCGCCAGCTGGGATCTGCTGCGCCTGCTCGCCAGCATCCAGTGCGGCAGCGACACGCTCAACGCGACCGCCGACGAAGCGCTCGCGGTCAGCCTGACCTGTCTGGCGGCGTACCGTGCCGCGCTCGGCGAAGGCAAACCGCTCTGGGTCGAACGGGAAACCTCGGTCGGTCTGATCAACCACCTGCTGTCCGATTTACGGCAACGTGAACGTGCCGATTTCCTCGCCAAGCGCACCACGCGCGACGGCCGCAAGCGCCGTCTCAAGCTGGATGGCGTCAAGGCGTTGCCGGCCAGCGCCGCGCAGCGGCAGGAAGTCGGCGAATTCATGGCCGCGTTTGCCGCCACGCAGGCGGACCCGGATTTTTTTCGCGTGCTCGACATCGGCCGCCGCATCGCCGGCACCGGCAGCCTGGGCCTGCTTCGCTTCGTCGTGCTGGTCGCGGGCAAGGGTTCGCCCGACGACAACCTCCTGCTCGACCTGAAAGAATCCCGCCCGTCCGCGCTGGCGGCGCCGCTGGCGCGCCTGGGTATCGCGCAGCCGGCCTGGGCCGACGAAGCGAATCGTATCGCCGCCATTCAGCAGCGCATGCAGGCGGTGGAACACGCGTTTCTGCATGCGGTGAAACTTGGCGCACTGCCTTGCATACTGAAAGAACTGCAACCTTCGGAAGATCGCGTCGCCATCGGCGAGTGGGGAAAAATCGGGGGCAAGAACGGAGGCAAAAGCGGCAACAAGAAACTGGAACGCCTCGAACAGGTGGTGGCCGGCATGGCACGCATCCTGGCCTGGGATCAGTTGCGCGCCAGCGGTCGTGCCGGTTCGGCCAACGCCGACGCCCTGATCGACTTCGCGCAGCGCGACGACTGGGACACGGAAATACTGGCGGCGGCAGCGGAAATGACGCGGACGAACCGGATGCAATGGCAGCAGTTCACGCAGGCCTTGCAGCGCCGCCACCCGGCGCTCGCGTTACGGGATGCGTAGGAGCGCCTTCCAAGGCGCGATCGCGCCTTGGAAGGCGCTCCTACGACACCTTCAGTCCGGCGCGCGCACCGCCAGGCGCCAGAGCGAAGTCCGTTCCGCCGCGCGCGCGGCGTGCAGCGGGTCGCTCGTATCGGCGGCACGCGGATGCACGGGACGTGCATCGCTACGCGCGATCACGCTGAGGCCGGCCGCAGCGAACGCGGCGAGCAGTTCGGCGCGCGTACGCAAGCCGAGATGCTCGGCCAGATCGGACAGCACCAGCCAGCCTTCGCCGGCCGGCGTCAGGTGCGCCGCAAGTCCGTTCAGGAAACCGAGCAACATGCGGCTGTCCGGGTCGTACACCGCGGCTTCCAGCGAGGAACTGGGCTGCGCCGGCAGCCAGGGCGGATTGCACACCACCAACGCGGCGCGGCCGGCGGGAAACAGATCGGCCTGGATCACCTCCACCTGCCCGCTCAAGCCGAGCCGGGCCAGGTTATCGCGGGCGCAGGCCAGCGCGCGCGGATCCTGATCGGTCGCCACGATGCGCGCGACGCCGCGCCGCGCCAGCAGCGCCGCCAAGACACCGGTGCCGGTGCCGATATCGAAGGCGAGATCGTTCGCCGGCAGTGGCGCCGCCGCGACCAGGTCGACGTATTCGCCGCGGATCGGTGCGAACACGCCGTAATGCGGGTGGATGCGCGCGCCCAGCGCAGGCACTTCGACGCCGCGCTTGCGCCATTCGTGCGCGCCGATCAGGCCGAGCAGTTCACGCAGCGACACCACGGACGCCTCGCCGCCCGGGCCATACGCCTCCGCGCAGGCCTGGCGCAGGTCGGGCGCGCGCCGCAACGGCACGCCGTAGTCGGCATCCAGCGGCAGCAGCAGCATCGACAATGTCCTGGCACGGCGGTATTGCGCCTGGCGCTGGCGCTGGAACAGCCCGGCCGGCGTTGCGCTCACCGGCCTCGATGCGGCCGACGCCGTCTTCGGCTTCGGTCTGGCTTCGGCACGCCGGACCAGCGCCTGCAGCAACTGCCGCCCGTTCTGGAAATCGCCGCGCCACAACATGGCGGTGCCAGCGCATGCCATGCGGTAAGCGGCATCGGCCGTGGTGCGGTCGTCGGCGATGACCACACGGGTGGGAACGGCGTGGCCGCTTTCCGAACGCCAACGCGCCGAACAGACGACGCCGGCTTCGTTCCATTCGATCACCGGATGTGCAATTTCACTGCTATTCACGACGCCACCTTTTTCCGGCTGAAGGAAACCTGCTGCGGCAGCCTGACCGCCGTTCGATTATCGAACTAACCGGGAGCGCCGGCATCTTGCCGGCCATGCTTTGATACCAACGAGCCGGCAAGATGCCGGCGCTCCCGCAAATCACAGTGTCTGCAAGGTCGACCGCGCCAGTTCGAAATCGAACTGTTTGATCTGGCGTTCGAGCAGATCGCAGGATGTTCCAAAGGCGGCGCGCAGTTCGGCGGCATGCTGGCTGAACAGATCGAGTGCGGCGATTTCGCCCTGCGCCAGCAATGCGTCGAGTTCCTGCAGCACGCGCTGCGCGGCTGCGGCGGCTTGCGGCGTGACGACCGGGGCTTCCGGCTGGGCGGACGGATGCGGCGACAGCGCGTCGGCCAGGCCGGCAAATTCGGCACGGATGGCCTGCGTATGACTGTGGATTTCGTCATCCCGGCTGCCGTCCGCTTCGCCTTGCAGGCGCGCTTCCAGCGCTTGCGCCAGCTTCGAGAGATGCTCGGCGCCGAGGGTGGCGGCAGTGCCCTTGAGGGTATGGGCGAGTCGCTGGGCGGTCGCGCTGTCCTGCGCGGCCAGACTGGTTTCCAACTGCGTCATGTCGTCGCTGTGCGTCTCGACGAAGCGCCGCAGCAGATCCAGATACTTGGCGGATTTGCCGCGCAGCGCCACCAGCCCGCGCGCCAGATTGAGGCCGGGCACGGTAGCCAGACGCACCAGTTCGGCGTCGCTGTCGGAAATCCTGGCCGGCCGCGCGGCGGCAGGCGCCGGCTCGGCAACATGCGCTTCCCGCGCGCTTGCATCCTGTGCCGGCAGCCACTTCAGCAAGAGGCCATAGAGCAACTCCGGGTCCACCGGCTTGGCGATGAAATCGTCCATGCCCGCGTCCTGGCAGGCACGCCGGTCTTCGTTGAAGGCATTCGCGGTCATCGCCAGGATCGGCCGTGTCTCCCAACCGCGCAGGCTGCGGATGGCGCGGGTCGCTTCGAGGCCATCCATTTCGGGCATCTGAATATCCATCAGCACCAGGTCATAGGCGTTGCTGCGGACTTTTTCCAGTGCCTCGCGGCCATTCACTGCGCTATCCACTGCCAGGCTGACGGCATGCAGTTGTTCCAGCGCCACTTCGCGGTTGATGGCGTTGTCTTCCACCAGCAGGATGCGGGCGCCGGCGTGCTCATGCCGCAACTTGATCTCGGCATCCGCTTCGGCGCGAGGCAACACCGCCGGCATGATGCCGTGGCCGCGTTGCAGGCGCGCCGTGAACCAGAACGTGCTGCCCACGCCCGGCGTGCTGTCGACGCCGACCTCGCCGCCCATCAGTTGCGCCAGGCGCCGGGTGATGGCGAGGCCGAGGCCGGTGCCGCCATATTTGCGCGTGGTCGTGGCATCGGCCTGTTCGAAGGTCAGGAACAAGCGATCCAGATCGCCCGCCGCGATGCCGATGCCGGTATCCGCCACTTCGAAGCGCACCAGCACGTCATCGGCAGCGTCTTGCAACAAGCGGACGCGCAGGGAAATCGAGCCTTTTTCGGTGAACTTGACGGCGTTGCCGGCATAGTTGAGCAGCGCCTGGCGCAGTCGCGTCGGATCGCCGCGCAACCAGAGCGGCACCGCATCCAGGTCGAACTCGATCTGGATGCCCTTGTCGCGCGCCGATTCCTTGATGATCGAAACGACGTTGTCAAAGATCGCCGCGAGGTGGAAGTCGGTGCTTTCCAGTTGCAGGCGACCGGACTCGATCTTGGTCAGGTCGAGGATGTCGTTGATGATCGAAAGCAGATGCCGGCCGGCGCCGTCGATCTTGTCCAGCCGCTCGGCTTCGCCCGGCGTGACGCCGTCGCGCCGGAGCAGGTGGGTGAGGCCGATGATGGCGTTCAGCGGCGTGCGAATCTCGTGGCTCATGTTGGCCAGGAAGGCACTCTTCGCCGCGTTGGCGGCTTCGGCCTGATGGCGCGCCTCGCTCAGTTCCGTCGTGCGCTGCACGACCAGTTCCTCCAGATGCAGCCGATACCGGTTCAGTTCCTCGCTGAGCTGTTTCTTCTCGCTGATGTCTTCCTTCACCGCGACGTAGTGGCTGATCGCACCGTCCGGCTGGCGCAGCGGCGCGATGAGGGCGAACTCGACATATTCGCCGCCGTCCTTGCGCTTGTTGAGGAACTCGCCCTTCCAGGTCTCGCCCTGAACCAGGGCCTGCCACATCGCCGTATAAGTTTGCGGCGATGTTTTGCCGGAACTCAACATGCGCGGGTTGTGGCCGATTACTTCCGCGCGACTGTAGCCGGTCGTTTTGAGGAAGGCCTCGTTGACGTATTCGATCTCGCCCAGGAGATTGGTAATGACGATGCTTTCCGGGCTTTGCTCCACCGCTTGCGACAGCTTGCGCAGGCGCGCCTCGGCCTGGCGCCGCTCCTCGATTTCCCGGGTCAGCTCGACATGTTGCGTCTGCAACTCGGTGCGCATCCGCGCAAAGCTGCGTACCAGCACGCCGAGATCGTCGCCGCCGGCCGTGGGCAGCGGCGCCGCGTAATCGTGCCGCGCCAGTTGCGTGGCGGCCGCGGCGACATGCCGCAACGGCCGGTAGACGACATACTCGACGACGAACCAGAGGACCAGGATGAGGCCGAGCAGAATCGCCAGCAGGATCGCGCTGATCTCGCGGTAGACCTGACGCTGCGCGTCCATGTGCGGCGCGATGTCGAACACGGCGGTCAGTCTGGCCAGATCGCCGCCGAGATAACGCAGCGGCGACACGACGCTGCGCGCGTCGCCATGCTGCCTGGCCGCAGCTTCGCTCGGCGCCAGCTTGAGCGGATAAAGCTGGCGGCCGCGGCTGTCGATCAGCGTGATCGACAGCCAATCAGGGTTTTTCTGCAGCAGGCTGTCCAGGTTCTCATGCACGATGTCGAGCTGCGCCCCCATCACGATCGGCACCAGGCCGTCCGCGACACTGTCCAGGTGGCGCTGCACGGCCAGCATCTGGCTCGCCTCGATCTGCTCCAGCACCGGCTGCAGCCAGAAGCGCTGCATGACGAACACCGCCACGCCTGCGGCCAGCAACAACGGCAGCAGCAGCTTCCAGCGCAGCGTCAAGGCGGGCTCCTCACGGCTGCAGGTAATGTTCCAGGCCGAGCGCCTGCAGCGGGCGATAGTCCTCGATAGTGGCGGCTACCGCCTGCTGCATCGGAATCTCCGCCAACAACTGGCGGCCCGCCTCGCTCGCCGACATGTCGATGAAGGCGCTGCGGATTTTCTCGCGCAGCGCCGCCGGCACGCGCGGATGCGCCGCCAGGGCATGCGACGGCGCCGCCTCGGTGGTATGCAGCACGCGCAAGGCATCGCGCACTTGCGGCGACTGTTCCGCCAGCGCCTTCTGTACCGAGCCGCCGGCATCGGTGAGCCCGTTGATGACATGCAGGAACACCGAACTGTGCGTCTTGGCATCGACGACTTGCAGCGTGACGCGATGCGACCGCTCCAGTTCGGCGCGCAACAACAGGCTGGCGCCCAATGCCGCCTTGGACGGCACCGCCAGTTGCTTGCCCTGCAGCTCCTCGACGCGCCGGTACGGACTGTCCTTGCGCACCACCAGAATGCCGTGCAACGGTTTCCGGTCGCGCACCAGCGGCAGATAGCCCGGCGTGCTCGCCACCTGCGGCACCAAGTAGGGATTCATGTAGACGAAATCGTACTGACCGAGACGGACATCTCGCTCGTAGTCGCTGACCGAAAGCGATGTGACCAGATGGAACTGGCTGCCGGTACGCCGTTGCAGTTCGTCGACGATGGGCTGCCAGATGCCGAACAGCTTGCGTCGCTCGAACTGCGGCGTGACGGAAAAACTGTAGGTTTCGCTGGCCCACGCCGGCAGGATGGCGGTTGCGGCCAGACTGAGCGCCAACAGGCCGGCGCAGAGATGTTTCGTCAAAGTGTGCAACATGGATCTTTCTCCATTCCAGACGAACTTCGTAGCTACGATCGATGGGCGCGCTTCGCTTCGCCCATCCTACGCATCCTTCATCAAGGCGCGAACCACAACCACAGGCCTTAGCCCGAAGCGGCAAAATCCTGGCGAACTTCGTAGGATGGGCGAAGCGCAGCGCGCCCATCTACCCGCTACGACCGATGGGCGCGCTGCGCTTCGCCCATCCTACGCATCTTCGGCAACCGCTCAGCCGAGCGCGGACCCCGACGCACCATCGAAACCGAGTTCTCTCGCCTTGGCCAGTTCCGCTTCCCGTTCCACGCCTTCCGCGAACACCTGCATGCCGATGCGGTGGGCGATTTCCAGCAGGCCGGCGAGGAAGTCCTGATTGCCGCGGTTGCCATCCAGGCCGTGGATGAAGCTGGCATCCACCTTGAGAAAGTCGAGGCCGAGGTCGTACAGGCGGCCGATCTGGTTGAAATGCTGGCCATAGTGCTCCAGACCCAGCCGGCAACCTAGCGGTTTCAGGTCGCGGCACAATTCGCGCAACGCTTCCAGGCGGGCGAGGCCGCCGGCTTCGGGAATTTCCAGATAGAGGCGGTCGCGGCTGGCGGGGTGCTCGCGCAGGAGTGCGAGCAGGTCGCGGCGGAACTCCGGCTCGGCGATGGATTTGGCCGAAAGATTGAGCCAGAGGCCGGCCAGACTGGCGTCTTCCGCCAGCTCGGCCAGAGCCAGATGCAACACCGCCAGATCCAGATCCCGCACCAGGCCGAGCCGTTCCGCGATGGGCAGGAAGCGGCCGGCGGCCAGCCATGCGTCGGTCTCGTGCCAGCGCAGGCGCAACGGACATTCCCGGTGCAGCGCCGCGCCTTCGCCGAGCTGCATCGGGTAATGCGCCAGCTTGAGGCTGTCGCTTTGTTCCAGGGCCTGGCAGAGGACCAGCCGCCAGGCCTCGCCGCCGACCGGTTCCCGGCTCTCGCCGGCGGGCTCGGCTTCGCGCACTGCACTGCCGCCGTTCAGGTCGGCGGCCGCCAGGGCGGCGTCGATGCGGGCCAGCAGACCGGCCGGGGCATCGCCCGGGGCGAAGCTGCCATGGCCGATGTAGAGCGTGGAATAGTCGCCGGCCAGGCTGTCCATGGCGGCATGCAGGTCCAGGAGAAGTTCGTTCAGAGTCGGTTTCAGGTCGCAGCCGGCCGGCAACAGCAAGGCGAAATCGGCGCCGTTGAGGTGCCCGGCGAGACTCTCCGTGCAGCGTGCCGAGATGCCCGCCAGCGTGGCGCCGACCCGGCGCAGCACCTGGTTGGCCACTTCGCGACCGAGGTTGCGGTTGATCTTGCCCAGTTGGCGCAGGCGGACGATGGCGAGACCGCCGTAGGGCGAGCCGTCGATATCCATCGCGCTGGCCAGACTGGCGAGGAAATGGGGGCGATTGGCGAGGCCGCTGAGCGGATCGAAATTGGCCTGCTGGCGCATCTGCTCGTAGCGTCGGGCGTCTTCCTCGAAATCCTGGCGCAGCCGGTTCACCGTGTCGTTCATCGCGGCGGCCAGTTCCTTCAACTCCGGCACTTCCGGTTCGGGCATGGTGACGAAGCGGTGCTCGTTGATGGCGCGCGCCTGCGCCACCACTGCCTGCATCGGCCGCGTGATGCGGCGCACCACCAGACTGGCCAGCACGCCGCCGAGCAGGCCGGCAGCGAGAATCACCGCGCTCATGGTCAGGGCGGTTTGCCACAGCGAAGTGTGCGCGAAGTTGCTGTGACTCATCAGCGTGAGGCTGCCCATCGGTTGCCAGCCGCTGGCGATCTCGGCGCGGCCGGGCAGCGAACGGATCGGCAGCAGGTGCACGAACCAGTCCGGTGCGCCGGCGTAGGTCGGCAAGGAAACCCGGTCGACCAGAATCTTGCCGTGCGGATCGACCACCTGGATCAGCTCGTAATGGCCGCTGTCGCACAGCGCGGTCACCATCAGCGCGATGCGCTCGCGGTCGCTGTCGCCCTGGCTCAACGCCAGCGCCAGGATGGCGGCGTTGTCCTGGTTTTTCATGGCGAGCTGGGCTTCCAGATAGGAACGGGCATTCAGCAGCGAGGCGAACAGGCTGGCACCGAGCGCTAGCAGCATGCTGACCAGGATGGCGAGCCAGAGTTGACGGTTCATGGACATGGCGACTCCTATTCGAATCCTTCCGCGCGCGCCCGCCGCAGCGTGTCTTCCCAGACCGCCAGCCGGCCCGGGTCGCCGGCGGCGGCGACATTGGCAGTTTCTTCCCAGACGCCGAGGCTGTTGAAACTGAACACCGGCTGCAGGTCGGGCCGTTTGCCGGCGGGCAGCAGTTCTGCGTTGCGGTTGTCGAGAATCTGCGGATCGCGGCCGGGGCTTTCGTAATAGGCCAGCACCATGTGAACCATGCCGCCGGCCCGGCTGTCGCCGCGCGGTTTGACGTAGACCAGGCGCAACTGCTCCGGCCGGATGTTCAGCGCCAGCAGCGTGAAATATTTGGCGATGACGAAATCCTCGCTGTCGCCGCGGCCGCTGCCCAACACCTCGCCGGGGCTGGCCCAGTAATCCGCCTTTCCCCAGATCTGCGCGTCGTCGCCGACCTGGATGCGACGGTTGAAGTAGTCGTTGACGCGCGCCAGCTTCTGCGCCGGCGTGGCGGCGGCGCTGGCATCGAGCAGGCGTTTCCAGTCGGCGTAAGCCTGGTCGCCGCGTTCCCCGTAGCGTTGCCGCAGGAAAGCGGCCAGCTTGTCGATTTTTGCCGCGAACGCCGGCTGCCGGGCACCACCCTTCTCCGCGCGCCAGCTATCCATGAACGCGAGAACGCGCGGCACGCGGATCTGGCCGGGAATGAACATGACGATTTCGCCGGTCGGGTCGTACAGATAGGAAGTCGGGAAAAAATCCACCGGCCCGACCTGGCGGAAGGCGCTGTTGGGTTCGCGCCGCGAACCGCCGGCGACATTGGCCTCGAAGCGGATGTTGTTGCGCTCGACCGCCTGCCGGATGGCATCCTCGCCGCCGCCGTATTCCAGCGCGATGCCGATGACGCGGAAATCAGCGCGCTGGTTCAGGCTGTTGAGGCTGGGAATCTGAACCTTGCAGAGCGGGCACCAGGGCGCCCAGAAGCTGATCAACACCCATTTGCCCCGATAGTCGGCCAGGCGAATGGTGCGATTGTCGATATCGTTGAACACGAAGGACACCGCCTTCGCCGCATCGCCGTTGACGAAGCGAATCCCGGCAGCCAGGCCGACAAGCAACAGACTCAAGGCAAAGAAAAACCGGACGGATGGGGTGAGCACCTTCATGACGCGAGCGTCTCCGGAAATGCGGCGGGGGGTAATGCGACAACCGACATAAACATCATAGTCAACATGTGATTGCAGCGACATCGGCGCACACGGCGGCACCTACAATTGCAGTTCGACTCTCTGCCCACGCCGACTCATGCGCATCCACTTCAGCATCCCGCCCGACGAGGTCGAAATCAGCGCGATCCGCGCGCAGGGCGCCGGCGGCCAGAACGTCAACAAGGTCTCCAACGCGGTGCATTTGCGCTTCGACATCGCTGCCTCGTCGCTGCCGGAAACAATCCGCGCACGCCTGTTGCAACTGGGCGACCAGCGCATCAGCAAGGAAGGCGTCGTGATCATCAAAGCGCAGGAATTCCGCAGCCTGGAGAAAAACCGCGCCGAAGCGATGCGCCGTCTGGAAGACCTGATCGCCAGCGTTGCCGTGCAGCCGAAGAAGCGCCGCCCAACCCGACCGACCCGCTCTTCCGTCACCAAACGCCTCGACGGCAAAACCCGGCGCGCAACGGTGAAAGCGGGGCGGGGCAAGGTGGAGGAATAAGCTCTGCGTTGGAGCGCCTTCCAAGACGTGTTTTTATCCGTAGGTCGGCAATCCCTTGCCGACTAACCTCCTCGCGGCGGTGAGCCGCCCGATTCGATTCCCGACTGGCTGAGGCAGATTACCGGTGCGCAAGTCAGCGTTGCTTCCCCCTTTGCAAAGGGGGAAGTTGCTGTGTGGAGCGCGGGCGTCCCGCCCGCGAGTTTGCGCGCCGACGACAAGCGGGCGAGACGCCCGCGCTCCCATGTGCAGCCCGCGTAGATCGGCATTCCCATGCCGACAATCCTCCTCGTGGTGATCCCAACCAAGGTGGTGCCATTGCCCCTCGCCTTTCTACGGCCCGATTTACCAACCCACAAAGCTTTAACACAAGCATTGCTATTAAACGTTTCAACAATTAACGTTTAACAAAACAACTGCTATTGAATCTTCCGCCATGCGCAAAAGCGACCTCCACCGCAGCCTCCAAGCCACCGCGATTGCCGTGCCTGGTAAAGGCGGCTGTTATGCCGTCGTCCCGCATCCAGCCCCCGCCAGTGTCGACGTGCCGGCTTGCGCGGCCGCGTTCCAGATGGCCCGGCGCGAACTCGATCTGCTGAAAGGGCAGCTATCCCGCTGCGCCTATGCGGATCGTCTGCTCCGCTCGCTGAATCGACGCGAGGCCGTCGACAGCAGCCAGATAGAAGGCACGCGCACCCGCTTCGACGAATTGCTGTTGTACGAAATGGACCTGGGCGACGACGCCAACCTCGGCGATGCGGACGCCGGCGAAACCCTGGCCTATGTCGATGCCGCCACCCATGGCGAAGAAATCGTGCGTGCGCAGGGCCAGTCCGCGCTCAACCGGCAACTGCTCCTCGATCTGCATGCCCGGCTAATGGCCGGCAACCCGCGTGCCCTGCCCGGCCGCTATCGGGCAGGGCAAACCTACATCGGCGGGCCACGCATTGAAAATGCCGTTTTCATCCCGCCGCCGCCCGGCGAAATCGAACACCTCATGGCCGATCTGGAAAACCTGCTGCACTACGCGCCGGAAGGCAATTTAGTCAGTTCGATCCTGATGCGGGCCGCCATTGCTCATGCCCAGTTCGAGGCCATACACCCATTCACCGACGGCAACGGCCGGATCGGCCGAATGCTCCTGCCGCTGATGCTGCAAGCGGAAGGCGAGCCCCCCATCCACCTCGCCAGCTTCCTGAAACGCCGACAAGGCGAGTATTACGAAAAGCTGCGGGCGGCACAGATGCGACTGGACTGGACGCCCTGGGTCGGCTTCTTCCTGGACAGCATCATCGCCTCATGCCGACACACCGGCCAACTGATCGTCGAGATAGACGACATTCAGGCAGGCTGGACCGAACAGTTGCAGGCCCGCCGCAAACGCCGCCACGCCACCATCTGGCGCGTCGCCGAGTTGCTGCCGGGCCAGCCCGTGATCACTGCCAAGGAAGCGGCACGCCAACTACAGGTGACGTTCCCCGCCGCCAACGACGCCATCGCGGAGTTGGTCGAGATGGACATCCTGCGCCTGTCGAATGCGCAAAGGCGTAACCGTGCTTTCCAGGCACACCAGATCCTGAATGCAATGCACACGGGGCTGGATGAGGTGCTGCAATAAGCCAATTCGGTGAGCAATCCCCTTTTTAGGGAATACGCCATTACTGGGCTTGGCGTGGCGACATGGTCTGAAGACCTCCTTTGCGCTGCGGTCGACTCGCCTGATCGCGTGCTAACTTGAAGATCCAGTGAGCCACGGAAGGAGAAGGAGCATGTCCACCAGCACGATAAAACTGCACCGCGTGTTGCAGGCACCGCCAGAGCGAATCTATCGAGCGTTTCTGGATCCTGATGCGATGGCCAAGTGGCTGCCGCCTAACGGCTTCACCGGCAAGGTCCACCAGCTGGAAGCCAAGGTCGGCGGCACGTACAGAATGTCGTTCACCAGCTTCTCATCGGGGCACAGCCACGCCTTCGGCGGGGAATATCTTGAACTGGTACCGCATGAGCGTATTCGGCATACGGACAGGTTTGACGACCCCAACCTTTCCGGACAGATGATTACGACGATAACGCTGCAAGCGGTGTCCTGTGGGACCGAGCTGAATATCGTGCAGGAAGGCATTCCCGAGGCAATTCCGCCGGAGGCTTGCTATCTCGGATGGCAGGAATCGCTCCTACTTCTCGGCAAGCTGGTCGAAGCCGAGGTCTCGTAGGAGCGCCTTCCAAGGCGCGATTGCCACCGGCTTGCGCTGGCTGCCCCAGGCCATCGCGCCTTGGAAGGCGCTCCTACAGCCGAGCAGATCGAAGCGCTCTCAGAACTCGTTCCGAATCCGTTTGTAGCCTTTCACCAACGATGGCAGGAATCGCTCCTGCTTCTCGGCAAGTTGGTCGAGGCCGAGGTCTCGTAGGAGCGCCTTCCAAGGCGCGATTGCCACCGGCTTGCGCGGGCTGCCCCAGGCTATCGCGCCTTGGAAGGCGCTCCTACAGCCGAGCAGATCGAAGCGCTCTCAGAACTCGTTCCGAATCCGTTTGTAGCCTTTCACCAACTCATGGTTGGCCTGGGCGACGCTTTCCGAGAAACCGGCCTGGTCGGGGGTGACCGGGGTGATGGTGGCGAGTTCTGCGTCGGAGTGGATGTTCGTCGCGGAGGGGATGTAGAACCGCGCCGGCACGTTGCAGCCTTCCACCACGGAATTGTGGCGCACCACCGAACCGTCGCCGACCGTGCAGTTGAACAGCACCGAATTGAAGCCGATGAACACGTGGTCGCCGACCCGGCAGGGGCCGTGCACGATGGAACGGTGCGCGATGGAGGTGCAACAGCCGATCACCACGCCGCCGCCGGCCTTGCAGTGGATCACCACGCCGTCCTGGATGTTGGAATCGGCGCCGATGACGATGGGTTCCATTTCGCCATCCTCATCCACCTCGTCGGCACGGATCACGGCGTAGGGACCGATGAACACGTTTTCTTCGACGATGACCTTGCCGCACAGGATGGCGGTGGGATCGACGAAGGCGGATTCGTGGACGACGGGAATATCGCCGTTGGGGTTGCGACGGATCATGGACGGCTCCAATCAGAAAATGCGTGGGAAGTGTGCGTCATTCCCCAACGTCGGGGAATGACCGCAAGCAGGTTGGGCGGCTGCATCAGCTTTTGCTAAACTGTTGCGGTTCTACATGTAGCAGTTGCAATACGCAACGTTTCGCAACGCATTTTCTCAGGCGCCCGCACCATGAACAACCCGCTGCTTCTCCGGTTTTTTCCCTTCCTGGCCTGGTTTCCGGTCAATTCATTGCTGTTGCGCGGCGACCTGATCGCCGGCATCACCGGCGCGCTGGTGCTGGTGCCGAAGGCGATGGCGTATGCGCAGTTGTCGGGTCTGCCGGTGTATTTCGGCCTCTATGTGGCGTTCATTCCGGCGATTCTCGGCGCCTTGTGGGGTTCCTCGCGGCAGCTGTCGACCGGCCCGGTGGCCATCGTCTCGTTGATGACCGCCGCCGCGATCACGCCGCTGGCGGTGCCGTTCTCCGAGGAATTCATCGGCCTGGCGCTGCTGCTGTCGCTGATGGTCGGCATCATCCAGTTCACGCTGGGCGCGGTGAAGCTGGGCACCATCGTCAACTTCGTGTCGCATCCGGTCATCCTCGGCTTCATGAACGCTGCGGCGGTGATCATCGCGCTGTCGCAACTCGACATGCTGCTGGGCATCCCGAAGGGACGCAGCGATTCGTTCCTGTACGACATCTGGGAAATGTTCGGCTACCTGCCGCAGACGCATCTGCCGACGCTGGCCATGTCGATCTTCGCGCTGGCGCTGATGCTCGGCCTGAAGAAGATTCCGGCGCTGTCCAAGCTGTCCGTGCTGATCGCAGTAGTGGTCACCATCATCGTCAGCGCCGCGCTGAGCTTCGAGCACAAGACCAAGGGCGCGCCGGACCACATCGCCGACCCCACCGCGCGCGAAATCGTCGCCAGCTATGCGGCCGACGACAAACGCGTGCTCAGTCTGGGTGTCGAGGCGACCGCGCTGGCCGGCCAGATGCGCCAGGCGAAGAAGGCGCACGACGCGCGTACGGCAGCCGACCTGGATTACAAGATCGAATTGATGAAGCTGGATATCGCCAGCCTGGAAGCCGAGAACAAGGCGCGCATGCATGACATCCGCAAGCTCCAGTTCGAGCGCGCCAAGGCGGACGAGAAGGCGGTCGCCACGCTGTACATCGCCGGCCAGGTGCCGGCCGGCGTGGAAACCGACGGTCGCCACTGGCACATCAAGAAAATCGAGAAGGGCGAAGTCAAACTGGTCGGCGGCGGCGACGTGGTCGGCAAGATTCCTTCCGGCCTGCCCGCCTTCCGCCTGCCGCCGCTGACCCTCGACGCCATCGTCTCGCTGCTGTCGGCGGCGTTCATCATCGCCCTGGTGGCGTTCATGGAATCGATCTCGATGGCGAAGGCGCTCGCCGCGCAGACCAAGCAGCGGCTCGACCCGAACCAGGAACTGATCGGCCAGGGCCTCGCCAACATCGGCGGCGCCTTCTTCCAGGCCTATCCGTCGTGCGGCTCGTTCACCGGCTCGGCGATCAACCTGCAGGCCGGCGCCAAGACCGGCTTCGCGATGGTGTTCAACGGACTCTTCGTGGCGGTGACGCTGCTGTTCCTGACCGACTACCTGTACAACCTGCCCAAGGCGACGCTAGCGGTGATCATCCTGCTGGCGGTGACCAGCCTGATCACGCCGAAAGCGTTGAAGCACACCTGGCAGGCCAGCAAGTTCGACGGCATCGTCGCCGGCGTCACTTTCGTCATCACGCTGGTCGCCGCGCCGCACCTGGACAAGGGCATCCTGATCGGCGCCAGCCTGGCCATCGTGCTCTACCTGTACCGCACGATGAAGCCGCGCGTGGCGCAACTCGGCCGCTTCCCGGACGGCACCCTGCGCGACCTCAAGGTCAACCCGACCCTGCCGACCAGCCCGCACATCATCGCGATGCGCTTCGACGGTTCGCTCTACTTCGCCAACATTTCCTACTTCGAAGACACCGTGCTGGAACTGATCGCCGCCAAGCCCGACGCCAAGTACCTGCTGGTGGTGGGCGACGCGATCAACCAGCTCGACGCCTCCGGCGAGGAAGTGGTGCACCATCTGGTCGAACGTCTGCGCGAAAACGGCATGGAAGTGGTGTTCTCCGGCCTGAAGAAGCAGATCCTCGACGTGATGCGCGCCACCGGCCTGTTCGATCTGATCAGCCAGGACAACATCTTCGCCACCGAAGACCAGGCCATCGCCGCGATCCACGCCCGCCTCGGCGATGATGCCAAGGAAGACCTGTTCTGCCTGATGCCGGCACGCGCCTGAGCGGCAACGACACCTGTTGTTTCTAAGCAAGCCGCACCCTGAATAGGGGTGCGGCTTTTTTATGGCTGTTTTCGCGTTAACAGGGTGTCGAAAAACGTGAAGTTCTCTAATAAAACCGTCACCCCGGCGGAGGCCGGGGTCCAGAAGCCGTTGACTATATTGAGCTCGCTGCACTGGACCCCGGCTTTCGCCGGGGTGACGGCGTGTTTTTCGACATAAGTAAGGATGACCAAGGTGCCGCTGCTTCCATGGGTTCTCCCCCCTTTGCAAAGGGGGGCTGGGGGGGATTTCTCCACGGCTTGAGCAAAATCCACGGTCGGCAAATCCCCCCTACCCCCTCCTTTTTCAAAGGGGGAAACCGGCGCATTACGTCTAAACGGAATAGAGCCTTTTTCATGCCGGAACAACCACGCCCCACCGTTGTAGCGAAGCGAGTTCATTGGCGTCATCCCCGCGCAGGCGGGGATCCAGGACATTGGATCGAGGTGAAGTCGAGTGATCGTTGACGATCTGGATTTGCCCGTGCAAATCGTAGGGTAAATTGCTTACACTGCGTGCAAAACAGAAGCGGCGCCAAGAGCAGAGGCAAACGCACGAATGACGTGATTGATCGTTGAATACCCACGCGAAATGGGGGAAAAGGATATGAAAACAATGAATTGCGTATGTTGCTGCAACGATGTTCCGGCAACATACATCGAATTCTTTAGATCGACATTACGTTCGGCCCCTACTCGCACATGATTACTTCTTGGCAGGTTGCTACAGCAGCAGAGGCATTCGCGGCGGCGCAGTTCGCCCGCTGTGGGTGGGATGTGTCCGTCCAGTACGGAGCCAATCAGCCGGAGTACGACTTAGTTGCCGTTGGGGGCGAAAGAATGTTGAAGATCTCGGTGAAAGGAAGCCAAGACGGCGGTTGGGGCCTTACTCAATCGCACATTTCCGATGCCAACTACCATGGCGCTGCCAACGCATGGTTGGAGAAGCATTCCAAGAAAACCATTTTCTGTCTTGTTCAATTCAAGGGTGTCGCTGTCGATGCGCTACCGCGCATGTATCTCGCTACGCCCAGCGAAATTGCGTCATGGTTAAAGGCCGCAGCTGCGGGACGCGGCGACACAATCCTGTACGAAGAGCATGTTTGGACAAATCGCGCCAAGGCTGCCGGAACAATTGACAGAATTCCTGCGGCTTGGAAGTTCACGGAGGAACGGTTGAATGAAATATCCGCAGGAGCCGAACCCGGCAGTCAACCGGACGCTGCGCGATAAAGCCGCGCAGCGCCGGTTACTTCTACGTTGAGGCTGTAGAAAACCCCACTATTCAAATTTTTGTCCTGAAATGACGAAAAATCGACCGCTCAAAATCGCCTGTAATCAACGATCTCGGGTCGGGGAAGGGGTAAGGCGCCCTTTGAATCTGCTTGCCTTGGCCCATCAACGGGTTTTTCTACAGCGTCGTTATCCCTCTTAATTTTCCCCAATGACCGCCCTTGTCTTCGCCCTCCTGCCTGATCAAGTTTGTATAGCCATGGACACCCTCGTAATCGGTTCAGACGACAGAATGCCTATGACTTTTCAGCGCAAGTTTTTGTCTGTTTTAGAGTCCGATTTGGTTGTCGCAGGCACCGGTCACGCTGGTTTTATCAATAGATGGTTTCAGCATCTTCAGACCGATCTCCGTGGAGCGACGATTGACGACCTGGATGAAGAAGCCCCAAGCATTTTTCGCGCATCGGTCAGCGCCGAAGGCGGTTTGAGCGGCCTTACTGCCACGATCTATCACTTCGGCTACTCAGCTCGAGAACAGCGGTATGCCGGTTGCGCCTATCGCTCAGAACACGGCTTTCATTCTGACAGGCTTCAGTATGCTCTTGGGTACAAGCCCGTTGTCCCCGTTACGCCAACCGACGACATTCGCTTCCCCGACTTTCTCATTAACATCATCTTGGAGCAGCAGCGCCAAGATTACCTCCAGCCGATAGCCGAGAGAGTAGGAATTGGCGGCGAAATTGAGTTTGTAGTTATGTCGGAGCGCACCATCCATGTTGAAACCGTACACCGTTTTTCGTCGTATGAAGTCGAGGCAATTTACATTGCACAACGCGCAGAGGCATAACTCGGCGGTCCACCGGACGCTGCGCGATAAAGCTGCGCAGCGCCGGTGACCTCCACGTTGAGGCTGTAGAAAAACCCGGTTTTCAAAAACAGTCAGTGAAATGACAAAAAATCGACCGCTCAAAATAGCCTGTATTCGACGATCTCGGTTCGGGGAAGGGGTAAGGCACCCTCGGAATCTGCTTGCTTCGGCCCCTCAACGGGTTTTTCTACAGCTTCGTTAGAACCTATGGCAACCAAGGAACAACGCACAAAAGAAATCATGGATGCTATCAGGCTCATCCTCGTTAATGATTGGGATCCAATCGGAGTTATGGATGATCCAGCATGGCCTCGCGATGAATACGACTCATACATCGGAGAAATATACAAATTGCTTGCCCAACATGAGTCCGCAGAGTTTATTGCACGTCACCTTTGTCTTATTGAAGAAAATCGCATGGGCTTGGGCTGTCCAGCTACGCATTTCCGCTTACCTGTTGCGCAGAAGCTAAAGGGTATAAATGTTTCCGTTCAGTTCTAACATGGCGCTAAACCTGCTCCCTTTGGTCGCTGGACGCTACGCGATAAAGCCACGCAGCGCCGGTTTGCTCTACGTTGAGGCTATAGAAAAACCCGGTTTTCAAAAACAGTCACTGAAATGACAATAAATCGACCGCTCAAAATAGCCTGTATTCGACGATCTCGGTTCGGGGAAGGGGTAAGGCACCCTCGGAATCTGCTTGCTTCGGCCCCTCAACGGGTTTTTCTACAGCGTCGTTAGACATTTACCAAGGATTGGCCGTGGAGAAAAGATATCAAGTCTTCGTCAGCTCAACATACGCCGACCTCAAAGAAGAGCGACAGAAGGTAATTCAGGCCTTAATGGAACTAGATTGCATACCTGCGGGCATGGAGCTATTTCCCGCCGCTGACGAGGAACAGTTTGAGTTCATTAAACGTGTAATTGATGACTGCGACTACTACCTGCTTATCGTTGGCGGGCGTTACGGCTCTTTAACTGCACAAGGAATCAGTTTCACAGAGCAGGAGTATGACTATGCATTGAGCCGGGGATTGAAGGTTGTTGCTCTAATTCATGAGAAACCCGACGAGATTCCATTCGGAAAATCCGAACAAGATCCAGAACTTCGCAAGCTCTTACAGGCATTCCGTGACCGCGTTGCCACGGATCGCCTAGTCAGATTTTGGCGGTCCGCAGACCAATTACCGGGAATCGTTGCATTAAGTCTTTCCAAAACTATCAAAATGTTTCCGGCGATTGGCTGGGTACGTACAGACCGCGCCTCAAGCGAAGAACTACTTTCGGAAATCAACGAACTCAGGAAACAAAACTCACAACTGCAAAGCGTTCTCGCCGACTTGCCCAAATTTAAACCTGCGCCAATACAAAACCTTGCTGGGCTTGATGAAGCAATCGAACTTCATGGCAAACACTTTAATGATGGCCGTATGCGCATGTGGAAAACCAAAGCAACATGGGGTGAGTTATTTGGTTTTGTCGCCCCCTACTTGGTCAAACACCCGAACGACGCTATTGTTAAGAGCGTCCTAAAAGATGCTCTTTTTGTCAGGTCCGGCAGCTACGGTACAAACATAATTTTAGATGACCAAGACTTTCAAACAATCGCTGTTCAGTTAAAAGCCCTTGATCTTATAAATCTTAGCTATTCAAAAACCGTCCAAGGAGATATGGGGTTATTTTGGTCCGCAACGCCAGCAGGCGAAATACTCACATTTGAACTACGAGCAGTACGCAGTACAAATAATGTCTAACAATCGGGTCAAGCGGGACGCCCGGAAAGCGGGGTTTGGTCTTTGCTGGCGTGGTGCCGGGCGCCCCTTACCCTGAACGGCTTGGGCCGCAGAACAAGCATCTGCCTCAGCGCTCGCAGCCATTTCAAGCAATCCGGTTCGCGTGGCGCCCCCGCGCGCTCCGCGCGCGTGACGACGAGCTGGTAAAAGCAACGCACCGGCTGCTACACTTCGGGCAGTTGAAGACTTACCTGCTCTGCTTCTCGCGGGTGGGATGTTCGGAGACTTCCTAGGTGGTCTGCTGGTCGTCGCCTCCATCATCTCGATGTTGGAGTTCAAGTTCGAATTTGAGGGTTCACCCAAGAAGAGGAGCAAGAAATGAAGATCAAAGTAAACCTGAAATGCAAGTGCAATGGCGCCAAGTCTCTGGGGGTTAAGGCGGCAGACCACTGAGGGAAGCTAGAACATTCGCTGTGAGAAGTGGGTAAGAGCAGACTCCCCCGCCATTCAAGGGCGCTCCGCAAGGAGTGCCCTTTCTCTTTATGGCGCGTCCGGTGCCAACTAGTGCAGCTTTATCAGCACAAAACCATTCGCACGGGCGCGGCGCTGCGGCCTCTCAAGTCGCTCCATCTAAGTGATTGTTTTGTAATGAACTATCTTGAGCGACTTTCGGGCGATTTGCGGCATCGGCCCGATTACTTCGCTAACCCCTCGCTCAAGCGAACGTTGGGCATCACAGAATCGCCGATGACTGTTGAATCCCTATTCAAGTACGAAAGGCTTAGTGAGAATTCCGAGCTGGCCATTTCAACGCCGAAGGTTTGATTTTCACCACCGGCACAATTGAACGATACCTTCGAGGGTCGCCCATGGTTCACCTTCAATGGGAGCGGGCGCTGAGGGGATTTCTCCACGGCTTGAGCAAATCCACGGTCGGCAAATCCCTGATGGAACTACCAGCCAGCCGACTAAGCCGCCAAAAGACGGCGGCCAAGTCTCTGGCTGCCCTAACTCCCCTTTTTCAAAGGGGGGAACTGGCGCATCCCTACTTAACGGGAATAGAGCGATGGCTGAAAAGCGGCGTCCCGCACACGAAAGCCTCAGAAGGTATGGTTGTAATTCACCCGCAAAGACATCTGGCCGTGCGTTGATGTGATGCCCGTGGTCGTGCTGGTTGCATCCACTTCCGGGGCGTAGCTGACGGCGGCGGAAATGGTGTTGGCCGGGTCCAGGCGATAGCCGATGCCGGCCGTGTAGTGACGTTCGACAATGGCGGGGAAGAGCGGGTTCAAGGTGCTGTCCGGTACCGGGTTGCTGGCGTGGTTGATACCGAAGCGCAGGGCCAGATCGCGGCTGGCCTTGTACTCCACGCCGACGGCCAGCACGGTCTGATCTTCCCAGTTCTGCGGCATGTTGACGTTCAGATCCATGCCGCCGGAGGTGAAGCTGATGCGGAAATCCCGCATTGCATCCGACCACATGATGCGTTTTACGTCAGCCACCCACATCCATTTCTCGCTCGGCGTCCAGGCCAGACCCACCCCATAGATTTCCGGCCACTGGAAATCGATCACCTTCAGATCGCCGGTCATGGCCGTGGCGCCGCCGCTACCTGCCGCGCTGAGTTGGGCGCCGCTGGCTTTCATGTCACTCATGCGCGTTTTGGCATGGTAGGTCGCGCCCAGATTGAGACTATCCGTGGCCTTGAACACCGCACCCAGCTTGTAGCCCCAACCATAGGACTTGGCTTTGCCGGTCATGGCGTTGTTATCGGAGAAATCGAAGCGGGCATAGTGCAGATCGCCCAGGCCGCCCAGCGCGCCGGTGATGCTGCCGGAAGCGAGACCGGCCCCCATCATGCCGGCCAGGGTCTGCCCGTCCATATCCATCTGCAAGTCCATGCCGGCCCAGACCAGGTCGATCTGACCGGCCAGATTCAGACGCTCATTGGCTTTCCAGGCCACGGGAAACATCAGGCGACCGAAGCCCACCTCGGAGCGGATTTCCTCTCCGCTCAACGGCACCGGATTGCCCAGCGCCGAGATCCCGCCCGCGAACAGCGGCGAGCCCGTGCCGTATTCCGTGCCCATGCCGCCCTGGGCCAGCATCGCCACGCCATAGGCGAAATCGCCCTGGTTGCGGATATAGCCGATGGTCGGCATCCAGTAAGCGGTGCCGTCGGAATCGGCACTGCCGGCCAGCGGGTGGCTGGCGCTGACATCGGGGGAAAGCAGCGTGAGGCCCAGGCCGAAATTGGTCTGATCGCCGTGGCGCAGGGCCAGGGTGGCGGGGTTGTTCATCACGCCCGAGTTGCCGGAATCGTAGGCGAACGCCGCGCCGCCCATGCCGCCGGCTTTGGCGCCATAGGCTTCCAGGTTCATGCCGTTGGTGGCCAGACTGGATTCGGCGGCGAGCAGGCTCAGGATGGCGGGCAGGAAGGTGCGGGCTTGGGCAGCCAATCGGTCGCTGGCACAGGGGGGGGTGTTATTCGGCATGTCGGCTTTCGTTTTTAGTTGTGGATGAAAGGGAGGGTTGATGAAGGCTCGGGCGAACGGATTCATGCCGCCTGCAGCAAAGGGTTCAGCGTGACGCCACGCTGGCTCGACAGCGCGGCCACGGCCTGGTTGGTGCTTGCGAAGATCCGCCCCGGACTCAGCAACGCCGGCAGGGCGCTGCGTTCCAGGCGGTCGCGCAGCGGACCCTTGATTTCGGCCAGGTGGAGCGTCACGCCAGCCTCGCGCAGCGACTGGATCAGCTTCTCCAGCGTGCTCAGGGCGCTGCTGTCGATGTGATTGACGCTGCTGCCGATCAGCACCAGATGGCGAATCTCCGGCTGCGCGTTGACCAGATCGGACACGGCCTGCTCCAGGTATTCGGCATTGGCGAAGTTCAGGTTCTCGTCGATGCGCACCAGCAGCAGGTCCGGCGCGGTTTCCACGCTGTGGCGCACCACGTTGCGGAACTGTTCGCTGCCCGGAATGCGGCCCAGCACGGCAATATGCGGTTCGCGGCTGCGCCAGACGTAGAGCACCAGGGAGGCGACGATGCCGGCCAGCAGGCCGTGTTCGATGCCCAGCACCAGGACACCGGCGAAGGTCGCCACGATCACGGCGGCATCCAGGCGGTCGTAATGCCAGGCATGTTTAAGCGCTGCGATGTCGATCAGCCGCGCCACCGCGACGACGATGATCGCGCCCAGCGCGGCTTTCGGGATGTACTGCAATACGCCGGTCAGCGTCAGCGCGACCAGCCCCACCAGCAGCGCCGTGATCAGGCCGGCCATCTGGGTGCGGGCGCCGGCGTTGAAGTTGACCATGGTGCGGGAAAACCCACCCGCCACCGGCATACCGCCGGTGAATGCAGCGCCCACATTGGCCGCGCCCAGAGCCAGCAGTTCGCGGTTCGGCGCCACCGTCTCGCGGCGGCGGTGGGCCAGGGACTTGGCGATGGCGATGCTCTCGACATAGCCCACCAAGGCGATCAGCAAGGCGGAAGGCAGGAGTTCGCCCAGATGAGCGCCCCACTCGACGTCGCCGAGGAAGCCGGCGGATACCGCCGGCAGGCCGGCGGGAATGGCGCCCACCACCGGGATCAGCGCCTGTAGATTCGGCAACAAGGCGAGGCCGGTGGCCAGCAACACCACGGCGAGCGGGCCGCCGCGGCCGATCAGCCGGGCCTTTTCCGCCGCGATACCCAGACGCGCCAACGCCCATTCCAGGGGTTTGCCCAGCAGCAGCAAAGCGCCGATGCTGAGCAGCCCCAGCAACAGGATGGCGGGCTGGAGGCTGATCTGGAATGGCATGCCCAGGCTGCTGAACGCAGCCAGGTGCAGCCCCGTGAGGTTGGGCAACTGGCTGGCGATGATGACCACGGCCGCCGCGCTGGTGAAACCCGACAACACGGGGTGGGAGAGCAGGCTCACCAACACCCCGAGACGCAGCCAGCCCATCAGCAACAGGATCAGGCCGCTGAGCAGCGCCAGCGCCATGGCGTTGGCCAGATAGGTTTCCGGCGTGGCGTGCTGGCTCAGGGCGGTGGCCACCATGATGGCGGCGACCGACACCGGCCCCACCGCCAGGGTACGGCTGCTGCCGGACAGGGCATAGACCAGGGGCGGCACGATGCTGGCATACAGGCCGACCTGGGCGGGCAGGCCGGCAAGGAGGGCGAAGGCCATGCCCTGCGGCACCAGAAGAATGGCGGTGACGATGCCGGCGACAAGATCGTGCGACAGGTCGCGGCGTTGGTAATGCGCCAGCCAAGCGGGCAGGCGCAGCAGTGCGCCAAGGCGGAACAGGAGGTTCATGTGTGGTTACCTTCAACGGCGGCGACAAGCGACCGCCAGACATACAAACCGGCCACAGGATGGAATCCGGGGCCGGTTCGCCAGGGAGGCTGCTTATTGATCCGGCACGAATAAAACGTGATTGTTCATTCGGGCGATTTCAGCCCGGTAGGATGGGCGAAGCGCAGCGCGCCCATCACTCGACGCGTTGATGGGCCCGCTACGCTTGGCCCATCCTACGAATGGTCAATCACGGATAAAGCTAGCCGAATCAAGAGTTCGCTGACGCCGGGCAGGCTTTTGCGTTCTGGTTCCAGGGCGCTTTCGCCAGCACCATGGCCATGCCGCAGGTGTCGGTGATGCCGGCATACACCATGCCCAGGCCCATCATGGCCACCAGCGCCAAACCCATCGGTTGGCCAGCCAGCACGATGCCCGCGCCAGTCAGGGCCATGCTGCCGGCGATGAGGCGCACCTGCTGTTCCAGACCGAGGGCTTTCTGGCCCTTCTGCACCGGCAGCCTGGCTTTGACCCAGGCATCGGTACCCCCTTCCACTTCGATCATGTTGCTGAAACCGGACTCAGCCAATTTCTCCATGGCTTTGCGCGCGCGAATGCCGGATTTGCAGATGAAGTAGGCCGGTTCGCCGTTGCAGTAGGCGAGGGCGCTGGCTTCAAGCTTGTCGAGCGGGATGTTGACCGCGCCCTTGGCGTGGACCGCGCCGAACTCGGCGGGCGTGCGTACGTCGATCAGGTGGATCCGGCCTTGTTGTTGCAGGTTGACCAGGGTGTTGGCGGTGATGGTTTGCATGTTGTCTTCTCCAGTTGACGCGTGAAATCAGGCGGTGCCGCCGACCAAGTTGGCGGGTACGGCGATGCCGATCAGTCTTGGCATGGGCAGGTTGAGACCGTCCATGATGGCCACGAACTCTTCCTTGCTCTTGC
>JASJPK010000117.1:0-2042 GCA_031426735.1 Hydrogenophilaceae bacterium | reverse complement strand
CTTAAGTTCAGGGTGCTTCGAGATGAATGACAATGGCGCATGCGCCCTGATACCCAAAGCCCTCCAGCCAGCCCGCGCGCCCTGTCGACGCTGATAGGCTTGTGGCCGTTCCTGCAGCCCTACCGGGCGCGACTCGTGCTGGCCTTTGTCCTGTTATGTCTGGGTTCCGCCACCATTCTGCTGGTGCCGCTGGCGTTTCGCGATCTGATTGATTTCGGCTTCGGCAACCGCGCACAGTCGAGTGCCGGCCTGCTCGGTGCAATGAGCCTGAACGGGCATTTCATGGCTTTGTTCGGACTGGCGGGCTTCTGGGCGCTGGCCGTTTCGGCACGCTATTACACGGTGTCGTGGGTTGGCGAGCGCGCGACGGCGGATCTGCGCAGTGCCGTCTATGCGCGGGTGTTGTCCCAGTCGCCACAATTCTTCGAGACCTTGCAGACCGGGGAAGTGCTTTCCCGGTTGACCGGCGACACCACGCTGATTCAGACCGTGGTCGGCAGTTCTATCTCGATGGGCTTGCGCAGCCTGTTCCAGTTCATCGGCGGCATGATCATGCTGGCCGTCACCAGCCTCTATCTGTTCTCGCTGAACCTTGGCCTGATGGCCTTGCTGACGCTGCCGATCCTCGTCATCGGCCGCAAGGTCAAAAAGCTCTCGCGAGAATCCCAAGACCGCATCGCTGATACCTCGGCCCTGGCCGGCGAAATCCTCAACGCCATGCCCACGGTGCAGGCTTACACGCAGGAAATTCAGGAAGCCCGGCGCTTCGCCGAACGCACGGAAACCAGCTTTGTGACCGCGATCAAGCGCACCCGGGTGCGGGCGGCGCTCACCGCCTTAATCATCACCGCCGTGATGGGAACGATCATCTTCGTGCTCTGGATCGGCGCGCGTCAGGTGGCCGAAGGCTCGCTGACCGGTGGTCAACTGGCTTCCTTCGTCCTCTACGCGGCATTGGTGGCCGGCGGTGTCGGCACCATGGCGGAAGTCTGGGGCGACGTGATGCGTGCCGCCGGGGCGACCGAACGGCTGCTCGAACTGCTGCACGCGGAATCGGCCATTCGTGAAGCGCTCAAGCCGGAAACACCGGTGCAGCCGGCACGCGCGACGATCCGCTTTGAACACGTCACCTTCCGCTATCCGGCCCGCCCGCAAATCAATGCCCTGGACGACATCTGCCTGGAAATCGCGCCCGGCGAGAGCGTCGCCCTGGTCGGCCCTTCCGGCGCTGGCAAGACCAGCCTGATCCAGCTCCTGCTGCGTTATTACGACGTATCGGAAGGTTGCGTCCGGATCAACGGCCAGGACATCCGCCAACTGAGCCTGCACGACCTTCGTAAAGGCATCGCCATCGTGCCGCAAGACCCGGTGATCTTTTCTGCCAACACGCTGGAGAACATCCGTTACGGTCGCGCCACTGCAACCGACGCGGAAGTCCAGCAAGCAGCCAAGGCTGCCCTGGTGGACGAATTCATCGACCGTTTGCCCGAGGGCTACCAGACCTTCCTGGGGGAACGTGGCACCCGCTTGTCCGGTGGCCAGCGCCAGCGAATTGCAATTGCTCGCGCCATCCTGAAAGGTGCCCCGCTGCTGCTGCTCGATGAAGCCACCAGCGCCCTCGATGCGGAATCGGAAATCCTGGTGCAGCAAGGTCTCAGCGCGGCCATGCAAGGGCGCACGACGCTGGTGATCGCGCATCGGCTGGCCACCGTGCAAAAAGCAGACCGTATCATCGTGATGGAACGAGGAAGAATCGTGGAAACCGGTACACCGGAGGATCTGCGCAATCAAGGCGGGCTCTACGCGCGGCTGGCAGCGCTGCAACTCAACCATTAGCCAGCGAGTTGGCTTGGGTCGGGGCAAGATCAACTCACTTGCCAGCCAGGTTCGGCAGCAAAAAGATCGAAAAAGCCAAGAATTGAAGGTCAGCTATCTGTCTATCATGAGTCAGCCGCAAATAATATTTAGCGGGCCGAACCTCGGCCATGGACTAAACCGCTCGCGCGGTAATTGGCACTCCGAACCGGCGTCTGCGGGAAGCT
>JASJPK010000116.1:0-39765 GCA_031426735.1 Hydrogenophilaceae bacterium | reverse complement strand
GGCGCTCCCAGGGTGGTAGCTCAGTGGCTGGTGCCTTCCGACAGTCGCGTCTTGTTCCACACGTTGTACTTGCCGACCGGGCGTTTCATCGGCAGGCGCTTGATCTCCTGCAGCGTCTTGGCGTCGTACACGATGAGCGCGCCGTCCATTTCCCAGATCGAGACCAGGGCGTACTTGCCATAGCGGTCGAATTCGACATGGGTCGCGGTCTTGCCGGGCAGGGGTTTCAGGTTGGCGACGATTGCCAGGCTTTGCTTGTCGATCACGTGCATGGTGTCCTTGCCGGCGCCGAAGAACACATCCGCCCACAGATAGGGCGAGGTTTCATGGCTGCGCAGGAAGAAGCCGGCGCCCAGGGTGGGAATGGTCTTGATCGTCTTCCACGTCTTCATGTCGATCACCGAGATCAGCCCCTCCTTCAGGTTGGGTGAGGCCATCACGCGATGTGTCTTGCCTTCCGCATCCCGCCAGTCCCAGGTGATGCCGGAACCCAGATGCGGCATGCCGGCCAGGTCCAGATCGGCAATCTTGCGGCCGGCGCCGAGGTGGATGACCTGGCCTTTCGGACTCGTGCGCGAGGCGCCGATCAGGTAGTCGTAGTTCTGGTCGAAGAAAAAATCGTCGAGGTAGTCGTCCAGCACGATGTGGCGTACCGGCAGCGGACCCGGTTCGGGGATGGCTTCCTTCAGTTGGTAGTCGTGCACCAGCCCTTTGTAGACCGGGCGGCCGTCATAGGGGATTTCCCAGACTTCCGGGATGTCCTTCAGCGCGGCGATGAAGCTGTTGCGCGGGCGCGCGTCGTACACGGCAGAGACACGCGAGGTCTTGCCGGTGTTGCCGACCACCGGAATCACCTTGACCAGCGCTAGATCGCGCGCATCCAGCGCCACCAGGGTATGCGGCAAATAGTTGGCCGCCATGACGTAGCGGCCGTCGCTGGATACCGCGAGGTTGCGGGTGTTGATGCCGACCCGGGTTTCCGCCACCACTTTCAGGTTCCACAGGTCGAATTTGGTGATCCAGCCATCGCGGCTGGCCCAGTAGACGAAGCGGCCATCCGGCGTGAACTTGGGACCGCCGTGCAGCGCGAAGCGCGTCGCAAAGCGCGCGATCGGTTCCATCTTGTCGCCGTCGAGCACGCTGATGTGATGGTCGCCGTGTTCCACCACCAGCGTGATGTTCATCGGGTCGGCCGCGAATACCGGCTTGGCGGGCAGATCGACTGCGTCGAGGTTGACGATGCGCGAGGCGGCGATGTCGTTTGCATCCCACTTCGGCGGCAGTTTCGGCGGCGTGTAGATCCAGGCCGCCAGCGCCTTGATTTCATCCGGCTGCAGCAGGGTTTTGAATGCGGGCATCTGCGTCGCCGGCAGACCCTCGGCGATGGCCTTGGCCGCATCCGGTTGTTTCAGGCGCGCCAGCGATTCCGGCAGCAGCGTCGGCCCCATGCCGCCCAGGCGATTCGGTGCGTGGCAGGACAGGCAGTGGGTTTCGTAGAGTTTTTCGGGGTTGGGTGAGGCGTGGGCTGAACCTATCGATATAAAGATTAGCGCCATGATGCGCGGAGTCGCACGTGCACCGGCCAATAACACCTCTGCGGGGACTCCCCCCTTTGCAAAGGGGGGCGGGGGGGGATTTCTCCACGGCTTGAGCCAACTCCACGGTGGGCAAATCCCCCCTAACCCCCCTTTTTCAAAGGGGGGGATCAGAAGGTAGGGCGTGAATATCGACATGCTCAAGCCTCCGCAAAGTGATTTTCGACGACGCCGATTTCCTCGTCGGTCAGATAACAGCCCGGGTCTTCCGCCCAGAGATTGCTGGTGGTCTGCCAGGCGCGCACGCGCGTGTTGCCGTTGCAGATGGCGCGTTGGGCGCACGCTACACAGCGTCCTTCAACCGGCCGGACCGCCATCTTCAGGCCGGCCATCAGCGGATCTGACGTATCCGCCCAGATTTGCGAGAACGGTCGCTCGCGCACGTTGCCAAGCGGGTAATCCCACCACATCGTGTCCGGGTGCACGCTGCCCAGATTGTCGATGTTGGCGATGTTGACGCCGGAAGCGTTGCCGCCCCATTGCACGAGTTTCTGGCGGATGTGTTCGGCTTGCCCGGGGAAGCGGCGGCGCACCCAGTCGAGCAGATAGACGCCGTCGGCATCGTTGTTGCCGGTGACATATTCCTTCGGCGTTCCTGCCTCGACCTGCCGCCAGCAGCGTTCGAACAGCAGGTCGAGCGCATCGCGCGTGGTGCGGAAATGCGCGTCATCCTTGCGATGCTTGTTGCCGCGCCCGGCGTAGTTGAGGTGCGACAGATAGAACTTGTCGATGCGCTCTTCTTGCATCAGGTCGAGCAGGGCGGGCAGATCGTGCGCGTTGTCCTGCGTCAGCGTGAAGCGGATGCCGACCTTGGCGCCGGCGTCGCGGCACAGGCGCACGCCGTTGAGCGCCGCGTCGAAGGCGCCTTCCTTGCGACGGAAGATGTCATGCGTGGCGCGCAGCCCGTCCAGGCTGATGCCGACGTAATCGAAGCCGGCGGCGGCAATCGCCGCCACGTTGGCCTCGTTCACCAGCGTGCCGTTGGAGGACAGGCCGACGTAGAAGCCCATCGCCTTGGCGCGCTGCGCAATGTCGAAGATGTCCGGCCGCAGCAGCGGTTCGCCGCCGGACAGGATCAGCACTGGCACGCGGAACGCTTTCAGATCGTCCATTACGGTGAACGCTTCCGCGGTGGACAGTTCGCCGCTGAAATTCTTGTCGGCCGAGATCGAATAGCAATGCTTGCAGGTCAGGTTGCAGCGCCGCACCAGATTCCAGATCACCACCGGGCCGGGCGGGTTGCGCTTGGGGCCGAGCGGTGTCGGCTGCGTGAGTTGCTGCATGTACTGGGTGACGCGAAACATCGGTTTCTCCTGTTGCGCTACGCCGGGGGTTGGTAGAGCGGATACAAGGTGTTTTCCTCGGTGGCGATGCGGCGGGTGAGCACCTGGGCGATTTCGTCCAGCTCCCGCGCGAATTCGGACCAGGCCGCCTCGCCCCACTCCTCACGTTCGCTGTGGCGGAACAGGAACGAGGTCAGCACCTTGCCGATCCCCCGCATCTCGTGCTGGAAACCGGACACGAGGGCGGCCTGCTCGGGGTCGCCGGTGTGCTGGAGATAGATATAGAAACGCACGTTCTCGGTGAGCAGGTGGTCGCGCATGGCGCTGCCGAAGGCGCCGAGGAGCGGCACCAGGCGGCTCTCGTCACGCTGGCCGCTGGCTTCCAGGATGCCGCCGAACAGTCCTTCCATGCGGCGGTGGTCTTCAACCAGGCGCGCGACCAGATGCGGGTCATAGTGGATATGAGTGCCCGGCGCGCTGGCCTGGGGGGCGGCTGCGGCCGTCGCCGGTGCGGCGGTTTGAGGTCTGGACTGAAACAGGCGTTTGAGAAATTCGAACATGGCACTCCCCTGTGGCGGTTGGTTTTGTGTTCCCTGCTGGCTAGGTGATGCGTAACCCTGTTTTCTTCAGTATGCCCCGGCTGTACAGAATGTCCGACTTGCGGCAGGCGTCGCCGAGCAGGTCGGCGATGCGGTCGGCATAGGCTTGCGCCTGCTCGCGGCTTTTCGCGTGCACCATCGCGAACAGGTTGTAGCGCCACAGCGGCAGCCGACGCGGGCGGCGGTAGCAATGGCTGACGAAGGGCAGGCGGCCGACCTTTTCGCCAAGTGCGTCGACGCGCTCGTCGGCGACGTCCCACACGGTCATGCCGTTCGCTGTGTAGCCCAGCGCATAGTGGTTGGGCACCACGCCGATGCGGCGAATCGCGCCGCTTTCCTGCATGCCCCGCAGGCGCGCCATCACGTCATCCGGGCTCAGGCCGAGCTGTTCCGCGATGGCGTGGTAAGGACGCGGCGTCAGCGGCAGGCCGGCCTGGCAAGCGGCGATCAGGGCGTAGTCGGTGGCATCGAGGGTGGACAAATCAGGCCTCCAGCTTCAGTTCCACGAAGAACTCGCGTTCTTTCGGAAAACGGTAAACCGGATAGCCGGTCATCGCTTCGATGTAAGCGAACGCGGCCTCGACTTTCTCCGGCGTTTCCGCCGCGCCGACGAACCACAGATTGAGGGCATGTTCGCGCCGGTAGTTGTGGGCGATTTCGGGTTGCAGGTTGACGAACTCGGCGACGTTTTCGAATGCAGCCGGCGGCAGCGCCATCGCCGCCAGGACGTTGCTGCCGCCCATGCGGTCGGCGTTGAACAGCGGCCCGAAGCGGGTCAGCACACCGGCTTTCAGCAAGGCCTCGATGCGGGCGATCAGGGTTGCCTCGTCCACGCCCAGTGTCTCGGCGGCAGCCTGGAACGGGCGCTCGCAGATCGGGAAACCGCCCTGGAAAGCGTTGATCAGACGGCGGTCAAGCTCATCCAGACCCGCGACCGGTGGCGCGGAACGATGTTCCGTTCCGGTATGCGGGCTGGCGGCAGAGCCGGCGGCGCGCTGACTGCGGACTCGACTCATGCCGCTTGCGCCAGTCGGGAATAGCGCGCGCCGCATTGCTTGAAGCGGCGCCGCGAAAACAGCGGCTGGCAGACCAGATGTTGCAGGTCGAGTTCGCGTTGCATGCGGGCGACTTCAGCCAGCACTGCCTGCCGGTCCTGGCCATGCACCATCGAAAACAGGTTGTAGCGCCAGTGCGGCAGCTGGCGCGGGCGGCGGTAGCACAAGGTCACCGCGGACTGGCTGGCGAGCAGGCGGCCGACCTGCGACACCGCCGTGTCGGGCACGTCCCACACCACCATTGCGTTGGCGGCGTAACCCAGTTCGCGGTGGCGCACGACGACACCGAAGCGGCGGATGACGCCCATGTGCAGCAGGCGGGAAAGGCGGGCGAGGACGCCGGCTTCATTGATGCCGAGGCGGGCGGCGAGCAGCGCGTAAGGTCGAGGGGCAAGCGCGATGCCGCCTTCGAGTGCCGCGGCCAGCGCATAGTCGGCGGATTCGAGGCTGGGCGGCGTCGCGCTTTCTTGCCGCCGCTGCATCGGGTCGAGGTGGGCGCGCGGCGCATGCGCTTTCTGGCGCAGATCGAAGCCGAGGTCGATGTGGAAATCTTCCAGCATCGGCAGGTCGAGTACCGGCCCGCCGGCGGCGCGACCGATTTCCGCCAGCACTTCGGCGACCCGCTCGCGCGTCGGCGCGGTGGCGACGAACCAGAGATTGAAGGCGTGTTCGCGCTCGTAGTTGTGGTTGACCTCGGCGTAGGCGCTGATCGTTTGCGCCACCGCTTCGATCCGGTCGGCCGGCGCCGCCACGGCGGCGAGCGTGCTCCAGCCCAGCGTGTGCGGCCGGAACACGGCGCCGATGCGGGACACCGTGCCGTCTTCGGCCAGGCGTTTCAGGCGGGCCATGACTTCCGCTTCGGTAAGACCCAGGCGCCGGGCCAATTCCAGGTAGGGCAGTTCGGTCAGTGGAAAACCGCGCTGCCAGTCGTTGACCAGGGCGAAGTCGAGCGGGTCGAGTTCCGTAGGGTGCGCCGCGCGCACCATTGAACGTGCATCGGTGCGCACGGCGCACCCTACGGAGGGGGGTATCGGCGGCATGTTCATAGTCCGAACCGATGTGCGCGAGCCGAGAAGAAGATGCCGCTCGGCGCCTTGGCCGGGATTTCCGCGATCTTCTCGAAGCTGTCGGTGGCGTGGATCTGGATGCGGTTTTCATCGCGCACCGAGATCCAGACATGCTCGCCGCGCGGCGTGAATTCCATGTGCAGCACCGCTTTGCCCGGTTGCAGGGTATGCACGATGGCGCGGCTTTCCACGTCGATCACCTGCACCGTGTCGTAATGCGGAAACGCGAAATTGACCCAGAGACGGCGACCGGTCGGCTCGGCCATGACGAACACCGGCTGGCCGGCGACCGGGATCGTGCCGATTTTCTGCCAGGTGTTCATGTCGACCAGCACGACTTCGTGGCGACCGACGCCGGGGATGAAGGCCAGATTGCCGGCGACCGCCCAGGTTTCCAGGTGCGGCATCTTGTACACCGGCAGTTTCTGCTCGCCCTTGCCATAGTCGGGCAGCGCGCGTTTAACGCCGCGTTCCGGATGCCACAGATCGAGCACCGAGATGCCGTCCTCGCCGAACAGGCCGGCGACATACCAGCGGCCGTCGCCGGTGACCAGCGCGTCGTAGGGTTCCTTGCCGATACCGGGAAAGCGCGTGACTTTCGGATGCTTCGGGTCTTGCGACAGGTCGGCCAGCCAGATTTCGCCGGCCTCGAACAGGCTGAAGGCGAAGCGGTTGCCGCTGCTGTCTTCCAGCCCGACCACCTTGGACAGCGCGCCGGTGACTTCCGAGCGAGCCGGAATCTCGCTGATCAGTTCCAGCGTGTCGCTATCGAAGAACTTGACGCCGCCCGGCGTGTAGTTGGCGGCGGCGATGATGCGGCCGTCCTGCGAGATGGCGCCGCCGATGCTGTTGCCGGACTGGAGCACGCGTTTGACGATGGCACCAGTGAGCAGATCGATCTTGGAGAGGCCGCCGTCGCGGCCGAACACGTAGGCGTAACGTGCGTCGCGCGAGAACACGGTGGAGGCGTGCGACAAATCGCCCAGGCCTTCGACGCGTTGCAGCGCTGTTTTCTTCGTCGTGTCGAGCAGTTGCACGCTGCCGCTGGCGCGTTCGATGACCAGGCCGAGGTCGCCGCTGCCGCGCAATGCCGGCGGCGGCGCATCCGCCAGAGCCACTTGCGACAGCGACAGCGCGATGATGCCGATGGCTACCAGCCGGGTCAGCGTGTTGAAGCGCAGCGGCAGCCGGATACCCATGGGGGGCTGGAATGGATTCTGTTCGTCGTGGTTCATTGCGGAAATCCCTTCAGCAACGCGGCGACGATCCAGTTCGCATCGGCCTCATTCAGATGCGGTGTCCAGCCCGGCATGGCGGTGCCGGTGCGGCCGTAAAGGATGGTGGCTTCCAGCGCCTCGGCGGGCTTGCCTTGCAGTGCTGCGGCGGTGAGCGGCGAACCGAGGCCGCCGGTGAGATGCAGGCCGTGGCAGAAGCCGCATTCCTGTCGCACGAAGCGGGTCAGTTCGAGCTGGCGTGCGGCAGTGGGGGTGGTACTGGCAACATCGGCCAGCGCCGGATTGGCCAGCGCGGTCAGCGCCAGCATGGCGATGGCGAAACTGGCGACGAAGCCGAGGCCAAGCAGGATCGGCCGCGGCCGGAGTTCGGCTTCGACAGCGGCTGTGTCGGTCGAAATGCAGGTGCAACGGGAGTGCTTGAGCATGTCTGACTTCCTTTCGGTTTTGCGCGCCGACCTGCAATCAGGACGGCGCGCAAAACCGCCCGGCTTGTTTTACGTAACAACAGGCCGGGCGGAGGTTGGTGCTCAATACACGTCGTGCTGGGTGTTGTAGACGTTGAACTTGCCGGTCGGCGTGATCAGGCGCGGGTCCTTGATCACGGCTTTCAGCTTGCGCGTCTTGTCATCCATGACGACGATGGCCGACTGCTTGTTCTTCGGGTTCCACAGCGAGAACCACACCTCGTCGCCGGCCTTGTTGTACTCGGGGTGGGTGATGCGCATCGGGCCGTCGCCGATTTCGGCAAGTTTGGCGACGTTCACCACTTGTGCCGGTTTTTCCAGGTTCTTCAGGTCGAAGATGGAAACCGACTGGTTCTCCTCCGAGTTGGGCGACAGAGCGGCATCCACCCACAGGTTCTTCGACTTCGGATGCGTCTTGATGAACAACGAGCCGTTGCCGTGGTTCTTCAGGGTGCGCACCACTTTCCAGGCGTATTGCTTGTGCTTGGCCGGGTCGGTGCCGATCACCGCGACGGTGTCGTCGCCGAGGTGGCCGGTGGCCCAGACCGGACCGTACTTCACGTCGTTCCAGTTGGCGCCGCGACCCGGGTGCGGCTTGGTGCCGACCTTGACGTTGGCGGCCAGCTTGCCGGCCTTGGTATCGACCACCGACACGGTGTTGCGCATGTTGGCGGCGACCAGGAAGTAGCGTTTCGAAGAATCCCAGCCGCCGTCATGCAGGAAGCGCTCGGCCTCGATTTCGGTGGTCTTCAGATTCTTGATGTCGCTGTAGTCGACCAGCAGGATCTTGCCGGTCTCCTTCACGTTGACGACGAACTCCGGTTTGATCAGTGAAGAGACGATGGAGGCCACGCGCGGTTCCGGGTGGTATTCCATTTCGTCGTAGGTGTAGCCGCGCGTCGACATGATCTTCAGCGGCTTCAGCGTCGGGCCGTCCATCAGCACATAGGCAGGCGGCCAGTAGGAACCGGCGATGGCCAGCTTGTCCTCAAAGCCCTTGAACTTGGAGGTGTCGATGGAACGGGCGTCGGAACCGGTGCGGATGCTGGCCACGGTCTGCGGCGTTTCCATCCACAGATCGATCAGGTTGATCAGGCCGTCGCGGCCGGTGGTGTACAGATAACGGCCGGAACTGGACATGCGCGAGATGTGCACCGCGAAGCCGGTCTTGATCACCTGCACGATCTTCTTGCTGTTGCCGTCGATCAGCGCGATTTCGCCGGTATCGCGCAGCGTCACCGAGAACAGGTTGGGCAGGTCCAGCTTGTTCATCTGCTTCTTCGGCCGCTGATCCTCGGGCACCAGCAGTTTCCAGCTCGCCTTCATTTCCTTCATGCCCCATTCCGGCGGGGTCGGCGCGGGATGCTGGATATAGCGCGCCATCATGTCGATTTCCTTCTCCGACAATTCGTTCGACGTGCCGAAGTTGGGCATGCCGCCCGGGGTGCCGTAGCCGACGAATACTTTCAGCGTCTCTGTCCCCAGCTTCTGCATGTCGCCCGGCAACAAAGCCTTGCCGGTGGCGCCCTTGCGCAGCACGCCGTGGCAGCCGGCGCAGCGATCGAAGTAGATCTGGCGGCCCTGGTCGAATTCCGCTTTGGTCATTGCCGGCGCGGCCGGGTCGGAGGATTGATACATGTCCGCCGTGTTCAGTGAAGATCCGCCGCCCGCCAGATAACGCGCATCCGGTGCGCCTTTATGGTCTTTCGGCGCGTCCGCCGCCCAGACCAGAGATACCGCCAACGGCAATGCCGCCATCATCAAACCGCTGAATACTTTCTTCATCAAATAGCCCTCCGGAAACACATGGTGGAAAAAACCTGATTTGCGTGGGGGGCAAAGATGCGCCCCTACTTCCGGTATGGACCTTGATGTTAATCAACGGGGTTTTGCGTATTGACAGTTTGAGTTGACCAATGTCAAACGCTTTAGTCGGGTATGTCGCCACCATCGCCGCAACCTTAAAACCCGAGGAGAGCGCGATGCTCGAACCCGTCAAACTGGCCAATTTCTTCATCGTATTTTTCAGCGCCGCCTCGGTGATTCTGTTCGGCGCTTCCTATGCCCTGCTGTTCGCCTGGTCCCGCGTCAAGTCGCGTCCCCGCCTGATGATGCTGGCTTACGCCGCCTATGCCGGCCTGGTTTTTTCCGTGATCACGCTGGCCCTGGCCGCCAACCTGTTCAACAACACTTTCTGGAGCGTCATCGTCTTCCTCATGCTGGCCGGCTACCTGCTGGCGCCGCATGCCATCTGGAATCTGTGCGTCGGGACGCATGCCGATGCGCACGAGGATGAAGTCGCTCACATCTAGGTTTTTCAACAGCGGTAGGCAACAGGAGGCATGACCATGGCAGAGACGCAAACTCAGGCGTTATGGTGGGCATCCGAAACCTTTTGGCGAAAGATGGCCATCTGGGTTACGGCAGGCTCGTTCGTAGTGCTGATATTTCTGACTTTCGATACGGTGAAGCAGATCACGGCGGGCGGTAAGCGGGTTCCCGCGTATTCGGCAATCAATCACCGCATCGACTACGTGTTCAACGAGCAGCGTAATTTCCAGGTGCCGGTCATCGGTGTCGAGGAACCCTTGTTCGGCAAGAAATTGACCGAAGCGGAAGCCGAAGCCCTGGTTAGCCACGGCAAGCTGACCACTCAGGCGAAGAATTGCATGAGCTGCCATACCTTGCTGGGCAACGGTTCGTATTACGCGCCGGATCTCACCAAGGCCTGGCTGGACCCGGCCTGGGGCTCGAAGGAAGCCCGCGAGCAAGCGATGGTGGATTTCCTGATGCACCCTGAAGTTGCTGCGCATAACTCGCTCGGCCGCAAGATGCCCAATCTCGGCATCACCGAAGCGGAAGCGCGTGCCACCGTGGCCTTCCTGAAGTGGATGTCGTCGATCGACACCAACGGCTTCCCGGCCAACTTCAAGCCGATCGATCAATCCGACGCCGCACCCGCAGCGGAAGCCGCTCCCGCCGCTGCGCCTGCGCCCGCAGTCGAGCCCGCCCCGGCCCAACCATAAGGAGAGTGAACATGGCAGCTATAGGCATTCCCACTGGCGCCACCATGAACGGTGGCCAGAAACTGGCGATGAAGTATTTCACCGTCGCCATCGCGCTGTTCGGCGCACAAGTCCTGTTCGGCCTGCTGGCCGGACTGCAATACCTGAATCCGGATTTCCTGTTCGGCATTCTGGATTTCTCGGTCAATCGCATGCTGCACGTGAATGCGATGGTGGTCTGGCTGTTGTTCGGCTTCATCGGTTCGGTGTACTGGTTACTGGAGGATGAGTCCGGTGTGCCGCTGGTCGGATTGGGATTGGCCAATCTGATCTTCTGGGTATTTACGCTGGCCGTGGTCGTCGTCGTCGTCGTGTATCTGCTGATCCAGGTCGGTCCCGGCGAGCAGAGCTCGATCTGGCTGATCAACGAGGGCCGCGAGTACATCGAAGCGCCGCGCTGGGCCGACATCGGCATCGTGGTCTGCGTGCTGGTGTTCTTCTACAACGTCGCCTTCACCTTCATGAAGGGCAAGTTCACCCATATCGGCGGCGTGCTGGTCATGGACCTGGTCGCACTGGCCGGTATTTATCTGGCCGGCATGTACTACACCCCGAACATCTCCATGGACCAACACTGGTGGTGGTGGGTGATCCACCTGTGGGTTGAAGCGACCTGGGAAGTGCTGGTCGGCTGTCTGATGGCTTACGGCCTGATCAAGACCATGGGCGTGCGCCGCAAGATCGTGGAAACCTGGCTGTACATCGAAGTCGCGCTGATGTTCGGTTCCGGCATCCTCGGCCTCGGTCACCACTACTTCTGGATCGGTACGCCGGAATACTGGTTCACCATCGGCGGCTTCTTCTCTGCGCTGGAACCGATTCCGCTGGTCGCCATGGTCGTGCACGCCGTGTTCGACGCCGGTCACCACAAGCTGAAGAGCACCAACAACCCGGCCCTGGCCTGGATCATCGCGCAAGCGTTCGGCAACTTCTTCGGCGCCGGCGTCTGGGGCTTCATGCACACGTTGCCGCAGATCAACCTGTACACGCACGGCACGCAATGGACCGCCTCGCACGGCCACCTGGCCTTCTTCGGCGCCTACGCCACGATGGTCATCGCTTTCCTGTACATCGCCCTGCAGAAATGGCGCGGCAATGTGTACATGGGCGGCAACCTGGTCGGCGCCTGGAAGTGGAAATGGGCGATCTTCCTGCTCCACGCCGGCATGATCATGATGGTCATGGCGCTGCTGATCGCCGGCTACGAGCAATCGCAGATCGAGCGTGCCATCGAGGGTTCGACCTGGATGGGCTACTTCGCCGGCCAGTCGCACCGCTGGTTCATGCAAGGCATGTTCTGGCGCCAGATCGGCGGCTGGGTGTTTGCCGCCGGCTTCGTGCTGCTCGCCTGGGACCTGATCACCATCGGCAAACGCGAAACCCGGCCGGCTTCGGTCCTGGTTCCGGAAGCCGCGGCAGCCTGATGTAACTTTTCTCCTCCTCGCTCCTCGAGCGATTTGCCCGCCGGTTCCGCCAGCGGGCATTTTTTTTGATCGCGCCTTGGAAGGCGCTCCTACGGGGAGGTAGGAGCGCCTTCCAAGGCGCGATTGCGGAAGCCGCGCCTACGCAAGTTCAGACGGAAGCCGCGCCTACGCAAGTTCAGACGCGATTGCCGCGTTCGTTCTTGAGCAGGTTGATCGCGACGCGCAGATCGTCCAGTTTGGCCATCAGCATTTCCTGCAATTCGAGCAGGCGGCGCCGTTGTTCCTGCACTTTCTTGCGTTCGCCCATGGCCGCGGCCGCCAGCAGGTGGCGGGCGGTGTCGTGCATGGCGATGTGGATGGGATGGATGCTGCCGTATTCGTCGAGGAAACCGTATTTCTCGCGGCCGCGGCGGTCGTACCAGCGACCGAAGCCGCAGGCGTGGATGTCGAGGTTGACGTAGGCTGCGGCGGCGCCGTTATCCACTGCCGAGAGCACCTGGTCGATCCAGCGCCGATGCGCCAGTTCGGCCGACAACAAGGGCAGATCCTCGCGTTCCAGCGGCAAGGTCGAAGGCGACCATTCGTAGCCGAGCTGGAAGCTGGCGAACCATTCCTCCAGCCGGTTGGCCGGCATCGGCAGGGCGAGGCCGAAACCCTGTGCGATGTCGCAGCCGAATTGCATGAGGACGTTGCCCTGGCTGGCGGATTCGACGCCTTCCGCCACCACCTTCAGATCGAACGCCGCGGCCAGGCCGAGCACGCCTTCGACGATGGCCAGATCTTCCATGTCGTCCAGCATGTTGGAGATGAAGGTGCGGTCGATTTTCAGGGAGGCGGTGGGCAGGCGCTTGAGATAGGTCAGCGAGGAATAGCCGGTGCCGAAATCGTCCAGTGCGAAGGTGACGCCGAGGCGGCCGCAGGCGTCGATGACGTCACTGACCAGGCCGATGTCTTCCAGCGCGGCCGTTTCCAGAATCTCCAGTTCCAGCCAGTTATGTGGCACGTTGGGATATTCGGCGAATTTTTCCTGCAGCCAGAGGTCCAGATCGGGCTGGTGCAGCAGGCGGGCGGTGATGTTGACGCTGACCGGCATGGTCACGCCCTTGGCCGCCCAGACCGACATTTGCCGGATCGCTTCGCTCATGACCCAGCGGTCGACCTGCACCGACAGGTCGGAATCTTCGATGGCGGACAGGAAGTGGGCCGGCGTCAGCAAACCCAGTGCGGGATGGCGCCAGCGGATCAGCGCCTCGGCGCCGACGACTTTGCCCAGGCGCATATTCACCTTGGGCTGGTAGTAGAGAACGAACTCTTCCTTGTCGAGTGCCAGGCGCACGCCGGTCAGCATTTCGCGGCGGCTGCGGGCGAGGCGGTCGCGTTCGGCGTCGAACACGACAAACGTGGCGCGACCGGACTGCTTGGCCGCGTACATGGCCTGATCGGCATGGCGCAGCAGGGTGTCGGCGTCGCTGTCGTCGATTGGATAGAGCGTGATGCCGATGCTGGCCGATACGCCCAGGCGCAGGTCGCCGAGCAGTACGGGCGCTTCGATGGCGGCCAGCATGCGGGTAAGCACCTGGTTGGCTTCTTCGGCGCTGTCCAGATCCACCAGCAACAAGGCGAATTCGTCGCCGCCCAGGCGCGCTACGGTATCGCCGGAGCGGACGCCGTCCTTCAGGCGGCGCGCGATTTCCATCAGCAATTTGTCGCCGACATGGTGGCCGTGCGTGTCGTTGATCGGTTTGAACACATCCAGGTCGAGGTAACCCACCGCCATCAGGGTGTTGTGGCGGCGCGATTGCGCCAGGGCCTGATTCATGCGGTCGGCGAACAGCACGCGGTTGGGCAGGCCGGTGAGGGCGTCGTAATGCGCCAGGGATTCGAGCCGGTTCTGGGTTTCGCGGATGCGCGTGATGTCGGAAAACACGCCGACGTAGTGCAGCAACTCGCCGCCATGGTCGCGCACGGCGTGGATCGACAGCGCCTCCAGATAGATCGAGCCATCTTTGCGGCGGTTGGTGATTTCGCCTTCCCAATGGCCATGTTCGAGGATGGCGTCCCACATCGTCCGGTAGAACGCGGTGTCGTGCAGGCCGGACTGAAGCATGCGCACGTTGTTGTCGATGGCGTCTTCCCGGCTGTATCCGGTCAGGCGGGAGAAGGCCTGGTTGACGTCGAGAATGCCGCCGTCCGGCGCGGTGATGACGATGCCGTCGTGGGTGTTGTCGAACACGCTGGCGGTGCGCTGCTGGCGCTCTTCCGCCGCGACTTGTGCGGTGATGTCGGCGATCAATTCGATGAATCCAACGATTTTCCCGCTCGGGTCGAAGTGGGGAAAAGCGCTGACGTGGATCCAGAATGGCACGCCGTCATCGCGTTCGAGTCGGATGCGGGCTTCCGCATCGGCGCCGGTGCGCATGGCTGCCCGACCGGGACAATCGGCGGGGCAGCAGTCTCCGCGGTCGAAGGCAGCGTGGCATTTGTTGCCCTCGAAGGTGCCCGGTTCCTTGTGCAGCATGCGTTCCAGGCCGGCATTGGCCATCAGGATGTTGAACTCCCTGTCGACCAGGATGACGCCGAGCTGGATGTTGTCGACCAGCGTCCGGTAGAGCGATTCGGACTGGCGCATCGCATCCAGTACGGCTTTCTGCCGGGTGATGTCCTCACGCAGGCTGATGCAGTGGCTCAGTTCTCCGTGTTCGTCGCGAACCGGCGCGACGCGGGCATATTCCACCGACAACATGCCATCCTTGCTCTGGCTGAGCAGTTCGCCTTCCCAGGCGCGGCCGTTGCGCAGGGCGTTCCACATCTTCTTGCGGTTCTGGCGCGGCGCGTTTTCGCTGTCGATCTGCTCCAGCTTGCGGCCGGCAAGATCCTCCGGGGCGTAGCCGCTGCGTTTGCCGAATTCGCGGCTGGCATATTCGATGTGGCCGGACGGGTCGGTGACGACGACGGACATCGGGCTGAGGTCCAGCACACCGCCGAGCACCTGCACGCATTCGAGGGCGCGCTCCCGGTCGACGAGGTGATGTTCGCCCTTGAGCAGCCAGTCCAGACGTCCGCCAAGGTCGGCCGTTGCGTCTCCCTCGGGATTGTTCGGATTGCTGGATTCCGCTACTTCAACTGGGATATTTCCGGTGCTTCTCATCGTTCCCTCTGACTAGGAAAATTCCTCTCACCGAGTTATGCCTTTTGTGATTTCGCACGGCTGGCCGAAGGCGGGGAGCTTACTTGATCAGCGTCAAGAAAAGGAATGGCCATGATGCAAACAACGCCGGGCCGACCCAAGTTCGTAGGGTGCGCCGTGCGCACCCTACTGCGTTTCTCTGTCCACGCCGGGCTGGCCATCTCGGGGGCTCAGCTAACCCGCACTGCCCAGCCCAGCGCCTCCACCCGACTTGCCAGCGCGTGCATCCAGTCTTCCGGCAAGGGCGCCAGGCGCGGCGCCTCGACTTGCAGGGAAGGGCGCGCCAGGCCGTAGAGCAGGACGCCGCGCAAGGCCAAATTTTCCGTTTTGGCGCGCGCGAGCAGGGCGAGCCAGGCGTCGATTTCCGCCGCTTCCGGCGCCTTGCCATCGAGCGCGAACATGCAGGTCTGCAGCCAGGTCGGACACAGGCCGGCGACGGTTTTCAGGCGCTGGTAATGGCGTTCCGGATCGGTCTCGGTGTCGTTCGCCAGCCGTAGGCCGGCGCGCGTGGCGCGGTCGAACTTGAACCAGACTTCGCCGTTCAGCGTCGCCATCCGGCGCAAGCCTTCCTGCACGTAAGCCCGGTGGGTCAGGCTGCCGTTGCTGATTAGCACCAGCTTGATCTTGCCGCGCAGGCCGAAGTCGGCCAGTTCGAAGTCCGCCAATACCCGGCCGATCAACGCCACCACCGCCGGAAACTCCGGCGCGCTGGTCGGCTCGCCATTGCCGGACAGCGCGATGTCGTTGAGGCGGCGCATCGGTTCCGGCACACGCGCCATGAAATCGCCGTCGACGATGTCGGCCAGCATGCGGCGCAACTCGTCTTCCAGCAGCGCCAGATCGATGGCCGGCGGGCCGCCGCGCGTCAGGTTCGGCACCTGACAATAGATGCAGCGCCAGTTGCAGGCGTTGTTCGGGTTCAGATTGACGCCGAGCGAGACGCCGCCGGCGCGGCGCGAAACGACCGGATAGACATAGGTCATGCCGGAGCTGTCGCGGTCGTGGTTGGCTGTGGAAAGCGTGCGGATTGACGAAGGCATGCGCGGATTCTGGCACACTCGATTCATGCAATCCGACCCCAAACTACGTTCCTTCGCGCCGCGCCTGATCGCCTGGCAACAACAACATGGCCGCCATTCCCTGCCCTGGCAGGGCGGTGTGGAAGGCGACGCCTATCCGGTCTGGCTGTCCGAAATCATGTTGCAGCAGACCCAGGTGGAAACCGTCATTCCGTATTACCAGCGTTTCCTGTCCAGCTTCCCCGACCTGGCCGCGCTGGCGGCGGCGCACGAGGACGCCGTGCTGGGCCACTGGTCCGGCCTCGGCTACTACAGCCGCGCGCGCAACCTGCACGCGGCGGCGCGGCGCATCGCAGCCGAGCATGGCGGACGCTTTCCGCGCGAAATCGACGCCATCCTGGACCTGCCCGGCATTGGCCGCTCCACCGCCGCCGCCATCGCCGCCTTCGCCTTCGATGAGCGCCGTGCCATCCTCGACGGCAACGTCAAACGGGTGCTGGCGCGGGTGTTCGGCATCGACGGCTGGCCGGGCGAAAAAGCCGTGGAAAACCGCCTCTGGACGCTGGCCGAAGCACTACTGCCGGAGCGCGACATCCGCCCCTACACGCAAGGCTTGATGGACCTCGGCGCCACCGTCTGCACGCGCGGCAAACCGCGTTGCGCAAGCTGCCCGTTCGCCGACGACTGCAGCGCCAACCGCCAGGGCCGTCAGCGCGAACTGCCCGCCGCCCGGCCGAAAAAAGACATCCCGGAGAAAAGCACCGCCATGCTGGTCCTGCTCCATGCCGGCGAAGTGTTGCTGGAAAAACGCCCGAACAGCGGCATCTGGGGCGGCCTCTGGAGCCTGCCCGAGTTCCCCGACCAGGCCGACCCGGTCGAGGCCGCCAACCGGCTGGGTTACCCGGCCGAATTGAGCGGCGAACTGCCCGGCTTCAACCACACCTTCACCCACTTCCGCCTGTACATCCAGCCCTGGCAGTTGCAGGTCAAGCGCCAGCACGCAGCGGCGGAACCAGGCCGCATCTGGCTATCGCTCGACGACCTCGACGGCGCCGCGCTGCCGACACCGGTGCGGCGGATACTGGCCGCGCTCAGGGGGTAGGCTGTCCTGTAGGAGCGCCTTCCAAGGCGCGATGCCTTTCCGGTCAACACAATCGCGCCTTGGAAGGCGCTCCTAGCGGGGCATCTCAACCGACTTCAGCGTCGATTGGTAAACCGTCAAACGCGGTCCGCCGATCTCTACGGCTCGCTGCGCCGCCGCCAGCGCTTCCTGCCTTCTGCCCGTGTCATGCAACACCTGGGCGAGGTTGTTCCAGGCGTCGGCCGCGTCGGGATGCGCCACGCTGGCGCTCCTGTACGCCGCCTCCGCGCTATCGAACTGATGCTGGCGGTAGGCGAGGTTCCCCAGCGCAAGGCTGGCGAGCAGGTTGTCCGGCCAGGCGTCGAGTGCGCTCAGATAAGCCTGGCGTGCCGACGTCGGCGATACGCGTTCGAGCGCCAAAGCGGCCGCCACAAATTCTTCCGCGCGGGCCGTCGCCGGTATGCGCTCGGGCGGCAGCGCGACGAATGCCCAGCGCCCGGCTTTTGCCCAGGTGCGATCGAAATCCTCGATGCGCATGACCCGGCGCGGCTCGCTGCCGGAACGCAAGACGACCGTGCCCGCCGCCAGGTCGTAGCCGACCACCACCGCGTAATGCCATTGCGGCAGGAAATCGAAGCGCAGGTTTTGCAGCACCACGACCGGGTGGCCCGCCGCCACTTCGCGCAGCAAAGCGTCGGACCGCGCCTCCAGGACATAAGGCAACACGCCGGAACGCCGCACGGCGGCCAGCATTTCCGGCTGCAGGCTACCTTGCCGCTGCGGCAGGTAAACCTCTCCGCTCAGTTCCTGCACACTACGCTCGACGCCCGCGCTTGCGAGCACGCTCGCCAATGCCGCCGGACCGCATTGGAAATCGTCCTGCGCATGGAAAGGAACCGCGGTCAATTCGACCCGTTCCGGAATCCGCCCGGCGAGACTCGTGCTGTATTCGGCCGGTGGCAGGCCGGCGCAGCCAACCAGCGCAAACGACAACACGAACGCCAGGCCGTCGCTCCATCTGGGCAAAGTCGATTCCGCCCGGCGTCAAAGCGCGATGACGACCAGTATGGCGATCAGAAGAATGATGATCAGATCCGTGCTGCCCAGGTTGCCGCCGGCCGGCATCGAATCGATCCGCTGTGCCAGGGCGTGAACCTCCTGCGCATTCATGGACGCGACACGATCCTCGGCTACGACGCCACTCACGCCCATCGCCTGCATTCTTTCCATGACGTTGGCCCGCTCGACGAAGCTTTGAATCTTCGCCCGATCCAACTCGGTCCGGTCCTGCGCCGTCAGGAGCTGATCGGTGTCGACAATCTCCGCATTGACCAGCGGCGTCTGGGCGCAAAACGCAACGGTAAGCAGCGCGATCAGGCTTCGGGAGAGCTTCACATTCCGGGTCATGGCATTTCTCCTTTATGTGTGGAAATGCCAAAAAGACTCGCGGCAGGGGAAATAAATCCATGTAGATCGCTACAGCGTATTTCGTTCTACCGCTAATACCCCGGTTAATTGCACGCGTCTGAACTTCAATTGCGGACGCGCAAATCTATTTGGGGCTTTTATATCGCTCATTCCAGCACGGCTTTTAATCTTCGGGGGCGTGCCGGGGAATCATGGCGCCACCCCTGAAAGAAGGCTGCATTCAGTGCCGCCCGAATGGGTCACCGGCCAACGATTCAGTATGAACAACGCAGACCCACTTTCCGCCGCGCCGCACCCACACGCTTGAGTCGAAGGCTTCCAATTCGATCTTCTGCCCGTCTACAACCAAGTCCTCCTTAACCTTATAGGCGATGGTCACGACATCATTAGTTATCTGACGCATATGCACGTCTTCAAGGGAGAATGCGTTGAGCTCATACGTTGCGTCATGCAGCATCTTCGCGAGCTCCGACTTACCCATTTCCCCGACGCCCGACGCGCCGACGACCACACAAAGATCATCGCTAAGCGAAGTTGCTGTGGCCGGATCCTTCTCCCTAATTGCATTCCAGTATTGTTTCTCAAGCTTGAATAGCTCTTTCTTGGTGGCATTTGCTTGTTCCATAAGTCACCTCCTTGGTCGAAATAGCATCGCAATGTGCTGCGTGGGATGCCTGCAATTACACCGGCCCGAATCGGCCAGTGTGTTTTGAGATGGCCAATCACTACGCTTTGTTCCAAACAAGTGACCCTGGCCTATTTAAATTGCCCCCGGATCTCCACGCTGCGGCAGCGGACCTCGAAGCTCCGGTGTCGGACCTCCAGGGTCCGGCATCGGAGCTCGGCGCTTCGACGCTGCACCTAATAGGTGCGGTGGCGGACCTCAGGGGTCCGACATCGGAGCTCGGAGCTTCGGCGTTGCACCTAATAGGTGCGGTGGCGGGCCTCAGGGGTCCGTCACCGGAGCTTGGAGCGTCGGCGCCGCACCTCGAAGCTGCGCCGCCGCAGCCTGCAGGTCCGGCGAGGCAGCCTGGAGGTACTGCGTCGGAGCTCGGAGGTCTGAGACGGCCTGGTTATTGGGTTGCGCGAGACGTCTGAGGGGGCGAGGGATACGAGTCATTTCGGTCGTCGAATCACCAGCACCCTGCCATTGCGGTCAAGCATGTCCTGTACTAGGCTGCACACAGCAAAGTACACACATGAGACAAACCATGTCAGCACAAATCAGTCGAGTATTCATGAACGGCAACAGCCAGGCTGTTCGGATTCCCCAGGAATTCCGGCTTGGCGTCAATCGCGTTGAAATCTGGCGCAACGATGCCGGCGATCTGGTTATCCATCCGCTTTCATCCGATCGTGGTCAGGCATTGCTGGAGGCGCTCGAAGGCTTCGACGATGAATTTATCAACTTGTTGGAAGAAGACCGTCAAACGCAAGCACCCGTGCAAGAACGCGAGCCGCTATGAAGTACATGCTCGACACCAACATCATCATTTATTTCATCAAGAACAAACCGCCGGCCGTGGCTGATCACATCAACGCGCTTGATGCCGATTCCACCCTCTGCATGTCTTTCTTTACCTACGCTGAATTGCTGAAAGGCGCGGAGCGCAGCACGCGCAAGACCGACGTGCTACGCCGCCTTGAACGTCTCACCCGGCAAATTCCGGTGATGTATGGCACGCCGCCAGCTATTTGTACGCATTACGCACACCACGCCAACCTGTTGCGAGCAGCAGGTACGCCCATCGGTGGCAACGACTTGTGGATCGCCTGCCACGCGCTGGCCGAAGACATGGTCCTGGTCACAAACAACACCACCGAATTTGAACGAATAGCAGGACTCCGCGTTGAGAATTGGGCGAATTGAGGAAGCGAGCCACGTGGTTCTTGCGGAATAGGTTTTCTCTACCGCGTCGTTAGTCAGAAAGAGACATCATGGCTCCTACGGCTGTAACAGAGCCTGACGCTTGCCAACCACATTGGCTCCTGAACTTCGCCGTGCGCGCCGTGCATGGCGCGTAACTTCATAGGTGGTAGTCCTTTGGCCAGGTTTACGCAGAGCCGAAGTCACCGATGGGGCGTAAAACTTTTCCTCATCGATCCCACGCCGGCACGCCCGCTAACTCCCGCGCCAGAAAATCGACGAACGCTCGTACCCGGCTGGAAAGATGCCGGGTCGGCGGATACACCGCGTAGGCGTTGAGTTCCGGCCAGCTGATGTCGGTCAGCACAGCGACCAGCGCGCCGCTGTGCAGCGCGTCGCGCAGGTAGAAGCTGGGGTGCAGGATCAGGCCGTGTCCGGCCAGCGCGGCGCGGCAGAGGAAATCGCCGTTGTTGGCTTTCAGTCTGACCGGCACCTGCACGCTGCCGGCGGCGCCGTCCGGCGTGCGGTAGTGCCAGAGGCCGGGGTTCGCCAGGTTGCTGTAGGCGAGGCAGACGTGTTGTCGCAATTCTTGCGGTTGCGTCGGCGTGCCGTGTTGCGCCAGATAGGCCGGGCTGGCGCTGAGCACGTGCCGGATCGGGGCGAGGCGGCGGGCAATCAGGCTGGAGTCGGGCAGGTTGGCGATGCGGATGGCGAGGTCGAAGCCTTCCTGCATCAGGTCGATCTGGCGGTCGTTGAAATCGAGGTCGAATTCGACATCCGGGTGTTGCGCCATGAATGTTTCGATCAGCGGGGCCAGGTGCAGCAGGCCGAATGACAGGGGCAGGGCGACGCGCAGACGGCCCTTGAGCGCGGTGTGTGCTTGCGAGACGGCGGCTTCCGCTTCATTCAGATCGGCCAGGATCGTTTGCGCCCGCTCGAAGAAGGCGCGGCCGCTGTCGGTCAGGTTGAGGCGGCGGGTGGTGCGATGCAGGAGCTGCGTGCCGAGGCGGCTTTCCAGTTCCGCCAGACGCCGGCTGACGGCGGATTTGGCGACGTCCAGCCGTTCTGCGGCGGCGCTGATGCTGCCGGTTTCCACGACGCGGACGAACATTTGCATGTCGGCGAATCGGTCCATAGCGGTCTCCTTGTGTTGGCCACTGCTGGGAGCGCCGGCGTCCCGCCGGCTCGTTCGTCTGATTGGAGTGACGAGGCCGGCGGGACGCCGGCGCTCCTATTACAGACTTTCGTTCTCTGTGTGAGAACAATCAATTGCGGATTCGATTGTTTATCCAATCGATAACAACAACAAGAATGGAATCAGCCAATCCGGCAGCATTTTCAGGAGACTCACATGCAAACCCAAAACTCAGTCACCCGCGTCCTGCGCATCGATTCCAGCGCGCAAAACGAATCCTCCGTCACGCGCCAACTCACCGATCTGTTCGTCCAGCGTCTGGCCGAGCGCGAGCCGGTCGAGGTGGTCAGGCGCGACGTGGCGCGAGGTCTGCCGTTCGTCGATAGCAAATGGGTCGCGGCCAACTTCACTGATCCGGCTGCGCGCGATACCGACAAGCAGGCGGCGCTGGCGCTGTCAGATGCATTGGTGCGGGAAGTGCAGGCGGCCGACGTGCTGGTCATCGGCGTGCCGATCTACAACTTCGGCGTGCCGGCGACGCTGAAGGCGTGGATCGACCTGATCGCCCGCGCCCGTATGACTTTCCATTACACCGAGCGGGGTCCGGAAGGCCTGCTCACCGGCAAGAAGGCCTATCTTCTGGTGGCCTCGGGCGGCACGCCGGTCGGCGGCGCGATTGACTTCGCCACGCCCTGGCTGAAGCATGTGCTGGCATTTGTCGGCATTACCGATGTCGAAGTAATCGCCGCCGAGCGCTTGATGATCCAGGGCGAAGCCGGGCGCCAGCAGGCCGTCGAGCGGATCGCCAGCGTGCTGAACGAAGACATGTCCGAGCTCGTTGCGGCTTGATAGTTGACTTCCCCCTTTATCAAGGGGGATTGAGGGGGATTTAACGGAAGTAGGTGAAATTGCCGTCGTCAAATCCCCCCCCGGCCCCCCTTTACAAAGGGGGGCGCCAAGACCATGACGTAAGTGCGAATTCATTTTCACAGCTACAGAACAGGAGGCAGACATGAACATCCGTCCCATCCAACAACAAATCAAGGCCGTCGCCGTCTCCGAAGGTGCCGGCGTCACCGTGCATCGCACCATCGGCACGCCCGCGTTGAAGAATCTCGATCCGTTCCTGATGCTCGACCATTTCGGCAGCGACGATCCGGACGAGTACATCGCCGGTTTTCCCGAGCATCCGCATCGCGGTTTCATTACGCTGACCTATATGCTCGACGGCCACATGGAACACCGCGACAGCATGGGCAATCGCGGCGACCTGCGCGCCGGTGGAGCGCAATGGATGAAGGCCGCCAGCGGCGTCATCCACTCCGAAATGCCGCAGCAGACGAACGGCCTGATGCGCGGCTTCCAACTCTGGATCAACCTGCCGGCGACGGAAAAAATGAGCGATCCGTCCTATCAGGAATTCGCCCCGGCAGCGATTCCGGAAGTAGCCGAGGCGGGGGTTCGTGTGCGCGTGCTGGCCGGGCAATACTCAGGCAAGCGCGGCGCCATCGACGACCCGTTTACCGATCTGCAGTATCTCGATGTCACGCTTGCAGCGGATTCGGCGTTCGCAACAGCGTTGGCGCCGGAGCAGCGCGCATTTGTCTATGTCTACGAAGGCGATGCGCAGGTCGCCGCAACGGCCCTGCCGCAGCACAGCCTGAGCGTGCTGGGTCAGGGCGACAGCGTGCAAATCACTGCCGGTGCCGCCGGCGCCCGCTTCATCCTGGTCGCCGGCCGACCCATCGGCGAAACGGTGGTGCAGTACGGCCCCTTCGTCATGAACAGCCGCGACGAGATCGAACAAGCCATGCGCGACTATCGCGACGGCCAACTGGTGCGGGTGAAGGCGGCGATGAACGCGGTGGGATGATGTTTTCCCGCAGGCGGTCGTCTTTCCGGCTTTAACCGAGGACGAAGTCCACGATCTGCAGGAAACGCTTCCCGATCTGGCGCCTATGCCGATCAGGCCGTGAAATTGCGCAGTTGTTGCCGGTCGAGGACCGTGATGGTGCGGCCTTTCACTTGTATCAGGCCTTTTTCCGAGAGATGTCCGAGTACGCGCGAGAAGGTTTCCGGCGCCAGGTTCAATTGCGAGGCGATGTTCTGCTTGCTTGACTGCAACGCGACATCGAAAACCGGCGTTTCGTCGGCCACGCCCGATTGAATCAGGAAACACACCACACGCTGCATGCTGGTGCGCAGGGTGCAGCTTTCCATGTCGCCGAGCAGTTCGTGCAGGCGCGACGACAGGCCGGCCAGCATCTTGCGGCTGAGCATGTGGTTGGATTCCATCGCTTCCAGCATGACGCGCTTCGATACCAGCAGTACCAGGCTTTCCGACATGGCCTGGGCGCTGACCGGGTAGGGTTTGTCGAGAAACACCACGGCTTCGCCGAAGGTCGTGCCGGGGCCGCACATATGGACGATCTTTTCGACACCTTGCGATGAGGGCAGCGCCAGTTTTATCTGCCCCATCACCATCACGTGCATACCTTCCGGTATGTCGCCCTTGTGGAACAACACCTCGTTTTTCTTGACGCGAAATTCGCGGCAACCGACCGAGATTTGGGCCAGTTCGACCTCGGACAAACCGCGGAACAACGGCTGTCGCGACAGGATTTCAGCGATGGAATGGCGCGTTTCGAGAATCAAAAAACTCTCCCCAAATAAGGTGAACCGGAGTGGCGCGGAATTAGGACATTAACAGCGTCGAGCAAAATTGATCATTGTCAAAGTAAATATAGGACAGCGAGGTCAGGATTTGCTCCGCGTCTAACCCCAAGGAGGAAGACAGTGAATTTGTCAGGCATTTTGGTGATGGCCAAACCCGCGAGCCACGGGCAGGTAGTGGAAGCGCTCAATGCCCTCGAGGGCGTCGAAGTGCATCAGGTGGATGAAGTCAGCGGCCGCATCGTAGCGGTTCAGGAAGCGGAAGACATCCACGCCGAGATTGAAGGGGTCAAGCGCATCAAGGCGCTGCCCAATGTGATCATGGCGGAGATGGTCTACCACTATCTCGCCGAGGATGAACGTATTTACGAAGCCATGCCGCCGGAGTTGATTGAGCAGCAGGATGGGTTCGAAGCCTGTGCCGTACCGGCATATTTGAACAGTTGATCGAGCTAGGAGGCTGAGATGGGACTTTCGCGTCGTGATTTTCTGAAGAACAGCGTTGCCGGTGCTACCGCCGCCACGGTAGGCCTGCCCCTTTCCAAACAGGCCGAAGCCGCCGTCAAGGCAGGCGAGGCCGGTTGGCAGTGGGACAAGGGCGTGTGTCGGTTCTGCGGCACCGGTTGCGGCATCATGGTGGCAACCAAGGATGGTCGTATCGTCGCCACCAAGGGCGACCCGGATGCACCGGTGAACAAGGGCCTGAACTGCGTCAAGGGCTACTTCAACGGCAAGATCAATTACGGCAAGGACCGTCTGACTCAGCCGTTGCTGCGCATGACCGACGGCAAGTTCGACAAGAAGGGCAAGTTCGTTCCCGTCTCCTGGGAACAGGCGCTCGACATCATGGAAGAGAAGATGCGCTGGGCGATGAAGGAAAAGGGCCCGCACGGCATTTCCATCTTCGGTTCCGGCCAGTACACCATTCATGAGGGCTACACCGCCGCCAAGCTGATGAAGGCCGGCTTCCGCTCCAACAACCTGGACCCGAACGCCCGCCATTGCATGGCTTCCGCCGTGGTCGGCTTCATGCAGACCTTCGGTATCGACGAGCCGCAGGGCAACTACGACGACATCGAGCACACCGACACCGCCGTGTTGTGGGGTGCCAACATGGCCGAGATGCACCCGATCCTGTGGTCGCGCATCACCGACCGCCGTCTGACCCATGCCAAGATGAAGGTGGTCAACCTGTCCGTGTACGGCAACATGTCCTCCGACATCGCCGACCTGGAAATCATCTTCGCGCCCAGTTCCGATCTGGCGATCCAGAACTACATCGCCCGCGAGATCGTCAAGCGCGATGCCATCGATCACGATTTCGTCAGTAAATACACCCAGTTCGCTACCGGCCCGTACGACATCGGTTACGGCTTCCGTCCGAAGAACGCCGAGAAGTTCGCTTCCGCCGCCGAGATGGAGGTGTACAAGAACGAGCAGTCCCACGTTCTCGACAAGTACGAGGCGATCGGCCAGCGCAAGAAGGAAGGCGATGTGATCGAGCAGAAGAACGCCGCCACGCCGATGAAGGATTGGGCGATCAGCTTCGACGACTTCAAGGCCGCCGTCGAGCCGTACACGCTGGACTACACCGCCGCCGTCGCCAAGGGCGATCCGGACGAGCCGATGGACGCCTTCAAGGTCAAGTTGCAGCAACTTGCCGACCTGTACTGCGAGAAGGGCCGCAAGGTCGTGTCCTACTGGACCATGGGCTTCAACCAGCACCAGCGCGGTACCTGGGTCAACGAGCAGGCCTACATGAACCACCTGCTCACCGGCCGCCAGTGCAAGCCCGGCAACGGCGCTTTCTCGCTGACCGGCCAGCCTTCCGCCTGCGGCACGGCGCGTGAAGTGGGTACCTTCGCCCACCGTCTGCCTGCCGACATGGTGGTGATGAACCCGAAACACCGCGCCGCGACCGAGAAAATCTGGAAGCTGCCGGCCAACACCATCAATCCGCAGATGGGCAGCCACTTCGTCAAGATCATGCGCGATCTGGAAGACGGTTCCATCCTGTTCAACTGGACCCAGGTCAACAATCCCTGGCAGAACACCGCCAACGTCAACCACTGGATCAAGGCTGCGCGCGAGATGAATAACTTCATCGTCGTTGCCGATGCTTACCCCGGCGTCTCCGCCAAGGTGGCCGACCTGATCCTGCCGGCCGCGATGATCAACGAGAAGTGGGGCGCCTACGGCAATGCCGAACGTCGCACTCAGGTCTGGCGTCAGCAGGTGCTGCCGCCCGGTCAGGCGCGCGCCGACATCTGGATGATGCTGGAGCTGTCCAAGCGCTTCAAACTGAAGGACGTCTGGGGCGAGCAGAAGATTCCGGGCCTGAAGGCTGCCGGCTTCGAAGACGGCAAGCTGCCTAGCGTGCTCGATGAAGCGGCGAAGATGGGTTACACCCCGGAAATGACCTTGTATGACGTGCTTTTCGCCACGCCGGAGAACAAGAAGTTTGCGTGGCCGGACAACGCCGTCGCCAAGGGCCACGGCAACCATGTCGCCGATCTGTTGAAGGACGGCTGGTTCCCCGAAAAAGCGTTGTTCGAGGAATACCGCAAGTTCGGCATGGGCCATGGTCATGACCTGGCGCCGTTCGACGTCTATCACGACGACAAGGTGCGCGGCCTGAAATGGCCGGTGGTGCAGAAGGAAGGCAAGTGGGTGGAAACCGCCTGGCGCAACAACGAGAAGTACGACCCCTATGTCAAACCGGGTTCCGGCTTCGACTTCTACGGCAACAACGGCGCTGCGCTGGTGATGGGCGACCTGGACAAGCCGGGCGACGGCACCAAGAAGGTGGATATCTCGCACAAGGCCAAGATCTATTTCCGTCCTTACGCAGCGCCGGTCGAGAAGCCCGACGCCAATTACGACCTGTGGCTGTGTACCGGCCGTGTGCTGGAACACTGGCACTCCGGCACGATGACCCGCCGCGTGCCGGAACTGCACCGCGCCGTGCCCAACGCCGTGTGCTGGATCAACCAGAAGGACGCCGATGCCAAGGGCTTGAAGCGCAACGATCTGGTCTGGGTCGAGTCGCGTCGCGGCAAGGTCAAGGTTCGTCTGGAGACCGGCGGCCGCAACCGCGTGCCGCGCGGCATGGTCTACGTGCCCTGGTTCGACGAGGGCGTGCTGATCAACAAGGTCACCCTCGACGCGACGTGTCCGCTCTCGAAAGAGACCGACTACAAGAAGTGTTCGGTGAAGGTCTACAAGGCTTGATGTAAACGTCCCGGCCCTCTTTCACGGAAGAGGGCCGGGGTGAGGGAACCGCTGGTTTCTTCACCCCGGCCCGACCTGGTCCCTTAATCGTTCGTTGCATAGGTGAAATAAATGGCTGAGCAAGGCCCCAGTGGCCTTAATTCCTCCCGCCGCGATTTTCTGGTGAAGATGGCGCAAGGCGCCGCCCTCGCCGGTACCGGCGGTCTTCTGTGGGATTACCTGCTGCGCAATGAAGCGCGTGCAGCACCCTACGCATTGCGCCCACCCGGCGCATTGGCGGAAGACGATTTCAATGCAGCCTGCATCAAGTGCGGTCAATGTGTGACCGCGTGCCCGCCGCTGATCCTCAAGCTGGAACCGGCCGGCGGCGATCTACCCATCGGCACGCCATTTTTTCAGCCGCGTACCGGCGCCTGCGTCATGTGTCCGGACATTCCCTGCATGAAGGTCTGTCCGACCGGCGCCTTGTCGCCGAAGCTGAAGAAGATTGAAGATGCCCGCATGGGCCTGGCCGTGATCGACATCGAGAACTGCCTGTCCTACAAGGGTTTGCGTTGCGAGATCTGCCACCGCGAATGTCCGCTCAAGGGCAAGGCCATTACGCTGGAAACGCATCCGCGCCAGACGTCCAAGCACGCCATGTTCATCCCGCTGGTGCATTCCGACGCCTGCACAGGCTGCGGTATCTGTGAAAAGGCCTGCCCCACGGAAATCGCGGCCATCCGCATCCTGCCGCACAAGCTGGTGCAGGGAAAAATCGGCGAACACTACCGCCTGGGCTGGACCTTCGACACCGAAGTCACGCAGGACTTCAAGCAGGCGCCGCAGGCCGCGCCCAGTTCGACACCGGAACCCGGCGGCAAGCCTGGTGGCCTGGATTACCTGAATGAAGGTGGTCTATGAACGCCCCCGACGTGAAACTGCAACCGGCCGAGCACCCGATACCGACCGGCCTCTGGGCCTGGCGCTACATCATCCTGCGCCGGATCAGCCAGTTCGCCATCCTGCTGATGTTCTTCGGCACCGCGCACTGGGGTTGGCAAGTGGCGAAGGACGTGCCGTTGCTGACCGGCAATCTGTCGGCTTCGAAATTCATCGGCCTGATTCCGCTGGCGGATCCTTTCGCTGCCTTGCAGATCTTCCTGACCGGCCATGTTCTGGCCCAGGAAAGCCTGATCGGTGCGGCGATCGTGCTCGGTATTTATCTGTTGATCGGCGGGCGCATGTTCTGCGCCTGGGTCTGTCCGGTGAACGTGGTGACCGACGCGGCCGGCTGGTTGCGCAACAAGCTGGGCGTGCAACCGATCTTTCATCTGCCGCGTTCGCTGCGCTATTTCATTCTGGTCGCGGCCCTGGCGATCACGCTGACCAGCGGCTTGGCCGCGTTCGAATGGGTCAGTCCGATCGGCATGACGCACCGCGAAATCATCTACGGTCTGGGCTTGGGGTTCACCGCGCTGCTGGCGATCTTCCTGTTCGATCTGCTGATCTTGAAGCACGGCTGGTGCGGCCATCTCTGTCCACTCGGCGCGTTCTACAGTCTCACCGGCAAGACCGCGCTATTGCGGGTGCGCTTCGACACGAACACCTGCACACATTGCGGCGAGTGCGCCAAGGTATGTCCGGAGCCGCAGGTACTCAATCTCAAGAAACTGGATGAACGCGGCTACGTGTTTTCCGGTGAATGCAGCAATTGTGGGCGCTGCACACCAATATGCCCCGAAGGAAGTCTGAAGTTCGATTTCAAACCCATGATCCGCGGCCATGCTACGAAAGATCGTGCGCAGGCGGACGCCATTGCCGTTCAAAGGAGGACGAGATGAGCAAACCCGTTGGAAAGTTCTTGTTGTTGAGTGCTGTCCTGGCCTTGTCCTTGCCCGCTTTTGCGGTGGAAGACCAAGCCATTTCGGATGATTCACTTGGGTTATCAAAGACCAGCGTCTATGACGTACCCGATCCAGCCGTCGTCAATTATGGCGGTGGTGACCCTGGTACCAATAAACGCGCAGTAAAGTCTTATCACACCGCGCCGCCGATGATCACGCACACCATCGTCGACATGGTGCCGATTACCCGCGATTCCAATCTGTGCAAGGACTGCCATGTGCAGCCTGATCTGCTCAAGCAGAAGATCGTCCAGGGAATGCCGATCCCGGCGCCGGCCACCCACTATGTCAATGTGAAGAAGGGCGAGTTGTACATGGGCCGCTGGAACTGCGTCTCGTGCCACCGCCCGCAGGCCAAGGTGGACGTTCTGGTACAGAGCACCTTCAAGAAAGTGAAGTAACGACGCGGCTATTTCTCACATGCGCAACCGGTTGGTCGCGCATGTGGCGAATGCCCGCCGAGACGGATCTTTCGCAGCAAAGCAAATGGGCGCCGATCGGCGCCCATTTGCTTTGCTCTTTGTGCGGTATGGCGCCGGCAGCGTCACACCGCGGTATTCGACTTGCGCTGTTTATTCGGCGGTGGGTGTGCTGCCATCGCGCGGGGCGAGGGTGACTTGCTTGGCCGGCGAGATGGTCGAGATCGCATGTTTGAAGATGGCCTGCACGGCTTGGTCGTTGCCACGCAGCAGTACCATGTATTGATCGAACGACTCAATCTTCCCGACCAGCTTGATCCCGTTGACCAGGAAAACGGAACAATGCATATGTTCCTTACGGAGAGTATTGAGGAACTGGTCCTGCAGGTTTTGGCGCTCGCTCATGGGGATGTCTTCTTTAAGATTTCTAGTGGTAAGTTGCGGGCTGATGATAGCACGTGATGCTTCTGCCAATGTCCATCCAATCTTGCAGTTCGGACTGGGCTTCCCCATTTATCCAATGACTCGATAACCACATTCAATGCCATGAAATACAAGGACTATTACAAGACGCTCGGCGTCCCGCGCGAGGCCACGTCGGAAGAAATCAAGAAGGCTTACCGACGGCTGGCGCGCAAGTTTCACCCGGATGTCTCCAAAGAGGCCGGTGCCGAAGAAAAGTTCAAGGAAATCAACGAAGCCAATGAAGTGTTGAGCGATCCGGAAAAGCGGGCGGCTTACGATCAGCTGGGTTCTTACCGGCCCGGCCAGGACTTTCGTCCGCCGCCCGGCTGGGGCGGGCGCGCTAGTGCCGGCGGCGGCGAGGGCATGGATTTCTCCGATTTCTTCTCGCAAATGTTCGGCGCCGAGATGGGCGGGGGAGGGCACGGGCATCGCCGCAGTCGCGCCGCTCCGCGCGGCGAGGATGTCGAAGCGATGCTGACGTTGACGCTGGAAGAGGCGTTTCAAGGTTGCGAAAAGCAGATCAACCTTGCCGCCGCGAGCGGCCATCGCAGCGTGAAGATGCGCGTTCCGGCGGGTTCGTTGCCGGGCAAGCGCCTGCGCCTGACCGGCAAGGGACATCCCTCGCCGATGGGCGGGGCGAGCGGCGACCTGCTGTTGACCTTGCAGATCGCGCCGCACGCGCTGTATCGCCTGGACGGCAAGGATATCTACCTGGATACGCCGATTACGCCGTCGGAAGCCGCGCTGGGTTGCGCCTTGACGGTGCCGACGCTGGCCGGGAATCTGCGCCTGAAAGTGCCGGCCGGCGCGCGTAGCGGGCAGAAGCTGCGTCTGGCCGGACGCGGTATGCCGGGCGATGAGCCGGGCGATTTCTTCCTGCAATTGCAGATCGTGTTGCCGCCGGAGTTGAGCGACGAGGAACGGGCGTTGTACGAGCGCTTGCAGTCGATGTCGACATTCAATCCGCGGCCGGCATTTCCCGGTGAATGAAGCACATTAAAGAAAACACGGGGGCGGCCGTAACTCAGCCATCTTGCCGGAGCCATTCATGAGCGCAGCCCTCCCACATGCTTGAAAACTTCACATTTACCGGCCGCGAGTTGCTGTTGGCCGTAGTGCTGGCCAGCCTGGTGTATCTGCTCGAAGTCTGGTTGTTTTCGCGGCGCGGAAAGAGCAAGGCGACGTCCGCGGCGGAAGTGCGGATTGCCGCCCTGGAAGCCGAAATCGGCGAACTCAAGCAACGCCTGCAAGCACTGGAGGATCAGCCGCCGACCGGCTCCAGTCTGGATGGCCGCGCCGCGACCTATGCCGATGCGCAACGCATGGCGCGCGAAGGTGCGGCGGCAATGGATATGGCCAGCAGCCTGGGCATTTCGCGTGGCGAAGCGGAATTGATCATCGCGCTGCAACGCGCCGAGGGCGGCTCGCCGTGAATCTCTCCGCCTTGCCCGAACTGCTGCTGTCCTGGGTCAGGAATCAGGGCGCGGCACTGCTGCAAGGCGACAAGCCGTCGGCGCCGACTTTCCAGTCCGGCCAGCAATACGAAGGCAAGGTGGTTGATAACCTGACCAGTGGGCGGCATCTGGTGCGCGTCGGCAATCAGATGCTCGACATGAATCTGCCCGCCAGGACTCAGCCGGGCGACACCGTGCGCCTGACCTACGTCAACGCCGGCCCGCGCCCCACCTTCCTGCTCAATCAGGCGCCGGTCAGCGCCGTGCAACAGGTGCAGATTTCGAATACGGCGCAACAGGTCAATACTTTGCTGCGTCTCGCGCAAACGCCTGCGGCGAGCGCTCCGGCAACGGCTACGGCCGCCGCAGCTGCTGCACCGGCGGCCGCCGCGTCTGCCAACACTGTGGCTGCGCCCAGTCAGCCGCTTGTCACCCGTACCGTGACGACCGCGCTTGGACTGACCCAATCCCTCGCTGCGGCGCCCCCCGCGGCGGCGAGTTCGTCCGCCAGCCCGGCCGCAGCGCGGCCCATCGTCGCCAATGTGGTGATGCTGCAAAACTACAGCGCCGCCCTGCAACCCACCACGACGGCGCTGACCGGCCCCAACACTGGCCTGCTCGGGCAGGCGGTGGATGCGCCGCGCGCCTCGGTGCCGTCGAGCACCATGCTGCCGGCCAACACGCTGGTCGAGTTGCCGTCGACCGCGCGCCACATGCTGCCGGTGCGTCTGTCGCAAACGCTGGCGGAGAGCGGCATGTTCTACGAGTCCCATCTCGCCAAATGGAGCAAAGGGACGCTGTCGCTGGAGGCCATCCTGCGCGAACCGCAAGCGCGCCTCGGCCAGGAAGTGCATGTTTCGAACCGGCTGGCGGATCTCGGCGGCATGCCCGAAGAGGCGGCCAGAATGGCCGGGCGCCAGTTGCAGATGCTGGAAGGTGCGCCGTTTCTTTGGCAGGGCCTGGCCTGGCCGGGTCAGACCATGCAATGGCTGATCCGCGAAGAATCCGGCGGCGAAGGGCAGGGTGAAGCCGGCGATGGCGCGGCGGAATGGGTCACCGAACTGAATCTGACCCTGCCGCGCATGGGCGAAGTCCACGCGCAACTGGGTTTGAGCGGGGATCGCCTGCGCTTGCATCTGCATGCGAGCGATCCGGCCACGCGGGAGGCGCTCGCCGCCGCGCTGCCGCTGCTGGCGAAAGGGTTCGAGACGAGCGGTTTGCAAGCGGTCGACATGCAGGTGGCCGAACTGAGCTCGCAGGTGTCTCATGGCGAAGCCTGACAAGCGCGCCGAAGCCGTCGCACTGACCTACGATGCGGCGGATGGGGCGCCGCGCGTGGTGGCCAAGGGGCGCGGTTACCTCGCCGAGGAAATCATCGAACGCGCGCGTACGGCTGGTGTTTTCGTGCACGAATCGCCGGAATTGCTGTCCCTGCTGATGCAGGTCGATCTGGACGATCGCATTCCGCCCGCGTTGTATATCGCGGTGGCGGAATTGCTGGCCTGGCTGTATCGCATCGAGGGTGAAGGCACGGCCGAATAGCGCCGGCTTCACCCGGCAAAAGCCGGTATCTGGGAGCGCGGGCGTCCCGCCCGCCGGCCTTTGCTCGACAAGCCAACTTCGCGGGCGGGACGCCCGCGCTCCACAGCGGGGAAAGCCATCCGATGCCCGGGAGCACGGGCGTCTCGCCCGCCGGTCTTTGCTCGACAAGTCAACTTCGCGGGCGGGACGCTCGCTCTCCACACCGGGGAAAGCCATCCGATGCCCGGGAGCGCGGGCGTCCCGCCCGCCAGCCTTTGTTCGACATGTCAACTTCGCGGGCGGGACGCCCGCGCTCCACTCGCACGTCCCGCCCGCCTGGGCGCCAGGCTTGCTCTATGCTGAAGCATGGCTGAAGCACGAGGTGACCGCGTCTTTAGCGCCCGCGGGCTGACCAAGATCTACCGCATGGGCGAGGTGGAGGTTCATGCCCTGCGCGGCATCGACCTGGAATTGCATGCTGGTGAGCTGGTCGTGCTGCTGGGGCCGTCCGGCAGCGGCAAATCGACGCTGCTCAACATACTCGGCGGCCTCGATACGCCGACGGCGGGCGAGGTGTTCTACCTGGAGCGCGAACTTTCCGCCGCCGACGATGCCGCGCTGACGCTGTTTCGCCGCGACCATGTCGGTTTCGTGTTCCAGTTCTACAACCTGATCCCCAGCCTGACCGCGCGCGAGAACGTTGCGGCGGTGACCGAGATCGCGCGCGCGCCGATGCGCCCGCAAGATGCGCTGGCGCTGGTCGGTCTGGGCGAGCGGCTGGACCACTTTCCGGCCCAGCTTTCCGGCGGTGAGCAGCAGCGCGTCGCCATCGCCCGTGCCATCGCCAAGAACCCGGCCGTATTGCTGTGCGACGAACCCACCGGCGCGCTCGATTCGGCCACCGGCGTCATCGTGCTGGCGGCGCTGGAAAAGGTGAACCGCGAACTCGGCACGCTGACCGTGCTGATCACCCACAACGCCGGCATCGCCGCGATGGCCGACCGCGTCATCCGCCTGTCCGACGGCCGCATCGTCGAGACGCGCCGCAACGAAGCGAAGCAGCCGGCGCACACGTTGAGCTGGTGATGCGATGAGCGCCCTCAACCTGAAGCTGCTGCGCGACCTCTGGCTGATGCGCGGCCAGGCACTGGCCATCGCGGCGGTGATCGCGGGCGGCGTCGCGACGCTGGTGATGGCCTTGTCGACCTACGATTCCCTGCTCACCACGCGCGACCGCTTCTACCGCGAATACCGTTTCGCCGAAGTGTTCACCCGGCTGAAGCGGGCGCCGGAAACGGTGGCCGGCCGCCTCGCCGAGATCCCCGGCGTCGAGCGTGTGGAGACGCGGGTGGTGGCGGTGGTGAAGCTGGAGGTGGCCGGGTTTGGCGATCCGGTCACCGGCGTGCTGTCTTCCGTGCCGGACATCGGCGCGCCGCTGCTGAACACGCTGCATCTGAAGCGCGGCCGCTGGCTGAGCCCATACAGCGGCGACGAAGCGCTGGTCAGCGATACCTTTGCCGACGCGCATGGCCTGCATCCGGGCGACCGCATCCATGCCGTGGTCAACGGCAAGCGCAAGGCGCTGACCCTGGTCGGCGTCGCGTTGTCGCCGGAATACGTCTACCAGATCGCGCCCGGCGCGATGTTTCCCGACTTCAAGCGCTACGGCGTGCTCTGGATGGGCCGTCACGCGCTGGCCGCCGCCTACGACATGGACGGCGCCTTCAACAACGTGTCGTTCACGCTGACGCCGCGCACCGATGCGCAAAGCGTCATCGCCCGCATCGACGATCGCCTCGCGGCTTATGGCGGCATCGGCGCCTATGCGCGGCGCGACCAGTTCTCCAACCGCTTCCTGAGCGAAGAACTGAAGCAGCTGCAAACCACCGCGACGGTGTTCCCGGCCATCTTTCTCGGCGTCGCCGCGTTCCTGCTCAACGTCGTGGTGACGCGGCTGATCGCCACGCAACGCGAGCAGATCGCGATCCTGAAGGCGTTCGGCTATACCCATGCCAGCGTCGGCTGGCACTACATCAAACTGGTCATGGCGATCACCCTGCTCGGCGTCGCCGGCGGTGTCGCGCTCGGAGTCTGGTTCGGCCACGGCTTGTCCGGCGTCTACATGGATCTGTACCGCTTTCCGTATCTGGAATACGTGTTGCAAGCCAAGATCGTGCTGATCGCGCTGGCGGTAACCGGTGGCGCGGCGCTGGGCGGCACGCTGCTCACCGTCGGGCGTGCCATGCGCCTGGCGCCGGCGGAAGGGATGCGGGGCGAGCCGCCGGTCGCCTACCGCGCCACGCTGCTCGAACGCGTCGGCCTGCAACGCCTGTTCAACCAGCCCTCGCGCATGGTGCTACGCCACATCGAACGGCGACCGCTGAAATCGCTGCTCACCGTGTTCGGCATCGCCTGTGCCGGCGGCCTCATGATGGTCGGCAACTACCAGCGCGGCGCCATCGATTTCATGGTCGACGTGCAGTTCCGCCAGGCCTCGCGCGAAGACCTGGCGGTCACCTTCATCGAGCCGACCAGCGGCCGCGCGCTGCACGAGCTGGCGCAATTGCCCGGCGTGCGCCAGGTCGAGGGGTTCCGCGACGTCGCGGCCAACCTGCGCTTCGGCCATTACCACTATCGTTCCGCCGTCTACGGCATCCAGCCCACCGGGCGGCTGCACCGTTCGCTCGACAGCGAATTGCGGCCGGTCGAGGTGCCGGCCGACGGCATCGTGCTGACCGATCATCTGGCCGACAACATCCTGCATGTGCGGCCGGGCGACATGCTGACCGTGGAAGTGCTGGAAGGCCGTCGTCAGGTGCTGCAGGTGCCGGTGCTGGGCCTGACCAAGCAGTATCTCGGCGTTTCCGCCTACATGCGGCAGGATTCCCTCAACGCCCTGTTGCGCGAGGACAACGTGGTGTCCGGCGCTTACCTGTCGCACGATCCCGGCATCGCGACCGCCTTGTACGCCCGCCTGCACGCCCGGCCGCGCGTGCTAGGCATCGTCGCGCACGCCGCCGCGATCCGCAGCTTCTACGACACGCTGGGCGAGTTCGTGTTGTTCTTCAATATGGTGGCGACGCTGCTGGCCGCCACCATCGCCTTCGGCGTCGTCTACAACAGCGCCCGCATCGCGCTGTCGGAGCGCGGCCGCGAACTGGCCAGCCTGCGCGTGCTCGGTTTCACGCACGGCGAAATCGCCTACATCCTGCTCGGAGAACTGGCTTTGCTGACGCTGGCCGCCATCCCGCTCGGTTTTCTGGTCGGCACCGGCCTGTGCGGCATCCTGGTCGTCGCGTTCGCCTCCGACCTGTACCGCCTTCCGCTGGTGCTGGAACCGTACAATTTCGCGCTCGGCGCCAGCGTCGTGGCGGTGTCCGCGCTGGTTTCCGGGCTGCTGGTCTGGCGCCAGCTGGGGCGCCTGGATCTGGTCGGCGTACTGAAAACGAGGGAGTGATTCGATCATGACGAAACCCTGGCGTGGACGCGTCGGATACCTGATCTTCGGCCTCGCGCTGGCTGCCGCCATCGGTTACGGCTTCATGCCGCGTCCGCTGGCGGTGGAGCTGGCGCCCGTGCGCAAAGGCGAACTGGCGGTGACGGTGGACGAGGAGGGCAAGACGCGGGTGCGCGAGCGCTATCTGATCGCCGCACCGGTCGCCGGCCATGCCCGCCGCATCGACCTCAAGGTGGGCGCCGCCGTCGCCGCCGGCCAGGTGGTAGCCCGCATCGAACCGGCGCGCGCCGCCAGCCTCGATCCGCGCAGTCGCGCCGAAGCCGCGGCGCGACTGCAAGCGGCCCGCGCCGCCTTGCAGGTCGCGGCGGAGCATGTCCGCAGCGCCGACGCCGAAGCCGATCTGGCCGGGCAGGAACTGGCCCGCACCCAGGCGCTCAGCCAGGCCAATTTTCTTTCCCGGGCCGCGCTCGATCAGGCGCGCGCCCGCTTGCAATCCAGCCAGGCGACGCGGCAGGCCGCCGCCTACAGCGTGCAGGTAGCGCGCCACGATGTCGCCGCGGCGCGCGCTGCGCTGAGCCAGGCCGCCACGCTCGCCGCCGGCGCGGCGGGCGAAACCCTGCCGGTGACCGCGCCGGTCGGCGGCCATGTGCTGAATGTGCCGCACGAGAGCGAAGGCGCGGTGCAGGCCGGCCAGCCTCTGATCGAGATCGGCAACCCACAAGCGCTGGAAGTCGTGGTGGAAGTGCTTTCCACGGCAGCGGTGAAAATCGCCGCCGGCACGCGCGTGCTGCTCGACCGCTGGGGCGGCGCACATATCCTGCACGGCCGCGTGCGCGTGGTGGAACCGGCCGGCTTCACCAAGGTATCCGCCCTCGGCGTCGAGGAACAGCGCGTGCGCGTCATCGTCGACATCGTCAGCCCGCCGGCGCAATGGCGCCAACTCGGCGACGGCTACCGGGTCGAGGCCGCTTTCGTGCTGTGGCAGGGGGCCGACCTGCTGCTGATCCCGACCAGCGCCCTGTTCCGGCACGGCGACGGCTGGGCGGTGTTCGTCGCCGACGCTGGCCGCGCCCGCCTGCGCCCGGTCCGCATCGGCCAGCGCAGCGGCCTCGCTGCGCAGGTGATCGCCGGCCTGAAGCAGGGCGACCAGGTCGTCGCGCACCCGGACGATAAGCTCGCCGACGGCGTCAGGATCAAGCTGCGACCGGATTGAATGGAGCGCCGGCGTCCCGCCGGCGGGTTTGCGTGCTTCCAAGACCGGCGGGCGGGACGCCCGCGCTCCCAGTGGGGGCTATCGCCATGGCCATGCCCCATGGCCATGCCCCATGGCCGTATATGGACTCAGGCTGTCGGCGTCTCTTCCGATTGCGCAAGGCGGGCGACCAACACCTTGTCGACCCGATTCCTGTCCATATCCATCACCTCGAAGCGCAAGCCTTCCCACTCGAAGTGATCGGCCGCGGCCGGAATGCGGCCGAGCATGTGCATGACGAAACCGCCCAGGGTGTTGAACGCGTTTTCATCCTCGCCGGGCAAGTCTGAATCGATTTCCAGCGCAGATTTCAAGCGCTCGACCGTGACGCTGCCGTCCACCAGCCAAGAACCATCCTCGCGTTCGATGACGTCCTGATCATCGGGCGCATCGGAGGAAGGCAGATCGCCGACGATGGAAGTCAGCACATCGGTGAGCGTTACCAAGCCTTCCAGCTCGCCATACTCGTCGACGATCAGGGCGAATTGCATGCGCGCCTTGCGGAAGCTCTCCAGCAACTGCGTCGTGCTGACGCTTTCCGGCACATAGAGCGGCTCGCGCAAGGACGCCTCGACATTCAGCGGTACCCCGGTCAAGGCGGCCTTGAGCAGATCGGACGTGCGCAGAATGCCGGCGATATGGTCGAGTCCCTCGCGGCAGACGACGATGCGTTCGTACGGGCTTTCGGCGATCAGACGGCGAATCTCGTCTTCCGGATCGTCGAGGTCGACCAGATAGATGTCGTTGCGGTGCGTCATGATCGCGCCGATGCGCTGATCGTCCAGTCGCAGCACGTTGGAAACGATTTCCTGCTCGCTTTCATGAAACACGCCGGCCTCCGCGCCTTGTTCCATCAGCACATTGATTTCGTCGTCGGTCACCGGCGGCTCTTCCTTGCGGCGCGCGCCCATCACGCGCAACAGAAAACTGGAGGAGGAAGACAGCAGCCAGACCACGGGCCGGGTGAAACGCGACAACATGTTCATCGGCCGCGCAATCAGCGAAGCAGTGCCTTCCGGTGCCAAGAGGCCGAGCCGTTTCGGCACCAGTTCGCCCACCACGACGGAAAAATAGGTGAGGCCGAGCACCACCACGGTTAATGCGATACCTCTGGCATAGGGTTCGATCAGGGCAGATTGGCTCAGCCAGACGGCGAGCGGATCGGCCAATGCGGTCTCGCCGATGGCGCCGCTGAGAATCCCGATCGAGGTAATGCCGACCTGGATGGTGGACAGGAAGTTCGCGGGGTCGCCGTGCAGGGCCAGGGCCGAGTGAGCGCCGGGACTGCCATCGTCGGCCAGACGCTGCAACCGGGCCTTGCGGGAGGAAACCACTGCGATTTCCGACATCGCGAAAACGCCGTTGAGCAGAATCAAAAACAGCAGTAACGCTATATCCATATAAAAGCCGCCCTTCGCCAACCGGCGTGCGGCCAAGGTGTTGTTATGGCCGCATTTTGCCTTAGGGAAGCGCCGATCAAATCAAAATCCAGTGGAATCAACCACCTTGCCCCGCCGGGCAACGAATTTGCCCCGTAGGAGCGCCTTCCAAGGCGCGATTTGCCGCCGCATGCAACAGCATCGGACGATGGATCGGCGGGAAAGGATTCCCGCCCTACGCCGGCTATCGCCTGCGAATTTGCGCGCCACCGACAAGCGGGCGAGACGCCCGCGCTCCCATGCCGATCGCCATCTTCACCACGCGTAGGAGCGCCTTCCAAGGCGCGATTTGCGGCTGCATGCAACAGCATCGGACGATGGATCGGCGGGAAAAGATTCCCGCCCTACGCCGGCTATCGCCCGCGAATTTGCGCGCCACCGACAAGCGGGCGAGACGCCCGCGCTCCCAGCCGATCGCCATCTTCACCACGCGTAGGAGCGCCTTCCAAGGCGCGATTTGCGGC
>JASJPK010000115.1:0-30247 GCA_031426735.1 Hydrogenophilaceae bacterium | reverse complement strand
AGGGATTGCCGACCTACGTTGGACAACTCGACCCGATGCAGATGTTCCAGCGTCTTGTCGATGGCGCCGTAGTTCAGATCCGCCAGGCGCTTGCTCTTCTTGCCATAGGTCTTGTCCACCGCCTGCTTGATCGCGGCGATGGCCGCATCCTTCGGCAGGATGCCGGAAATGGCGAAGAAGCAGGTCTGCATGATGGTGTTGATGCGACGCCCCATGCCGGCCTCGGCGGCGACTGCGTAGGCGTCGATGACCCAGAGCTGCAGCCGCTTATCCAGAATTTGCGTGCGCATTTTTTCCGGCAGGCCATCCCACACCGACTCGGCCGAACTCGGCATGTTGAGCAGGAAGACGCCGCCCGGCGCGGCCTGCGCGAGCAGGTCGTAGCGTTCGACGAACACCGTCTGGTGGCAGGCGATAAACCCGGCCATGCCTTCCTCCACCAAGTAAGTAGAACGGATCGGCTCAGGCCCGAAGCGCAGATGCGACACCGTCACCGCGCCGGATTTCTTCGAGTCGTAGACAAAATAGCCCTGCGCATAAAGATCGGTCGCCTCACCGACGATCTTGATCGAGTTCTTGTTGGCCGACACCGTGCCATCCGCGCCGAGACCCCAGAACACCGCATGCTGCAAGCCGCGCGCGGCATCGGTACGGAAAGCGACGTCCCAGTCCAGCGAAAGCTGGGTGACGTCGTCGCGGATGCCGATGGTGAAGGCACGCTTCGGCGCGGTTTTGGCCAGTTCGGCAAACACCGCCGCCAGCATGCCCGGTGTGAATTCCTTGCTGCCCAGCCCGTAACGCCCGCCGATCACTTTCGGCATCGTGCGGCTGCCATCCGCCGCCGCCTGTGCCAGCGCAGTGATCACGTCCTTGTACAGCGGCTCGCCATCGGCACCGGGCTCCTTGCAGCGATCCAGCACGGCGACCGCCTTGACGCTGTCCGGCAGCGCCGCCAGCAACGCGGCCGACGCGAACGGCCGGTACAGGCGCACTTTCAGAATGCCGACTTTTTCGCCGCGCGCCACCAGATGCGCCACCGTCTCGTGCGCGGCCTCGGCGCCGGAACCCATCATGACGATGACGCGTTCCGCATCCGCTGCGCCGACATACTCGAACAGCCGGTAATGCCGCCCGGTCAACGCGCCGAAGCGATCCATCGCCGCCTGCACGATGTCCGGGAACGCGGCATAGAACGGATTCGCCCGCTCGCGCGACTGGAAGAACACATCCGGATTCTGCGAGGTGCCGCGGATCACCGGATGTTCCGGCGACAGCGCACGCGTTCGGTGCGCTGCGACCTGGGCATCGTCGATCATCGCGCGCACCGTTTCCGGTTCGACCGCGACGATCTTGGCGACTTCATGCGAAGTGCGGAAACCGTCGAAGAAATGGATCACCGGGATACGCCCGGCCAGCGTCGCGGCCTCGGCGATCAGCGCGAAGTCCTGCGCTTCCTGCACCGAGTTGGCGCTCAGCATGGCGCAGCCGGTGGCGCGGCAGGCCATGACGTCGGAATGGTCGCCGAAGATCGACAGCGCATGCGAAGCCAGCGCCCGCGCCGCAACGTGCAGCACGAACGGCGTCAATTCGCCGGCAATCTTGTACAGATTGGGGATGAACAACAGCAGACCCTGACTGGCGGTGAAGCTGGTGGCCAGCGCGCCGGAAGTCAGCGCGCCATGCAAGGCGCCGGCCGCACCGCCTTCCGACTGCATCTCGATGATCTTCGGCACAGCGCCCCATAGGTTGGGCTTGCCCTGCGAGGCCCATTCGTCGGCCCATTCGCCCATGTTGGACGAAGGCGTGATCGGATAGATCGCGATCACTTCGTTGCATTGATAGGCCATGCGCGCGGCAGCTTCGTTGCCGTCGATGTTGAGATAGGTAGTCATTGCCGTTCCCCTGAAGACAGCCGCATTGTAGGAGTTGCATTCGTCGCGTGTTCGATGGGTACGTTGCGCTTTGCCCATCCTACGGCCTGGGCACAAAACTACACTTCCCCCCAATGGCCTGCTTCTTGCTAATCTGAGGGCGACTTTGCCTGCCCGCCATCATGCCGATCACTTACAGCACCGACATTCTCGCTACCGCCGTCCTGGTCTCGGATGCGCAGCGCATCACCCGCTACCTCAACCCGGCGGCGGAAAACCTGCTGGGTATTTCGGCGTATCACGCGTTGGGACGCTCGGTCAGCCAGCTTCTGGGCGAGTGCCCCGAATTGGTGCGCGCACTGGATCATGCACTATCCGAGGGCGCAAGCTACACCGAGCATGACCTCACCCTCCCTATCAACGGGCATACCCTGGTGCTGTCCGCGACGGTTTCGCCGCTTGAAGAGGGCGCCGGTGCGGCAGTGATCGAACTGCATCCCGCCTCCGGCAATGTCCGCATCGCCCGCGACGAACAGGTCATGGCACAGACCCAGGCCAGCCAGCAATTGTTGCGGCAGTTGGCGCACGAAATCCGCAATCCGCTCGGCGGCATCCGCGGCGCGGCACAGTTGCTGGAAGCCGAACTGGATTCCACCGATCTGCGCGAGTACACGCAGGTCATCATTCAGGAAACCAACCGCCTGCAAAGTCTGCTCGACCGCCTGCTGACACCGGCGAAACGGCCGGTGGTGCAAGCGGTCAACGTGCATGAAGTGCTGGAACGCGTGCGCAGCCTGCTGCGCGCGGAATTTCCGTTGCTGCAATTCCTGTGCGACTACGACACCAGCCTGCCCGACCTGGAAGGCGATCCGGAACAGTTGATCCAGGCCGTGCTCAACATCACCCGCAACGCGGCGCAGGCGATGAACGGCGAAGGCCGCATCACTTTCCGTACGCGCGTGGCGCGGCAGGTCACGCTGGCGATGAAACTGTGGAAGCTGGCGATCCGGTTGGACGTCATCGACAACGGCCCCGGCATTCCCGACGACATGCTCGGCCGCGTGTTCTTCCCGCTGGTGTCCGGCCGCGAAGGCGGCACCGGACTCGGCCTGACCCTGGCGCAGAGCCTGGTACAACGCCACGACGGCGCCATCCATGTGGAAAGCCAGCCCGGACGCACCTGTTTTTCGATATTTCTGCCAATCAAATAAGTATTCCGAGGAGTAAACGCATATGAAACCGGTCTGGATCATCGATGACGACCGCTCCATCCGCTGGGTGTTCGAGAAAGCCCTGGCGCGCGAGAACCTGCCGCATCGCATTTTCGAAAGCGCCGAGGCAGCCTTGCGCGCACTCGACAAGGAAACGCCCGGCGCGGTGCTGTCCGACATCCGCATGCCCGGCATGAGCGGGCTGGATTTCATGGAGCGCCTGAAAGTCGAGCACCCGCGCCTGCCGATCATCATCATGACCGCGTATTCCGATCTGGATTCGGCGGTGTCCGCCTTCCAGGGCGGTGCCTTCGAATATCTGCCGAAACCGTTCGACGTCAATCACGCGCTGGAACTGATCCACCGCGCGCTGGAAGAAGGCGGCCGCGGCGACGAACCGCCGGGACTCGATTCCGGCTTGGTCGGCCAGGCCATGCTGGGCCAGGCGCCGGCCATGCAGGACGTGTTTCGCGCCATCGGGCGCCTCTCGCAAAGCCATGCCACCGTGCTGATCACCGGCGAAACCGGCTCCGGCAAGGAACTGGTCGCGCATGCCTTGCACCGGCACAGCCCGCGCAAGGACAAACCGTTCATCGCGCTGAACACCGCCGCGATCCCGAAAGACCTGCTCGAAAGCGAACTGTTCGGCCACGAGCGCGGCGCCTTCACCGGCGCCACCGCCTCCCGCCGCGGCCGCTTCGAACAGGCCGACAGCGGCACGCTGTTCCTCGACGAAATCGGCGACATGCCGTCCGACCTGCAAACCCGCTTGCTGCGCGTGCTGTCCGACGGTGAGTTCTACCGCGTCGGCGGCCATGCGCCGGTACGTGTCAACGTGCGCGTCATCGCCGCCACCCACCAGGCGCTGGAAGAGCGGGTACGCCAAGGCCTGTTCCGTGAAGACCTGTTCCATCGCCTCAACGTCATCCGCATCAAACTGCCGTCCTTGCGCGAACGGCGCGAAGACATTCCCTTGCTGATCAAGCACTTCCTGCACAAGAGCGCACAGGATCTCGGCGTCGAAATGAAGCAGGTGTCCGAGGAGGCGATGAAAGCGCTGTCCGCCCTGCCCTACCCCGGCAACGTGCGACAACTGGAAAACCTGTGCCACTGGCTGACCGTGATGGCCCCCAGCCAGGTCGTCGAACCGAAAGACCTGCCGGCGGAAGCGTTGCACGACTCTGCCAGCGCCGCGCTGGAATGGTCGGAAGCGCTGGCACGCACGGCGCAGACCCGCTTGGCGCGCGGCGAAACCGGCATCCTGACCGACCTCACCAGCGAATTCGAACGCACCCTGATCCGCGTCGCCCTCGCCCACACCGGCGGCCGCAAGATCGAAGCCGCCACCCTGCTCGGCTGGGGCCGCAACACGCTGACGCGCAAGATTCAGGAACTCGGCATGGAGGCGGGCGGGGAGGAATAGACGTCTGCGCTTGCAGTGCATCCCAACCCACGCCAATAATTAACGCCGTCATGCAATCGGAGCCGGTCATGGAACTCGTCCTCCCGCCCCCCATCACGCGTCACCGCATCAATGCCGAACAATTCCACAAAATGGCGGAAGTTGGCATGTTCGTGCCGGGAGAACGCGTAGAACTCATAGAGGGAGAAGTTATCGATATGGCGCCGATCGGCAGTTTTCATTGCGGCAACGTGGGTTGGCTTACTCAGACATTTGCTGAAATCGTTAGCGGGACAGCCATCGTCTGGGTGCAAAACGCACTGCGCCTGTCGCCAACCGTCGAGGTCTACCCCGATCTCGCCTTGCTGAAACCACGCGCGGATTTTTACCGCAATGCGCATCCCGGCCCCGACGACGTCTTGCTGGTGGTGGAAGTTGCCGACAGTTCCGCCGCGTTCGATCGTGGCATCAAAGCCGAACTGTATGCACGCCATGCGATTCCCGAATACTGGATCGTCGACATCCCCGCGCGCAGCATCCGCTTCCATCGCGCGCCCGTCGAAGGGCGCTACACCGATATCACCGCGACGGAAACACCTGGCCCGACAGCCGTTCCAGGACTTGCGGGTGTCCAGGTTGATTTGACCGGGACATTCGGCTGAATCGATTACAAGGCGCCGCTTCGATCGCCGCGCCCGAATCCCGGCAGATCGGCCGCCAGGCCGCGGCCAAAGGCAATCGCCTTGAACAACTCGCCCATTTCCGAAGGCTGCAACAACTTCTGCACGGCGGCGGCGGCGCGCAAGTATTCGCTGCTCATCGGCTGCATTTCGGACATCAGATCGAGCAGGCCGGCGTTGAGCAAATAATTGGCCTGACTGGTGTAACCCAGCAGATCCACGCCGGCATCCATGCCGGCACGCGCCACGGCGCTGAAATCGACGTGCGCGGTCAGGTCGCACAATCCCGGCAGATAAAACGGATCGTCCAGGCTATGGTGGCGGTAATGCACGCGCAGGGTGCCGCTGTCGCGCTGCGGATGGTAGTACTCGCCACGCGGGAAACCGTAGTCGAGGCACAGGATGACGCCCCGCTCCAGACTTCGCGCCAGGCTGTCGATCCAGGCCGGCGCGGCCAGACAGATTTCGGACAGATAGTCGGAACCGGGTTCGATTTCCCGCGCCGCGTGCCACAGCGGGCCGGCACTCAACGCCTGGTCCTGCCAGACAAACTCGCCGTTCCGGGCGATCACGCCGCGTTCGAACAGTCCGCCATCGATCCAGTGCACCAGATGCACCGGCATCGCATCCAGCACCTCGTTGGCCAGGATCAGGCCGACAAAGCGTTCCGGTAAACGATCCAGCCAGGTCACCCGGTCGAGCAGATGCGGCGCTTCCGCTTCGAACAGGGCGCGTTGCCGATCTTGCAGATCGGGGCTGAGTTCGAGAATCCGGTAATGCGCGGGCAAGGCCTGGCGGAGTTCCAGTTCGCGCAGCAGATCGAGAGCCAGACGGCCGCTGCCGGCGCCCAGTTCGAGCAGGTCGCCGCCAGTGGCCAGCAACACGGCCACGGCGCTGCGTGCCAGCGTGCGACCGAACAACGGCGTCATTTCTGGCGCGGTGATGAAATCCCCCGCCACGCCGAATTTCGTCGCGCCGCCAGCGTAGTAGCCCAGCCCCGGCGCATACAACGCTAATTCCATGTAGCGGGCGAACGAAAGCCAGCCGCCAGCGCGCTCGATTTCGGCCAGGATATGGGCACGGACTTTGCGGCAGTGGATCAGCGCATCCGGATCCGGATGCGGCAATTTTGGCGCTGAGGCTGGAGAGGGCATGGCGGCTGTGCTAGTTTCGGCCGCGCATCTTAACCTTCCCAGCCCCGTCATGATCGTTGCCATCCTCGGTGCCGGCCCCGCCGGCATGTCCTGCGCCAATGCCTGCCTGTCCTTCGGTCTGACGCCCATCGTCATCGAACAAAGCGGCGAGGTCGGCGGCATCCAGCGCGGCAATTTCCATCCCAACCTGTGGCTACTGGGCGAGCCGGGAGAAACCGGCCGCGAGATGAGCGAACGCATGGCGCACCATTTCGCCGCGTTGCCGCTGACCTGTCTGCGTCACGCCACCCTCACCGCGGTGCGCGGTTCGGCGGGTGATTTCATGCTGGAACTCGACACCCCGGCCGGCCAGCAATCACTTGCCGCCGGCGCCATCGTCGTGGCCACCGGCACACACCCGCGCGACACGCCGGAACTGGCGGCGATGGCGAAGCAATCGGAGCGGGTCATCGTCGGCCCGCTGTCGGAAAGCATCCGCGACGACATCCGGCAAGCCCGAGTGCTGATTCTCGGCGGCGGCGACAACGCACTCGACCATGCCTTGTTCCTGGCCGAACGCGGCAACCAGGTACGGGTTTGCACGCGGCGCGGATTTTCCGCCCGGCAACCATTCCAGAACGCCTGCCAAGTCAACCCGAGTATCGAACTGCGCACGGATTGCACCCCGGATTCACTGCGCATCGAAGATGGACTCATCGTAGCCGCCTGGGGTCCGATCAAGGTCCGCTACGACTGGCTGCTGGCGATGTTCGGTTATCTGCCGAATACCGAAGTGCTGGACTGCTTCGCGTCCGTGTTGAGACCGACGCTGAACGCCAGCGGCCATATCCTCACCGATGTCTGGCAACGAACTTCCGTGGCAGGCATCTATGCCGCCGGCGACGTCACCGAAACGCCACAACCGAGCGTGCCCACCGCGCTGGCGCAAGGCCTGGTAGCGGCACGGGCAGCGGAGTCGTTGGCGCTTTAGCGCCCTACGAATCCGGCGTGCCGTGAACCGGTGCAGCGGAGTCGTTGGCGCTTTAGCGCCTTACGAATCCGGCGTGCCGATAAGCAGCGACTTGGCCGCCGTCTTTTGGCGGCTTAGTCGTCGCTTAGTAGTTACATCAGCACTGGTGCAGCGGAGCGGGATGCCGGGTGCATGCCCTCCGCTATACTTGTTTGAACCGACGATAGGGGAATCAATATGGGCGCCGCGGAACAGCAACTCAACTTCAGCCTGGACGATTTCATGCGCTGGGAAGCGGAGCAAAGCGAACGCCACGAGTACATCAATGGCGAGGTCTTTGCCATGACCGGCGCGCGAGACACGCACAACACCATTGCACTCAATATCGCCAGCTCGCTTCGCACCGCCCTGCGCGGCAGCCCTTGCCGCGCGTTCATCGCCGACATGAAGTTGCGCATCGATGCTGTCAATGCTGCGTTTTATCCGGATGTCATGGTCACCTGCGATCCGCGCGACAAAACTCCGGAAAGCGACCTCGCCAAACAACACCCCATTTTGATCGTGGAGGTGCTTTCCGAATCCACCTCCGCCTACGAACGCGGCCTGAAGTTCGAGATCTACCGCAACATCGACACACTCAGAGAATATCTGCTGGTAGAGCAGGATCGTCGCCACGCCGATCTGTTCCGGCGCGAGGAAGACGCCGCCGGAAAGCCACGCTGGGTGCTTTATGCAGGCGGGGTGGCGGACGATGTGGTGCTGGAAAGCGTGGGAGTACGGTTTTCCATGGTCACGCTGTACGAGGATGTCGCATTCGAAACTGCCGCAACGCCCGAATCGTCAGGCTGACTAATTTCCGGCTGGTATTCGCCGGGCAGCCAAGCCCGCAACTGTGCCCGCACCTCGGCATCGGTCGCGCTGGCGGCCGACCCGATCCAGGCCAGGAACGACTCGACTAGTTCGGCATCGGCCTGACGCGCACTCGCAACGCGCAATTTCGGGTGGGGCGTCGGCAAGGTCGTTTCCGCATCCGCCAACACTTCCTCGTAAAGTTTCTCGCCTGGCCGCAAACCTGAATATTCAATGTGAATCTCGTCTTCGCTCTTGCCGGAAAGGCGGATCATCAGGCGCGCCAGATCGGCGATCTTGATCGACTCGCCCATATCCAGCACGAAGATTTCGCCGCCTCGCCCCATCAATCCAGCCTGCAGAACCAGTTGCGCCGCTTCAGGAATCGACATGAAGAAGCGCGTGATGTCCGGATGCGTCACGGTCACCGGCCCGCCGGCCTCAATCTGCTTCTGGAACTTCGGGATCACACTGCCGGACGAGCCCAGCACATTGCCGAAGCGGACCGAGACGAAACGGGTCCCCACATTTTCCTGAAGAGATTGGCAGACCATCTCCGCCAGCCGTTTGGACGCACCCATGACATTGGTCGGATTCACCGCCTTGTCGGTGGAGATCATGACGAATTTCTCGACACAGGCATCGCGCGCGGCGCAGGCGACCACCCAGGTTCCCAATACGTTGTTTTTCACCGCCTGCAGCGCATTCACCCGCTCCATCAGCGGCACATGCTTGTAGGCGGCGGCATGAAACACCACATCGGGCCGGTACTCGCGCATGACCTGATTGATGCGCGCGGCATCCTTCACATCGCTGATCACGCACGCCAACGGTTGCTCCGGGCAACACTTGGCAAACTCCTGTTCCATGCCATACAGCGCGAACTCGCCCTGTTCCAGCATCACCAGCAAACGCGGCTTGAAATGGGCGAGTTGGCGACATAACTCTGAACCGATGGAACCGCCGGCGCCGGTGACCATCACCACCTTGTCGGTCAGTAGTTCGTGCAAGCCTTGACAATCAAGCGTCACCGGATCGCGCCCGAGCAGGTCATCCAGTTCGATCTTGCGCAGAGCAGCGACCGAAACCCTGCCCTGCATCAGGTCTTCCATTGAAGGAACCGTGAGAATATCGAGCCCAAGTCGAACGCACTGTTCGGCCAACCGCGTCCGCAACGCATGCGAAGCGGAAGGCAAGGCGAACACGATATTGCGCACGTCGGTTTTTTCGACCCACTTATCGAGATCCTTCAGCATCCCCAATACCGCCACCCCCTGAACATGGCGCCCATGTTTGCTGACATCGTCATCCAGCAAGCCCACCGGCTGATAGCCGTATGACGTGCGATTCAGTTCGCGCAACAAAAAATCTGCCGCCGAACCGGCGCCCAGAATCAGCACGGGCCGGGTTTCTGCTAACAATCCGGAAATACGGTGATCCTTCCAGGCACGGTAAGCGAAACGGCTCCCCCCCATGATGAGCACCAGCAAGATCGGGTCGAGGATAAGTACTGATCGCGGGACTACGGCATCCACCCGGAACAGGATCAGCACCAGGATCGTCGCTATTGACGCCACGCCAACCGCCCTAAGAATACGTTTGAGGTCGGGCAAACTGGCGAACCGCCAGATGCCGCGATAAAGGCCGAAGTACCAGAACAACGCAGCTTGAAGCGGCACCACCCAACTCAGGGTAGATAAAGCAGCAGAAAGATAGTCCTGCGGCAAAGAAAGGTTGAAGCGCAGCAAATAAGCTCCCAGCCAAGCTGCGACCACGGCGGCGATGTCATGCAGAACGACAAGCGCGGAACGGCTAATAAACAAGACCAGATTCCTTCCAACGACGGTCGATCACAACCACCAAGAACAAATAGAAAATCGCCAAGGCCAGCGCAATCCAAGGCAACCAATCAGGGTGATTTATCACCACCAGCCCCGAAATACCGGCAATGGCCATCAAGCCATATTCGGAAACCGCCAGACGACGATGACTCCAGCCCATACGTACAAGACGTTGGTAATAATGACTGCGGTGTGCCTGCCAGATCTTTTCACCGCGAAACAACCGCCGCAGCAATGTCAGACTGGCATCGAGGACGAATGGAGAGAACACCAGCAGCGGAAATGCAAGAGGCCACACGCCCTCCACCCAGCCTGCATAGCCCAGCGCGGCTGCTAAATATCCCAAAGGAATTGAGCCGGCATCGCCCATAAATACACGCGCAGGCGGAAAATTAAAATACAGAAATCCAGCCGATGCTGCTGCTATAACCCATGCAAAAATGGCAAGCGGCTCTACCCCTCCCAACCAGGCCGCAGCTCCATAGCTGGTGAAACCAAATAGAGCCATGCCACCGGCCAAACCGTCAGAACCATCCATGAAGTTATACAGATTGGTCATCCAGATCAGGCTGATAAAGACGAAAGCCAAACCCCAGATCGGAATACCCGGCAATACATACAAGGTAACCCCTGCTGCAAGAAAATGACCCGTAAAGCGAACGCGAACTGACAAGCCGCGAAAATCATCAAGCAGTGAAAGTGTAGCCAGTGCCAATGCAACCAGTATCAGCATGGACACCCCAATGGGCTGCAGAATCAGGCTGCAAATCAACATGCTTAGCATCACACCCAAGCCGCCAATGCGCGGTGTTGGGTGAATATGCAAGGAGCGTTCGTTGGGGTGATCCAGTGGCAACATACTCCCGCGTCTTAGCAGGAGCCATAAAGTGAGCCAGCAAATAATCAGTGCAAGAGGAAGGAGAAACCACATTTCAAACATGCTGCCGAATGTAGTTCAGTGGCATCGACTAGCCAATATCTCGAAAGTAATATCCAGTGGTTTCACCTAGTCCTTGCCCCAATGAAAAGGGCGGCCGCCATCCCAGATCCTGGCGGATTTTCGTGCTGCTCACGGTCAGTGAACCCAACAAACGATCAACTTCTGCCGAACGTCCCAACAACGCTCCAGCCAAGCGTAACCAGGCAGTCGGCACTGGAAGCAAACGTGCAGGGCGATTCAAGGCATGCGCCAACTGGCGGATCAACTCGGCACTGGAAACATCCTCGCCATCGGAAATCAGAAAGGTCTTCCCGGCCGCAGCGGGATGTGCAAGACACAGGTGGATGGCATTCGTGAAATTGCCCAGGTAAAGCAGGCTGCGGAGATTCTCCACGCGCCCAAACGGCAATGGCCAACCTTTATCCACCGAGCGCATCAAGCGAAGAAAATTGGCCCCCACGCCAGGACCGTAGACCAACGGAGGACGCAGGATCACAACTTCCATCCCCGTAGCCGACTCAATTTCACGCAAACCTTGTTCCGCTTCCCATTTGGAGATCGCATAAGCATCCTGCGGCGCGGGTGTATCCAATTCGGTATATGGCTGCTCCCTGCCTTCGCCGTTCACTTTGATGGAGCTGATGAAGATGAAACGTTTCACGCCGGACACGGCAGCCTGACGGGCCAGGTTCAGTGTTCCTTCGGTATTGACGGCACGGAAAGCGGCCAGCGGATTGGCCGAAGCATCGCGCATGACATGGACGCGGGCGGCGAGATGAACGACGGCTTCTACCCCGCCCAACGCCGCGCGCCAATCCGTTTCAGGGCCGATATCGCCGACAGCGTGTGCATTAATGATTGCGTCGGATTTCGACGGCCTCGCGCGGACGGCTGCAATGATGTCAACTCCAGAACAAGTCAGCGTCTCGCACAAAGCACCGCCGATAAATCCGGTGGCACCGGTAACAAGCACCTTCACGTCAGCGCCTCCCGATAAACAGCCAAGGTCTGCTGAATCACCTGGTCCTGCGAGAACTCCGCCAGTGCGAGAACGCGGCTTCTCTCCCCCATTTTCCGACGTAAATCGGCATCGACAATAAGTCGCTTCAACGCTGATGCGAGCGCATCGACCTGCTTAACCGGCACCAGAAAACCGTTTTCACCGTCAGTCACCACCTCACGGCAACCCGGTGTGTCGGTGGTAACAATCGGTAACCCACATGCGGCGGCCTCCAGCAACGACTTGGGCAAACCTTCGCGATACGACGGCAAACAAGCGATATGTGCCTCTTTCAAAACTTCAGGCATATCCTCTCGCCGTCCCCACCATTCAATACCATTACGCCCGTTCCAACTTTTCAGCGTCGCTAGCGGCACCGAAGCCGGATTGGCTGCATCCGGCTCGCCTACCAGCACGAAACGCGCGAAAACACCAGCGGAGTGCAAACGCATTCCCGCCGACACGAATTCACCAACGCCTTTGTCCCACAACATGCGCGCCGCCAATACAACCGTGACGGGCAATTGCGGCATATCCCCCGGTGCGAAAATATCAGTATCGACTCCGGCGCCACGAATCAGATGCAGCTGTGCTTGCGTGACCCCGGCGCCAATCAATAAATTCTGATCATCCGGATTCTGCACAATCGTGTGGCAACCGGGAGCAGCGAGCAAACGCGCCAATACTTTCCGGATAACCGGCCGCAGCTGGCGAATTGCCAGCCCGCCGGAAGTAAACAGCCACCCCAATCCAGCAACCGCGTTGACCACACGGGAAACACCCGCTAAGCGCGCCGCGAACGCCCCATAGAACACTGGCTTCAACGCCACGTGATGCACGATATCCGGACGCTCACGGTGATAAAGCCTGACAAGGCGCGCAATTTCCATGACAGGATTGCCGCCGCGCCGAGACAGCGCAAACGGAATGAGCTTGAGCCCGGCATCCCGAATCACTTGTCCATGCACACCTTCCCGCGTCGCCACTGCCACATCGAACCCGGCACGCCGAGCTTCGACAGCCAAGGCAAGCCGATGCGACACGAAATACCAGTCTTCTGTGACGACGAAAAGTAACTTAGGCACGCTGCCGCTCCAGCCAAGATTGGAACATCAGCACGGTCCAGATGTAGTAAGCCCAGTTGCGGCGACCGGAAAGATGGTCCTGCCATTTCGCTCGTATCGGTTCCGGATTAAAGTAGCCTTCCCGCGCAAGCCGCTCAACCGACAGCAGCCCCTCGGCCCAGTCCCGGAGCGGGCCGCGCAGCCAGGCATCGATCGGCACGCCGAAGCCCATCTTCGGCCGCTCGATCATTTCCCTGGGCACGTATTGGTATAGCAATTGGCGCAGCAACCACTTGCCCTGGCCGTCGCGGATCTTCATGCGCATGGGCAGCTGCCACGCGAACTCCACCAGCCGATGGTCGAGCATGGGTATGCGCGTCTCTAGGGAGACGCCCATCGCGGCGCGGTCGACCTTGACCAGGATGTCGTCCGGCATGTAGCTCATCTGGTCCAGGTACATCATCCGCGACTCGAAGCGCTCCAGCGGCGCCCAGCACCGGCGGTCCGTCAGGATCGTGGGTGGCTCGGCAGCCCCCGGCACCAGGTCCGCCGGCTGCTTCCACTGCGACACCAGATACAGATAGACCTCCTCCGGTGAACGCGCCGCCAGCATCTCCGCCAGCTTGTGCAGCTTGTCGCCCGGATTGGCGTAGCGCAGGCGCGATGGCACTGCGAAGCGGGCCGCATCGAATAGGTGGTTCCACGCACCTGGAGACAGTCTCGTTATGGCCCTGGCCACACCAGCACGCAATGCATGCGGGGCGGGCCCCAGGGCGCGCCAGATGCGCGATGCCCAGAAGTAGCGGTTGTAGCCCCCGAACAGCTCGTCGCCGCCATCCCCGGAAAGGCTCACCGTCACGTGCTGCCGTGCCAGTTGGGCGACGAGAAAGGTGGGAATCTGCGAGGAATCGGCAAACGGCTCGTCATACAGTTCTGGCAGGCACGGAATCACGGCCATCGCCTGTTCCGGCGTCACATAGAGTTCGGTATGTTCGCAGCCTAGATGCGCCGCGACGGCATGCGCATGCCCGGCCTCGTTGTAACCCTTCTCGTGGAAACCGATCGTGAAGGTCTTGACCGGCCGGCTCGACTGGGCCTGCATCAAGGCGACAACCACCGAGGAGTCGATGCCGCCCGACAGGAAGGCGCCGAGCGGCACGTCGGCCACCATCTGGCCGCCGACCGCGCGGCGCAACCCCGCATCCAGTTCGTCAATCGCTGTCGCGTCGTCCAGATCCTCGCGTACCGGTTGGCGCGCCGCATCAACAGCCCGCCAATAGAAAATCAGCCTTGGCAACACTCCAGCCGAATCCGTCGCTGCCAACTTGAGATATGCGCCTGGCTGCAGCTTGGCGATGCCTTTGTAGATTGAGTACGGTGCTGGAACATAGTTGTGGCGCAGGAACAAGGTCAGTACGTCGCGATCAACTTCACCGCGAAATGCGGGGTGAGCCCTGAGGGCCTTTAGCTCCGAGGCGAACATGAACACCTTGCCCTGCCAACCGTAGTAAAGCGGCTTCTCGCCCATGCGATCGCGTGCCAGCACAAGCGTCCTGCTCTCCCGATCCCAGAGCGCGAAGGCGAACATGCCGACGCAGCGCTTCAATGCCGCCTTGATGCCCCATGCGCCAAGCGCCGCCAGGAGCGTTTCCGTGTCCGAATGTCCGCGCCAGGAAGGGGCCGCGCCGGATGTTTCCAGGTCGCGTCTTAGATCGAGGTGGTTGTAGATTTCGCCGTTGAACGCGATCACGTACCGTCCATTTTCAGAAGCCATCGGCTGATGGCCGGCGGGCGAAAGATCGACAACGGAAAGACGGCGGTGACTTAAGCCAATGCCAACCTGAGGGTCACACCAATAGCCAACGTCATCAGGCCCGCGATGACTTAGCGCGACCGCCATTTTTATCAACCCGCGCTCAAGCTCAATTCCGCTTGAACGACCTAGCGCATCAACGTACCCGGCTATACCGCACATTTCTTTCTCAAGCCCTGCCGAGTGCAGGAGCGCAATCAGGATTCTCGCTCGCGGAAGCGGTCAAGTTGATACTAAGCGGCAGAACAGTCGATCCATGGACTTGCGCTATAGCGATGCCGATGCAAATCAGTTGGAACGTTAGATTGAATGCCAATAACCAGTCTGATGTAAGCATGAAACCTGCAAGAAGAACCCACATGAAGGACCAATTGTCTACCGCGTCGCGAGGCTCGCTCCAGAAATCGATACGACGATGCGTCGCAACCACAAATCGAACCCATATCCAGAGCCCCACCCCAAAGGCAACCAGACCACCAGATACCGCCAGTTGAATCCACGCGTTTACGGCATAGGGCTTCCAGATTCCTTGTTCATATCGTTCGACAAAGTCCGTCGGCACGTAGGCTCGCCAAGGCACTTCCTGAAATCGCAGCGAGGTAGATCCATATCCCGTGCCTAATAACCAGTGGTGTCTCACCAAATCAAAAGATATTAGGATATTTCCAAGTCTTTCATTCGCGCTCCAAGATGCATTGGATGTATGGTCGTCGCCTTGATGGCGAGAGGGAAGAAGCCGTGTAACCTGGATAGTGACGCCAGAATGCCTTGGAAGTCTTGCCAACTGCTCCGCTTGGCCATCCGAAGCGAAATCCGGGAGTTGGAACGACGCAATAATCATTCCAAAGCCAACCCATGTTGCGATGATTGCGCGCCTTTTCCAAATAGACAGGAATCCCCGACCTGAATACCTCCAAGCGTCAAGCACCATAAGAGCAATGATGCTTAAACATAACGCCACAAGCGGCCCTATCGATCCAGTCAGCGCCAATGCGGCGCCTCCGAGAATGCACCAGCCTCTAGCCCCACAAAGCCACCACCGCGCCAGAAACAATGCCACAAGCCATGCGACACCATCTCCAAGGGGTCCAAAAGATCGAATGCCGGACCACGACTGCTGCACCTCGCCGAATTTCCACCCATAGGCATATCCTATGTGTGCTGAAACAACAGACAGACAGATTAGTACCCCCGCAACCTGAATGGCACGATCAAGACTTACCAACGCATCCGGTTTCTGTAGCCCCCTTGCGACCACGCAAACGATGGTACCTAACCCCTGAACTCCGAGAAAAAATAGCATGCCAAGCGGCAAGTACCACTGTGTTCCGAGTTGCAATGCGGCCACGACACTCGAAATCGACAACAGACTTCCAATGACCACAAGTCCCGCTCCTTGCGATATGGTTAGCCCAAGCACCACGCCAGATCGCCTGCATCGTTTGAGTTCGAAAAATGCATAGAACAAGATGGTGGCTAGACAGACGAGCCATACTTTAGCAGCACCCTCATATCCAGCCCCGGCAAGCGTGGCAGCCAGCAATGGCAGTGCCACCACCACGATGGGCAAGACCTCGAAGCCGGTTCTCTGTCCCAACTGCCTATCGCAGTTCAAATGATGTAGTTATCGGCAGGCATCGCGCAGAATGTCCTGCCAGCGGTCGCACACTTTATCCACCGAGAAACGCATGAATACGCGCTCTCTTGCCGATATTCCCATTTTTCTCCTTTTTTCCTCGTCGATCATTAGGCGCCGCAGGCCATCCGCTATCGATCTGACAGGATCAGTCCCCTTAACGAGAAGCCCCGTCTCGCCGTCATCAAGCACATCGTTAACCCCTTGGCAGTCGGCAAATGCTACCGATGCCTTTCCACACGCCATAGCTTCGGCGAACACCAAGCCAAAGCTCTCGTACCTCGAAGCCAGAGCGAAGAACGATGCATCCGCCATCTCCCGGATAACGTCAGTCACAATACCTGGCAACGAGACGCGATCTTGCAAACCCAGCCGTATCACCTCCGCCTGTAGAGCAGGACGTTCCAGACCATCGCCAAGGATCCTCAACGTCCAGCCGGGAAATTCGTCGGCTAGCGTCGCAAAAGCGGCGAGCAGCGTTGCATGATTCTTGCGTTTCGAAAACCTGCCAATTGCAAGTATTCGGTGCGGATCCTTGCAGTCGTTTGCAGTAAATCCCTTCTGAAAGACTGGACTTACAGGGTTCGTAACCGAAACCATCTTTTGCCGGATCCATTTTGGATATTCGGAAGCGATTGCATCCGAAAGCACTGTGATACGACGAATGAAAGGCACAGCAGCAGCGAACAGCACAAACTGCGCCCGTCGTGACCGATAATATTCCATGACAATATGCTCGCTGGCCAGAACCGGGATTCCCGTGCCAATTAGAGCAAAAGCCATGGGAATAAACATGCTGTGCATGAACGCAACCACAACGTCTGGATGCTGCTCCCTGACTGTAAAACGTAGCGCCACCATCCGCCGAAGCAAGATGCCCAATGACGTAGGCTCGCGCGGATCACCGACACCAACTTGAATCAGTTTCACCGCTGACGACAACGGATAGAAGGGGGGTGTTCCAGGCGGGTCGAATGTAAGCAGCGTTATTTCGTGCTTACCGTGATCCGCCAAGTACGAGCAAACGTCACAGAGAACCCGCTCGGCCCCCCCTGCCGCCTGATGCAGTCCCTTGATCGCGAACAAGACTCTCATTGGACAACAAAGAAAGCACAACTATTGTCTAATTTAACTTGCAACATACGTAGGTAGTGCTCTCATTGTCGTACAGCATGGTTGAGCCATCGGGCAGGTCGAGCGCCATATAGTCGAACTTCTCGCGATATGGATCTTCATGTGCCCTGTGCACCGTCACCGAGAATCCGGCGTCAGTCAAGCGCACGGCGATGTCGTCGCCATATAGCCGCACATGATCAGTCTTGCCATAGTTTGCCAACCGCTCTTCTGGAGTGCCTAACCTCTCTTCACGAGTCGCTTCTGAGCCACTCAAAGGTACCTGGATGAAGAGCTTTCCATTTGGGGCGAGAATCCGATAGAGTTCCTTCACTGCCAAGGTGTCATCGTCAACGTGCTCCAGTACGTGCGAGAGAATGACTACGTCGATGGCCTCATTTGTCAATGCAATATCCTGAAGGTCAAGGCACAAATCGACGTCGGGCGAAAAAAGGTCGGCCGACTGATATTTGATGTGAGGGAAGTGGCGCTTCAGCCAATTCCGGAATCCCACTTCGGGAGCGAAGTGCAGCAACTTCTTGCCAGCCATGGTGTCGCCTCGAACCAACTCGTTCTCGATGACCTTTGCCATCATCCGATGACGTCCGTAGGAATAGCAAACGGGACACACAAAGTTGCGATGATCGGCTGGCCCGGCATGAATCCACTCACGCAGGTTCGAATCGCAGACATTGCAGTAGTACTCGCCGCCGCGGTATTTCAAGCGGTTTAGCCGTGCCCGCATTGCCCGATAGACGGAGAAAATCGGCCGCGGCACAAACCGGCGCAGGGTATCTCGACTGATCAACATGATGCCATCTGCCTAAGAAGGGAATCCCAAAGTCCGTAGGAGCTATGCGGCGCATACTTTGAGCTGATCGCTCTGGCCGCCGCCGACATCCTCTGGCGCGCTTCCGGGTCGCTCATCAGCGACGCAAGGCCGCGAGCGAATGCTTCTGGCGTCGCTTCCACCAACAGTCCGCTGACATTGTCTTCGATCAGCGAGTTGACGCCGAGAGTATCGCGCAGGCCTACGCAGGGAATTCCCCACGCCAGTGCCTCGGCCAGTGCATTGGGGAAACCCTCGAAGTAAGACGGGAACGCCACGAGGTCTGCCCTTCGATACCACGAATCGACATCCCGGACCGCGCCGCAAAACACCACTCGATCCTGCAATCCCATCCGGAGCACCTGTGCACGCACGCGGTCGTCGTACTCACCGTCTCCAGCCAGCACGAGCTTCCAGTCCCGGAACGAGTCGCTTAGCTGGGCGAATGCATTGATCAGCAACTCATGATTCTTCTGAAAGCAGAACCGGGCCACATAGAGCAGGATCTTTTCGCTCGACGTGTTCTCAGTACGACTTTCCGCAATCCTGTGGAACACCGGATTGTGGATGGCGACTATCTTTCGCCACAAGATGCGTGGATATCTTTGCCTGTAGTCCGGGAACTGCACGGTAATTCGATCAGCCAAGGCAAGGGAATAGACATCGAGAATCCGGTAGGTGAGTCCCGTTCTGACGTACTTCCACATGTCCGGCGACACCCGCTCCGCTGCCAGGATCTTGATTCCCAGACCCAACGTGGCAACCCGAGAAAACAGGGCCGCACCAGATTGGAATCCGAGAATCACGTCCGGACAAAATTCCTTCACGAACGTCCTGAATCTACGCAGTCTGGCCAAGCGCTCTACCATCCCGGAACGAATCTCCGGATTGCCGATATCCAGTTTCAACCAGTTGACCCTGGCATCGAGCGGATAGTGAGTAACAGCCGCATTCTCGTCCCACGTCATCAAGCCGACCAGGTAACCGCGCCGAGCCATCTCGTTCATCAGGTCGATCGAGATTCGCTCCAACCCGCCGGCCATGTTCGCAAACTTCCGCGCCACGAATATCAGCTTCAGCGGTCGCCGCATTGGCTGATCCGCGATTGAGTGAGTACACAATTGCGAAGGCTCACCCATTGGCATAGATCCTTCGTTCGTGTCGAAAACGACCGATTGCAGAGACGGCAAAATGGCGAACAGTACGGGCGGGGAAGCGCAGGCCAAGTCTTAAGAGTGCAGTGAACGCTTTCATAGGCTCATGATTAAAGTGACGATAACGGACCTCGGCCCAACCGAGCATATACCGATAGAACCCCCGCTCTTCTAGATAGGTCCGGTTCTTGGTCAGGAGATGAACCAGGCTTTCGTGCTCAGCCTTCGCGCCCTTCTCCGATCCAGTTGAAGCATATTGGATGAACAGCGGCTCTGACGTTCCGATGAAGTGCCCACCGAGCATTCCCAAGCGAACCGCGAAATCGGCGTCTTCCTGGCGGCGCATGGCGACGTCGAAGCTGCCGACGGCCGCGAATGTTCCCGATCTGGCCATCAGCGAACAGGTAGGTGTTCCTCCTCCAAAAAAAACGCCCGGCGGCCTGACAAATGCCAGTAGGTAATCGGCAAGCATGGTCCCAACGGGAACGCCTGGACGGGAGCCGATTGCCTGCATTGGCATTTGGTAACCGTTCGGATAATGACGGACTCCTGAGGCATAGCACGCCACAAACTGCGCACCAGTAGCGCTCTCGTAAGCAACGATGTCTTCGTACTGCCGACGTATGCGCTCAGGATAACTGGCATCGTCGTCATCAAAGAACGCCAGAAACGCTCCGCTGGCCTCCTCCAGGATCGTATTGCGAGCCGCCGCACAGCCGCGATTTGCGCCGTGAGCTACGATTTTTATCCTTTTGTCGGTTCGAGCCAGGGAGTTGACGATTTCGAGCGAGTCGTCTGCCGAACCATCGTCAACGACGACTATCTCGAGATTCGGCCAATCCTGGCTTACGGCGCTTGCTATGGCCCGAGCAATCGTGTCCCTGGCGTTGTAACAAGTAACGCCAATGGAAATTAGCGGAATGGTGTGCATCATGACGCTCAAGACAACCTTGCTGCGTCATGAAACGCCGAGTGATACCACTCTCTTTGACGCCGCCGAGTTCCTCGTGCCGGCAAAGACCAATACAGCTTCTTCATCACCTTCACAGGATGACGAAGGAAAATCTGCATCGCGAGAAAAGCCGTCCGACGACCACCATGCTCCAAATGCGCACGACGAATGGATCGCCACCTGAGGGCAAAATCGTACCACCCTGCCTCATTCAAGAAATCCCGATACTTGTCGTGCAGGGCCGCATGAGCATCGAGTTCTGCGAACAGATTCTTCTCAGTACCAATCGTCATCGATTGCACCACCAACGCATCGGCCAAACCAACGATAGCCCCTCCCTGCATCCCACAGCGGATATTCAGGTCCGTATCCTCGCTTCGCCTCAACTCATCGTCAAAACCACCCAGGCGCCGGTACACAGACAAGCGAGCCATTTGCGAGCAAGTTGCGCACGAACCAAGGATCCCAGGGCTGATGCGGCCGATGAGAATTCGCTCGACTATCGCCCGCCCGGTCGGGATCACTGCCCCCTCACAACCCATCGTTCCCTCGTAGCATGAACGCCCATCTGAGAAAACCTGCTTCCGTGCGGTATGACACAAGAACAGATCGTGCCCGACGATTCTTTCCGCCTCTACAATACGTGCAAACTGCCGCGAGATGCGATTGGGCATGCTGACATCGTCGTCATCGAAGAAGGCCAAAAACTCTCCTCCGGCCGCATTCAACAGCATGTTACGGGCATGGGCGACCCCTCCGTTCTTGGCCAGCCTGATCAGCCTGATCGGCCGATCAGGCGAATTGAAGTTGCGAATAACTGTCTCGATGACAGCCACGGTGTGATCGGTGGAACAGTCGTCGACGATGATGATCTCCAGTCGCGGCCAATCTTGCATGAAGGCAGACTGAATCGCGTCGGCAATCGTTTCCGCCGCGTTGTAGGAAGTAATCGCTGCGGTAATCAAAGGATAAGTCACGCAATGCCTACCTGTTTGGCTTGATTGCCTCAACCAGGAAACCAAGCGGTGAATTACATAGTGACGCCCCAGTAGCCCCGAAAAAGCGAGTTTGCGGATTTTCACGACTCGCCCAGCGCAGATAAACGAGATCGAGCAATAGCGCCAGTTTCATGCGCAGACGCTTGAACGGGCCAAGAATGCCCGTCACACTCAATCCTGTAGACACAGGTCCCCATAACAGTGGCGTTATCTTGACATCCGCATACCCCAACTCAGTCAGGGTTCTGCCCCACCAACTAGGCGTCCCGCGCAGGAAGTCGTCGGGATGCCCATGGATCCGGAACAGAAACGGCACGGTAGCAATGAACCTGGCCCCCGGCTTCAGTACCCTGAGCACCTCGCGCAAGGCACCATGTACTTCGTAAATGTGTTCAAGTGTATTGAGGGTAACCACGCTGTCGTATGTGTCCTCAGCGATCGGGAGCGGCTGCCCTGGGGAAATCAGGTATGTCGGCTGGATTGAGGGATCAATATTGGCCGTTTCGTAGATGCAGCCATTCATCCACTTGCCCATGAGAGTCCGGTAGTTGGCATTGGCGCCGCCACCAAAGTCCAGCACTCGTCCAGTCAATTTGAGTTCTTCGAGGAGTTCATATTCCAAGGCCCGCAGAACACTCAGATCGGAGCGCCCGCCGAAAAGCCTACGAAATCGACGCCAGGATGGCTGGAGTGGAAATTGAATCTTGCACGATGACACGACAATGGTTCCTTGCGATTGTGTAGAGTCTTGCGAAAGGCGGACGTCATGCGGCAGCGTAGTGCCGCTTAATCACAATCCGAACGATTCCTGCCAATGCCAAGCGGTAGATGAATATAGCAACTACCGCCCCAGTGATGCCGAAAGGTGGAACTAACGCCACGAATGCGGCGAGACGAACCGCGCTGGTGAACAATGTTATGTCCCGGAAGCCCAGCTCATCGATGCGGGAACGAATAAACCGGAAACGCAAGTTTGCCTGGTTGCCGATCGCAACCGAACAGACCAGAGCCTGAGCATACGGAACGGCGTCGGCATAGTTGTCCCCAAACAGGAAGGGGACCAGCCACGGGATCGCCAGAAATGCCACAGCAAAAATGGCGATCCCGTAAATCATCGACATCACAGTGAATATTCGGTCGACACGCTTCGTGTAGCTATCGTGCTTAGCCAGGCGTGGCGCAATGACTGCGGACACGTCTTGTATTGCGCCCACCAAGAGGTCCGGTATTCGACTAGCGGCGACAAAGAGAGCCAGCGCGGCTGGAGACATGAACGAAAACACTAGAACGCGATCCAGGTTGGAGCCGATGGCCCCCAGGCCGGAATAGAAGGTCGTCCGAATCCCATAGCGTACATTCTGATGCTCGACGCTGGCATCAGAAGGAATCTCACGGTACTTCAATGCAGTGACGACAAGGTTGTAGATTGCTGGTACGAGCAATGTGGCTACCAGCGGGAACACATAGTCGCCCGGCCAGAGAAACACTGAGGCTATGACCAAGCCATATGTCAGCACGCTGCTCCCGCCATCGTGCAAGAGCAGTTCATGAAATCGCTCCTGCCCGATGACCACGCTTTTCCACTGCGTCAAACCGTAAGCCAGCGGAAACAGCGCCGCGGCGGCCAAACATCCCCATGCAATTTGTGTTTGGGAGTCCGCCAGATACCATCCGCTCATCGCCAGCAAGCCAATGCTACCCAGAAAACTACTGCCAAATGCTATCGGCACGACAGCCCGATAAGTGCCCATGAAGCCACGAGCTACCGCTTGCATCAGAGAATTATTCAACCCGGTTAGGGACGTTAGCCCAGCTATGCCCACCGCATTTAGGACCATGTTGTACTCGCCAAACGAATCCTTACTCATGGACCTGGCGAGAAAATAGGTCGAAGCGAGTCCCATCCCCAACTGGACAAACCGAAGCAGGAAGATTGACGCGACTCCACGATACAAGCGCAAGCGCCCAGGATTACTAAGCGCCAGGGACCGAAGCTTGGCAATCATGAGTCGAGTTCAGTAGCAAAGCAGCAGCGGCTTCGAGGATGTGCGATCGTGAAGCTCCACTAAGGTACCGTAAGCATGTCCTAGGACATCCCGTACCCGATCGGCGTTGCATAGACTCGGATGCAACTCGATGACCACACAGCGGACATGTCGCAATAGCTCCGGTGCGGCACACAGGAAGGACTCCTCGCTGCCCTCCACATCGATCTTCACCATATCGATGAAATCATGCTTCTTGAGCAACCGATCCATCAGGCTCTTGAACGTAATGGAGGTAACAAGAACCTTTCCGCTGTCACTTACGCGATGACTCATGCTTGGACCAGAGCCCTCAAAGCATAGCCGCTTGCCGTCCTCATCCCATGCAGCTGCATTTATCGCCTCCCAATCCGCACCTTGTGCTCGCAGGGCAGCGACATTGCGGATCAAGATGTCATATGTTTGCGGATCCGCCTCGACGGACATGACTCGAGCACGGGGGTTATCCTTGAGCACCAAGAGCGAAAACAATCCAATATGAGAACCTATGTCCAGTACCACTGGTGCATCAATGGCCGCAAGGCGTTCGACGACCTTAGCGTACTCCATGTCGACCAGTACTTCCTTGATCGCCATAGTATCCAAGCCACGAAACACGATATCCGTTCCCCGGTAGGTGCCAACGCCAATATTGTCAAGATTTCGCGCTGCGGATAACCAGAATCTCAAGGCTGACAAGCGACCGCCAGTCAGGCCCTTCATCCAGGCGACGCGTTCGCCCAGGTTGGCTATACGTTTGATAATGTTCATTCGATGGATTCTCGATACACGTCTTGGCCGGTGATGCCGGAAATGAGTGCGACTTTTTGGGTTTCTTGAATCATTTCAATGGGCATCTCTAAAGATTAACCTCAAGAGCTGGCGCAAGCGCTTTGCGTCGTATTGACGCAGTTATTCAGCCATTCTGGCGTTATTGCCCTGTATACGTCCGATACCACTTCGCCCAGTTTTCTATGCCTACTGACAATTCTGTTTTCGGTTCGAAGCCGACATCCCGTTTCAGATCGTCGATATTGGCGTAGGTCGCGACCACATCGCCCGGTTGCATCGGCAGGAAGTTCTTCTTCGCTTCCTGGCCGAGGGAATCCTCAATCGTTTTGATGAAAGTCATCAGTTCTACCGGTTGATTGTTACCGATGTTGTAGACGCGGTAAGGCGCGTAACTGGTGCTGGGATCGGGCGAGTCGGTGCTGAATTCCGGGTTTGGCGTAGCGATGCGGTCGAGCACCCGCACGGTGCCTTCGGCGATGTCGTCGACATAGGTAAAGTCACGCTGCATCTTGCCGTGGTTGAACACGTCGATGGTGCGTCCTTCCAGGATGGCGCTGGTGAAGAGCCAGGGCGACATGTCGGGACGACCCCAAGGGCCGTAGACGGTGAAATAGCGTAGGCCGGTGGTGGGCAGGCCGTAGAGGTGGCTATAGGTGTGCGCCATCAACTCGTTGGCTTTTTTGCTGGCGGCATACAGGCTGACCGGGTGGTCGACGTTGTCGTGCACCGAGAACGGCATGTGGGTGTTGGCACCGTAGACGCTGGAACTGCTGGCGTAGACGAAGTGTTCGACGCCATTGTGGCGGCAGCCTTCGAGCAGGTTGCCGAAGCCGACCAGGTTGGTCTGGATGTAGGCGTAGGGATTCTTCAGCGAGTAGCGCACCCCGGGCTGCGCGGCCAGGTTGATGACGCGGTTGAATTTCTCGGCGGCAAACAGGTCTTCAATGGTTACCCGATCGGCGATGTCGCCGCGCACGAACTTGAAGTTGGGGTAGGGCTTGAGCTGTTCCAGGCGCGCCAGCTTGAGCTTGGGGTCGTAATAGTCGTTGAGGTTGTCGATACCGACGACCTCATCGCCTCGTTTCAGCAGGAGTTGCGCGACATGCATGCCGATAAAACCGGCGGCACCGGTGACCAAGACTTTCATAACTGCTTCCCCCTGATTTGAGCGGCGGAATAGTAGTCGCCGACCCATGGCATGTCACTATCTCGAAAGTAATAGAAATCGAAATAAGACTGCAAATTCAAGCCTGTGGCTGCACAAATTCGGCCAACTCATGACGAGTGCAATAACATCCCGCCCATGCGATTGCTCTATTCCCTGACCTGGCTTCCGGTTCTCCCCTTTGCCTTTCTTTACCTGCTCTGGCGTGCGCGCAGGCAGCCGGATTACCTACAGTATTGGACTGAACGTCTGGGCTGGACACGAACCTGGACGGGGGGCAGGCGTCTCTGGATTCATGCCGTTTCGGTCGGGGAAACACGTGCTGCCGCGCCGTTGATTGCTGCCTGGCGGATGCGACATCCCGACTGCGCGATTCTGCTCACGCATGCAACTCCGACCGGGCGCGAAACCGGCAGAGCCTTGTTCGGCGAAACCATCGAGCAAACCTATCTGCCCTACGATTTCCCGCCGCTGGTCTGGTTGTTTCTGCATCGCGCACGTCCTGACCTGGGCGTCATCATGGAAACAGAGTTGTGGCCGAACCTGTTTGCCGCCTGTGCGAAGCGCAAGTTGCCGTTGTTTCTGGTGAATGGACGCCTGTCCGAACGTTCTGCACGCGGCTATGCGCGCTTTCGAAGTCTGGCTGCATCGGCTTTGCAGACACTCAGCGGCTTGGCAGCACAAACTGTGGCTGATGCCAACCGTTTCACTGCACTGGGTGCAACCGAGGTTTCGATCACCGGCAATCTGAAATTCGATGTCAGTGTGCCGCCCGACACCGAGCAACGGAGTCAGGCACTACGGCAACTATTTTCCGGCCGCTTTGTCTGGCTTGCCGCGAGTACGCGCGAAGGCGAAGAGGCTTTGCTGTTACAGGCATTGGATCGGCTGGCGCTACCGGATGTATTACTGGTACTGGTGCCACGCCATCCGCAGCGGTTCGAAGAAGTCGCACAGTTGATCGCAGCACGCAATCAACCCTGGGGGCGAAGAAGCCAACCTGCAGATAACACTCGGATCAGCGTGTTCCTCGGCGACAGCATGGGGGAAATGTCCGCGTATTTCGCCGCCGCGGATGTGGCCTATATCGGTGGCAGCCTGCTGCCGTTTGGTGGTCAGAACCTGATCGAGGCGGCGGCGGCCGGTTGCCCGGCGCTGATTGGCCCGCATACCTGGAATTTCAGTGAAGCCGCGGCCGAAGCGATTACAGCAGGCGCGGCGCGACGTGTCGCCGATAGCAAAGCGCTGGTGGCCGATTTACGTGCGCTGCATGCCGATGCTGCGAGCCGAACGGCGATGGCAGCGGCAGGCAGACGTTTTGCCGAACGGAATCGCGGAGCGACGGAACGAACCCTGGCATTGATCGAGGCGGCATGGCCAACGTCGTAAGGCCGAATCGCCCCCTATTTCAATAACGCATCCACCGCCTTGAGGTCTTCCTCCTTCAAACCACCCGCTGCCGCCTTGAGTTGCAGGCCGGCAACCAGCGTTTGATAACGTGCAGCGGCCAGATCGCGTCGCGTCGTATACAGTTGTTGCTGCGCATTGAGCACATCGACGCGGGTTCGCACGCCGACTTCCAGGCCAAGTTTGGTCGATTTCAGCTGCGCTTCGCTGGAAACCAATGCCTGCTCCAGCGCCTTCACCTGAGCTTGCCCCGAAATCACGCCCAGAAAGCCTTGCCGCGCATCAAGCCGCGCCTGGCGACGGGCGTTATCGAGGTCGTAACGGGATTTCTCCAGTAGCGCCAGGGCTTCACGCACGCGCGATTGGATCGCCCCGCCCTGATACAACACCCAGCCGAGTTCCAGACCGACCGCAGCGCCGCGGCTGGACCCCACAATCGTCGACGGATTGCGGCTATCGCTGTAGCTGGCCGACAGATCCAGCGTGGGCAGATGACCTGCGCGCAGACGCGCCACATCACGCCGCGCAAGTTCGACAGCAGATTGATTGAGGTGAACAGGAATGCCGTCTTCTTCTGCCTGCTTGACCCAGGCATCCATCAGATTGGGTTCCGGCAAAGACAGACTGACCCCGTCGCCCAAGCGTGCCAGTTCTGGACTTTCCCGGTTGATGATCTTTTCCAGGGAGCGGCGCTTCACTTCGAGATCGTTCTGCGCGGCGATTTCCTGCGCCGTGGTCAGGTCATAGCGAGCCTGGGCCTCGTGGGTATCCGTGATCGTCGCCGCACCCACCTCGAAACTCTTGCGTGCCTGCGCGAGTTGCTCGGCAAAGGCCTGCTTCTGCGATTGCGCCGTGGCGAGCACGTCATGTGCCTGCAACACCGCGAAATACGCCTGCGCCACTGACAACAGCAGCGTCTGCTCGGCCAGTTTCAATTCCTGCTCCGCGATCAAGGCCTGAACCTTGGCTTGTTCGTAGGCTTCCAGGTTCTGCTTGCGGAAGAGCGGCTGCGTCAAAGTCAGAGAAACGCTATTCGAGTTGTAATCTTTGGAGCTGGTTTCGTTGTAACGCGTGTTGGCACCCAGATTCACGGTCGGCAACAAACCCGCCCTGCCTTGCGGAATCCGTTCCTGCCCCGCCTTGTAACTCTCCCGCGCGGCGGCGAATACGGCATCGTTGTCACGCGCCATCTGAAACACGGTGCTCAGGTTGGAACTGACTGCCAATGCGGGCAGTGCGAACGTCGACACAAGCGACAGCGCAGCGATAAGCAAGGTTGGGCGCATCATTTTCACTCGATCAGTAAGTCGGCATCTCACGATCTACCTCTTTGGCCCAGGCATCGACGCCCCCGGTCAGGTTGATCACATTTTCAAAACCATTGTGTTCCAGAAAACGGGCAACATGGAAGCTACGCACACCATGATGGCAAATCACAACCATTTCCCGCGCGGGATCGAGCTGGCCGAAAGTCGACTGAATCCGACTCATCGGCATCGATATGGCGCCTGCGATACTGCAGCGCTCGAACTCCCAAGGTTCACGTACATCCAGCAACAGCGGTTGGGTGCGCTGAGAATCATCTAGCCACGCCTTGAGTTCTGCCGGACGGAGTTGCTGCATCTAAAAGCTGAACCGTTCCGGCTCCAACGCGTTTTTCAGCGCCGGCACGCGGGTCTCGAACAAACGTTCCGTACGGAACGTGGTCGGGCCGACACAGGTCACCAGAGTCGCCGCCATCGCATCGCCTTCGCCGACGACGGAAAACAGGCGGCCGCCCGGGCTCAAACGCTTGAGATAGGTTTCCGGCAGCAAGGGGGTCGAGCCGGTCAATACGATGATGTCGAAGTTGACCTCTTCCGACCAGTCGCGCGCGGCATCGCCCACACGGCAATGGATGTTGGTCAGCCCATGCGCCTTAAATTTGCGCTCCGCATCGTCCTTCAGATCGGAGCGCAATTCCACGCTCACCACGGTGCTGGCCTGATGCGCCAGCAACGCGGTGAAGTAGCCGCTGCCGGTTCCCACTTCGAGTACGCGTTCATGTTTGCGCACCTGTATGGCCTGCAAAGCGCGCGCTTCGATTTTCGGCGACCACATCGACTCGCCTTCGCCAAGCGGAATTTCCATGTCGACAAAGGCCAGCGAACGATAAACCTGCGGCACATAGTCCTCGCGTTTGACCTTGTGCAGCAGATCCAGCACCTTGGGGTCGAGCACCTCCCAGGGGCGAATCTGTTGTTCCACCATATTGAAGCGCGCTTGTTCGTAGTCCATCGCCCGTTTGCCCGAAAGAAATTTGAAAGTGGAGCGGATTTTAGCCGATCTGACCGGAGCGAATTATTTCTGGCTGCCCGCTTTCCATTGCTGCATAAATTTAGCGGCATCCTCCAGCTTTGGGCAATAACGTACACCCTGTATGGCCCGCAAACGGACCGTGGCGCGCCCGCCAGCCCATATCTCGCAATGCGGCGGCAGCGCGGCGCGCAGAGCCGCCAACTGCGCTGCGATGCGCCGGCGCGGGTAGGCCAGACTGAACGACAAAGCCAGCACATCGACCTGGTGACGCTGCACCGCCGCGACAATTTCCGGTAGCGGGGTATCCACACCCAGGCTCAGGCAGCGCGCACCATCCTGTGTCAGCAGCGTTTCCGCCATCAGCAAACCCAGGCTGTGTTGCTCTTCCGGCAAGGTGGTCAGCAACACGTAGGGACGCATCGCAGCGCCGGGCATTTCTCCGATTGCCGCATGCAACAGTCGCTGCACCCATTGCGAGAACAGATGCTCGTCATGCACCTGCAATTGGTCGGCCGCCCAGGCATCGCCGACCGCCTCGATGAGCGGGGCCAGCGTCTCCTGTACAAACACCGCCGCGCCCTCTTCCACGAGACGGCCGCGCAACCAGTCATATGCAGCATGCGACTGCGTCTGTCGCATGTATTCCCAAAAGCCGTCATAGCGACTCGCAACGAATGCAGTGCCGCCATCCGGCATGGCCAGATCGAGTTCCGCCAGATCGGCCACCGACATGGGCACGATCTTGCCAGGCCGATGCCCTTGGTCGAGCAACCGCTTGATCCGCCGCAAGCGATCCAGATCGCCCCCGGAGAAACGACGGTCGCCGCCGGCATCCCGCGCTGGCGCGGGAAAGCCGTAGCGTCGTTCCCATATGCGCAGCGTTTCCCTACTAATGCCGGTACTGCGCTCGATATCTGCGATGGAAAAAAGATTCGGCATGGGCAAGAAAGGATTTGATCGGTTTCACTGTAACCGAATCGGCATGGCTACAGTATTCTTGGACGATTGCACGTCAACGCTGACATGACGCCTCTTAGAACTTTGTTGATTCCGGAACTTTCATGAGCTTTTTTTCCCGTCGCCGCAGCCCCGGTCATGCCCCGGT
>JASJPK010000114.1:0-4251 GCA_031426735.1 Hydrogenophilaceae bacterium | reverse complement strand
GCCTCGGCTTCGGGCGGGATCATGGCGATGCAGTAGCTCTGGCGGCCGCCCTCGCAGGCACGCAGATCGCGCAGTGTTTGTACCGCCGCGTCGCCGCTGTCGGGCAGTTCCACCATCATCACGTCGGGACGACTGGCCTGCAGCAGGCGCAAGGCGCTGTCGCGGTCGCTCGCCAGTTCCACGCGCAGCCCCATGGCATCGAGCGTTTCCGCCAGCGCGCGCAGATGCGATACATCGCGTGCAATCAGCGCCACCCGCATCGGCAGCACGACCAGCGCGGACAGGTTTTCATCCTGCGAGGGATCGGGCGGCATGCCGAGGAGCAGTTTGATGTCGCTGAAATCGCGCGTCGGCAGATGCAGTTCGCGGCCCCAGTCCTGCCATTGGCCGACGACGCTTTCCACCAGCGGCGGCACCTGATGGTCTTCCAGGCCGATCAGGGCGGCGGCGTGATACAGCGAAGGCACCCGCTCCCAGCGCTGCGCGGCATCCAGGTTGAGCAGGGCGCCGACCTTGGCGGCAAAATGCAGCGCGACCGTCAGCGTCTGTGCGCGGGAACCGGCGGCGAACGGCGCTTCGGTGGGCAACTCGTGATAGCGCACAGCCTGGTAGAAGATTTCCGGCAAGCCCCAGTCGAGCAGCAACTCGGCCGATAGCGCGGCATGGTCGAGACCGAAACTGCCGATTTCGGCGTCGCGCAAGGCCAGGCCGGACAGGTCTTGCCGCAACATGTCGCCATATTCGTTCGGAAATACCGTCGCCAGCGACAGCCGGCCGATGCCGGAGAGCAGACCGCAGGTGAAGCTCTCGTCGGGCGGACACTGCGCCTGGGCGGAGACCTGCTGGGCCGTGATGCCGGTAGCCAGCGAGGCAGTCCAGTAGCCCAGGTAATCGAACGCGGCACAGGCGCCAGTGCGGTAATGGTCGATCAGGGAAAAGCCGAGGGCGATCTGGCGCACCCGGAACAGACCGAGAAACACAATGGCATGCGGCAACGAGGCGATATGGCGCAGGCTGCCGCCATGCACCGCGTTGGCGTAGCGCAGAATGCGACCGGACATGGCCGGATCGGTCTGCACCAGATGGGTCAGGGTCTGGATGTTGGCATCATGTTTCTGCGTCAGCTCCAGCACGGCCAGGGCAACGCCCTGCGGCGACGGCAGCATGCCGCCGGATTTCAGGGATTCAAAACGGGCGCGGGCTTGCTCGATCATGGTTCTCCCCTGGGTCTGGTTTCGTACGAATTATGCCCGTGCTCGGGTGACATGACAGCGTAGTCGGCGAAAGACGCGGAGCGCAGACAAGGACGATAAAATCGGCCTCCTTTTCTCGCCGACTGATTGCCATGCAAACCGATTGCGTCCAGCCCTTCCTGTTCGAGCATCTCGATATTCGCGGCGCGCTGGTTTCGCTCGACAAGACCTGGCGCGACCTCGCCGCCGGACGCGATTACCCGGCCAACGTGGCCCGGATTCTGGGCGAGATGAGCGCGGTGACGACGTTGATTTCGGCCAATCTGAAACAGCCCGGGCGGATGACTTTTCAGTTGCGCGGCGACGGCCCAATCAATTTGCTGGTGCTCGACTGCGATGAGCAATTGCAGCTGCGCGGCATGGCGCGCTGGGATGCGGAAACTTTGCAACAGGAAGCCGCGCTGCCGGCATTGCTCGGCGACGGCCAGTTGTTGCTGAGCCTGGATGCGGCGGCGATGCGCCAGCCCTATCAGAGCTTCGTACCGATGCAGGGCGACAGCATCGCGGCGATCTTTGAGCACTATCTGACCTTGTCCGAGCAACAGCCGACGCGTTTGATTCTGGCCGCCGATGGCAAGCGCGCGGTCGGTTTGTTGCTGCAGAAATTGCCGGATGCCGACCGGCACGACGCCGACGGCTGGAACCGGATTCAGCATCTGGTCGCCACCCTGTCCGCCGCCGAGCAGCTGGCGCACGCGCCGCTCGACCTGTTGCAACGGCTCTTCCCGGAAGAGGAACTGCGCGTGTTCGCGCCGCGCCCGGTCAGCCATCACTGCCCGCAGGACTGGGAAAAAATCCACGCCATGCTGCGCAGTCTCGGCCGCGCCGAATGCGATGCGATCCTGCGCGACCCGAGCAACGAGCATGCCGGTGAAATTCATGTGCGCGACGACATCTGCAACCACGACTACTGGATCGATGCCGACGATCTCGACGCGATCTTCGCCGCGCCGACACACCGCATGCATTGAGCCGACAAATTACTAGCGCCGATGCCGGTTCAATCGCTGCACCCTGCCCGCCTCGCCTATGCCGCGGACGGCACGCCGTTTTCGGAAGCCTTCGACGACATCTACCACTCCGCCGACGGCGGCCCCGGCCAGGCGCAGCATGTGTTTCTGCACGGCAACGGCCTGCCGCAAAACTGGCAAGGCCGGCGCAGCTTCACGATTCTGGAAAACGGCTTCGGCAGCGGCCTCAACTTCCTCGCCACCTGGGCGGCCTGGCGCGCCGATCCGCAACGGCCGCAAAGACTGCATTACCTGGCGACCGAGCTGCACCCGTTCGCGGCCGACGATCTGGCGCGGCTACATCGAGAATGGCCGCAACTGGAGTTTCTTGCCGAGGCATTGCGCAATAGCTGGCCGGTCTTGCTGCCGGGTTTCCACCGCCTGGAATTCGCCGCCGGCCGGGTGGTGTTGACGCTGCTGCTGGGCGACGCGGAAACCAGCCTGCGCAAACTGCGCGCCAGCGTCGATGCGTTCTATCTGGACGGCTTCGATCCGAACAAGAATCCGCAGATGTGGTCGACGTCGTTGTTGCGGCGCTGCGGCCAACTGGCTGCGCCCAACGCCACTTTCGCGACCTGGTGCGTCGCCGGGCAGGTAAGGCGGGCGTTGAGCGAAGCCGGTTTTGTCCCGAAGAAACAGCCGGGCTTCGGCCACAAACGCCAGATGCTGGCCGGGAAAATCATCGACCGGCCGAATCAGCGCCGGCCAACCCCGGTCGCAACGGAGCGCGAAGCCGTCGTGATCGGCGCCGGCCTGGCCGGTTGCGCCATCGCGGAACGCCTGGCCGCACGCGGCTGGCAGGTCGAACTGCTCGACCGCCACGCGGTACCGGCCGGCGAGGGTTCCGGCAATCTGGCCGGCATCGCGCGGCCGTTGCTGTCGCGTGACGACAACCTGGCTTCGCGCCTCAACCGCGCCTGTTTTCTGCACCTCGGGCGAACCCTGCAGCGACTCGATCAAGCAGGCTTGCCGCCGCGCCGCAATCTCAGCGGCATCCTGCAGATCGCGCGCGATGCCGCGCAAGAAGCGGAGCAGCCTGCCTGCCTGGCGGCGGGCGGCTACCCGGAAAGCTACGTCAGCTTTATCGACCGCAGCACCGCCAGCGATAGGCTGGGCGCGGCAACCGCGTATGGCGGCTGGTGGTTTCCCGGCGGCGGTTGGGCCAACCCGCCCAGCCTGTGCCGCGCCTGGTTACGCGCCGGCGGCGGCAATATCCACTGGCGCGGCAACAGCGAAGTCGCACGCATGCAGCGCGTCGATGGCCGCTGGCGTCTGTTCGCGGCAAACGGTGATGTTCTCGCCGAAGCGGCGGTGGTGGTTTTCGCCAGCGGCGCGGTGTTACCGGCAGCGAGCGGTTTGGCGCAAATCGCCGGCCTGCCGATCCTGCCGGTGCGCGGCCAGGTCAGCCATGTGGCCGCCGACACGCTGCCGCATCTGGAACATCCTGCCTGCTGCGAGGGCTACCTGACGCCAGCAGTGGATGGCGTGCACTGCCTGGGCGCGTCTTATTCCAAAGACTTCGCTGCGGAACTGCGTGTCGGCGAACATGCCGAAAACCTGCGGCGACTGGCCAGCATCCTGCCCGGCACGGCACAAGACATCGAGCCGAGCGCGTTGCACGGCCGTGTCGGCTTCCGCGCCACCACGCCGGACCACCTACCGCTGGTCGGCGCGCTGCCGGACCTTGAAGTCGAATTGGTCGGCGATATCCGGTTGAATACTTTCCCGCGTCTTCCCGGTTTGTATGGCTTGCTCGGCCTCGGTTCGCGCGGCCTGGTCTGGTCCGCGCTGCTGGCGGAAAACCTGGCCTGTCAGATCGCCGGCGAAGCGTTGCCGCTGGAAGGCGATCAGGTCGACGGCATCGACCCGGCCCGTTTCGCGTTGCGCGCCTATCGGCGCGGTACAACCTAAGGGTGAGGTGGCGGCACCACGCGTAGGAGCGCCTTCCAAGGCGCGATCCTTCCGGACTTCGCGCCTTGGAAGGCGCT
>JASJPK010000113.1:0-28493 GCA_031426735.1 Hydrogenophilaceae bacterium | reverse complement strand
GGAAGGCGCTCCTACGACACCGGCAACCGCGCAAAACAGGCTCAACCGCAACCGCAACCGATAGCGTCGGCCACGTGCGACACGGTTTCCTCGACGGGATGGCCGTCGCGTTTCCACCAGTCCAGGCCACCGATCAGTTCCTTGACCCGGAAACCCAGCCGGGTCATGTGCAACGCCCCCTTGGTCGAGGCGTTGCAACCGATGCCGTCGCAATAGACGACCACCAGCGCCGACTTGTCGATGCCGGCCGTGGTCGCGCCGCTCATGGTCCGATGCGGGAGATTGATCGCGCCGGAAATATGTTCCCGCGCATAGGCCTCGGGCGAGCGCGCATCGATCACCACGACGTTGTCGCCGCCATCGAGCGCAACCTGCAAATCCCACGAATCGGTTTCGTAAGCCAGTTTGTCCGAATAATGTTTGAGCTGATCTTGCATGGCACAACTCCCTTTCTGATTGGTCATCCGGGCATCTCGCCCGCGCCTCAACAATAGCGCGCCCCATCCGGTTTCTGCTTGCAGGCCAGGCCGTCGGCGTCGGACTCGACATGGCAGCAGTCCAGCACGATAGCGCGCAACTTCTCGCGTCCGCGCTGCACCCGCGACTTGGCGCCGGACAGCGAGAGGCGCGCGCCGGACTGGAGCCGCGCAAGGCCCAGTGCAGCGTGGTGGCCGGATCGGCCGCCGCCAGTTCCGACAAGGCGACCAGCGAACCCACCGCCGAATGGCCGGCGCCCCACCAATGTCGTTTTGCCCAGATAGCGCGAGCGCAGATCACCCGCGATGTCGGGCATGCCATAGCGAATGCGACTGGCCAGGCGCACCTCGCCGATGGCCGGCAAGCCGTTGGCGCCGAGCGGGTTGGGCCGCGACCAGTTGCCGGTGGCGTCGAGCACCGCGCCGGCGAGGTATTCGCGGATTTCCCCGCCCTGCTCGACGCGGATCACGAACGGCGCCCGCTCACGGCCCTCGCTCTTCACCTTGTCGCAACCCCGGCGCGCCACCGCGATGACACGACTGCCCAGCTTCAGGTTATCGGCAATGGCCGGCAGCGCCGCCAAGGGTTCGAGATAGTCGCGCAACAACTCGCCCGCCGTCGGTATCGCGTCCGCATCGGGGCTGCTCCAGCCGGTATCTTCGAGCAGCCTGCGGCCGGCCCGGTCGATGTTGTAACGCCAGGGCGAGAACAGCTTCACGTGGCTGAAATCGCGAAAGCTCGCCGCGACTGCGGCATCGGCCTCGAAGACCAGAGGCGTCAGGCCATATTCGATCAGGTTGGCCGCCGCCGCCAGTCCGACCGGGCCGGCGCCAAGTATGGCTACGGGATAGTTTTCGATGAGTTCCATGCTGTCCGCCTTTCAAGAGTTCGACGCGGGAATGCGTCGTTAACCGATAGACGGAACGGCGGGGAGAAGGACGCAATAAATCAGTTGGCCGTCTGTAGCCGGTGTTTCCGCTCGGCGGTGTAAGCCCACCAGGGCTGCGCCGGGCCGCCGTCCATGAAGCGGACGACGGAAAGGAATACGTCGATGACGCAGGGATCCTGGCGAAATCCGCTGAGCGCACACAGGCGGCCGTAGAGCACATAGGCATCCTGGCCGATGAGGTCGGCGGGCGTCTGGATGCCCAGGCTGCGCAGATCCCGCGCCATGGCCGGGCCGATGTTGGGCAGGTCTTCCAGGCGCTGAAGGCGGTCACGGCTGACCTTGGCCGGGTTCATGTCAGGCACTCCAGGCCGAAGGTTGTCGCGAGCAGGCCGGGCAGTTCGGTGGCGTCGATCTGCCGCGTCGTCGTCACGCCGTGACTCATCGTCTTCAGCCGGTCGTCGAACAGAATGACGCGGCCTTCCGGCGTCTGCCGCATGACGATGCGATGCTGCGTGAACAGCGTGTCCGGGTGGGTCGAGTTGAGCCAGTTGGCGGGCAGGAAGTCGATCCACTCGTGCGGCGACAGGTCGAAGCCGTACTGGTTGGCCCAGTCGCCCTCCACTTTCGCACGCAGCTGGAATTCGTGTTCGTTCGCGCGCAGCAACTGGAAGGTGTCGGCGTCCTGGCGCACCTCGCCGGTCTCGTTCAGGCGCATCGGTGCGCGCAGGCCGTAGCTGCCGAAGCCGGTGTCGCACAGCCATTCCTCGCCGTCGAACTTGGCCAGGATGGCCATGTGCGTACGCGGCCGTCGCGCCGGGTAGGTCATCGGCCGGCAGCCGACAAAGCGGTATGCCACGCCGAGCGCGCTCAGCGCCATGGCGAACAAGCCGTTCACCTCATAGCAATAGCCGCCGCGGCGACGCTCGACCAGCTTGGCGACGATGTCTTCCGGCACCAGCGAAATGGGCTTGCCGGCCTGCACATCGAGATTCTCGAAGGGCACACTATGCAGCTGGCAACGCATGATTTCCGCCACCGAGGCCAGGTCGGCGCGGACTGCACCGCGAAGGCCGATGCGGTCGAGATAGCGGGCGAGATTGAAGTTTTCAGCTTGCATGGCGGTTCAATCTGAAGTGTTCTGAGATGAGCAAACTTTAGCCTGTCGGGAGCGACTGCGGCCATACAGTTCGCGCCTGGATGGCCCGATACAGCCGCCGCAATCATGCCTGCCGGCGATGTTCCCAGGCTGCCGTTCTGACGGCCTGGATTAGCGCGTGCCGCGCCGGATCGACGCGAAGAAGAACGTTCGGCCGTGGCACTCCGGCGTTCAGGGAAGATGACGGCCGGCGTTGCGATCAGTCGGCAGGTATGGGCTTGCGTCCCTGCGCATAAAGTACTTCCACCTGCAGCGGCACACCCTGACCCGCATCCAGCGCCGCGATCTCGGCCAGGTGCTCGGCACGGAAGCGGGCCAGGTCGGCTGCGGAAAGCTGGCTGAGCAAGCCCCGGAAACCGGCATTCCAGACCACATCCCACCAGCCTTCGGCTACGGCACCCGCGGGCCGATGAGCGTGCGTCTGCAACCGACGCCCAACTTTGCCAATCACAGCATTGCTTACCAGACCACGCTGTGCATGTTGACGTCATGTGCGAATCTGGCCGGCAACCTGGGCGGCTTAAACGCGCTGCAACCCATGCCGGCCTGATCTCAAGTCGTTTCAGTCAAACCGCCCCGCCAAGCCGCGCGTCTAGCGCCCCAGCAGCACTTCCAGCACAAACTTCACGCCGACATACGCCAGCATCAGGCTCATGAAGCCGGCCAGCGTCCAGTAGATCGCGGTGCGGCCGCGCCAGCCGTAGATGCGCCGGCCCAGCAGCAGGGCGGCGAAGATCAGCCAGGAAATCAGGCCGAATATGGTTTTATGGTTGATCGGAGCGGCACGGCCGAAGATTTCTTCCGAGAACAGGACGCCGGACAACAAGGTCAGCGTGAGCAGCAGGAAGCCGAGCTGAATCATCCGGAACAGCAGTTTTTCCAGCGTCAGCAGCGGCGGCAAGCCGGCCACCACGGCGGGCGGCACCGCCTTGTGCAGATGTTTTTCCGCCAGCGAGATCAGCAAGGCATGCAGTGCGGCGATGGTGAACAGGGCATACGCCGCGAAGGCCATGGCCAGATGCAGCTTGAAGATCGGCATGCTGCTGTAGGCGGCGGCATGTGGCATCGGCGAAATTGCTTCGATGGCGACGGCGGCGGCCGCGAAGGCCAGCACGAAACCCTGCACGCCGCCGAGGTGATAACGCCAGGCGGCGACGGCATAGGTCAGCACGGTCAGTGCGGCGACGGCGGAAATCGAGGTGGAAAAACCCAGGCGGACGCCCTCGCCGCCAAACACGCCCTCATTCAGCAGATACAGGTGCAGCATCAGCGGAAATACCGGCAACAGACGCGGTAGCCAGTCGGTGCGGCAGCAGCCGGGGCGGCCCGGCCAGAACCAGGCGGCCAAGCCGAGGTAAGCCAGGGCACAAAGGGCGTAGAGCAGGGTTTCCAACATGGTCGGGAGCGGCTGATTTGTTAGACTGCGCGAGTTTATCCCATCGCTCCTTGCCCAACCCATCATGTTCGACAACCTGACCGACCGCCTTTCCCGTGTTGTAAAAAATCTGCGTGGCCAGGGCCGCCTGACCGAAGCGAACATCCAGGATGCCCTGCGCGAGGTGCGCGTCGCGCTGCTTGAAGCCGACGTGGCGCTGCCGGTGGTGCGCGATTTCATCGCCAAGGTGAAAGAACGCGCGCTCGGCCAGGAAGTGATGACCAGCCTGACGCCGGGCCAGGTGTTGATCGGCATCGTGCACAAGGAACTCACCGCCTTGATGGGCGAGCAGGCCGCGCCGCTGTCTTTTGCATGCCAGCCGCCGGCGGTGTTCCTGATGGCGGGCCTGCAGGGCGCCGGCAAGACCACGTCGACCGGCAAACTGGTGCGAGTGATCCGCGAAGCCGGCAAGAAGCGGATTCTGGTGGTCAGCTGCGACGTCTACCGCCCGGCCGCAATCGAGCAGTTGAAACTGGTGGCGGCGCAGGCCGAGGCCGATTTCTTCCCCTCCTCGCCCGAGCAGAAGCCGGCCGACATCGCCCGCGCTGCGCTCGACCATGCGCACAAGCATCTGTTCGACGTGTTGATCGTCGACACCGCCGGCCGCTTGCACGTCGACGAAGCGATGATGGAAGAGATCAAGGATCTGCACGCGCTGCTGAAGCCGATCGAAACCCTGTTCGTGGTCGACGCCATGCAGGGCCAGGATGCGGTCAATACGGCGAAGGCGTTCAACGATGCACTGCCGCTGACCGGCGTCATCCTGACCAAGTTGGACGGCGATGCGCGCGGCGGCGCGGCGCTGTCGGTACGCCAGGTCACCGGCAAACCGATCAAGCTGGTCGGCGTCGGCGAGAAACTCTCTGGCATCGAGGTGTTCCATCCGGAACGCATGGCTAGCCGCGTACTCGGCATGGGCGACGTGCTGTCGTTGCTGGAAGAAGCGCAGCGTTCTGTCGACAAGGACGAAGCGCTGAAGGCCGTGCAAAAGCTGAAAAGCGGCAAGGGCTTCGACCTGGAAGACTTCAAGGCGCAAATGCAGCAGATGAAGAAACTGGGCGGCCTGTCCTCCTTGGTCGACAAACTGCCGGGCGCCAGCAAGATCGGCGCCGGCGAACTGGCCCAGGGCGAAAACCAGATGCGCCGCATCGAGGGCATCATCAACGCAATGACGCCGCAGGAACGCCGCAAACCGGAAATCCTCAAGGCCAGCCGCAAACGCCGCATCGCAACCGGCTCCGGCGTTCAGGTGCAGGACGTCAACCGCCTGCTGGCCCAGTTCGAGCAGGCCCAGAAGATGATGAAGTCGATGGGCAAAGGCGGCCTCGCCAAGATGATGCGCGGCATGAAGGGGATGATGCCGGGGATGTAATCGGCAAAAAATGGGAATCTGGAATCCGCTATCGAGATGGACTTGGTTGACGCATTAAGGAATGGAAATTTCCCCGGATTGAACGTCAGCAGTTCCTCACGTTACAGGCATCGGAAAAGTCGGGGCCGGGGTCAGGAAGTCGGCCTGAGCGGACCCGTGAGACACGGCGTCGTTACAGTCCACTACCGACCCGGAAGAGACATTCATCATCTCGATGGCCCAGCGGCAGGTTTCTGAGCGGAGTGTTCATAGAGGGTGGGGACTGACTGAGAACTCCTCGGCCTTATGCCAACCATGAAACATGAGACCAACACAGTCAGCAATGAATGGGATACCTGCCACTCAGCCGAGAGTCGTGGTGAAGGGCTGCTTCTCAATCTGGCGAACACGTACTTCCGATCCGTAGCAGACAATGCTTTACAGAGAAAGCCAACGCTCAAGCCACTATTTGGCCTAGCCAGTGTGTTTGCACAGGTGAACCGCACAATCGATCAAGCTGACAGAGCGCAAACGGCTCTGCCAGTATCCAAGGCTTCACGCAGTGGCCAGCAAGGAAGAAGTTGCTGTGGAGCTGCCTTCTTGCCCGATGCCATAGGACTGAGCCAGCTTCATGATCTGCATCATCAGCTGGGCTTCGAAGCTATCGCTGCTGGAGGCCGTCGCTCCGGCATTTTCGGACGTCGCGGTCGTTGAGGTGCCCGACCCCGCCGTGCTCTGCGACTGTTGATAGGCCAGCGTTTCCTGCATGGTTACCTTGCCGTCCTGGTTTGTGTCGGCGGCTTCGAAGTTCTGAACGAGATCGGTCAACATGCTGGAGAGACTGCTGTCGCTGCTACTGACCTCTTTGGCTGCGCTGGCGAGTTCCTCTTTGGTCATGCCCGGATCCTCCCCGGCGCCGGGGGGCGGCCCGGGCGGCATCCCGCCCATGCCACCCATCTGAGGCATCGAATCCTGCATGCGAGCGCTCTGGAACTGTTGATCCAGCTCTTCGGCAAGCTTCTTTACCGAGTCCGAGAATTCCTGTTTGGTGATCTTGCCGTCGCCATCGGTATCCAGTTGCGAGAAAAGATCATCGGCGCCGGTCGAGCTGCCGGAAGCATTGACCTTCGATGACGCCTGGTCGAAGGCGCCCTGCAAATCGGTTTTCTCGATGTACCCCTGTCCCGACGTGTCCAATTTGGAGAAGAGGTCATTGGCCATCTCCGTTGGGTCGGGACGTTTCATGCCGCGCATGCCCTGCATGCCCCCCCCTTGCATCATCATTGAACTGTAACCACCACCTACACCGCTAATGCTGCTCATGATTGGCTCCTTTAAATGACACGATTGGTACGGCACCCTGTGTGTCGTACGCCAAGGTGCTTATGCAAGTTATCGGCCATAAACATAAGTAATTCATATAGTTAGATGTAAATTCCGGTTAATTGCCGTTAAGGAAACAGCTGGGATCAGCTGTTCGATTGCCTCAACAACCGCCTTCACAAGATATTGTTTGGCGCGTGTGGCAACAATTGCCGCTATCCGGCCGATGTTAAGAATCGTTAATGCGATGTTGTTTCAGTCGGTTGCAATGAAAAAAAATTTCCGCCCATATGCAGGCGGCAAACCCTGCCAGTTCGGACGCGGTTAATTGTTGTAAAAGTTGCTGTGGCGGCAATTTGCCTGCCATAGGATTGCGCCATGCATCACGCACCCCCACTCACTGCAAGGCCGAATGTCCTCCTGGTTGATGACGATCTCGAACTGGTTGGCATGTTCCGCGATTACCTCGAACGCGACGGATTCAACGTCACGTGTTGCCACGATGGTCTCAGCGGGGCAGACGCGGCACTGACAGGACAGCACGACATCGCCGTGCTGGACGTCATGATGCCGGGCATGGACGGTTTCCGGGCACTGCTCAAAATCCGTGCCTCAAGTGCGATCCCGGTCATCATGTTGACAGCGCGGGGGGACGATGCCGACCGGATTTCCGGCCTCGAACACGGTGCGGATGACTATGTGCCGAAGCCCTGTAGTCCGAGGGAACTGGCGGCCCGCCTGCGCGCCATCCTTAAGCGCCTCAAGGTCAGCGAGACGCAAGCCAGCCAGGTCATCACGGTCGACACCCTGACGCTCTGGCCGGGCCAGCGGCGTGCCGAGGACGATGGCAGGCAGCTCGAACTCACCAGCACGGAATTCAGCCTGCTCGAAGTTCTCGCGCGCCATGCGGGACGCCCCGTAAGCAAGGCGCAACTGTCCGAGGAGGCCATCGGCCGGCATCTGGCCCGCTTCGACCGCAGCATCGACGTGCATATCCACAGCATTCGCAACAAACTGAAGCCCTGCGCCGACGGGCGGTCGCGCATCCAGACGGTCATCCGCAAGGGTTATCTGCTTATGGCCGGCAAAGTGTCACCATGAAACTCGGACGCCTCTTCTGGAAGTTCTTCCTGATGTTCTGGCTGGCTCAGATCGTCACCGCGATTGGCGTCGGCTCCACGATCTGGGCCTTACATCAGGGCCCGCCAGCGCCTCCTCCTCATGCGTGGAGGCCTCCACAAGAAAACGCACTGCCTCCCCCACCCCATCCGCCTCACCCCTGGTTGTTTCCATTGGTGCCCATGGCAACGGGGGGCATCGTCAGCCTGATCTTTGCCTGGTTGTTGGCGCTGTATTTCGCCCGGCCGATCCGGACGCTGCATGATGCATTTGAAGCAGAAACCAGCGGCAAGCTCGAAACGCGAGTCGGCGATGCGATGGGCAAACGCCGGGACGAACTGTCCGACTTGGGCGAGGACTTCGATCGCATGGCGGAACGCCTGCAGAACCTCGTCGAGGGCCACCGCCGCCTGCTCCATGATGTCTCCCACGAGCTGCGCTCCCCCCTGGCGCGACTTCAGGCCGCCTCGGACCTGATGCATCAACAACCGGAGCGCGCGGCCGAACTCATGGGCCGCATTCAGCGCGATATCGGCAGAATCGACGATCTGGTCGACGAGCTATTGACGTTGTCCCGTCTCGACACCGGCGTAGGCCAACTAACGAGTGAGCCATTCGATCTCGCCGACCTCATCCACGATGTGGCCGAGGATGCGCGCTTCGAGGCTGAACCGAAGGGGTGTGTCATCGCCCTCGATCTCCCCGAATCCTTGACTGTTTACGGCAATATCGAGTGGCTGCGACGTGCCGTCGAAAATGTATTACGCAATGCCGTGCGGCATTCACCGCCTGGTCTCCCCATCCAGGTGAAGGGTGGCAAAGAGGACGGTTTCGCCCATCTGACCATCGAGGACCAGGGTGGCGGCGTTGTCCCCGCCGAACTGGAAGCCATTTTCGAACCGTTCTATCGTGCGGCCAATGCCAAGCCCTTCGAGGGCTATGGACTGGGACTGACCATCACCCGGCAGGTGTTCAAGATCCACGGTGGCAGCGTCAGGGCGAACAACATTGGCGACGGCGGCTTCGCAGTACACATGCGCTTGCCCCTCTCCCCCTTCTCCAGCACGGCAGGAAATCACGCTCGATCCATCGGGACATGATCATGCAGATTCCACGTCTTAATCGAAAAACAGGGCAGTTCGCCCTGGCCGTCGTGGCAATCGTGCTTGGCGCCACCGAGGCAAATGCCCAGTTCGGCGGTGGTTTTGGCCCGGGCCGAATGGGACCGCCTCGAGGCCGAGACATGGAGGGGGGACCGCAAGGTCGGCCCGCCGTAACCGCCAGCGGTTCCCATCTGATTCCCATGATCGAGCGGCAACTTGTCGAGGCTCGCACCCAACTCGGCATACGCCCTGAGCAGGAAAGCCTATGGGGCGCATATCAGGGGAGAGTGGGCGCCTTGCTGGCCGATCAACGGCGTCACCGTCCGGAGAACGAGACCCAGGGCAATGCCCTGCAGCAGATCGAGCGCAAGGTCGACACCGTGCGTAACCGTCTCACTGCGCTCGAAGACATCGCGGAGGCGGCGCACAAGCTCTATGTCTCGTTGGATGACGCGCAAAAGGAAAAGGCGGATCACCTATTGGCGGCGACCGTCCCGGCGCTCTACACGGGGATCGCGAGCGATCGCATGGATGAGGCGCCCAAGATGCCAGGCTCTCCCGGCGGGCGCATGCCGGGATCTGGCGCTCCGTTTCCCCGGCAGGATCAATGAAGTACCCGGCGATCCTCCGAATGGCCCTGGCAGCCGGCACGCTTCTTCTGGGAGGTTGCGCCAGCTTCAGCAAACCGGACGTACCTCCCAGCCTGGCGATTCCCCCGGCATGGAGCAATGCAGCAGCCGCCGCCGGCCCATCGGCGCAAAAACCGGGCGAGTGGTGGCGCCAGTTCAACGATCCCGTCCTGGACGAGCTCATCGCGGCGGCGCTGCAGGCCGCACCTGACATGCGTACTGCCCAGGCCCAATTGCACCAGGCGAGAGCCACCCGGGACCTGGAACAGGCCAACCTTTACCCCAGTCTCGGCGTCTCGGCGTCTACCAGTCGCTCGAAATCGGGTACACAGGCGGGGGGAACCGGCAAGTCGCAAACCCTCCATGCCGCCGGATTCGACGCCAGTTGGGAGCCCGCCATTCTTGGCGGCCAACGTGATGCCGTGGCCGGTGCCGAAGCGGACCTGGCGGCCAGCCAGGCCAGCCTGGCCGCAACCCATGTCTCCCTGGCGGCTGAGGTCGCGCTCGAATACGCCACGCTGCGCACCTATCAGCAACAACTTGCCCTCACGCGTGACAACGTAGCGAGCCAGGCGGAAACCCTGCAAATCACAGAGTGGCGGCAACAGGCTGGCCTGACCACAGCACTGAGTGTCGAGCAGGGCCGGACAAACCTGGAACAAAGTCGCGCACTGCTTCCGGCGATCGAGATCAATCGTGCCGCCGCCGAGCATCGCCTGGCGGTCCTGACTGGCCAGGCGCCCGGTGCACTTGCCAACACACTCAGAGAAGCAAAGCCGCTGCCAACGGCACCCGACGCCATCGCGGTCGCCATCCCCGCAGACACGATCCGCCAGCGCCCCGACATCCGGGCGGCCGAACGAAAACTTCTGGCCGAAGTCGCGCGTAGCGCCGAGCAGCGCGCGGCCCGGTATCCAAGCCTGTCTTTGTCGGGCACTTGGGGCTGGCAAGCCTTCAGCCTGAGCGCACTGGGAGGCGGCGATGCGATCGCCGGCTCACTGGTGGGCAGCCTGGCCATGAACCTGTTCGACGGCGGGCGCATCCGCTCGCGCATCGCCATTCAGGATGCCGTGCAGGAACAGGCCCTGGTGAACTGGGAGTCGTCCATCCTCTCAGCGCTGGAAGATGTCGAGAATGCCCTCGTCGCCTATGCGCGGGGCAAGGAACGGGTGGAAGCACGCCGCCGTGCCTCCGCCTCCGCGCGCAGTGCCGCCCAACTCGCCCGCACCCTTTTCGAGGCCGGCTCAAGCGATTTCATGCAGGTCCTCGACGCCCAACGTACCCGCCTGAGTGCCGAGGAAGGCCTCGCGAGCGCCGAAGGCGATTTACTGGTCGCCGTCATCAAACTCTACAAGGCCATGGGCGGCGGCTGGCGGAATGACGATTTCCTATGAAGGCGCGCTCGTGAATACTGACGCCATCCCCGACTTTCTCGCTGCCGGCAGGCCTTCCTTCCTCTCACGCCGATGGCTCTGGATTTTCATTGGCGTGGCCCTGCTGCTTGCAGCCCTTCTCCTGATCCTCCCGGCAGGCGGGACTCAGCCAGGTCGGTTCCTGACGGAAAAGGCCGAGATCGGCAATCTGGTGGTCAGCATCACGGCAAGCGGGACGCTGCAGCCCACCCGCTCGGTGGAGGTGGGTAGCGAGCTGTCGGGGACGTTGACGGAAGTGCTAGTCAATGACAACGACCGTGTCACCAAAGGTCAGGTGCTGGCGCGCCTGGATACGTCGAAGCTGGGGGATGCGGTCGTCAAGTCACGCGCCACGGTTGCCCAGATGAATGCAACGGTGACCGAAGCGCGGGCCAATCTCAACCGGCTGCGCCACGTCGCGGAACTCTCGGGCGGCAAGGTGCCCTCGGCGAGCGAACTGGAAACCGCAGAAGCCTCCCTGCTGCGCGCCCAGGCGAACGAAGCCAGCGCGCTAGCCACCCTCAAATCCGATGAAACAAACATCGTCAAGGCGACCATACGCTCGCCCATCAATGGCCATATCTTGGCCCGCAAGGTCGAGCCGGGCCAGACCGTCGTCGCCGCCATGTCGACCCCGGTGCTGTTCACAATCGCGGAAGATCTCACAAGGATGGAATTGCAGGTGAAGGTGGATGAGGCCGATGTCGGCAGCGTCAAGCTGGGTCAGGCGGCAAGCTTTACCGTCGCCGCTTGGCCGGGCCGAAGCTTTCCGGCAACCCTGCGGCGCGTCGGCATCGGTTCGACCATCACCGACAACGTCGTGACCTACAAGACCATCCTGACGGTCGCCAATGACGACCTGGCCTTGCGGCCGGGCATGACGGCCACGGCACGTATCGTCACGGCACAACGCGAAAACGTCCTGCTGGTTCCCAACGCGGCGCTGCGCTTCACGCCCCCGGCCATGTCGGCGCCGCCCTCCGGGGGGATTGTTTCGCGTTTGCTACCGCGTCCGCCGATGCAAAACAGCCAGCGGCAGACGACCAAGCCCGGCGAGTCGCAGCTGTGGATTCTGAAGGAGGGTCAGCCGGAGTCGGTGCCGGTGAAGACCGGAGCCAGCAACGGCGGTCAGACCGAGATCGTCGCCGGCGAATTGAAACCGGGCACCCCCGTGATCGTCGAATATCAGGAAACCGGGACGTGACCGATGCGGCCACCCCGCTGATTTCCCTGCGCGGGGTCGCCAAGACCTACGGCACGGGTACGGCGGCCTTTCAGGCCCTGCGGGGGGTCGATCTGGACATCGCCGCCGGCGAATTCCTGGCCATCATGGGCCCGAGTGGGTCGGGAAAATCCACGGCCCTGAACATCCTGGGCTGCCTCGACGCGCCGACCGCGGGTCAATACCGGTTCCGCAATATCCCCGTGCATGAACTCAACCGCAACCAGCGTGCGCTGCTGCGCCGGCATTACCTGGGTTTTGTCTTCCAGGGCTTCAACCTGCTGTCACGGACTTCCGCGCAGGAGAACGTCGAGTTGCCGCTGCTCTACCGCGGCGAAGAGGCGCATGAGCGCCATGCAGCCTCGCACAAGGCGCTTTCGCAAGTCGGTCTGGCGGGCTGGGAACACCACACGCCCGCCGAACTCTCGGGCGGACAGCAGCAGCGGGTGGCCATTGCCCGCGCCATCGTCACCCGCCCCCTTGTGCTCCTGGCCGACGAGCCGACCGGCAACCTCGACAGCAAGCGTGGCCACGACATCATGGAGCTCTTGGTCTCTCTCAACCGTGAGCAGGGCATCACCATCATCATGGTGACCCATGAGCCGGAAATGGCGGGATATGCAAGCCGTATCGTCCGTTTCGTCGATGGCCATATCGAAATCGACAGCGCGAAGATGTCCACATGAATCAGATGGTCCTGAACGCTTTGCTGCTTGCCCTGCGTGCCATTCGTCGCAATGCGATGCGCTCCTTCCTCACCGTCCTGGGTATCGTCATTGGCGTCGCCGCCGTGGTCACCATGGTGACCTTGGGCAATGGCGCGACGCGCATGGTCTCCGACCAGATTTCCAGTCTGGGCAGCAATCTGCTCATGCTCCGACCTGGACAGCAACTCGGGCCCGGACGCGACAGTGCCGGCGCGGCCAATTTCAAACTGGCCGATGCGGAGGCCATCCGGCAACAGATACCGTCGCTGAAGGCGGTCGCTCCGGTCGTCGGCAGCCGGGTGACGCTGGTTGCGGCGAGTCGGAACTGGTCTTCCCAGGTCAATGGCACGACCAATGCCTACTTTGTTGCCGGTAACTGGAAACTCGCTGCCGGGCGGATGTTCGAGGCGGACGAGGAAACCGTCGGCAAGTCGGTCTGCGTGGTCGGCAATACGGTGCGCAAGCAGCTCTTCGGCAGTGGTTCTCCGCTCGGTAGCGAACTGCGGGTGAAGAACTTCGCCTGCGAGATCGTCGGCCTGTTGGCCGCCAAGGGCCAGGGTGCGATGGGGCAGGATCAGGATGACATGGTGCTGATGCCGATCAGTACCGTACAGAGAAGGCTGGCCGGCAATCAGGATGTGTCCACAATCATGCTGTCGATGCGGGATGGTGCCAACAGCAGTCAAGTCATGGAACAAATTCGCCGCCTGATGCGGGAGCGCCGCAAGCTGGCCGACAATGAGGACGATGACTTCAACGTCATGGATACCAAGCAGATTGCCGAAACGCTTTCCGGTGCTGTCCGCACCATGACGGGCCTGCTTGGGGCGGTGGCTGCCGTGAGCCTCCTGGTTGGCGGCATTGGCATCATGAACATCATGCTGGTCTCGGTCACCGAAAGGACGCGAGAAATCGGCATCCGACTGGCGATCGGCGCACTGGAGCACGAAGTGCTGCTGCAATTCCTGATCGAAGCCGTTGTGCTGTCGGCCCTCGGGGGCCTGGTCGGCATTGCGCTGGCCTTTCTCGCTTGCCTGTCACTTACCAGTCTGATGAACATGCCCTTCCTGTTCAATCCAGGCGTCAATATCCTTGCCTTCGCTTTCTCGGCGGTGATCGGCGTGGTCTTCGGTTACATGCCTGCAAGAAAGGCCGCAAGTCTGGACCCCATTGTCGCGCTGAGATATGAGTGAGTCGGTTCCTAACCGGCCGACAGCTTGAACGGCTCAACATCCCCTCTAAGGTCCGGCCGATCCTGGTCAGACCATTGCCTCTGCCAACCCAAATTACCAATCAGACTCGCCCCCCCCAAACCAGTGTCGATATTAGGGCTTACCGCTTCAATGCCCGCACCCTGCATGACACCGGTCATTCAACTACACCACGCCACTGACAATTCTGGCCGAGTTGTGTGAGTTGGATATCAGGCAGGTTCCGAAGTACAGCAGTCATTCAGAAGGCGGCTTTCACGAACGGGTGACCGTCTGCAACGGCTGGCATTCACAGCTTAGCTGGCGAATGTCAGGACATCCCCAAGTAGCCAACTTTCGAAATATCGAAAGCTGCGCGGTTGTTCATGTCGGCTTCCTGCACTAAAACCAGCATGCAACAACACGTAGCCAATCCAGGAAATTAGCGGCCCATCCATCTCAGGCCTCGGTTGCCGGCCGCCTTACAAATCCGCCAGCACCTTGATATGCGCCGCGACGCTGCGGCCGAGCGAACTCAGGTCGTAGCCGCCTTCCAGCACGGAAACGATGCGGCCTTGCGCGTGGCGCGCGGCGACGCCCATGACCTGTTCGGTGATCCAGATGTAATCGGATTCCATCAGACCGAACTGGCCCATGTCGTCTTCCCGGTGCGCATCAAAGCCGGCTGAAAAGAACAGCATCTCCGGCTGGAAGGCTTCCAGGCGCGGCATTACCTCGGCCGCGAACGCCTCGCGGTAACGTTTGCCGGTGGTGCCGGCGGGCAGGGGAACGTTGACGATGTGCGGGTTGACGGTGTCGGCGCCGCAGAACGGGTAGAACGGGTGCTGGAACGTGGAGCACAGCATGACGCGGGCGTCGTCCTTGAAAATGTCTTCCGTGCCGTTGCCGTGATGTACGTCGAAATCGACGATGGCCACGCGCGCCAGGCCATACGCGGCGACCGCATGCGCGGCGGCGATGGCGACGTTGTTGAAGATGCAAAAGCCCATGGCCCGGTTGCGCGTGGCATGGTGGCCGGGCGGGCGGCAGACGACGAAGGCGTTGCCGACTTCGCCGCGCATGACCCGGTCCACCGCCATCACGGCGCCGCCGGCCGCGCGATAGGCGGCTTCGAGGCTGTGCGGGTTCATCGCGGTGTCATGATCCAGCTCGTGGATGCCTTCATAGGGCGAGGCGGCTTCGACGGCATCGATGTAGGCCGTGTCGTGCACGCGCAGCAACTGGCTGCGGTGCGCCAACGGTGCATCGTAGTGAAGCAGGTAATCGAACAGGCGCGCGGCATGCAATCGATCTTCGATGGCGCGAATCCGGGCCGGACTTTCCGGATGCGCATGGCCCATGTCGTGTTTCAGGCATTCGGCGTGCGAAATGTAGGCAGTATGCATAGTCATGGTGCGCTGCAAAAATCAATCTTCACTATACGTTTGGCTACATGGAACTGTAACCCGTTGTGGCTTAGCATCGCCCCTGGAATCCACCGAAACTTGCATCATCAACAGCTCTCCGAAAGCGATAAATGTCCAGCCATTATCTGCACCCCCTGCTGTCACCTCGTTCCGTCGCCGTGTTTGGCGCCAGCGCCCGCGAAGATTCCGTTGCCGGCGTGATTTACGCCAACTTGCGCAAGTCCGGCTACACCGGCCAAGTCTTCCCGGTGAACCCGAAGTACGACACCTTGCTCGGCGAAAAATGCTATGCCTACGCCAGCGACCTGCCGGAAACGCCGGATCTGGCGATCATCGCGACGCCGGCGCCGACCGTCGCGCAAATCATGGCCGACTGCGGCAAACGCGGCGTGCGCAATGCCGTGGTGCTGTCGGCCGGGTTCCGCGAGATCGGTCCGAAAGGCATTGCACTGGAAGAAGCCATTTCCAGCATGGCGCAGAAGCATGGCATCCGTTTCATCGGTCCCAATTGCCTCGGCATCCAGCGCCCCTCCATCGGCCTGAATGCGACCTTCGCATTGGGCACCGCGCTGCCCGGCGATCTGGCCCTGGTCTCGCAATCCGGCGCGCTTTGCACCGCCATGCTGGACTGGGCGGAATCCAACGGCATCGGCTTTTCCAGCGTGATTTCGACCGGCGCTTCGGCCGATCTCGATTTCGGCGAAATCCTCGATTACCTGGCGTATGACCCGCAGACCAAAGGCATCCTGCTGTATATCGAGGGCATCCGCGACGCCCGCCGCTTCATGAGCGCGCTGCGCAATGTCTCGCGCCTGAAGCCCATCGTCATGATCAAGGTCGGCCGGCATGAGGCCGGCTCGAAGGCGGCGCAGTCGCACACCGGCGCGCTGGCCGGCTCCGATGCGGTGTTCGATGCGCTGGTGCGGCGCGCCGGCGTGGTGCGGGTGAAGACGATCATGCAACTGTTCGCCTGCGCACGCGCGCTATCGACCCACATCAAGCCGGTCGGCAACCGTCTCGCCATCGTCACCAACGGCGGCGGCCCTGGCGTCATGGCGACCGATCTGGCCATCGATGTCGGCATCAATCTGGCCGAATTGTCCGAAGCGACGCTGGAAAAACTGAATCAGGCGCTGCCGCCGACCTGGTCGCACGGCAATCCGGTCGACATCATCGGCGACGCCGGCGCTGCGCGCTATCAAGCCGCGTTGGCCGCCTGTCTGGACGATCCCGGTGTCGACGGGGTGCTGGCCATGTTGACGCCGCAGGCGATGACCAAGCCGACCGAAGCCGCGCAGGCGGTGGTCGATGTGGCGAAGCAATCGAACAAGCCGGTGCTGACCTGCTGGATGGGCGAAAGCCAGGTCGCCGACGGACGCAAGCTGTTCAAGGAAGCCGGCATTCCCTACTTCACCACGCCGGAACCGGCGGTGGAGGTGTTCTCGTTCCTGTCCGCGTTCTACGAGAACCAGCGCCAACTCATGCAAACACCGGCCTCCCTGTCACAGCAGGCAGAACCGGATGTCGAAGGCGCGCGCATGATCGTCGAGAGCGCCCTGTCGCAGGGGCGGCATACCTTGACCGAAATCGAATCCAAGTCCTTGCTGGCTTCTTTTCATATTCCGGTGGCGCAGACCCTGATCGCGCGCGATGCGACCGAAGCCATGCTGATGGCGCAGCAGATGGGTTTTCCCGTCGTCATGAAGATCAACTCGCAGCAGATCAGCCACAAGTCCGATGTCGGCGGCGTGCGCCTCGGCTTGTCCAGCGGGCAGGCGGTGCGCGCCGCCTTCATGGGCATGATGACCGAGGTCAAGAAGCATCAGCCCGATGCCAAACTGGATGGTGTCGTCATTGAACCGATGGTGACGCGTCCGAACGCGCGCGAGGTGTTGATCGGGGTCGCAACCGATCCAGTGCTCGGGCCGGTGATCATGTTCGGCGCCGGCGGTGTCGACGTGGAAGCCATGCAGGACCGCGCCGTCGCTTTGCCGCCGCTGAACCATTACCTGGCCGACGACCTGATCAAGCGCACCCGCGTGCACAAATTGCTTGGCCGCTTCCGCAACCGCCCGCCGGCGAATATCGAGGCGCTGGAAAGGATTCTGCTGCGCGTGTCGGAAATGGTCTGCGCCCTGCCCTGGCTGGAAGAACTCGACATCAACCCGCTGCTGGTCGATGAGCACGGCGCCCTTGCCGCCGATGCCCGCATCATCATCCGGCCGCGTCCGCCGGCTGCCGACCGCTACAGCCATATGGCGATCCACCCCTACCCGGCGCACCTGCTGACGCATTGGCAATTGCCGAATGGGGCCGATGTCACGATTCGCCCGATCCGGCCGGAAGATGCGGAAATGACCCAGACATTCGTGCGCGGCCTGTCCTCCGAAACCAAGTACTTCCGTTACATGGATGCGGTACAGGAGCTTTCCGCCAGCATGCTGGTGCGCTTGACCCAGATCGACTACGACCGCGAAATGGCGCTGTTGGTGGTGACGGAACAGGATGGCAAGCAGGTCGAACTCGGCGTGGCGCGCTATGCCGTCAACCCGGATGGGACTTCATGCGAATTCGCGCTGGTGGTCGACGACCATTGGCAGCATCAGGGCATCGGCCACAAGCTGATGGATGTGCTGATGGATCTGGCCCGCACCAAGGGTTTGCGCACCATCGAAGGCGAGGTTCTGAAAACCAACACACGCATGCTGAAGTTGTGCAGCGGACTCGGCTTCAAGGTGGAAGCGCATCCGGAGGATGACTCGGTGCGGATGATCTCGCGAGTGCTGTAGTCAGTCGTAGGATGGGCAAAGCGCAGCGTGCCCATCCTACGGGGCTAACCCAGACTGGCCGGTTTATCCAGTGGCGTGTGCCAATGATCGTCCACGGCCGGTTCCGGATGGAACCAGTTCAGCTTGGCATGCAGGCTGACCACGCTGCCGACGATGATCAGGGTCGGCGGTTTCAGCTCGGCCTGCGCGGCCTGCGCCGGCAGGGTGTCGAGCGTGCCGGTCACGACTTTCTGATTAAGCGTGGTGCCCTGCTGCACGATGGCGGCGGGGGTGGAGCCCGGCATGCCGTGCTTCTTCATTTCGTCGCACAGCGTGACCAGGCCCTTCAGCCCCATGTAGATCACAATGGTTTGGGCGGGACGGCAGAGCATGTCCCAATCCAGGTCCATCGTGCCATCCTTGAGATGGCCGGTGACCAGGATCAGCGCCTGGGCATGATCGCGGTGCGTCAGCGGAATGCCGGCATACGCGGCGACTCCAGCGGCGGCGGTCACCGCCGGCACGACCTGGAACGGCACGCCATGTTCGCGCAGCGTTTCGATCTCTTCGCCGCCGCGCCCGAAGATGAATGGGTCGCCGCCTTTCAGCCGCAACACCCGCTTTCCTTCCTTGGCCAGACGCACCAGCACCATATTGATTTCATCTTGCGGCACGGCATGGTTGTCGCGCTCTTTGCCGACATAGAGACGGTCGGCATCGCGCCGGCACATGTCGAGTATCGGCGGCGACACCAGGCGGTCGTACACCACGACGTCGGCCTGCTGCATCAGACGCAGGGCGCGGAACGTCAGCAAGTCGGGATTGCCCGGACCGGCGCCGACCAGATAGACCTCGCCGGTGGCGGGAGACTTGCCGGTATCGGCCAGCATGGCGGTGAGACTGGCCTCGGCTTCCTGTTCGCGACCGGAAAAAACCATTTCGGAAATCGGCGACAACAGGGCTTTTTCCCAGAACTTGCGGCGCGCCTCGGTGGTAGTCAGCTTTTCCCGCACTTGTGTCTTGAATCGCCCGGCCAGTGCGGCAAGACGACCGTACGCTGCCGGAATCAAGGTCTCCAGGCGTGCGCGCAACAAGCGTGACAGCACCGGCGCTTCACCGCCGCTGGACACCGCCACCATGACCGGCGAGCGGTCGATGATCGAGGGCATGATGAAGCCGCACTGCTTCGGCCGGTCGACCACATTGACCGGCAGATGGCGCGCCCGCGCAGCATCGTGAACCCGGCTGTCGAGTTGCGCGTCGTCACTGGCGGCGAACACCAGATCCATGCCATCCAGATGGGCCGACACGAAGCTTTCGCGACGATGTATCAAACGATCCGTGTTGGCCAGTTCGTTGAACGCGTCGCTCAACGCGTCCGGCGAAACCGCGGTCACCCAGGCTCCGGCACTCAACATCAGGCTGGCTTTGCGCGCAGCGGCATCACCGCCGCCGACAACCAGACCGTTGCGGCCGCGCAGGTCCATGAAAATCGGTAAATAGTCCATAGTGCTCAGTAAGAAGTCGCGCTTGAATTGATGTTCCGGCACGAGTGTCGATTCGAGATCCCAGCCAAAGCTGGGCCGTGTCACCGGTGCCGAAACCGGACTTAGCCGCCGTTGCTGCTACCGCAGCCGCCGGAACCGCAGCCGCCGGAGCCACAGCCGCCACCACCGCCGCCGGAACCGCAACTGGCAGCGCTGGCCTTGCTGAAGACAAAGCGGCTTTCGCCGGGATTCACTTCGGTAAAGTCGATAGTCACGTCGTCAAGGTAAGGTTTGGATTGGGCGTTGACCAGCAAGGTCACGCCCCAGGAATCCACCGCTGAATCGTTGCTGCGCTCATCGTCGAAGCCCATGCCGAACTCAAGCATGCCGGCATCGTTGACGCGCGCGGCAATGCGCAGACCCAGGTTGTCGGCACCCGACTGTGCTGCGGCGGCACGGATCTGATCCGCGGCCTCTTTGGTCAGACTGATCATTTCATTTCCTCTCGTCAAAATCGGAGCCAGGCCCCAGTGGTCAAGTAATTCAAATTTTCAGGCGACCAGGCGAGCCGCATTTCGCTCCGCCCGATGCGCACTGACCTTGCTTAAAAATGGAGCAATCCAACCGCGTGCACCTGAGCCGCGCCGGTGGCAATAGGAGGCCAGCAGATTGCGCTGGACGTAACCATCACGCGCGCCGTCGATGCCCTGCCCGCGCAACACCCGGTATGCATAAGTAAGATCGGGTGCCAGGTTTTCCAAGTGCGAATAGTGAAATTCATGTGCCGGAATCGGTTCCGCATGCGCCGGCCACAGGCTGTCTTCCGTTTCGGCCAACGACGCATAGCCGCGCCCGACCGGACGCGTGCCCATCACCGTATCGCCCGGAATAATGCCGACCATGTCGCCTTTCTTGTCGTTCCAACGCAAGGAACGCGACAGGTACATCAAGCCACCGCATTCGGCATAAACCGGCAAACCGGCGGCTACGGCTCGCCGAATATCACTGCGTAACGCACTGTTGGCAGCCAGTTCGTCGACAAACATTTCCGGGAAACCGCCGCCGATGACCAGGCCATCCACGTCCGGCAAACGTTGATCCGCAAGTGTGTTTAGCGGGGTCAGTTGCACGCCGGCATGGCGTAACGTGTCGAGATCTTCCTGGTAATAGAAGCCGAACGATTTGTCGCTGGCATAAGCCAATTTGACGCCTTCGCCGTGCAGCTCAAGCGGCCGCATGGCGGCTGGCGCGACGGCTGGCTTTGCCAGCTTGGCGATAGCGAGCAAGGCATCCAGATCGACCTGCGCACTGATGCGGCCGGCAATCGCGTCGATGCGGGCTTCGGCCTGGTCCGATTCGTTGCCCGGCATCAAGCCCAGATGGCGTTCGACGATGGCAAGATCGGCATCCATGCGTACTGCGCCGAACACCTGCACGTCGGTATAACGTTCGATCACCGCGCGCAACTTCTCTTCATGCCGCGGCCCGCCCACCTTGTTCAGGATCACGCCGACGATGTTGATGGCCGGATCGAAGGCCTGATAGCCAAGGATCAAGGGCGCCACGCCGCGCGTCATGCCGACGCTGTCGAGCACCAGCACGACAGGCACCCCCAGCAACTTGGCCAGCGCGGCATTGCTGTTGCTGCCCTCGACATCCATGCCGTCATACAGGCCTTTGTTGCCCTCGATCAGACTGATCTCGGCAGACTCGGCATGGCGCTGGTAGAGCGCGAGGATTTCATCCTGTTCCATCATGTGGAAATCCAGGTTGTAGCTGGGCTGGCGACTGGCCTGTCCATGCCAGATCGGGTCGATGTAGTCGGGACCCTTTTTGAAAGCCTGTACTTTAAAACCGCGATCACGCAACGCCCGACACAAACCGAGTGTGACTGTGGTTTTACCCGACGATTTGTGGGCAGCAGAGAGATACAGAGCGGACATATAAATATTTTACCGGGCCGAAAGCAAAAAGCCGACTGATTTTGTCGGCTTTTTGCGGAAGCGGGATCAGAAGCGGGCTAATCCGTGGTTCTTCTCGCCTTCAGGGGCTGGAAATCATCCTGCGGCATGAACTTGAAGGCACGCACGGCGATCACGGTCAACACGAAAGTAATACCGATGCCGCCCATGCCCAGCAACCATTCGTAGACACTGGGGCTGTATTTCGCCACCACACCATCGAAGAAGCTGCTTTGAACCTCGTGCCCCGGGAACATCGCCATCGGGAATGCTTGACCGCCGATGATGGTGACGTACATCTGAGCCATACCGCCGAAGATCACCATCATGGCCGCGAGCACACTGAAGGATATGGAGTGTTCACCTTCCGAACGATGGATGAACAAAATACTCAATGGGGCGACACCACCGATGAGCACCTGCCCCACCCAGAACAGGGTCGTATATATGCCGCCGTCGAGCAGAATGAATCGTTCGAAATCCCATTGCTTGGCGAAGTACATGTTGGTCAGATGGAAGACCACCGTGAAATACAACGATGCGGCAACGAACACGGCCAACAAATGCTTCATGCGGCGACGAATACCCAAATCCAGCGTCAGGCCATTCCAGGTATACATGGCAGTCTGCACCACGATAAAAATGGCCAGACCGTAGGCAAAAGACATGATGATGAACATGGGCGCCATCAAGGCGGAGTTGTAACCGGAGCGAGCAACTAAAAAGCCGAAAATGGAACCCGTCGCCGTGGTCAGGGACAGACGCCAGAGGAATGCCAGCATGCCTACCGGCTTCGACCATGTCTTCAAATTGCGGTCCATCAACGTGATCAGGTACAGACCGACAATGGCAAAGAAGCCGTTGTAGAAAATCATGTTCCAGGCAAAGATGGAATTAAAGTTGTAATGCGTCATTGCAACGATCAGCCGGTCGGGACGACCGAGATCAAGTACAAGAACTGCCAGTCCACCCGCAAGTAGCGCAAGGGCGAGCATTCCCGACAGCGGTGCGCGCGCCTTATAGATCGGCTTGCCAAACACAGAACCGATGGAAGCCACGTTGAGCGCACCGGAAGCGGCTACGATCAGGAATACGGCGAATACGTGCGGCAACCCCCAGACGATCTGGTTGCTCATGCCAGTCAACACATGACCGTGATGCTCAAGCGTGAAAAAGGCGTAGAGCGCGCCAAGCACAACCACACCGCCTAGCGCGAGCAGCGCGATAAACTGGCCGGTGCGGCACTCGCCTTGATTAGTGCATTGTTCGTGCGCCATAACTTAAATCCCTTGATAACGAACGCCGGTGTTGAGTGCCAGATCGGCACGCACCTCGATGCTGGAAGCTGCCTTGAGCGCCTTGGTCAACGCGCTTTCCGGATCCTTGAGGTCGCCGAAAATCATGGCGCCATGCCCCTTCGCATTGCAGGCTTCAACGCAAGCGGGTTGTTCGTCGCGATCAACACGCTGCACGCAGAACGTACAGGATTCGACACAACCCTTGCCGCGCGGAACTTCCGGATTCTGGTCGGTCAACGGCTCATGTACGAAAGAACGGGCCTTGTATGGACATGCCATCATGCAATAGCGGCAACCGATGCAGGAATGACGATCGACCAGGACGATGCCGTCGGCACGTTTCATCGAAGCCCCCGTCGGGCAGACATCGACGCAAGGCGGGTTCTCGCAGTGCTGGCACATCATCGGCAGGCTTTGCACATAACCGGTGCGCAAATCCTTGATGTCGACCTTGCGAATATATTGACTGTCCTGCGGTCCGGTTTTGCCGGAAAGACCGTTTTCGGTGTTGCAGGCAGTGACGCAATCGTTGCAGCCATCGCCGCATTTCGTGGTGTCGATCAGCATGCCCCAGCGTACGTTGCTGGAAGCCCCTTCTTCTGGCGCACGACTGTACGCCACGCCATAAAACAGGACGCCGGGCGCCAACGCCGCACCGGTAACCAGCGCGCCGGTCTTCAGGAAGGCACGGCGATCGTTGCTGGCGCCGTTTTCCTGCTTGATCTGTTCACTCATTTAGTTACTCCTGGCTGGGTAGCGGCCATGAGAGGAGAAGCTTGCACGGCCGGTCCTCCTTGTCCCACAAGCGGCAAGGTTTTCTTGCCGGGTTTGGTGGCATGGCAGTCCCAACAATCGAGCTTGACACTGGCATAGCTATGACAAGCCGCGCAGAAATCCTCTTTGCTTGAAGCCACGCTGCCGGTTTTCTCGCTGGCATGGCATTCGATGCATTTCTTGAGGCTGTGACGCGTGGTCCGGATGCCCTTGCGCATCGTATCGTCACGATGATGCTTGAGTAGATCCATATGATTGCGGCGCATGAACTCCGTGTCTTCCACGCATTTATCGCCTTTGCCCTTTTCCAGCTTGGGCAGATCCACACCAGCCGCCGCCTGGAATGACGCCACAGCCATAACGGCTGCTGCGCCAGTCAGGACGGCGAGGCGTAGCCAGTTGGCCAGTCTCGCCATGCCGTTCATCCTCTTTCTTACTCGCCCATGCCCATGACGATGTAGCCGGTCGGGCACACGTCAGCACAAATGTGGCAACCGATACACTTGGCATAATCGGTGTCGACATAACGACCCGTGGTCGGATCATCTTTCTTCTTGACCTTGAACACGGCGGTCTGCGGGCAATAGATGATGCAGTTATCGCATTCGAAACAGAGGCCGCAAGACATGCAGCGCTTGGCTTCGGCAACGACTTCCTTTTCATCCAGTTGACCCAGACGGTCATCGAAATTGCCCAGCGCGGTTTCCTTGTCCAGGTGAACGATGTGGCGCTTGAGACGCGGGGTATTCATGAAATGGCCGAGGAACATTTCGGTGGATGGAATCACATAACGCTGTGAACGATCCTCGAAGTTGTGCAGCAAGCCCTTCTTGGAGGAAGTACCCCATTCCTGACCGTGAATTTCAGCGTATTCATGGCCGGTTTCGACCCACTTGCGCACCATATCCCAGTGATGCACATCGACCTTGGGACGCTTGTCCAGCTCTTCGTTCTTGAGGAAGGCATCGATGCCATCCGCAGCGATACGAGCATGGCCAATGGCCGTGGTCAGCAAGTGCGGACGCAGCACGTCTCCGCCGACAAACACGTTGGGTTTGCCGGGGAAGCGATAGTTCTTGTCCGCCTTCATCAGACCATTGTTGTTGTTGAAGCTTTCCAATCCGGAGAAGTCGACGGCCTGACCGATAGCGGAGACGACCAGATCGGCCGGCAAATCGCGTTCGGTGCCTTCGATGATCTTGGTGACGTTACCTTCCATGACGAAATCGGCCACGCGCAAGGCAGTGGCACGACCATCGGCGCCGACGACCACGGCAACGGGAGTCACGCCGCCGATGATTTCGATGCCTTCGGTCTGGGCATGCTCGATTTCAGTCTTGTTTGCTGCCATCTTGTCGATGGTGGCACGCGAAACCAGAACGACTTCGGCGCCTTGACGCGCAGCGATGGAACTGACGTCGTGAGCTGTGTGACCGGCCAGAACATGCTCGGGCAAGTCCTTGTCGGTGGCGTTGGTGATCTTGCCAAGGCGACGCGCGACAGTTGCAACGTCGATCGAAGTATCGCCACCACCGATGACGACCACTTTGTTGCCGACGTGCTGCAGGCGGCCTTCGTTGAAGGCGCGCAGGAAGGACATGGCGGTCACGCAGTTGGGCGCTTCGGCGCCGGGAACCGGCAAAGCGCGACCGGATTGCGCGCCGAGACCCATGAACACGGCATCGAAATCTTTCTCGATCTGTTCCATGGTGATATCGGTACCGATACGGCAATTCAGGCGGGTTTCCACGCCCAGATCGAGAATGCGCTGGATTTCGCCATCGAGCACATTGCGCGGGGTACGGAAACCGGGAATGCCATAACGCATCATGCCGCCAAGTTCGGCGTGGTCATCGAAAATGGTGCAGGCATGGCCTTTTTTGACCAGCTGGTAGGCAGCTGCCAGGCCAGCGGGACCGCCGCCGATGATGGCAACCTTCTTGCCGGAAGGAGCGACGCTGACAGCGTCGAACTTCATATTGTTGTTCAGACCCCAGTTACCGATGAAATGCTCAACCGAGTTGATGCCGACGTTTTCTTCGATCTGATTGCGGTTACAGCCAGATTCGCACGGCGCCGGGCATACGCGGCCCATCACTGCGGGGAAAGGATTGGCGTCGGTAATGCGACGGAAAGCGAATTCCTGCATGGACATGCCGACCGGCGGTTTTTCAATGCCACGCACGATGTTGAGGTAACCGCGAATATCTTCACCAGCCGGGCAAGAACCCTGGCAGGGCGGCGTGGACAGCACGTATTCCGGGCACTTGTGGGTCCAGCTGGCCTGAAAGATCAATTCCTGCGAACGGCGATAGTTCTTGTTCGTTTCACCGTCCTTGTAACGGCGCCAGGAAATACCCTCGGTCTTTTTTACATCTTTGGAAGTGACAGCCATCTTCGCTCTCCTATCGTCAATTGCACGCGGCGCATAGTCGCTTACGCCAAAATTTCGTTGGCACGGCGCACCGTGCCGCTCCTTATCTCAATTCAATCCAGCTTGATGGCCGTGCTGACGAGCTGATGCACGCCGCCGACCTGACCTCGATCAAACCCGTAATACGGCAACACTTTGGTAAATTGGGCCTTGCAGATGGCGCAGATAAGCGCGAGGAAATTGACCCCCTGCCCTTGCACCACATTGTTGTAAGCATTCATCCGTGGCAACGCACCTTTGACACGTATCTCGATCAAGTCATCGGTGAGGAGTCCGCCGCCGCCGCCACAGCAGAACGTGCTCTCTCCGATCGTTTCGGATGCCATGTCGTGGAAATTGTTGGCAACCGCCATGATGATGTTGCGCGGAATGGTGAACTGCCCCCCCGGTTCCGTGCCCATGCGCGAACCGCGCGCGACGTTGCAGGAATCGTGGAAGGTAATGACGCGGTCGTCGTTCAACGATTTGTCGAATTTAAGTACACCGTTCTCGATCAGATCCCAGGTGTATTCGCAGATGTGCATCGGCTGCGGGAAACGGTTGTCGAGCTGCTGCTGAAGCTTTTTGGAGAACGGATCGTCGCCGCCATAACCGATGCCGGTCAGGGTGTTCCAGAAGCTGTAGGCAACGCGCCAGGCGTGGCCGCATTCTCCGACGATGATGCGTTTGCTGCCCAGTTCGAGCGCTGCATCGCGGATCCGCATCGCGACTTTCTGCATGGTCTCGTAGCTGCCGTTGAACAGACCGAAATTGCCGGCTTCCGACGCCTTGGTAGACAAGGTCCACGACACGCCAGCGGCATGAAACACCTTGGCGTATCCGATCAACGACTCGACGTGCGGCTCGGAGAAGAAATCGGCAGACGGCGTCACCAACAAATACTCGGCACCCTCGACGTCCAGGGGCAGTTTGACGGCGACCCCGGTATCCGCCTCGATATCCTCTTCCAGACCCAGCAGCGTATCTTCCAGTGCAGGTCCCGGCAGGCCGAGGTTGTTGCCGATCTTCTGAACCTTGACCAGGATTTCGCTGGAGTATTTCTGACCGATCCCGATGTGGTTGAGAATCTCGCGTCCCGCCATGGTGACTTCAGCTGTGTCAATACCGTAGGGGCAATAGACGGAGCAACGACGACACTCGGAACACTGGTGATAGTAGGTGTACCACTGGTTCAGGGTATCTTCGGTCAGATCGGTGGCGCCAACCAGCCAAGGCGCAATCTTGCCGGGCAAAGTGAAGTAGCGGCGATAGACGCTACGCATCAAGTCTTGACGCGCGACCGGCATATTCTTCGGGTCTGCCGTGCCCAGGAAATAGTGGCACTTGTCGGTACATGCACCGCAATGCACGCAAGCATCCATGAACACACGCAGACTGCGATATTTACCTAGCAGGTCGCCCATCTTGTCGATTGCGCGGTTTTTCCAGTCTTCGGTCAAGTCCCAGGGATAGCCCAGATAGGTTTGACTGGCTTCGGCGGCCTTGAAAGATTTGACGTGTTCGGTCGCGCCCGCATTGATTTTGGGGACGATCGTATATTCCGTCAGCGTGGGGACTTCAAACTCGGCAGCTGCCACGTTGGCTCCTTAACTCTTTATCCGTTCAGTACGTTGGCTTACAAGGACTGGATAGGCAATCAAGCCTTATCCCGCTCCATCGCTGCCGCCCAAGGGGCGATATGACGAGTTTCACGTGGGTTGTCCTTCATGTTGCGTGTCGGGCTGAAGAAAATACCGGGCGCATGCAGCAACTTGCTTACCGGGAAGATGATCATCAGCAGGGCAACCAGACTCAGATGCACCAGCAAGATCGGATCGGCAGGCACCGGATGGAAATCCAGGGTCAGCAGTCCCAGAGCAAAAGCCTTGAGGCCAACGATGTCGGTATGCGCAACGAAGGTCATCATTGCGCCCGATAAACCGATCGCAATCAGCAAGGCCAGCATCAGATGATCGGATGGCGTCGAGATGTAACGCACGCGGTCAACCAGGAAACGGCGCGCCCACAGACCGGATAGCCCGGCAAGCATCATGAAACTGGCGTATTTGCCGAACGGCTGTATAAATTCGACCCAGAACCAGACGGGTTCCTGGAAATAACGAATGTGGCGTAGCAAGACCAGAGCAAGGCCGACATGAAACAGCCAGCCGAATACCCAGATCCATTTATTCGATTTGAACAGTGATTCAAACAGCACAACCTCACTCGCCATGCGCATGACGACACCGGAGCTGTTGATCGGCGCAGGTGTGGTGGGAATCACGAGCGGAGCCGGCGTACGGCTGTACTCATAGATGCGATAGGCCAGACCAGCGATCAATATGATCGTGG
>JASJPK010000112.1:0-2046 GCA_031426735.1 Hydrogenophilaceae bacterium | reverse complement strand
CAGTCCTGCGCCTCGGTGCCGCCGGAGCCGGACTGGATGTCGATGAAGCAGTTGGACGCATCCATCTGGCCGGAGAACATGCGGCGGAATTCGAGTTCGCCGACTTGCTTTTCCAGCCCGGCGACATCGGCCTCGACCGCTTCCAGCGTCTCTTCGTCGTCTTCCGCGCGCGCCAGTTCGAACAGTTCGCTGGCATCGGCCAAGCCGCTGCCGATCCGGTCCAGATTGACGACGACGCCTTCCAGCTCCTTGCGTTCGCGGCCCAGTTCCTGCGCGCGCTTGGCGTCGTCCCAGATTTTCGGGTCTTCCAGCAGGCCGGCGACTTCGGCTAGACGATCATGTTTGCCAGGGTAGTCAAAGATACCCCCGAAGCTCGTCGGCGCGGCGCGCCAGGTCGGCCAGGGTGGATTCGATCAGATTGAGGCGTTCTGCTTCCATGACGGTTCTCTGCGAAATTCGGAAAGGCGGAATTATCCCGGATTCCGGCACCGGTACAGAAGTGCTTTAGTAACCGAACGGCAGCGCGAGCCGTAGGGAGAAATCGGCTATCTTCGCGGGGTTTTTCCAAATTGACAGAGTTCCGCATGAAAACCTTCAATTGGGACGCGCGCTTCGTCACCGGCCTGGCTACGGTCGATGAGCAGCATCGGCATCTGGTCGACATGGTCAATCAGGTCGGCGATCTGTTGCTGGATGGCACGGCTGACGAGGCACACCTGCAGCCGATTTTTCATGAACTGGCCGAATATGCGCGCTTCCATTTCGCCGACGAAGAACGCCTGATGGAGTTGCACGCTGTCGATGCGCGCCATGTCACTGCCCACAAGAAGCATCATGCCGAGTTCATCCAGCAGGTTCTGCTGATGTGGCGCGGCCGTGCCAGCGCCGCCGACCCGGTGACCACGCTGCACGATTTCCTCGCCGCCTGGCTCACCGTCCACATCCTGGGCGAGGATCAGGTCATGGCGCGCATCCTCGCCCGCCAGGCCTCCGGCGAGACCGCGGCGCAGGCGTTCGATGCCGAAATCGCCGCGCGCGACAACAGCGTTTCGGCCCTGCTCGATGCACTGCATGGTCTCTACCACCTGCTCAGCCTGCAGAACCGCGACCTGGCCGACGCCAACGAACGGCTGGAGGAAAAGGTGGCGGAACGTACGCGCGAACTGGTCCAGGCCGAGAAGATGGCTTCCGTCGGCCGTCTGGCGGCGGGCGTGGCGCATGAAATCAACAATCCGGTCGGCTTCGTGCATTCCAATCTCGGCGCCATGGGCAACTACGCGCACAGCCTGCTCGGCCTCATCGACGCTTACCAGGCGGCCGAGTCGGCCATCGCCTCCGAGCCGGTCCGTGCCAGTCTGGCAGCGGCGCGGAACCGCGTCGACCTGCCGTTCCTGCGCGAAGATCTCGGGCAATTGCTGCGCGAGTCGAGCGATGGCCTGGAGCGGGTCAGCCGCATCGTGCGCCATCTGAAGGACTTTTCGCAGGTGGATCAGGCCGAAATGCACGAGACGGATCTCAACGCCGATCTCGAAGACAGTCTGCAAATGGCCTGGCACGAACTGAAAGACCGGGTGGAAGTGACCCGCGACTACGGCGATCTGCCGCCGGTGCGCTGTGCGACCGCCCAGATCAACCAGGCGTTGTTCAACCTGATCCTCAACGCCGCCCAGGCCATCGCCGGTCGCGGCAACCTGACCTTGCGCACGCGCGCGGGCGACGGTTGGGCGACGATAGACATCGTCGACAGCGGTTGCGGCATCGGCCCGGAAATCCTGCCAAGAATCTTCGACCCGTTCTTTACCACGCAGCCGGTCGGCAAGGGCGCCGGGCTCGGCCTGTCGGAGGCCTACGACATCGTTACCAAACACGGCGGCCATATCGACGTGGTCAGCACGCCGGGGCAGGGCAGCACATTCAGCGTTCGTCTACCGCTGTAGGTGCGAATGAACTTATCTCGCGCAGTAGCTGCCGGTGTCGTAGGAGCGCCTTCCAAGGCGCGAAGTCCAGAGCAATCGCGCCTTGGAAGGCGCTCCTACGCGTGGTGCC
>JASJPK010000111.1:0-22101 GCA_031426735.1 Hydrogenophilaceae bacterium | reverse complement strand
TTGGCTCAACCCAATGCCCACACCTTAAGGCTGTAAGTAGTTTGTTAAAGAACTGGTTGCGGGGACAGGATTTGAACCTGTGACCTTCGGGTTATGAGCCCGACGAGCTGCCAGACTGCTCCACCCCGCGCTTGGGAGAACGAAACTATACGGCCTATGACCAAATCCGTCAACACCTTTTGTTTGAAAACTGAAAGACTAGTCGTATTAGGATGCCGGCCATCATCCAAAGGAGATGCTCGAATGCCTTTTTCGTTCAACCTTGCGCGACTGCCGCGCGTTGTATTCGGAGCTGGTCAGATTGCATGCGTACCCAATCTGGTTGCGCGCCATGGCCCACACATCCTTATTGTTACCGGCGGCGAGTCGTTCCTGCGCGGCACGCATTGGCCTGCGCTATCCGGTGCTTTGGCAGCGCGTGGTATCAACTACCATCTTGTGCAGACTATCGGCGAACCCTCTCCCAGCTTCGTCGATGCGACCGTTCACGCCCATAAGCACCTTCGCATTGATTGCGTACTCGGCATTGGCGGCGGAAGTGCGCTTGATGCTGCCAAAGCCATTGCCGGTTTGCTCAAGCCGGGCAACTCTGTAATGGACCATCTTGAAGGCGTCGGCCCTGAACTGCCGTATCAAGGTCCCGCAACGCCATTCATAGCGGTTCCGACAACGGCAGGTACCGGTTCTGAGGCGACCAAGAATGCCGTGCTCTCGGTACATGGAATGGACGGATTCAAGAAATCCTTTCGTGACGAACAACTCGTTGCGGATTACGCGGTTATCGATCCCGACCTATTGGCAACGTGTCCGCCCGATGTGATCGCAGCGAACGGCATGGACGCCTTCACGCAACTGCTGGAATCATTTGTTTCCAGCAAAGCCAACCCGCTCACCGATGCATTGGCGTTATCTGGAATTGAAAAGATACGCGATGCCCTGCTCCCTCTATATGAAGGCCACGGCGATGCCCACGAGCACCGTGCCGCGATGGCTTACTCCGCACTGCTTTCTGGGATCACGCTGGCCCAGGTCGGGCTCGGATCCGTGCACGGGCTCGCATCGCCGCTGGGTGCATTCTTTCCGATTCCGCATGGAACGGTATGCGGCACACTGGTCGCCGCAGCCACGCGCATCAACATCCGTGCCATGGAGTTGCGGCAACCGCTGAACCTTGCTTTAGGAAAATACGCACATGTCGGACGATTATTGGCCAGACAGAACTTGAAAGATGCGGAAGCACAAGCGGCGTTGATTGAAATTCTGACGGACTGGACGCAACGTCTACGGCTGCCACGCCTTGGCAACTTCCAGGTGAGTCATGCCGACATCCCCCGCATTGTCGCCAACAGCCGTGGCTCCAGCATGAAAACCAACCCTATCGATCTGACTGACAGCGAAATCGCGGATGTAATCCTGGCCCGGCTCTAATCGTCTTCCATGCCGCCCAGCACGCGCCGGATGACTTCAGTAGGGAAACCACGACTGGCCAGAAAACGAAACTGGCGGGCGCGCCCGGCGGCATCGCTGGCCAGTTCGCCGAATTTTTTCTGCCAGACGTTGCGGGCCGCTTCCAGATCCCCCAAGCGGGCCGACTCCAGCGCATCGACCATATCGCCGTCAGGCACGCCTTTTTCACGCAGATCGGCTTTCAGACGCAGGCTGCCGTGCTTGCCGGCACGGGCATGTGCCAACATTTCAGCGTAACGCGAATTGGAGAGCAGGTTTTCCTGCGCAAGTTGGTCAAGCAAGGCCTCGACTTCGTCCGCCTCGCCATAAGCGCAGAGTTTGCGGGCAAGTTCGGCGCGGCTATGTTCCCGCCGCGCCAGGATGTTCAGTGCCCGCAGCCTGAGAGTCACGCTTCAACAGCGGGAGCGGCACCCTTCACACCCAGTTTTTCCCGGATCAGCCCTTCGATTTCGCGAGCGATTTCCGGATGTTCGCGCAGATATTCGCGCGAATTGTCCTTGCCCTGGCCGACCTTCTCGCCCTGGTAGGAATACCAGGCGCCCGATTTGTCGACGATCTTGTGCGCCACGCCGAGTTCGATCACCTCGCCCTCGCGCGAGACGCCCTCGCCATAAAGAATGTCGAACAGCGCTTCCTTGAATGGCGGCGCGACCTTGTTCTTGACCACTTTCACCCGCGTTTCCGAACCCACCACCTCGTCGCCGCGCTTGATCGAACCGATGCGACGGATATCCAGACGCACGGACGCATAGAACTTCAGTGCATTGCCACCGGTCGTGGTTTCCGGGCTGCCGAACATGACGCCGATCTTCATGCGGATCTGGTTGATGAAGATCACCAGTGTATTGGTGCGCTTGATGTTGGCGGTCAGTTTGCGCAGCGCCTGACTCATCAGGCGGGCCTGCAAGCCCATGTGCGAATCGCCCATTTCGCCTTCGATCTCGGCCTTCGGCGTCAACGCCGCAACCGAGTCCACCACGACGATATCGACAGCACCGGAACGCACCAGCATGTCGGCGATTTCCAGCGCCTGTTCGCCGGTATCCGGTTGCGAAATCAACAGATCGCCGACATTGACGCCCAGCTTCTGGGCATAGATCGGATCCAGGGCATGCTCGGCGTCGATAAAGGCTGCGGTGCCGCCCAGTTTCTGCATCTCGGCGATGACCGAAAGCGTCATCGTCGTCTTGCCGGACGACTCCGGACCATAAATCTCGACGACACGGCCGCGCGGCAAACCGCCGACGCCCAAGGCGATATCGAGGCCCAACGAACCGGTTGAAACCACCTGGATATCGTCGATGACGCTGCCATCGCCCATCTTCATGATTGAGCCCTTGCCGAACTGCTTTTCGATCTGGGCGAGTGCGGCGGCAAGCGCCTTGCTGCGGTTTTCATCCATGCCTGTTTCCTCCTGATTAAGTCGCGGGATTATGGCACGAGGGCCCGCAACTGCTTGAGTGCGAAACCGACTGCAGCGGCGCGAATCTGGTGGCGGTCGCCAGCAAATTTCTGCGTCACGCTTACGCAGGCTTGGCCGGACAACGCCCAGGCAAAGCAGACGGTACCCACCGGTTTTTCCGGCGTACCACCGCCCGGCCCGGCAATCCCGGAAATCGCAACGGCCAACTGCGCAGCACTGTTGCTCAAGGCGCCCGCCGCCATGGCGCGAGCGGTTTCCTCGCTCACCGCACCGAATTGCGTCAGCGTAGCCGCCGGCACGCCCAGCATGTCCTGCTTGGCCGCGTTGCTGTAGGTGACGAAACCGCGATCGAACCAGGCCGAACTGCCGGCGACAGACGTCACGACTTGCGCCAACCAACCGCCCGTACAAGACTCCGCCGTCGCCAGCATCCAACCCTGGCGCAACATTGCCGCGCCCAGATCTGCCGCCAACGCTTCCAACTGCGCCTCGGTCACATCCATGCCGCGACTCCCAGCAAACACAAAATGGCATAACCGGCGGCCAGCACGTCGTCCAGCATCACGCCGAAACCGCCGGGCACGCGCGCGTCCAGCCAACCGATCGGATAAGGTTTCCAGATATCGAACAAGCGAAACAAGCCGAAAGCCAGCACGGCGCCCAGCCAGCCTGCCGGCGCAAATGGCAACACCAGCAAGAAGGCGGCTATCTCGTCCCACACCATGCCGCCGTGATCATGTACGCCCAGGTCACGCCCGGTGACGTCGCACGCCCACACGCCGACGAGCAGGAATGCCGCGATCCAGATCCAGTAAAACGGGTGATCGGCCAGCAACCAGTACAGCGGAAATGCGGCCAAGGTCCCTGCGGTGCCGGGGGCTTTCGGAGAAAGGCCGGAGCCGAAACCCAGCGCCAGGAAATGTGCGGGATGTGCAAACAGGAAGGCCCGGTCCGGCACGACTTTAATGGGCGAAATGGTCAAAACCCCGCTCCTCGATCTGCATTGGCAAGCCGTCCGCACCGAGCACGCGCAAACCCGGCTGTTCCGAAATCCGGCCGATACGACTCAACGCCACACCCACCGTTGCGCCAGCAGCCAAGATCGCAGCAGTGCTTGCCGGCGGCGCGGTAAAACATAATTCGTAATCGTCGCCACCCGCCAGTAGGCAACGCCGCGCCAACGACTCCGGCAAACGCGCTGCCACGGCGGCATGTGCCGGCAAACGCGCCAGCTCGATGTCGGCACCGACGCCGGAACGCTCCAGAATATGTCCCAGATCGGCCAACAGACCGTCGGAAACATCGATTGAGGACACGCGTGGCAGTTGCGCCAACGCCAGCCCCAAGTCGACGCGCGGCTCGGGTCGATGCAGGCGCGCCAGGCAGGCCTCGGCTTCTTCCACGCTCAAAGCCAGCTCGCCCGCCAAGTGCGCCAGGCCCAGCGCCGCGCCGCCCAAATCGCCCGAGACCCAAATCTCGTCGCCGGCCTGGGCGGCATCGCGCCGCAACGGGCGCGCCCCCGTTTCACCGAAGATCGTGACGCACAGATTGAGCGGACCGCGCGTGGTATCGCCGCCGACCAGTTCGACGCCGAAGCGGTCTGCCAGATCGAAAAAACCATGACTGAAAGCGGACAACCAGGCTTCATCGACTCCCGGCAAGGCCAGTGCCAGCGTCGCCCAGCGCGGTGTCGCGCCCATCGCGGCCAGATCGGAAAGATTCACCGCCAGCGTTTTGTGGCCGAGCAGATAGGGATCGGCATCCGGCAGAAAATGCCGACCGGCGACCAGCATATCGCTGGAAACGGCCAGCAACTTGCCGGGTGAAACCTGCAACAGCGCTGCATCGTCGCCCACGCCCAGCACCGCATTCGGCACGGATCGAGTAAAAAACCGCTGGATGAGATCGAATTCGGAGGGCATCGCCCGTCCTGTCTTCAAGACTGGCGTTCGCCTTCGATTTCCACTTGCCGAGCGACTTGCGCCAGCTTGTCGAGCACGCCGTTGACGAACTTGTGGCCATCGGTGCCGCCATACATCTTGGCCAGTTCAACGGCTTCGTTGATGCAGACTTTGTACGGCACGTTGAAGGTGTGGATCAGCTCGAAGGCGCCGATCAACAGAATCGCATGTTCAATCGGCGAGAGCTCAATCACTGGACGATCAAGGTGGGGTTCCAGCGCCGCATCCAGACTCGCCGCCTGTTTCAGCACGCCATCGAGCAATTCGCGCAGGAAACCGGAATGCGGCTTGGTCAATTCGGCATCGCCTGCGGCTTCCTTCTCTTCCGGCTCGTAACGTTCCACTTGCACCAACAGGCTGGCGTAATCGCCGCCGGCTATCTGCCACAGGTAGAGCGCGCGCAGCACCCGCTCGCGCGAGACGCGTCTGGGATTGGGACCGCGCTTGGCCGCTTTCTGCGGGCGGCCGGACGTCTCTGCGGGTGCGTTCATAGCACCTTCAACAGACGCGCCATCTCGATCGCGCAGAGCGCGGCTTCGCGCCCCTTTTCGGTCATGCGCGAGGTGGCCTGATGATCGGTATTCGTGGTCAGCACGCCATTGGCGATCGGCACGCCGGTGTCCAGCGTGGCGCGGGTGATGCCGGCAGCCATCTCGTTGGACACGATCTCGAAGTGATAGGTATCGCCGCGAATGACCGCGCCCAGCGCGACCAGCCCGTCGAACTTGCCCGACTCGCCCATCTTCTTCAGGATCAGCGGCAGTTCCAGCGCGCCTGGTGCAGTCGCGATGACCACGTCCTTTTCCGATACGCCAGCCTTGACCAGCGCGGCAACCGCGGCGGACAGCAGCCCTTCGCACACTTCCGGGTTGAAACGGCTCATGGCGATGCCAATCCGCAGGCCTTTGCCGTCGATATTGGGTTGAATTTCGTTGATGTTGTCGTAGCGAGCCATGTCAGTTTCCTTGTTCAAAATAACCCGTCACTTCCAGTCCGAAGCCGTCCATGGCCGGCATCTTGCGGGGCGTGGCGAGAAGTTTCATTTTGCCGACGCCGAGGTCGCGCAGGATTTGCGCGCCGGTGCCGTAGTTGCGCAGATCGAACTTGCGCGTCGGCGGCGCCGTTTCGGTCGGCAAGGCGCGAGCGGCCAGTTCGTCGGCAGATTCCGGGCGATGCAGCAGCACTAGCGCGCCAGCCGCAGTCGATGCGGCCATCAGCTTCAGCGCGGCGGGGACCGAATACGCATGTGCCGCGCCGCCCAGATCGAGCACATCGATCAACGACACCGGCTCATGCACGCGCACCAGGGTTTCGCTGTCGGTGCGGATGTCGCCTTTGGTCAGCGCCAGATGCGTCGCGCGGCTGATCTTGTCGCGATACACCACCAGCTTGAAGGTGCCGAACGGCGTCACGATCTCCCGCTCGCCTTCGCGCTCGACCAGACGCTCGTTGGCGGCACGGTAGTGGATCAGATCGGCAATCGCGCCGATCTTGAGGCCATGTTCCTTGCTGAACTCCAGCAGGTCCGGCAGCCGCGCCATGGTGCCGTCCTCCTTCAGGATTTCGCAGATCACCGAAGCCGGCACCAACCCGGCCATGCCGACCAGATCACAACCGGCTTCGGTATGCCCGGCCCGCACCAGCACGCCGCCTTCTTGCGCGCGCAACGGGAAAATATGGCCCGGCTGGACGATATCGCTCGGTTGCGCATGCCTGGCCACCGCCGCCTGAATCGTGACAGCGCGATCCGCCGCGGAAATGCCCGTGGTCACGCCTTCCGCCGCCTCGATCGAAACGGTGAACGCCGTGCTGTGCTGGGCCTGATTGTCGCTCACCATCTGCTTCAGGCCGAGTTGGCGGCAACGCGCATCGGTCAAGGTCAGACAGACCAGACCGCGCGCATGGCGAACCATGAAGTTGATCGCTTCCGGCGTCACGTGTTCGGCCGCCATGACCAGATCGCCTTCGTTCTCGCGGTCTTCCTCATCGACCAGGATGACCATGCGGCCAGCCTTCAGCTCCGCGACGATTTCTTCAATGGGGGCGAGGCTCATCAGTCTTTATCCTGTTCATTAACGTAATTCAGCAAGCGGTCGGCATAACGCGCCAGCATGTCGGCTTCGAGATTGACCCGGCTGCCGGCCTTTAATTCATTCAGCATGGTCTGTTCCAGCGTGTGCGGAATCAGATTGATCGAAAAATCGGCGCCATGCACCTTGTTCACCGTCAGCGACACACCGTTCACCGCGACCGAACCCTTGTGCGCCAGATAGCGCGCCATCGAACCGGGCGCGCGGATGTCCAGCCGCCAACTGCCGTCACTCTGTTCGGATACCGGCGCGAAGTGAATCACGCTGCCGACGCCATCGACATGCCCGGACACCAGATGGCCGCCGAGCCGATCCGACAAGCGCATGGCCTTTTCCAGATTGACCTTGTCGCCGGGCGCGAAGCCGATCGTGCAGGAGAAGGTTTCGCCGGAGACATCGATACTGAAACTGTCGGCGGTCTTGTCCACCACGGTCAGGCAGACGCCGTTGCAGGCAATGGAATCGCCCAGTTGCGCATCGGCGAGATCGAGCCCGCCGGCAGCAACCGTCACGCGCGCGTCGCCGCTCGCGCCTTCAGTCAAATGGGAAATGTGGCCGACGGCCTGGATGATGCCGGTAAACATGAGGAACACCCGGAGTGAAGTTGGAGTAGCAGGCTGGTCCGAAAGGACCGCGCCGCACGAAAAGCGGCCATTTTATGGTTTTGGCGGAAGCAAGGGAAATCCGGCTCGCCGCGCGGCCTGCAATCAAGTGCGGGGCAGGTTCGATTTAGTTCAGTTCGCTTCGCCGCGCGCGATCTCTTTCGCCGTGGCCGGGCGAATGGCGGCAACCGTGCCGGAAAACACCAGATCCTTGCCGCACAGCGGGTGATTGCCGTCGATTGTCACCGTGTCGCCGCTGATGGCGGTAACGCTGAACAACATGCTGTCGCCATCCTCATCGTCGAGTTCGACCTGCGTGCCGATCTGGATGTTGGTGGGAAAGGCATCGCGCGGCTCGACGCTGACCAGGTCCTCGTCGTATTCGCCGAACGCCTGCTCGGCGGCAAGTTCGACGCGGAAGTCATCGCCGACCGACTTGCCCTGCAACGCCACTTCCAGCGCATCGAACACACCGCCATAACCGCCATGCAGATAGACCAGCGGTTCCTGACCAGCGTCGACCACTTCACCGTCGCGGTCCGTGACCTGATATTTCAGAGTGACCACATGATTGCGGCTGATTTTCATCGTGCATCCAATCCAAAAAACTTAAACAATCGGGCGCCAATCGCAGGTCGGCGACATCGCCCCCGCATGCTGAAAGTCGGCAAGGGATTTGCCGGCCTACTCACTACGAAGCGAGCCGTAATGTCAGGCGGATGTCTCCGCCCACCATACGGGTATCGCGCATCTCGAACGACCGCCGCGCGGCCATCTCGGTCAACGCCGGCAGATCGAACAGCCCGCGCGCGGCGTGCCCCAGCGCTATCGGCGCAATATAAGAAATCCATTCATCGACCAGGCCGGCGGCCAGCAACGCACCGTTCAGTGTCGCGCCGGCTTCGACATGCACCTCATTGATGCCCTGGCGGCCGAACTCCAGCAGCAACGCGGCCAGATCGACACGACCATCTGCGCCCGGCAATTCGATGATTTGTGCGCCGGCGGCTTCCAGCGCGGCGCGCTTGGCCGGGTCGGCCACGGCGCAGGCGATGAAGGCACCGCCGTGCAGAATCTTCGCGCTCGGCGGTGTGGTCAGATGGCTGTCGACGATCACCTTCAACGGCTGACGCGGCGTCTCCATGTCACGCACATTCATCTGCGGATCGTCGGCCAGAACGGTACCGACGCCAGTCAGGATGACGCAGGCACGGGCACGCCAGCGCTGCACATCGGCGCGCGCGGCGGCGCCGGTGATCCATTTCGACTCGCCGTTCAGCAAGGCAGTCTTGCCATCCAGCGAGGACGCTGTTTTCAGACGCAGCCAGGGCCGCGCGCAGGTCATGCGGGAAATGAAACCGACGTTGAGTTCGCGCGCCTCATTTTCCAGCAGGCCGGTTTGCACGCTCACCCCCGCCAGGGTCAGCAGTTCCAGGCCGCGCCCGGACACCTGCGGGTTCGGGTCGCGCATCGCGGCCACCACGCGCGCGACGCCGGCGTCAATCAACGCATTCGCGCAAGGCGGCGTGCGGCCGTGGTGGCTGCACGGTTCCAGCGTGACGTAGGCCGTCGCCCCCCGTGCCCCCCCGCCGGCCGCGCGCAAGGCGTGCACTTCAGCATGCGGTCCGCCGGTCTTCTCATGCCAACCTTCACCGACCACGACGCCGTCGCGCACGATGACGCAGCCGACCCGCGGATTCGGAGATGTGGTGTACAGCCCCAGTTCGGCCAGACGCAAGGCGCGGGCCATGTGGGCGTGATCTGTGGCGCTGAACACGAAACGCTTATTTGTCGACTTCGCGAATCACGTCGCGGAAATCGTCCACATCCTGAAACGCCCGGTAGACCGAGGCGAAACGGATGTAGGCGACCTTATCGAGACGCTTCAGTTCGTTCATGACCAGTTCGCCGATGAAGCGCGAGGTGATTTCGCGCTCCCCCAAGGCCAAGATCTTGTGCACGATGCGGTCGATGGCTTCATCGACCAGTGCCGCCGGCACCGGCCGCTTGTGCAAGGCGCGGCGAAACCCTTCGTTGAGCTTGTCGCGGCTGAACTCCTGCCGCTCGCCGGCCTGCTTGACCACCGCCGGCAGGCGCACCTCGGCGGTTTCAAACGTGGTGAAACGTTTGTCGCAAGCGTTGCAGCGGCGACGACGGCGGATGCTGACGCCGTCTTCCGACAACCGGGTTTCCACCACCTGGGTGTCGGTCGCGCCGCAGAACGGGCATCTCATAATCTAGTGAACCGCATGTCGTAGGGTGCGCCATGCGCACCGGTCCAGATACGACTGGTGCGCACGGCGCACCCTACGCAACTCACTTCCCATACACCGGGAACGCAGCCGTCAGTTTCGCCACGTCGCCTTGCACGCGCGCAATCACTGCTTCGTCGTTGGGCGCGTCGAGCACGTCGGCGACCAGATGCGCCAACTTCTCGGCTTCCAGTTCCTTGAAGCCGCGCGTGGTCATTGCTGGTGTGCCGATGCGGATGCCGGAGGTGACCATGGGTTTCTGCGGGTCGTTCGGGATGGCGTTCTTGTTGACCGTGATGTGGGCGCGGCCGAGCGCGGCTTCGGCCTCCTTGCCGGTCAGGTTCTTGGCTTGCAGGTCGACCAGGAAGACGTGCGATTCGGTGCGGCCGGAGACGATGCGCAGGCCGCGTTCGATCAACACCTTGCACATCACCAGCGCGTTGGCGGCGACCTGCTCCTGGTAATGCTTGAAGTCCTTGCCCATGGCTTCCTTGAACGCCACCGCCTTGCCGGCGATCACATGCATCAACGGGCCGCCCTGCAGGCCGGGGAAGATCGCCGAATTGATGGCTTTCTCGTGTTCCGCCTTCATCAGGACGATGCCGCCGCGCGGTCCGCGCAGGGTCTTGTGGGTGGTCGAGGTGACCACGTCGGCGTGCGGCACCGGGTTCGGGTAGATGCCGGCGGCGATCAGGCCGGCGTAGTGCGCCATGTCGACCATGAAGATCGCACCGACGGCCTTGGCGACCTTGGCGAAACGGGCGAAATCGATCTTCAGCGCGTAGGCGGAAGCGCCGGCGATGATCAGCTTTGGCTTGTGCTCGTGCGCCAAGGCCTCCATCGCCTCGTAATCGATTTCCTCTTTTGCGTTGAGACCGTAGGCGACGACGTTGAACCACTTGCCGGACATGTTCAGCTTCATGCCGTGTGTCAGGTGGCCGCCTTCGGCCAGGCTCATGCCCATGATCGTGTCGCCGGGTTGCAGGAAGGCCATGAATACCGCCTGATTGGCCTGCGAGCCGGAATTGGGCTGCACGTTGGCGGCTTCCGCGCCGTAAATTTTCTTGACGCGGTCGATCGCCAGTTGCTCGGCAATGTCGACGAATTCGCAGCCGCCGTAATAGCGCTTGCCGGGATAACCCTCGGCATATTTGTTGGTGAGCTGGGAGCCCTGCGCCTCCATGACGGCATGGCTGACGTAGTTCTCGGAAGCGATCAGCTCGATGTGCTCTTCCTGGCGATGGTTTTCGCTCTGGATGGCGGCCCAAAGTTCGGGATCGGTGCTGGCGATGGTCTGGCTGGCGGAAAACATGGCGATGTCACTCAAGCAGGCAAGAAAGCGGCGATTTTAGCCCGGATGCCGCATAAATTCGCCGGGCGATCATGCGGCACATCGTCCCGTTGACGGAAATGCCGCAATCCAGCGACGCCAAACTGCGGAATCACTCCGGTGCTGCGTCGGTCGCTACCGCTTCGACGCGATTGCGTCCTGCCGGCGAACAAACTCAATCACAGGCCCGAGATTACTGGTCATGTCGCCTGTTGATAGGCAATATCCGTAATCCAGATCACGTGTAACACCCACCGTCCGCAATGCACCTTCCCCCCAGTTTTATTTGCAACCTCGGTGCTGGACTTTGTCTCGCCTTCCTGACTCCCGCGACCATGGCCGCACCGGATGCCAGCTCGGAACACGATTTCCTGGAAGAAATTCCAGCCGTGCTCACCGCCTCGCGCATTCTGCAGTCGCCGCTGGACGCGCCTGCACCGGTGACGGTGATCGACCGGGAAACCATCCTCGATTCGGGTTTCACGGAAATTCACGACATTTTCCGTCTGGTTCCCGGGTTTCTGGTGGCAGACTGGCCAGCTGGATCGCCCTCCGTCGTCAATCAGGGCATGGGTGATGCCCACTCCCGCCGCCTGCTGGTATTGCTCGATGGCCGTGCGCTGTATGACCCCTTCCAGGGCGGCGTCGAATGGCAGGATCTGCCGCTACGACTGGATGACATCGAACGCATCGAGGTAGTGCGCGGCGCCAACCCGGCCAGCTACGGCGCGAACGCGTTCCAGGGCGTCATCAACATCATCACGCGCGTGCCGCTGGGCGAAAACGAACAGGGTCTGGTACTGCGCGCCGGCAAACAGGATATCGGCGACCTTTACGCCTACATGGCGCGCGGCGCCGGCGGCCTCAACTGGCGCATCGGCGCATCCGCCAGAGAAGCCACCAACTACCGCGATCTCGATCGACCGCTGCAAGCATTCAACGAAGCCATCCAACGTCAGACCTTTAACGGACAACTCACCAAGAGCCTGCGGCGCGACGAAGAAATCGGTTTCCGCTTGGGCATCAGCAACGGCAAAAACGCTATTGGACAAACCGGCGATGCCAGCGACCCGCCCCGCACTGCGGCCCTGCAAGATGTCTTTCTCGATCTCGGCTGGAAGCGCTTTTACGGCAAGAACTCCGAACTCTCGCTGCGCTACTACCACTATGGGCGCAAGGCGCGCGACCAGTACAGCGTGTACCCGACGGACCCGGCAATAGCGCCGGTCGCGGCGCTGAACATTCAGGAAAACGTCGATGTCAGTCGCGACGACATCGAACTCCAGCAAATTCACGCCTGGTCGGACACGCTGACCGGACTGTGGGGTATCGGCGTACGCAAGGATGCCGCGGAATCGAGCAGCGCCCTCGCCGGCCTCGGCAGCGTCGGCGGCTGGCAAGGGCAGATTTTCGGCAATCTCGACTGGACGGCCACGCCCGACTGGCTGGTTCACGCCGGCGGCATGCTGGAAAAACACTACAACACCGATCTGCTCGTCTCGCCGCGGCTGGCCCTGAACTACCGCATCACACCGACGCAGAGTCTGCGCTTCAGCCTCGGTCGCGGTTATCGCGCGCCGACCATCTTCGAAGCGAATGCCCGCGAAATGGTGACCTGGAGCGGCGGCATCGCCGATGTCGCGCATTACGCCTACCGCGAACTCGAACCCGAGAAGCTCGACTACGCCGAACTGGGCTACATCGGCCACCTGCAGCCGGCCGGCTTACGCGTCGATGCACGCGTTTACCTGAACAGATACAGCAACTACATCGACGAGCAATCGTGCATTCTGGATAGTGAAACCCAGACCGGCGGCACCTTTCTCGGCCCGCCCTGCGGCTTTGCGGAACCGGCCGGGTACGAGCGTCCGCTCGGATACAGCGGGAAATCCTGGGTCAATCCCGGCCTCCCGTTTGGCCTGACGCCGCGCTACGGCCATTACAAGGCCTTTTATTTCTTCAATGCCGGCAATATCCAGGTCCATGGCGGCGATCTCGGACTGGACTGGAAACATGCCGATTGGGGGCGCTTTCGGTTCAGCCACGCCATTACCCGCATCAGCGCCAGTGGCGTCGGCGCGGATGTGGCGACCAACCCCAGCGCCGTCACCAAAGATGTCGATGTGGAAATGTCGGCGCCCCAACATGCATCCAGCCTGCTCTGGTCAAGAAAATTTCCGCGCGGTTTGCGCCTCAGCCTGGGCGGCTACTGGGTAGGAGAATTGAAGTGGCCCAACGATGGCGACATACAGCCGGCCTACCATCGTTATGACCTGCGCGTGGGCAAAACGCTGAAACTGTTCGGCAAGGACGACGAGTTGTCTTTCACGCTGCAAAACTTCAACGCGGAACATAGCGAATTCAAGGACTATCTGGTCGAGCGCCGCGCTTTTCTGAGCTACCGACTCAACCTCTGACGCGGAAGTCGGTGCGGGCTGGTTTACGGCTTTTGTTGCGCGCGTTTATGCCGGACGAATTCGACGATGCCGGGCAGCACCGAAATGAACACGATCAGCAGGATCACCGCCGTCAGGTTGTTCTTCACGACCGGCAGGTTGCCGAAGAAATAGCCGGCCGGCACCAGCAGGCCGACCCAGATCAGCGCGCCCAGCACCGAGAAACCGAGGAAGCGGCCGTAGGTCAGGCGGCCGATGCCGCAGACGAAGGGCACGAAGGTGCGCACCACGGGCACGAAGCGGGCGATGATGATGGCCTTCGGGCCATGTTTTTCCATGAAGGCGTGCGTGCGTTCCAGGTTTTCCTGCTTCAGCCAGCGGCTGCCTTCGAACTGGAACACCTTCGGCCCGAGAAAACGGCCGATCCAGTAATTGACGTTATCGCCGCACAGCGCCGCCGCGACCAAGGTCGCCGCCACCAATTGCACCTCCATGCCGCCGGCCGCCGCCACCGCGCCGGCAACGAACAGCAGGGAATCGCCGGGCAGGAACGGCGTCACCACAAAGCCGGTTTCCATGAACACGATGGCGAACAGAATCGCGTAGACCCAGACACCGTAGCTCGTCACCAGCAAGGCCAGATGCTTGTCGAGGTGCAGGACGATGTCGATGAACTGGGTGATGAATTCCATGCTCAAGCGATGCCGTTCAGGGCCGCACGGTCATTCGATAAACCTTGCCTTCCATCATGCCCGGCAGCCAGAGCTTGCCCTGGTCGTCGAGGAACAGGTCGGCCGGGCCGGCGATGGGGGATTTCATCGCAACGGCGCTCGCCTTGCCGGTACGGGTATCCAGCATCTGTAACATCCCGGCCGGCTCGAACTTGACCCAGTTGGAGATCAACCAGCGGTTGGCGCCCAGGTCGACGACGCCGTCGAAGTAGCCCGACGGAGTCAGGTCATAGGCTTTTTCCAGCTTGGCGGTCATGCCTTCCAGTCGATATGTTTTGATGTTGCCGTTCGGCAACGAATCCGTGCCCCACTCCACCACCATCAGCCGGCTACCGGCCTTCTTCATGCCGTTCGGGCCTTTCGGCGGCGTATCGAACTGCATTTCGCTGAACGACTTCTTCGGCAGGTCGATCACGAACACCTTGCCGATATCGGTTGCGGAAAGCAGCAGGCGGCGGTTGTCGTAACGCGCGAAGCCGTTCAGGAAGACGCTGCCGGTTGCGGCCATGTCGAGCGCGAACACCTGCTTACCGTCGCGCACGCGGTAGCCGAGCACGCGATCGATATCGGCGACGTAGAGCACGCCGTCGACCACGATCAGGGCCTTCGGGCCATCCAGCTTGTCCGCCCACTTCAGCGTCTTGACGTTGCCGGCGCGATCCAGCCGGGAAATGAAGCCGTCGCCATCCTTGGCGGAAGGTTCCAGCTTGACGCCGAGATTGGAAACGAACACATCGCCGCCAGCCACCGCGACGCTTTCCGGCGACGAGAAACCGGCAATGGTTTTATCCACGATCACCGAGGCGGCCTGCACCTGACTGACCAAACCCAGGGCGACGCAAGCAAGGATAGAGAGCGAACGCATGACGGCTCCTTGTCGAAAACTCAAACCACGGCGCCGGATTCTTCTTTCACCGGCTTGATGAAATCCTCGCGCGAGATGCCGAGCCACATGACGATGGGGCTGGCGACCAACACCGAGGAATAGGTGCCGACGACGATGCCGATGGTCAGCGCCAGCGCAAAGCCGTACAGCACTTCGCCGCCGAGGAACAGCATGGCCAGCACGACCAGCTGCGTGGCGCCGCTGGTGATGATGGTTCGCGACAGCGTGGCGGTCTTGGCGTTGTCCATGATCGCCGCGATATCGGTCATGCGGGTTTTCTTGAAGTTCTCGCGAATCCGGTCGAACACCACCACGGTGTCGTTCACCGAGTAACCCAGGATCGCCAGCACCGCCGCCAGCACGGTCAGCGAGAAGTCCCACTGGAACAGCGACCAGACGCCGAGCACGATGAAGATGTCGTGCGCGGTGGCGAAAATCGCGCCGGCCGCGAATTGCCACTCGAAGCGCAGGGCCAGATATAGCGCAATGCCGACCGACACCACGACCAATGCCAGGGCACCGTCCTCGAACAGTTCGTTGCCGACCTGCGGGCCGACGAACTCGACGCGGCGCAGTTCCACCTTGGGGTCGGCCTGCCTCAGCACGACCAGCACTTTTTCCGACAACTGGGCGGAGGTTGTTTCGGCCTTGACCGGCAGACGCACCAGCACATCCTTCGAACTGCCGAAGTTCTGCACCTGCGCGTCGGCGTAACCATTCCTGGCCAGATGTTCACGTATCGCATGCACATCGGCGGTAGCCTGGTAGCCGACTTCCATCATCGTGCCGCCGGTGAAATCGACGCCTAGATTGAGGCCTTTGGTGGCGAGCAGCGCAATCGAAGCGACGATGAAGAACAGCGAGAAGTAAATCGTGCTGCGCGCGAAGCGCATGAACGGGATGTCTTTCTTGACGTGAAAGAGTTCCATGTTGTCGCCCCTTAAATCGACACTTTGGTCAGGCGCTTGGCCCGGCCGTAGGTCAGGTTCACCATGGCGCGCGAAATCGTCACCGCGCTGAACATGGAAGTCAGAATGCCCAGGCACAGCGTCACGGCAAAACCGCGCACCGGACCGGAACCGAGCCAGAACAAGGCAATGCCAGCGATCAACGTGGTGACGTTGGAGTCCAGGATGGTGTCCCAGGCGTGCTCGTAGCCGGCGGCAATGGCGGCCTGCGGCGACATGCCGTTGCGCAGTTCCTCGCGGATGCGCTCGGCGATGATCACGTTGGCGTCGATCGCCATGCCCAGCGTCAGCGCGATACCGGCGATGCCGGGCAGGGTCAGGGTCATCTGCGCCATGGACAGCAGCGCCACCAGCAGGAACAGGTTGGTCGCCAGCGCCAGCACGGAAATCAAACCGAAGAACTGGTAGTAGACGATCATGAACACCGCCACGGCGGCAAAACCGATCAGCGTCGAATTGATGCCGCGTTCGATGTTGTCCGCGCCGAGCGACGGGCCGACCGTGCGTTCCTCGACGATCTCCATCGGCGCCGCCAGCGCACCGGCGCGCAACAGCAGCGCAACGTCGTTGGCTTCCTGGGCGGAATCCATGCCGGTGATCTGGACGCGACCGCCGCCGATTTCCTCGCGGATCACCGGCGCGGTCACCACTTCCGTCTTGCCCTTCTCGATCAGCAGAATCGCCATGCGCTTGCCGACGTTCTCGCGCGTGACGTTCTTGAAGATGCGCGCGCCGCGACCGTCCAGATTGATATGCACGGCGGCCTGATTCGACTGGTTGTCGAAGCCGGGCTGCGCGTCGGTGATGTACTCGCCGGTCAGCACCACGGTCTTCTTCACGATCACCGGCATGCCGTTGCGCTCGAAATACATCTCGGTGCCGAACGGCGCCTGCCCGGCGGCGGCGGCCTGAACCACGGCCGGATCCTGCATCCGCTCCTCGTCCACCATGCGGATTTCCAGCGTGGCGGTGCGACCGAGGATTTCCTTCGCCTTGGCGGTGTCCTGCACGCCGGGCAGTTGAACGACGACGCGGTCGACGCCCTGTTGCTGGATCACCGGTTCCGCCACGCCGAGTTCGTTGACCCGGTTGCGCAGCGTGGTCAGGTTCTGCTTCAGCGCGAATTCCTGCGTTTTCACCTGCGCCACCTTCTTCAGGCTGGCGACCAGCGCGTATTCCTCGCCGACCTGCGCGTCATCCAGTTGCAGATCGGGATAAGCCTCCTCAATGGCGCGGCGCGCTTCGTCGCGTTGCGCGGTATCGCGGAAGCGCAGCTCGACGCGATCGCCCTCGCGGCCGATGCCGGTGTAGCGCACCTTCTTCTCGCGCAGCAAAGTACGGATATCGCCCTGATAACGTTCGGCCGCCTTTTCCAGCGCCTTCGGCATGTCGACCTGCAGCAGGAAGTGCACGCCACCGCGTAGATCCAGGCCCAGATTCATCGGCAAGGCGCCGAGCGAGGTCAGCCAGGCCGGCGAGGCGGGCAATAGGTTGAGCGCCACGGTGTAGCCGGAACCGAGTATTTTTTGCAGCGCATCCTTGGCCTTGAGCTGGGTATCGGTGTCGGCAAAACGCGCCTTCACGCCGCGTGCATCCAGTTCCACACCGCTAGTCGCCACGCCGGCCGTTTGCAGGGCTGCTTCGACCCGCTGCATCAGCGCGGTATCGACCTTTTCCGTCGTGCGCACCGGCATCACCTGCACGGCCGGCACATCGCCGAAGAAATTGGGCAGGGTGTAGACGAAGGCGAGGCCCAAGGCCACGCCGATGACGATGTATTTCCAGAGGGGGAAGCGGTTCATGTCTTACTCGTGAAGAGAAAAAGGCAAAGGGGAAGGGTGGAGTGCATCAGGCGGGGCTTTGAATCGATCCGCCCTCCTTCCCGCTTCACTACGACTCAGATGTCCTTGATCGTGCCCTTCGGCAGCACGGTACTCACCGTTGCGCGCTGGAAGTGCGATTCGACTCCGCCGCCGATATCCAGCGTGATGTACTGATCCGAAACCTTGACGACCTTGCCGACCTGGCCGCCGGCGGTGATGACTTCATCGCCTTTCTGAATGGCTTCCTGCATCTTTTTCGTATCTTTGGCACGCTTCATCTGCGGCCGGATGATCAGGAAATAGAACAGCGCGAAAAGGACGACCAGAGGCAGAAAGCTCATGATCGGATCGGGTTGCTCGGCAGCGGCGTAAGCGGGAGAAATCAGCATGATGATGAAAAAAACCTGTAGAAAAAAACTGGCGCATTCTAACAGCCCGATGTGACAAGCTCTTGTTCCCGAAAAACTTTGATCCGCTCGCGCGTTTCCGGATGCGTCGAAAACAAGGCGGCGCCTTTCATCTCGTCATGCACGGGATCGAGGCGTTGCAGGATGTCGGCGAAGCGGCGCGGCGGCAGACAGGCATCGCGCATCCAAGCCAGTGCATGCGCATCCGCCTCGCGTTCCATATTGCGGGTATAGCCGGATTGCAGCAGCACCACGGGCAGGCCGCCAGACAGATCGGCGATGCCGCTGATATCGCCCAGCATCACTTCCGCCAGCAGCACGACACCGGCGGCGGCCAGTGCCTGGCGCAAACCATGCCGGTAACGCACATGCCCCAGTTCGTGCGCCGCCACCGCCAGCAGTTCGTCGTCATGCCTGGCCAGCCGGACGATGTCGTCGGTGAACACCAGAATGCCGCCGGGCAGCGCCAGCGCGTTCGCGCCGATGCGTTCGCTGGCGCGGAACTCCACCCGATATGACGGGCAACCGCCGCGCCGACAAGCCTCCGCCAGGCTGTTGCGCAGCCCGGCCTGGCGCGCCACGGGCAAGGCGCTGGGATTGAACGCGAGGCGATCCAGCAGCGCCAGGCCCTGTTCCCCGATGCCGGCTTCCAGGTTCGGCGGAATCAGGCGCACGGCCTGCTCCGCCACCAGCGGCACACCGTGGCGCAAGCCCAACCACGCCAGCGCCAGACTGAGCAGCAGGGCCAGCATGGCAATCGAATAACGCGACTCCAGCCGGAACACCCCGGCGGCGGCGCGGCCCTGGCCAAGGGCGGCGGCCAACGCATCCGCGGCGGCATGATCGTCGCAGTGCATTTCGCCGGCGTCGGCCAGATAGATCACCCGGCGGGCGCCGCCCAAACGGTCGCCGACCCGCACATCGACGGCCGCCACGTGCCGCGTCGCGCCGTCCCAGCGCAGTTCGAGCAGGCGCCGCGCGGCATCCCAGGCCACCTCGACCGGTTTCGCGGCGCTGGCGGCGCCGTCGAAATAGTCGGCGGCGAAAACGAGTTCGGCCATCGTCAGGCCAGGCCGATATCCACGTCGAACACATCGGCCATTTCCGCGCCGGTGGCGGAAAGATTCTGCCCCGCCACCGCCACGACCCGATCCAGGCCGCCGTCGGGGCCGACCAGCGCCAGATTGTCGAGCCAGAAACGCGCCGTGCGGACCTGCGCCCAGGGAATGAACAGCCCGAGCGTCAACACGATCAGCACCAGATTCGACACATACAGCCAGACCAGGCCGCGCGCGCGGTAACTGCTGTCGAAGCCGATGCGGTCAAAGCGTGTGCCGGCAAAGAACTGTTGCGCCATGCGGGCGCCGAGATAGCCGGCAACAATGGGCAAGGTGACATAGAACGTGACCAGGCCGATAAGGAAATAAACCAGGAACATCGCGGCGCCGGTCGCATGCATCTGGGGCATGCCGATGCTCGCCACAGTGCCGACCACCACCAACGTCAGCGGCACGAGGATCAGGCCGAGGGCGGCCAGGGCGATCCGGTAAAACGGCCAGACGCCGCCTGCGAAGCTGGCGCGCAGATTGCCATAAGCATGGTTGCCGCCGATGAACGCGGTCTTGCGATACTGCAGATAAGGCAGCAGCAAGCCCAACGAGAGGGTGGACAACAAGCCATAACCGAGAAAGATGCGATACGACTCGCGCAGATCGCCGCCGAAATCGAAGCGCAGGCCGCGATGGCTGCTGTTGCGGGCATTGAACTGCAAGGCGCGCACGATGATCCACGGCGCCGCGACGAAAAACAGCAGCAGCAAGACCAACGAAACCATCGGCAGCGTCTTGTTCGTCAGCGCATAGACCAGGAAGCAGACCGCCGCGATCAAGCGGCCCTTCAGAATGGCGACGGGATCGGCCAGATAGTCGAAGTGATGCCCGTCGAGCAGGGTGTGGTTGTTGAAATAACGCTTGCGCCGCACCTTGGCCCAGGCCGAATAGATGCCCAGCGTCAGCAGGCTCAACGCCAGATTGACGATCCAGATGCGGAAATATTCGCCACCGTTGCCGGTGAACTTGAGCGGATAAACGCGGTTTGACTCGCGGTTAGACTCGGACATGCGACCCTCCCTGGGTGCTTATTGATGTATCCGGCGATTTTGTCGCAAACGCGCGGGAATCGATAGCCCGGCGCTTACGCCACGCCCTGACGCCTGCCGTCCAGGAATTCTTGTCGCCACGCCTCGAAGCGCCCCTGCTCCAGCGCCTCGCGCAGGCGGGCGGTGAAATCCTGATAGAAATGCAGGTTGTGGATGGAATTCAGGCGCGCGCCCAGCATCTCGCCGGAACGGTGCAGATGATGCAGGTACGAGCGGCTGTAATTGCGGCAGGTGTAGCAGTCGCAGCGCGCGTCGATCGGGCCGGTATCCGCCTTGAAGCGGGCATTGCGGATGCGCAGATCGCCCGACCAGGTGAACAGCAGGCCGTGCCGCGCATTGCGGGTGGGCATCACGCAATCGAACATGTCGATGCCGCGCTCGATGGCGAAAATGATGTCTTCCGGCGTGCCGACGCCCATCAGATAGCGCGGCTTGTCCTCCGGCAGTCGATGGCCCATGTGGTCGAGGATGCGCTCCATGTCCTCCTTCGGCTCGCCCACCGACAAGCCGCCGAGCGCATAGCCGTCGAAGCCGATTTCAGTCAGCTTCTCCAGCGAACGCTCGCGCAGATCCTCGTACATGCCGCCCTGCACGATGGCGAACAGCGCATTCGGATTGCCCTCGTGCGCGACCTTGGAGCGTTCCGCCCAGCGCAGCGACAACTCCATCGAGATGCGCGCGGTGTCGTGATCGGCCGGGTAGGGCGTGCATTCGTCGAAGATCATCACGATGTCCGAATTCAGCGTCTTCTGAATCTGCATGCTTTTTTCCGGCGACAGCATCAGGCGCTGGCCATCGATCGGCGAGGCGAACTTGACGCCCATTTCGCTGATCTTGCGCAGATGCGTCAGGCTCCAGACCTGAAAGCCGCCGGAATCGGTCAGAATCGGACCGTTCCAGCGCATGAAGCCGTGCAGGCCGCCGTGTGCGGCAATCACCTCCTGGCCCGGGCGCAGCCAGAGATGGAAGGTGTTGCCGAGGATGATCTGCGCGCCGAGATCGATCAGTTCGTGCGGCGTGACGCCCTTGACCGTGCCGACCGTGCCGACCGGCATGAACACCGGCGTCTGAATGACGCCGTGCGCGGTTTCCAGCGTGCCGCGACGGGCTTTGCCAGAACGATGAGTAACCTGAAATTGCATATGAATCGGCGAATGAAGATGCGTGAACGAAGAAATAACGGAATTTGGGGCGCGAGTGTAATGCGCGTCTCGCTACTTACCTTACTGCTGGCACTGACTTATCGCACGCAGGCCAGCGAAAACTGCGCTGCCGGACAGGCGATGCGCGTCCACATCGGCGCGCAAACCTTCAACGTCGGCGTTGCCGCCAGCCTGCAGGAACGCGAACGCGGACTTTCCGGCCGCGACGCGTTGGCAACAGAATCCGGCCTCTGGTTTGTGTTCCCAAGGCCGGATCTACATGGCTTCTGGATGCACGGCATGAACTTTCCGCTCGACCTGGTCTGGGTCGGTTCGACGCGCCAGGTGCTCGGGGCCGTCACGCTGCAGCCCTGCGTCAATGGACCTTGCCGCATCTACCAACCGCCCGCCCCGGTCGCCTATGTACTGGAAATCAACGCCGGCGAATTTGCCGGCAAGACGGGC